>CAXVYS010000025.1:0-214568 GCA_963422675.2 Bacteroidia bacterium
ATTTTCATTAACAAATTGTTAAAAATCAGGATTTTAGACGAACGATACTAAATTTTAGAGGAACTAAAACCGCATATTTAAACATTTATTTACATTTACTTAAATTTAACAAAATGAAAAAAGGTATTTTTTTTATCATCATGCTAATTGCCTGTGGGTTTTTATTGTCATTTATAAATACGTCTGTTGGTAATGAGCTTGGCTTAAATGCTCCAGTACCACTGGGCGATGAAAAAATGAAAGATGTAACCGGTAAAGAGGTTTCTTTAAATTCTGCAAAAACCGCTAAAGGGTTATTGGTTATTTTTTCCTGTAATACCTGCCCTTACGTAAAACTAAGCGAAACACGTATTAAAGAGATTTCTGACAATTGCATTAAACAGGGTATAGGTTGCATTATCCTTAACAGTAATGAAGGGCAACGCTCGGAAGATGACAGCTTTGATGCCATGGTAAAATATGCTGCTACTCAAAAACTAACCTGCTCTTATGCAGTAGATACTAACTCTAAACTGGCAGATGCTTTTGGAGCTACAAAAACACCTCAATGCTTTTTATTTAACACAAAAGGGTTGATCTATAAAGGTTCTATTGATGATAATGTAAAAGATCCAGCCGCTGTAAAAGAGCCTTATTTAAAAGATGCGATTGACGCCCTGATTAAAAACACAACTCCTGTAAAACAAGAAACCAAATCGATCGGTTGCACAATTAAACGATTAGAATAATTGATGATCTGATTTTAAATTATAAACGAAAAAAAGCGTCTTAATAATTAAATTAAGACGCTTTTTTTTATGCTTTATGAAATTCAATAAATCCTTATACTGTAAGAATTTCTTTTTCCTTTTGTTCTAAATGTTTTTCACATTTTACCGAAAATTCATCAATAAGTGTTTGCATTTTCGTTTCGCCTACTTTTGCTTCATCTTCAGGTAATCCGGCTTTTTGCAGTGCTTTAATTTTATCGATAGATTCTTTACGAATATTTCTCAACCCTATTTTAGCATCTTCTCCCGCTGCTTTAGAGGTTTTAACCAGGTCTTTCCTTCTGTCTTCTGTTAATGGTGGTACTATAATACGGATCAATACACCATCATTTTGTGGATTAAATCCAAGGTTTGCTGCCTGAATCGCTTTTTCTATAGGTGTAAGCATTGCTTTTTCCCACGGCTGTACCAATATGGTTCTTGAGTCCTGGGTATTAACACTTGCTACATTACTTAAAGGTGTTTTAGATCCATAATAGTCAACCAGTATACTATCTAACATCGAGGGGTTTGCTTTACCTGCTCTGATCTTTGCTAACTCTACTTCTAAATGTGCAATGGTTTTTTCCATCTGGCCTTTTGCACTTTCCAATACTGTTTTAATATCACTCATAGTTATTCTTTCTTTTTTGCAAATGTAAATGTATTATAATAATTGAAGAAATTTATTCTTATTAAACAGCAACCTCCGCTTTAATGTGAGGATGCGGATCATAATTTTCCAATGTAAAATCCTCAAATTTGAAATCGAAAATAGAGGTTACTTCCGGAGTGATCCTTAACGTAGGCAGTGCGCGCAACTCCCTTGTTAACTGTAGCTTTGCCTGATCTATATGATTTGTATATAAATGTGCGTCACCCAGGGTATGAACAAAATCGCCCACCTCTAAATTACAAACCTGCGCTACCATCATCGTTAACAAAGCATAAGAAGCAATATTAAATGGTACGCCTAAAAAAATATCAGCACTTCTTTGGTACAACTGGCAGCTTAGCTTACCATTTGCTACATAAAACTGAAAAAATGCATGGCAGGGAGGCAATTTCATGTGATTGATATCTGCTACATTCCAGGCACTCACAATTAAACGGCGCGAATCCGGATTTTTTTTGATCATATCAATTACCTGCGTTACCTGATCAATCTGTTGGCCGTCTGGCGTTGGCCAGCTCCGCCATTGATATCCGTAAACAGGTCCTAAATTTCCTTCAGCATCCGCCCACTCGTCCCATATACGTACACCGTTATCTTTTAAATACTTAATATTCGTATCTCCTTTCAAAAACCACAAGAGTTCATGAATAATAGATTTGGTATGTAATTTTTTAGTGGTTAATAAAGGAAAGCCCTTCGCCAGATCATAACGCATCTGGTATCCAAACACACTAATAGTTCCCGTTCCTGTTCTATCTTCTTTTTTTACACCATGCTCTAAAACATGGCTCATTAAATCATGGTATTGTTTCATAGTATAAGCTTAACAAAAATAAAAAATCCTTTCTGTTATTTGCAGAAAGGATTTTTATACTTATTAAAAGTTTTTAAAGGTAAGCTTATAACACTGTTATATGCCCGATAAACTCCCTGTCATGTTTCTTAAAATCCTGTACGGTTATTTTATATACATATACTCCCTGAACGGTTTTGCCACCTTTTATGCTGCCATCCCATCCTTTGGTAATATCATTGGTTTTATAAATTAAATTTCCCCAACGGTCATAAATTGCCATAGTAAATGTTTCCGGTAAAAAGCCTATGCCTTGTGCCATAAATACATCATTCTTCCCTTCAGATTTTGTAGGAGTAAAGGCATTTGGGATAAATAACGCAAACTCCTCTTCCACATTTATATATTTGGTAACAGTATCTCTGCAACCAAAGCTATTTACTATGGCTAATGATACCGTATAGGTTGCTGCATTATCATATACGTGAGAAGGGTTTGGCACATTAGACGTATCATTTGCTTCACTTAAAAAGTAATCCCCAAAATTCCAGTGCCAGTTTTGCATAGGCCCACCAATGCTTGAGTTATCATCAAAGCTTACTTCGTTAATCAAAACGGTTGGATTCGTTGGCAAATACGTAAAATCAGCATTGGGCTTAGGATCCACCGTTACATAGGCGTTTTCGGTAATACTGTTTTGGCAACCATTTACATCCGTTACATTAAGGGTTGCATTATACACTCCATGTGCAGGAAACATAAAACCGGTACTGTTACATTGGTTATATCCCGTATTATTACTAAACACCCAGGCACAGCTTGCCGACGGCGGATTACTTACGCTACTCAATGGCGCAGAAAAGGGCTCACAGCCTCTTAATTTGGTTCCAAGTGTAATAACAGGTGTTGGATTTACACTCACTGTTACAACCGATTGTACGGTTTGTGTCGCCGCACAATTTGCATCGGATAAGGTTACGGTATAAGTGGTGGTGGTATTTCCTGTAACCATAGGGCTATCTGTAGCAGGGTTTGAAAGATCTGTTACCGGATTCCAGGAATAACCGTAATTCCCACTTCCTCCTGTACCTCCGGCCGTTAAATTTGCCGTCAATCCCTGACATAAAGTGATATCACTTGGTGTAGTTGTATAATTTAAAACACTATATACGCTTACACTTACCGAACCTGTTCTTACACAGCCACTAGCAGTAATGGATACAGAATAAATACCCTGATTAATAACTTCGGCATTATTAATTACCGGGTTTTGAATAGGTGATGTAAATCCATTAGGCCCATTCCAGCTATACGAGTTTCCTCCGGCCGGAGCCATTAAGTTTATGGTACCATTACTACAAATAGTACTCAATGGTGTAATCACTACTGTTGATGCAGGTATAATGGTAACAGTGGTTGTGTTGGTTGTTGTACAGGTATTTGTTCCTGCACCTGTAAAATAAGCTGTTACCGTGTAAATACCTGCCTGAGGCAATGTTACGTTTGTTAACGTAGGATTTTGAACAGAAGAAGTATAACCACCAGGGCCCGACCAGCTATAACCTATAGCTCCTATTGCGTCAGACGTTAAACTAATAACTCCTCCTTCACATGCACTCGCGGGTACGGGCGCCGATACCGTTGAGGTAGGTATAATATCAACCGTTGTAGTAGCAGAGCCTTCACAACCCTGCAACGAATTAATTAAAACGGTATACGTACCAACAAGACTGTTATTGGCGTTTGGAAGTGTTAACGAGTTACCTGTTGTTGTTTGAGTGGATACCGGGGTTGTCCAGGTATAACTTGTAAAACCGGGCGTAGCAGCTAAAACAATAGGGCTACCGGCACATACCATACTGTTGGAACTCATATTAACCGTTGGCGTTGGTAATACCGTAACGGTACCTGTATTAACTACGGTAGATTGGGTACCTCCTGCAGTTAAAGAGCCTGTAATAGTAACCGAATAAACGGTAGTAGTAGCGGGCGTTACATAAACTGTTTGAGTGGTAGCTCCACCCGGAACCCATGAATAGGTAGCTCCTACAAGCGAAGTAGTTGCTATTAAAGTAGCTGTTGCTGCGGGGCAAATAGAGGGGCTGTTTACTCCTGAAGTAAAATTACAGTTAGTTGAACCTGCCCCACCTACTCCAGAATTTCCCTGATTAAAGTTAATATTTTGAGGTTGGTTAGAAAAATTAGTAATCAATACCTGATAAAATTCGCCTGCCTGTGCATTTGGTAAGGTGAGGGTTTCGGTTGAACTTGCTGAATAGCTACAATCTATCGTATTGGCTGCGGTTAAATTTCCGCAATTTCCGGTAGCAGTTGGAAAAGGCCCCCAAGCTATTACATCCACATCACTCCCACCCGATCCTGAAATCGTAAGAACCACAGGGCCGGATTGCGCAATTTGCACATAATACCAGGCCGGATTGGGCTGAGTAAACAAACAACCATAATCAGGGCCCGCTGCTGCGGATCCGTTATTTACTCCCGCTGCAAACGTATAATTGGATGTGGCACAAAAAGGCAAAGACGTGTTACAATTGTTTTGAGCATAAAACTTTAAACTGAAAACAGTTAATGCTAAAATATAGAGAATTTTGAATTTCATAATTACATTTATCTGGTAATGTAAAATTAATCATTCCTATACATTCCTCTGGCAATCTTAAATAAGTCAAAACGGGGATTTGCTCATTAATAATAAACCATTGAGATGCTGTTTTTTATAGTATAAATTTCAATTCCTTGATCTCAAACTGTTTCATGGTTAAGTCTTCCATCTCAAGGCATAGCAGGCCTTCTTCGGAAACATCCCTTATTATGGCTTCAAATACCACATGATTAAGATCTCTGAACCTCAGCTTTTTATTAAGCCCAAGTAGCCTGTTCAGGTAGTTAGTATTTACTTCATCCCATTTATTGCCCATAAGCTTGAAGTACCATTTTTCTATGTAAACACATAATTTTTCCAGGAGCTCTTTCCTATTAAAAGGCTTTCCTGCAAGCAACCTCAACGAAGTAGCGAAGTTATTTAATTCATCAAATTCGAATTGGTTCACATTTATACCTATTCCTATCACCGAATAATGTAGTGTAGACTGATTATAGGTGTTTTCTATCAGGATTCCCGCTATTTTCCTGGAATTTACCAATATGTCATTAGGCCATTTGATTTTAATGTCATAATGACTACTCTCTAAAATATCAGTCAATAAGTCATAAACCGCCAGAGCTGTGATTTTACTTAAAAAAAAAGATTTTTCTACCGGTAAAAAGCCTGGCTTTAAAATCACCGAAGCCGTTATATTACTTGCTACCAGGCTATTCCAGCTAGCACCCCTTTGGCCTTTCCCTTTGGTTTGATTATCGGTATAAACCACGGTTCCCTCCATTACATTAACATTCCTTAACATGTGCATGGCATAAGTATTGGTACTTTCCACTTCAGTTAAAAAAAGCATGTTCTTTCCTATAAACAATGTTTCCATTTAGGCAAAAAGATTAAATTTGTTGCTTATACAAAACAAAAGTAAAAAAGGGAATAGTATTCGCAAATTAAAAATATGGCAAAAGCAATTGTAAAAAAGGCAACTTCAACCACGAAAAAAGCTGCTCCTAAAAAAGCTGCAAAAAAAGCACCGGCAAAAAAAGTTGTAAAAACTCCCTTAACCGAAAAAGAGCAAGCTCAGAAAGAAGCTAACAGAATTGCTAATACGGAAAATAAAAAGAAAGTTACCGGAGGGGCAAAACGCCCTAAGAAAAATTCTACTGTAGCACAAACAACCAGTTTGCTTGATGCTATTGTTGAAGGGATGCAGGATAAAAAAGCAAAAAACATTACGGTTATTAATTTAAGTAAACTGGAACACAGAGTTGCCGATTACTTTGTTATTTGCGATGCGGATAGTAATACACACGTAGGTGCTATTGCAGACTCACTGGAAGAATCCGTTATCAAAAAAACAGGCGAAAAACCTTACCATAGCGAAGGGCACCAAAACGCCGAATGGATACTGGTAGATTACGTAAATATTGTGGCTCATGTATTTTTACGTGAAACACGCGAATTTTACAATATCGAAGGTTTATGGGCCGACGGTGAGTTTAATAACATTGCCGATTAGTGAACAAATAATAATAAAAAATGTTACAGATATAATCATGAGCAACGAGTCACAAAATAATAACGATAATCAAAACAATCCTAATTCAGAAGAAGAAAGGAAAAAACAATTTGAGAAAATGAGGGATCGTTTTGGTAAAAAACCAAATGGTCCTTTCGGAGGTTCAAATAACAATAATAGCGGAAATAGTTTCTATTGGATTTATGGTGTTGTGATTGTAGCTCTTTTAGGTTTTGTGTTTTTTGGGCAGGACTTTGAAGGGAAATTATATCCTGTAGACGAAACCAAATTTGAGCAGGAGATGCTTGCCAAAGGTGATGTAAAAGAAATCGTTATTGTAAACGAAAAAATAGCCGAGATAACCATTAACAATGATAGTTTGGCTTTGCCACGTTACTTTGGAAAGGATATGAAAACCGGAAAATTAGTTCCGATGTTCCCTAATCCTAAAACTGCTAAAGGACCTCATTACAAAGTATCGGTACCTGATGTAAAAGATTTTCTTGAGCAGGTACGTACAGTACAAATCAATGCAAACATCCCGGTTAGTTCAAGAGTTTCTCCATCGAGAGAAGACAGAACAGACTGGACGGATCATATGGGTTGGATGTTACCAATTGTTATTATGATTGGTCTTTGGATTGTAATGATGCGTAGAATGGGTGGAAGCTCAGGCGGCGCAGGTCAGATATTTAATATCGGGAAATCGAAAGCGGTTTTATTTGATAAAGATAGTAATACAAACATTACGTTTAATGATGTTGCCGGCTTAGACGGAGCAAAAGTTGAGGTAATGGAAATTGTTGATTTCCTCAAAAACCCTAAAAAATATACCGACCTTGGAGCTAAAATCCCTAAAGGTGCCTTATTGGTAGGCCCTCCGGGAACAGGTAAAACGTTATTGGCTAAAGCAGTTGCCGGCGAAGCTAAAGTTCCTTTTTTCTCTTTATCGGGTTCCGATTTTGTGGAAATGTTTGTAGGTGTAGGTGCTTCACGTGTACGTGATTTATTTAAACAGGCAAAGGAAAAAGCGCCTTGTATTATCTTTATTGATGAGATTGATGCGATTGGACGTGCCCGTGGAAAAAATGCAGCGGCAGGTGGAAACGATGAACGTGAAAATACTCTGAACCAATTGTTGACAGAAATGGACGGCTTTGGAACAAACAGCGGTGTTATTATTTTAGCAGCTACTAACCGTGCAGATATCTTAGACAGAGCGTTAATGCGTGCGGGTCGTTTCGACAGACAAATTTATGTAGATATGCCGGATGTGAACGAACGTAAAGAAATTTTCCAGGTTCACTTAAAGAAAATTAAAATTGACATTTCTGTAGACATTGATTTTCTTGCAAAACAAACCCCGGGCTTTAGTGGTGCAGATATTGCAAACATTTGTAATGAAGCTGCTTTAATTGCTGCAAGGGCCAATAAAAAACAAGTTACCAAACAAGACTTTTTAGATGCTGTGGATAGAATTATTGCAGGTTTAGAAAAGAAAAATAAAATTATTACGCCACTTGAAAAACGAGTAATTGCTTTTCATGAGGCAGGCCATGCCACTGTAAGCTGGATGTGTGAACATGCGTCGCCTTTAATTAAAGTTACCATTGTTCCCCGTGGACGTTCTTTAGGAGCTGCCTGGTATTTACCTGAAGAAAGGCAAATAACCACTACAGAACAAATTGTAGATGAAATGTGTGCAACCCTTGGGGGAAGAGCAGCAGAGGAAATTATCTTCGGTAAAATTTCGACAGGAGCGTTAAGTGATTTGGAAAAAATTACACGTCAGGCTTATGCATGCATTGTATACTATGGCTTAAACGATAAAATTGGTAATGTAAGTTATTATGATAGTTCAGGGCAAAGCGAATACAGCTTTAGTAAACCCTACAGTGAGCATACAGCAAAAACAATTGACGAGGAAGTTAAAAAAATGATCGATATTGCTTATGCCCGTACTAAAGCTATTTTAGTGGCCAATAAAGAAAAGTTAACGCAGCTGGCAGAGAAATTACTGGAAAAAGAAGTCATTTTTAAAGAAGATTTGGAAGCTATTTTTGGCAAACGTCCTTTTGATAAGGATCCTGAGGTATTGAATGAAACTATTTCACATATTGAACCAACAGAACAATAACTTTCTTTTCATACATTTAAAAGCCCCTCTTAAAAAATTAAGAGGGGCTTTTGTTTTTACAGTTCTCCATTTAGCTCTACCGGATGACAATGTTAAAGTATGGGACTCCGTTTTATTTGAATAAATAGTTTTGTATATTCGTTTAAAAAAAATAAGAACATGAAAAAATTTATCCCCTTATTTCTAATTGCAACGCTTGTATTTTCATGTAAAAAGAAATCGGACCCAACTCCGGAAGATCCTGCTCCTACAACTACGGGAAGCACTTCTAAAATTTATCCTGATTCAGTTTGGACAGCTACCGGGACCGGCCCGCGTTTGGTATTTAAATTTAAGTTTGATTCGACACAGGCAAGATTAGATAATTTCGGAAACCCATCAACAGTTGGTTCAGGCCATGCGGCCTACTCTCCTAAATTCAATCGAATGGCCGCTCATTATGTTGAGCTGGCTCAAAATAGTTTAACTGCTTTAGGAGCAGGCAAAGTATTATACCATGCTACTGAAACTACCAAAGGCGGATCAACAGCTATTGAATTTGGGCAATCGACAGTTGTAAGAGAAAATGTGATATTTTATTCTATTCCGTTAAGCCAGATAACTCCGGGCACTTATGAATGGTTGCGCTTATCTCTTTCATATCAAAACTATGATATTCCTTACAAAGCAAATGCCCTACCGGGGAACCATATAGGTAATGGTACCGTTGCTTCTTTTTTAGGGTTTAGAACTTATGTGGAAAAATATAAGATCAAAAACCAGGATTTTGTTCCATCCTCTTCGGTAGGTGGGCCAACAGCCAATCATGCACAGGGGTACTGGGGTTTTGAAACCAACATTTCAGGTTTCGGGTATTATAATTTAGATGGGCAAGCGCCATCAGGAGCAACCACAGTGGTAAATCCTAATCCTCAATCACCAATTCCTGCCGGAAGCTGCGTGGTTACCGCCAGATTTGCTGATATGACAAGCGCCAACCAATTATTAACGATTACCGGTTCTGAAACTCAGGATATTATTATAACGGTTTCTTTATCTACCAACAAAAGCTTTGAATGGATAGAAGCAACTGCTGATGGATATTACCAACCTGAAGCAGGAGAAGTGCCTGTAGATATGGGGATAAGAGGCATGATCCCTAAAGTTCAATATTAATTTTGTACTCTATTTTTTAACCAACTAAATTTTTAAACCATGAAACTCAAACTCATTATTTCCATCTTCGCTTTAGGTTTTTTATTAATCAGCACCGGAATGAAAGCCCAAACTGTATATATCACAGAAAGTGGTAAAAAATACCATGCAAAAAACTGTAGCCTGGTTAAAACAGGAAAGAAAGGAATAGAACTGGCTGAAGCGAAAAAGCAGGGCTACGAACCTTGTAAACTGTGTAAGGTAGAAGCAGAGCCTAAAAAAACCACTAAGCCTGATACTAAAAAAGAGGCTACAACTGGTAAAAAAAGTTAATTCCGTGGAGTCAGGGATGGGCCCATTAAACCCATGTGTTCTTAATGTATCTATATACAACATTTAAAAATTATACATATGAAAAAAGCAATCGTATTAGCAGCATGTTTATTTAGTTTAACCACTACGGTAAATGCACAGGAAGCGGTACCTCCTATGCGCAAAAGTCAAAACGCTAAAGCAACAAAACCTACACCTGAACAACGCGCTCAGAAACATGTAGATGAATTAACAGCTGACGTAGGATTAACCGAAGACCAGAAACCAAAAATTTATGATCTGGCTTTAGTAAAGGTTAAAAAAACAGAGGAAATAAGGGCCAAATACAAAACGGAAGATACCAAACAACAAAGAGAAACCGAATTGAAAGCGGTTAAAAAAGAATTCCACCAGGGTGTGAAAGGAATCTTAACTCCTGAACAACTTGAAAAGCTAAAAACGAAAGAAAAAGACAGAGATAAAAAAGGTCAGGGTAAAGAAGCTGATTCAGACAACAAAGATTAATCGTCATAAAGTCATAAAAAAAATACCTGCTTAATGTTAAGCAGGTATTTTTTTTAAACTAATATTCGTCTTCGTTAAAAAAGAAATCATCTTTTGTTGGGTAATCAGGCCAAATTTCCTCAATGGTTTCATAGGCTTCGCCTTCGTCTTCCATTTCCTGTAAATTTTCTATGACTTCCATTGGTGCACCGGAACGAATTGCAAAATCAATTAATTCATCCTTAGTTGCAGGCCAAGGTGCATCTTCTAACCACGATGCTAATTCTAATGTCCAATACATAATTAAATACTTTATTTTCCTGCAAAAGTAAAAATTTAATTGAATTATACTAATCTTTATCTTAAAAAATAAAGGATAATTAACTCCAGCTTATCTAGCTGAAATACAACACCTTAAATTATATTTTAAAACTCCTTTCAAAAAGAGGTTCTTTTTTGCTTTCCAACACTAACCTGTATTCACCCTTTTTTAAGGATGCTACGTTAAAATCGGCTTTATAGAGGTTATTTTCGGGCTGTAACCATTTTCCAAAAATCTCTGAAACCGGTTGTCCGTTTGCATCTACAATATAACAATAGGAATAACAGGTTTGAGCCACTGTATAATTGATATCTGCCTTAAATCGTATAGGATGATCCTGAATATCTCCGTAAGCAGAAACAAAGCTTCTTCTTAACAAGGTATACCAGGGCAATGGTTCGCCTTTTATATCAGACACAAAGTTGCGGAGCAAACCGGCGGCAGAATCATTTTTACTGGTAATACTGGCTGTTTCTTTATTATCACTAATGGCCCATACCGAATACTGTTGCGTATTCTGATCGAGAGGATGTCCATTTAAATAACGTGCAAGGTATACGAGGCTACTATCTGCCAGCTTTCCTAAGGTATAAGGAACACCTGCTTTTGGGCCTGATTTGGTTAATTCACAACAATAGCCCCTGATATTAAAATTTTTTGTTTCCTTAGGTTTTAAAACCAGAATTTCCTGTCTGGTTAATAAAATATCCTGGTAATCACTTTTACCTGCATTAGAATTAAACCGCCAACCGGCAGGTATATTTATAAAAAGGGAGTCTTTTAATAAATTTGAAACAGAATAGTTAAGCTCCAAACCACCTGTACAGGTAGCCTGAGCAGTTATATAATGCTTATCAAAGGCTTTTTGAAGACTTGTTATAGTTTTACTATTCGCCTTTTGATTTAGTAAAATACTTAAAATAGCAAGAATAAAAAATCTTATGGCTGTCATTATTTCTATGGTTTTATACTATATAATACATCTTATCAATTTTAGTGACATTTTAAATCTTTTCTTTATCTTGCTGATGAAATGGAAATTTGAGGTCTGCCAACAGGTAGCCTCATTGTTTGGTATTTGACAGTTTACATTTAAAAGAGGGTATAATCTTATTTAATGTATGCAGTAAATAACATTTTAATAAACATCTAAAAACAACAAATATGAATTTAAAATTGCGCTTAATTATCATGAATTTTTTCCAGTTTTTTATCTGGGGATCATGGTTGCTAACTATTGGCTCTTATTGGTTTCATACCAAAGAATGGTCAGGTGCGGAATTTGGAGCCATATTTTCTACCATGGGAATTTCTTCTTTGTTTATGCCAACTATAGCAGGAATTATTGCCGATAGATTTATTCCAACGCAAAAACTGTACGGTGCTTTTCATATTATTGGTGCCTGCGTTTTATTTTATGTTCCACAAGTGAATGATCCAACAACTATGTTTTGGGTATTGCTTGTAAATATGCTTTTTTACATGCCAACTATTTCTCTTTCTATTTCGATAGCTTATACGGCATTAAGAAATCATAATTTTGATATTGTAAAGATTTATCCTCCTATACGGGTTTGGGGAACAGTAGGATTTATTGCTGCTTTATGGACGGTTAATTTATTAGGTTTTGGAGTATCTTCCAACCAATTTTATTTAGCATCTATTGCCTCTTTTGCCTTAGGTATTTATTCTTTTACACTACCAAACTGTCCTCCAAGCAACACACAGGAAACAAAAGGTTTTGTGGAAAGCTTAGGATTAAACGCTTTTAAATTATTTAAAAATCCTAAAATAGCGATGTTCTTTATTTTTGCTATGTTTTTGGGTGCGTCGTTACAGTTAACAAACGCTTATGGCGACACCTATTTACTGGATTTTGAAAAAAATGAAATCTATAAAGATTCCTTCGTTGTAAAGTATTCTCAAATTATTATGTCGATCTCTCAAATTTCTGAAACCCTATTTATTTTAACGATCCCCTTTTTCCTGAAACGGTTTGGGATTAAAAGCGTGATGCTATTTAGCATGATTGCATGGGTTTTACGTTTTGGTTTGTTCGCTTTAGGTAACCCTACAGATGGATTGTGGATGATTATTATGTCGTGCATTATTTATGGAATGGCATTTGATTTTTTCAATATTTCAGGATCATTATTTGTAGAAACTCAAAGCGACCCTAAAATACGATCAAGCGTTCAGGGATTATTTATGATGATGGTAAATGGTGTTGGGGCAGTTATTGGAAGCTTAGGGAGTGGATATGTTATTCAAACATATTTCACGGGCTCTGACAAATCATTGAATTGGCAGGGGATATGGACGTCTTTCGCCATTTATTCGACAGTTATAGCCATTTTATTTGCTGTTTTATTCAAACATAAACATAATCCACAGGAAGTGGAAAACGTCAGGCATTAAAATTTGTTCTCAAAATCACTGATCCAAAGAATAAACCATAATTTAAAAAAATTACTAAATTTACAATACAAAACTAAAATCCTTTCTTATGATAAACTTAAACACAAAAAAAATCATTATCACCACCGATTTCTCTGAAACCTCTTTATTGGCTATTAAACACGGCGCGTTTTTAGCGAAATACACCAAAGGGGAAGTTTATTTATTGCATATCATTAATAAACACTGGGAAAGTTTTAATGTATTTACTCCAACCGTAACCATCGATAATATTGAGAAAGGATCGGCAGCGGTGCAAAAAAAATTAGAAGACCTTGCTGAGGATGTGAGAAAAGAGTATGGGATTAATGTTACAACGGTGGTTAACACCGGTAACCCAACATCTGAAATAGTAAAATTTGCAAAAGAAATAAGTGCCGGATTAATTGTGATGGGAACTCACGGGTATACCGCCTGGGAAGACCTAACCATAGGAAGCAACGCTTTAAAAGTAATTACAAAAAGCCCTTGCCCTGTAATAACCATGAGCGAACATGCTACTAAATTTGGATATAAAAACATTATTCTTCCAATAGATAACTCTTCTCATACCCGCCAAAAAGTGGTGTTGACGTTAGAGTTAGCTAAATATTTTGCTGCGCATATCAGCATTGTTGGTTTATTGGCCACCAATGAAACCAACCAAAAAGGATCGATGGAAGTGATGTTAAAACAAGTAGAAGATGCTGCAAAAGATAAAGGACTGGCCTACTCTACTAAATTAATTGAGAATGTAAAAAACAGAGCGGTTAGCATTGTTAATTATTGCCAGGAAGTTAATGGAGATTTGATTTCTATTATGACTGACCAGGATGCTGAAGTGAGTGGATTCTTTTTAGGGCCATTTGCCTTACAGATCATTCATCATTCTAAAGTACCTGTATTAAGTATTAAACCAGAAGAGCATCCTGAAAATGCCAGCTGGACGATGTTATCCGGTACCGGTGGGTATAACTATTAATCCCCGGATTATTAATTAAACAGAGGCGTAACTAATAGTTGCGCCTTTTTTTATGGCTGTATGCGAGGCATTGCTTCCTGTAATTCAATGGTTTACGTTAACATTGTAATTCCCCTATTAATTAGTACATTTGCCCCAGCTAATAGGTTTTGAAGTACAATCGTATTGTACTAAAAATTAAAAGGGAATCATGTGTAATTCATGAACAGTGCCCGCTGCTGTAAGTCTTATAAGTGTTTTTAGAAACAACAACCACTGTTAATTAAAAAACGGGAAGGTTTTAGAAACAGAGACGAGTCAGAAGACCTGCCAAACTAGCATTTTGAACGCTTTCGGGGAAACAAAAGCAAGCAAAAACAGGACGCGACTTATCGTGCTGTTTTTTATTTCCCAAAAGTTTATGAGTACAAACACATGATGATTGGACCGCATATACGATTATTTAAACGCAGACAGCATCTGTTTGCCTGTATGTGTATGATGGCCTGTTTTTACAACTATGCACAAAAAACCGATACTACCGCTTATAATTTAAATGAGGTAATTATTGTGGAGAATAAACAACAACAATTACAACCTTCTAAAAAAAGTGATGTGATTGATAGTTTAATTTTTACCAGGTATAATACCACTTCACTGGCGGACCTACTCTCCAATCAGTCGGCCATTCATATTAAAACCTATGGCAACGGAAATATTGCTACCATTAGCATGCGGGGTGGGAATGCGAATCATACGGCTTTATTATGGAACGGATTAAATATTCAAAATGCGATGCTAGGGCAACCCGACCTGAGTATCGTACCCAGTAGTTTATTTGACAATGTATCTTTAGAATATGGAGGTGGTAGCGGCCTCTGGGGTAGCGGAGCCATTGGAGGAAGTATCCACATTAACAACGCTCTTTTATTTGATAAAGGGCTTAAGACTAAAGTACAGGTAAGCGCCGGAAGTTTTGATACCAAAAAAATAGCGGCCACCGTTTTATTAAGCTATAAGCGTATAGCTTCCAGTACCCGTATGTATAACACATCTTCTCAAAACAATTACAAGTATAAAGATACGCTTGATAAAGAAAACCCGAATAAGCAGGTAACTCATGCCGATTATACTACCAAAGGTTTAATGCAGGAAGTTTCTTTTTTGGCAACTCCTTCTCAAAAAATAAATTTAAGAATGTGGTATAATAATACGTTTAGAAACATACCTGCTTTTACTTCTCCTGTTGCCAGTAAACAACACCAGGAAGATAAAAACCTTAAACTAAGCGGTGACTGGGGCTACTCCAAAGGAAGATTCAATTCTATTATTCGTTTGGCACATTTTAATGACGCCTTAAATTACATGGACAGTGTTGCTAAAATTTACAGCAAGAGCACTGTAAAAACAAGTATTATTGAAAGTGACAACCGATATGATTATAGGAAGCAATCGTTTAATGTGGGAGTAAATTACACTAATTACCAATCTACTTTATATTCAGGCACCGACAAAACCACCGATACTTATAGACATTATCTGGAAAAAGTAGCCTTTTTTGTTGCTTACAAAATACGATTGCTAAAATCGAGGTTAAATTATAATATCACTATCAGAAAAGAATTTACAAGCCAAACAAACATTCCATTTACAGGTAATACCGGATTAAAGTATCAATTAACCAGGCAGCTTGCTCTAAAAGCCAATTCAAGTTCATCCTTCAGACAACCTACATTGAATGATCTTTACTGGAGCCCGGGAGGAAATCCTAATCTTAAACCAGAAGAGAGTTATGAAGTGGAAGGTGGAATTGAAGCGAGGTTGGTAAAGAACCGTTTTTCTTTAGTAGTAGAAGCTACTTATTTTAACAGGCATACCAAAAACTGGATTATATGGTTACAAACTCCCAAAGGTTATTTCAGTCCTAAAAACATTGCAGAGGTTTACAGCAGAGGAACTGATACGAAAACAGAATTAACGTATACACATCAACAATTTATAGCAAAACTTATTGTTAATACATCTTATGTGTTATCAACCAGTGAAAAAGCAATCAGTGAAAATGATAATTCTGTAAACAGGCAATTGGTTTATACACCGAGGTATACAGGGCAAGCTACCTTATTACTTAATTATAAAAACCTGAATGTATTATTTAATCAAAATTATACCGGGTACCGTTTTACGTCCACCGATAATACCAGCTGGCTAAACCCTTACTACATCGCCAATGTAAAAGCAGCCTATCATTATTCTTTCAAATCGGTGATGATAGAGTTATTTGGAAGCATTAACAACTTATTTAATAAAAATTATATGGTAGTGGTGAGCAAACCAATGCCTTTAAGAAATTACGAAGCAGGAATTACTTTACAATACAATAAGAAAAATAAATCAAATACAAATCCATAAAACAATCACATGAAAAAAACAATTACTAAAATTGCATTATTTTTTGGTGTTGTCGCTGCCATCGCAGGACAAGCACAAGTAACCGTTGAGAACTTTGACTCTTATACGTTAACACCAAACTCTTACTACAAAAATACCACTACACCCGATTGGCAAACAAGCCAGGCTACTTTCAGATATACCTGGAGTGCCAGTTTTGGCGGATACTGGGAAACAGGTTCTTCCTATACAAATGTAAAAGATACTATTGATGGAACAGGCTCTGGAAATGCTTTATACAGTAATATAACAGGTAGCGGCTTTAGCGGCGATAACTACGTTACGGTACAGGATAAAGCTATTATTAAAGTAAAAAACTTATCTGCTTTATCCGGCTTCTTTGTTACCAATACAACATTTGCATGGAAAGCAGTTAAAAAAGGAAATACTTATTCGAGAAGATTTGGAGATACTACAGGAACAGGTTCCGGTACCAGCATTGTACAAGGAAATTATCCTGATTGGTTTTTACTATCTGTTGTAGGTTTCAGAAACGGAACTCCCGCTAATGATACCGTTAAATTTTATTTAGCTGACTACAGAGCAGCAGGAACGGCTAATGATTATGTAATTAAAAACTGGCAGTTTGTAAATTGTACTGCTCTTGGTATAGTTGACAGCGTACAATTTCATATGAGCTCCAGCGACAATTCATTTGGTTTTATGAATACTCCTGCATTCTTCAGTATCGATAATTTCACAACCAATACTACTGTAGGAATCAATGAACTGGAGAATGTATCTCGTATCAGTTTATTTCCAAATCCTACCAATGACAACGTTTCTATACACTATGTTTCTACAAAAGAAACGAATGTAACCATCCGTATATATGATATTTCAGGTAAAGAGGTTGTGCGTACCCAACACCAAAACAACACCGGGGAAAACAATATTAAACTGGAGACGTCCGCTTTAGAAGCAGGTGCTTATTTTGTTGAATTAAGTGATGGAGTAGCTTCTAAAAAGATTAAATTCATAAAATTATAATTTAAACATTAGTTGTTTTTTATCATTCACATGAAAACATACATTACTCTTCTCTTTGCCGGAATTTTATTAAGCTCCTGTGTTAAAGATAAGCCACAGAAGCCTGCTAACTCTGCATTTGAAATCAATGCAGAGAGGAGAGTATTGATTATTAACGAAGGGAATTACGGATGGGGAAATGCTGGCATTTCCCTGTTCGATCCTTCTTCTAATAATGTAATAGAAGATTATTACCAACAACAAAATAACAATGCTGTTTTAGGGGATGTTTGCCAGAGTGTTACGAAATACAATAATATGTATTACATCGTTATGAATAACTCTCATCAAATCATTACAGCCAATTCATATGACCTTACAAAAACAGCTACTATTACAGGCTTTAACGCTCCTCGTTATTTTCTTCCGGTTACTTACAGTAAAGCTTATGTGAGTGATATTTATGCAAATTCTATCCAGGTACTGGATCTGAATTCTAATACCATTACAAAATCCATTCCTTGTAATGGCTGGACAGAGGAAATGACTTTGATCTACAATAAAGCGTTTGTAACGAATATGAAATCAACTTACTGCTATGTGATTAATACCATAACCGATGCCATCATTGACAGCATCGCTGTTGGAAAAGGAGGCTCCGGTATTTTAGTGGATAAAAATTCCAAAGTATGGATACTAACCGGCGGCGATAGTAATACGGGTGAAACCGGAAAACTGATTCGTATTGATCCTGTAACGCAACAAGCGGAGCTTACTTTAAATTTTAATATTACAGATAATCCAAATAAATTGTGCATTAATAAAACACGTGACACCTTGTATTATTTGAATAAAGGAATTTACCAGTTCCCTATCATTCAAAATCAATTGCCTTCCTCTCCCCTGGTAAATCAGGGATCTAAAATCTATTATGGTTTGGGAATCAATCCTAAAGATTATACCATTTATACAAGCGATGCCATTGATTATATTCAAAAATCCAAAATTGAAGTGTATACGGTTCATGGGGTATTAAAGACCGCTTTTACGGCCGGTATTATTTCAAACGGGTTTGTTTTTGAATAAGAGTCCTTCCATTTTCTTTTGTCCCAGGTTATTCAACCCACAAATTGCGAATAAATGTATTCCTTAAATGAATTTATTTAACTTTACGAAAAATAAGTTGTTATGGATAAAATAGATGCGAAAATTTTAAATATTCTACAAAAAGATTCAACGGTTTCGGTTAAAGACATTGCTAAAAAAGTAGGCTTATCCTATACTCCAACCTATGAACGCATCAGACAGCTGGAAGAATCGGGTGTTATAAAAAACAGGGCAACTATTTTAGATCCGAATAAAATTGGTATTAAATTATTTGTGTATTGCAACATCACCTTAAAAGAACAATCTAAAAAATGCTTGCTCGATTTTGAAAAATCGGTGATAAAGATTCCTGAAATTATGGAAGTGATAAGCCTTTCGGGCATTTACGACTATATGTTGAAAATAGCCACAAAAGATATTGAAGCGTATAACAATTTTGTGATGAATAAACTTGCCAATATCCCTAATATTGGTCAATACCACAGTAACATCGTCATGAGTATTGTGAAAGATGAAACTGCTTTTTATATTGAGGAGGGAGAATAATTAAAGTTCAGGATTGATTTCTTTATATTTTTTATAAAAAGAACTCTTGATCTGATCGTTGCACAAATTACCTAAACTACCTTCGTGTATATGATTTAGTGCGGCATCTGGAACAAACGTATGGTGTTCAATTTGTTCTGCTACTATTTTATAAGCATCTCTGAACGGAACTCCTTCAAGTACCAAATTATTTACTTTTTCTACCGTAAAAAGATTCCGGTATTTTTCATCTGATAACAACCCCTTTTTTACAATACTGCTTTCAAGCATTATTCTCATCAGTTCCATACAGCTATTAAGTTCCATCAATGCCGGAAATAAACATTCTTTGGTTAGCTGTAAATCACGGTGATAGCCCGATGGAAGGTTATTAATCAATAATGTGAGTTCATTAGGCAGAGCCTGAATCCTGTTGCATTTGGCTCTTATCAGTTCAAAAACATCGGGATTTTTTTTGTGTGGCATAATGCTACTCCCCGTTGTGAGCTCTGCAGGAAAAGTAATAAAATCAAAATTCTGGTTCATGTATAAACATACATCCATTGAAAATTTTGACAAGGTTGCCGCCACAGAAGCTAAGGCCATAGAAGTTATTTTTTCTACTTTACCTCTTGTCATTTGAGCATATACTACATTATAGTTCATGCTCTCAAAACCCAATAATTCTGTTGTTTGTTGTCTGTTTAAAGGAAAAGAAGAACCATAACCCGCCCCCGAACCAAGTGGATTCTTATTTGCCACGTGGTATGCGGCAATCAGCAACTCCATATCATCACTCAAACTTTCTGCATAAGCTCCAAACCACAAGCCGAAAGAAGAGGGCATTGCCAGTTGCATATGCGTATAACCGGGCATTAGTATATCCTTATGCTTTTCACTCAAATCAATAAACTGATCGAATAAGTGTTTTATGTGCTGCGAACTCTTTTTTAGTTCCTGTTTAATAAAGAGTTTTATATCCAGCAATGACTGATCGTTACGTGACCTGCCACAATGAATTTTTTTTCCGGTATCACCTTTACTTCTGGTTAACAATAATTCAATTTGAGAATGGACATCTTCCACACTTTCCTCAATCACAAATGTTCCTTCCTTAATGGATACCATTATTTCAGTTAAGCCATCCTGTAACTGAATGAGTTCTTCAGCCGTTAATAACCCAATGGACTGTAACATGGTTGCATGTGCCAAAGAGCCCTGCACGTCAAACTCAGCAAGATATAAATCCCAGTGCTTGTCGTTACCAACTGTAAATTCTTCTATTTTTTTTTGAATAGTTGATCCCGGGTTTTCTGTATTTTTTTGCCAGAGTTTCATAATAGTGTATTAAAGGTGTTTAATAATTGAATGTATATTTTAATCCCCTCTTCTATTTCATTGATAAAAATAAATTCATCGGCAGTATGTGAACGAGCCGAATCTCCCGGCCCCATTTTAAAGGTGGAAAAATTCATTAATGCCTGATCGGAAGTAGTGGGAGAACCGTAGAGTGCTCTTTTTAAACTAACCCCTGCACGCACCATAGGATGCTCCTTATTGACGAAAGAAGGGTTTAATCTCACGGAACGAGCCTCTATACTACAGGAAATATGTTCTTTAATAATTTCCAACACTTCCTGATTTGAATATTGATCTGTTGTGCGGATGTCTACTGTAAATTTACAGGTATCAGGTACAATGTTATGTTGCAAACCTGCGTGGATCATGCTTACTGTCATTTTCACAGGACCCAGCACTTCCGATATTTTAGGGAACTTAAATGTCCTGAACCACTCCAGATCTTTCAGTGATTTATAAATAGCATTTTCTCCTTCTTCTCTTGCCGCATGTCCTGAAACCCCGTTGGTCATACATTCTATCACAAGTAATCCTTTCTCAGCAACTGCAATTTCCATTTTTGTAGGTTCTCCTACGATTCCAAAATAAAGCTCTCCGAGTTCCGGAATCAATAATTCAACGCCATTCTTTCCTGAAATTTCTTCTTCTGCAGTTGCCGCATAAATTAAATTAAATTTCAGATCTGTTTTATCGTAAAAATATAAGAAACAACTTAATAAGGATACTAAAGCTCCACCGGCATCATTACTTCCCAAGCCAAATAACTTCCCCTCTTCAACAGAAGGCTCAAAAGGATTTCTTGTATACCGGGAATTAGGCTTCACCGTATCGTGATGCGAATTAAGCAACACCGTTGGTTTTGCTGCGTCATAATATTTGTTTTTTGCCCATACATTATTTAAAAGCCTGTTGGTAACAACGTTTTTATTTTTCAAAAACAGATCAATTGTATCTGCCGTTTTATCTTCTGTTTTACTGTAAGATTCAATGGTGATCAATTGTTTTAATAATGTAATTGCTTCTTCTGTTATACCTTTCATAGTGCTGTAATTTGCGTGCCTTTTAATTGTGTTGTAATACCGGAAATATGTTTTGCATGACAAACCGCTACATGAGTGACACCCTTTTCAAGAGCGTCAAAAGCATTGTCCAGCTTAGGAATCATGCCTTTTGAAATAATACCTTCTGATCTCAATTTAAAATAGTGTGCTTTATTTAAAGAGGGAAAATAAGATTCCTCATCTTCAACATTGGCCAATACGCCCGTTTTTTCGAAGCAGCAGGCCAATACTACTTCAAAAGAAGCAGATAAGGCTATCGCAATTTTCGCTGCCATGGTATCTGCATTGGTATTTAATAAATTGCCTTTACCATCATGCGTGATCGGGCTAATTACCGGTATGATACCGTTACTTATCAAGTTGACGAACTGCTTTACATCAACCCCGTCCTCTGCTATATCTCCTACATAACCGTAATCAATTCCGGCAGACTCTCTTTTTTTACTCTTTATTAAATTACCGTCTGCACCACAAAAGCCCATAGCATTACATTGCAGGGATTGTAAAGAGGCTACGATATTTTTATTGATTAATCCTGCATATACCATTACCGTTACATTCAGTGTTTCGGCATCCGTTACTCTTCTGCCTTCAATGATCTGTTGTTTGATGTTAAGTTCATTACAAAGGCCGGTCGCCAGTTTCCCGCCACCATGTATGATTATCTTAGGAGCTTTGATTGCAGAAAAATCGCTCAGAAATTTTTGAAACTGTTTCTTATCATCAATTATATTTCCACCGATCTTTATCACATATAACTTTTCCATTTCTTAAACTTTATTTTCGAGCATTTGCTTTATAACGGTTTGCGCAGCATAGATCCTGTTTTCTGCCTGCGCTGCTATCAAAGATTGCGATCCGTCGAGTAATTCATCCAATACTTCCAAATTTCTCCTTACAGGTAAACAATGCATTATGTTTGCATGATTCGTGACCTGCATTTTTTTACTATTCAATAACCAATCTTCTTTTATAGCTAACATTTTACCATACTCATGGTAAGCCGACCAGTTCTTTATGTAAACAAAATCGGCTCCTTGAATTGCCTTTTGCTGATCATGTTCAATTACAGCGCCTCTTGTGTAATCCTCACAGAGTTCGTAGCCTTCGGGATGTGTAATCGTAAGGTCATAATTACATTTCAACACCCATTCGGAAAAAGAATTTGCTACCACCTGTGGAAGTGGCTTAATGTGTGGAGCCCAGGAAAGTACAATTTTGGGTTTTTCATTTTTCTGAAATTCTTTAATGGTCATGATATCCGCCAGGCTCTGCAAAGGATGTAATGTTGCAGACTCCATGCTTATGACAGGCACTTTACTATATTTTATAAATTGCAGAAGTACTTTTTCGCTATAATCTTCTTTCCTGTTTACCAAAGAAGGAAAACACCTTACAGCAATCATATCACAATACAATCCCATTACTGAAGCAGCATCCTTAATGTGTTCTACGGTATTACCATTCATTACTGTTCCATCTTCGTGTTCCAGGGCCCAGCCTTCTGAACCTATATTCATAACGATTACATTCATCCCTAAATTAATGGCAGCTCTTTGTGTACTTAAACGCGTCCGCAAACTGGAATTAAAAAAAATCAATCCTAAAACTTTATTTTTCCCTAATGTTGGATGCGTGTAAGGGTCTTTTTTGAGAGCTAAGGCATTCTCTACCAAAGCGGCAGGATCAGACAAATCATGCACTGTTGTAAAATATTTCATCTGTAATTAACTTATTCTTTTTCGATTGTGTAGGTTATTCTGTTCATTATAATGATATCATCCGTTTAAAGATTCGTTCAAGGCAGTGATAAATACATCGATCTCTGCTTTTGAAACGGCCAGTGAAGGCAGAATACGAATGGTATTTTTCTGAGATGCCGAGCCCGTAAAAATATGATGTTTAAATAGCAATTCTTTGCGGATGTCTGCACAAGGCTGGTGCAGCTCTATTCCTGTCATTAAACCTTGCGTTCTTACTTCTTTTATCCGGGGAATTTTTTGAAGATGAGCCCTTAAATAGTTACCCATTTGTTGGGCATTTAAAATCAGCTGTTCTTTTTCAATTACGTCCAACACCGCAATGGCAGCAGCACAGGCTAAATAATTTCCTCCAAACGTTGTTCCCAACATTTCTTTTTTGGCTTTAATGTCAGGACTAATTAATACACCGCCCACCGGGAAACCATTTCCCATTCCTTTGGCGATGGTAATGATATCAGGCTTTATACCTGCAAACTGATGTGCGAAAAATTTTCCCGATCTGCCATACCCCGATTGTACTTCATCTAAAATTAATACAGCTCCTTTCTCCTGACATTTTTTTTGAATACTCTTTAAAAAAAATTCGGTTGGAATATTTACCCCACCTACTCCCTGAATCCCCTCAATAATAACCGCACAGGTTGTATCATCGATGTGTTTTTCAAATTGTTCAACATCGTTAAACGGCAGAAAGCAGATATGCTCATTTTCATTGACAGGTGCAACAATAGAAGGATTATCCGTAGCTGAAACCGCTAAAGATGTACGCCCATGAAACGATGCATTAAATGCTATTATTTTTTTTCGTCCGTTATGAAAGGACGCTAATTTAAATGCATTTTCATTGGCTTCGGCACCGGAGTTGCAAAGAAATAAGGCATAATCATCGTAGCCTGAGATCCTTCCAAGTTTCTCTGCCAGTTCTTCCTGCAAATTTATTTTTACAGAATTTGAATAAAAGCCAATATATTGCAGTTGCTTCGTAATAGCATCTACATAATGTGGGTGGCTGTGCCCGATAGAAATAACGGCATGTCCACCATACAGATCCAGATAGGTATCTCCTTTAGTATCCCATAATACAGAACCTAAAGCTTTTTTGATTTCAATATCAAAAATGGAATAAACGTCGAATGGTTTCATATTTTAAAATGCAGAGGCTTTAAGTTTTAATCCGGTTGTTTCATCGAGACCGAAGAGGAGATTCATATTCTGAACTGCTTGCCCGGATGCTCCTTTTAGTAAATTATCAATTACGCTTACGATCATTAGTTCATCCTTATGTTTTTCTAAATACAACATGCATTTGTTTGTGTTAACGACCTGTTTCAGATCAATGTTTACTGTACTTATGTGAACGAAGGGATGGCTTTTATAATAATCATGAAACAAGTCATATAAAGAATTTATCTCTACAGTTGTTTTTAAAGTGACACATGTCAGGATTCCCCTTGTAAATGCTCCTCTCTGAGGGATCATCCACGTTTCAAAATTGAACCCCGGCTGTAATTGTTTTAAACTTTGACTGATCTCCTGTAAGTGTCGATGGGTAAACGCTTTATACACCGACAGATTATTTTGCCTGTTACTAAAATGAGATGTTTCCGTTAAAGCCTGTCCGGCCCCTGTTGAGCCGGTGGTACAGGAAATATGTACATCTGATTGGAGCAACTGCTGTTGAGCCAATGGCAATAAGGCCAATTGAATAGATGTGGCAAAGCATCCGGGGTTAGCAATGTATGTTGCTTTACTTATCTGATCTCTGTTTAATTCAGGCAACCCATATATAAAAGAAGGATGTTCACCGGACATTATTCTAAAATCCTGGCTCAGATCTATGATCTTTACATCACTCTCAAAAGAGGAGTCAGCCATAATTTTTTTTGCTTCCCCATGAGCAACACATAAAAACACCACATCTACGTTGAAGTTTGTCGTATCAACAAATTTTATATCGGTATCCCCCAACAAATCTGTATGAACCTCAGAAACCAATGAGCCTGCATGGCTCCTGCTATGAATAAATGTTAGGGTTACTCCGGGATGTAACATCAGCAATCGCATTAATTCTCCGCCTGTGTAACCAGCCCCACCAAAAATGCCAACTCGTATTTTTTTCATGGCATATTTGAGTTATTAACCTGGTGGTAAATAGAGGTTTGATTGCCGAATATTTTTGTAAATCCTTTTACGTCATTACCCGTCCAGGAGGAATTCATTTCTCCATAGCTTCCAAATTTATCAGACATCAAATCATGAGTACTTTTAATTCCATTCAACACAAAACGATACGGCATTAAACTTACATACACATCACCCGTTACCGTTAGTTGCGTATTTGTAAAAAAAGATTCAATATCTCTCATCACAGGATCGAGCATTTGCCCTTCATGTAGCCAATTGCCGTACCATGCCGCCAATTGATCTTTCCAATAAAGTTGCCATTTTGTAAGGACGTGCTTCTCTAACAAATGGTGTGCTTTAATAATAATCAAAGGTGCCGCCGCTTCAAAACCAACACGCCCTTTAATTCCTATAATAGTATCGCCTACATGAATGTCTCTTCCTATCCCATATGGTTGTGCCAGAGTTTGTAAATACTCAATGGCATCCACCGGATTCTCAAAGGCTTTTCCATCAATACCGGTTAGCTCCCCTTTTATAAAAGACAGCGTTACCTGTTTCATTTCAGTTTCTGTGACCTGCGAAGGCCATGCCGTTTCGGGCAACTGTGTATGCGAAGTGAGTGTTTCTTTACCTCCCACCGAAGTTCCCCAAATTCCTTTATTAATGCTGTAGCTTGCTTTTATAAAATCGTAGGTAATGCCATGAGCTTTTAAAAAGGTGATTTCCTCTTCCCTGCTTAATTTTTCATCCCTGATAGGTGTTATAATTTCTGCTTCAGGCATTATATGCTGAAAGATCATATCGAAACGTACCTGATCGTTTCCTGCGCCTGTACTACCGTGTGCAATGCAGGCAATGTTTAATTCTTTAGCATACCGGGCAATAGTTATTGCCTGGATAACCCTTTCGGCACTCACACTTAAAGGATAGGTGGAATTTTTTAATACGTTTCCAAATATTAAATATTTAATGCAACTCTCATAATATTCTTTTCTAACGTCTATACATTTAAAGGACGTTACACCTGCATTCAGCGCTTTTTTCTCTAATGCTGTAATATCCTGTTCTGTAAAAGCTCCAGTATTAACAGTTATTGCATGCACTTCGTAGTTTTTTATTTTACTGAGGTAAACAGCGCAATAGGTTGTATCCAAACCTCCGCTATATGCCAGTATTATTTTTGTAGGGTTCATGATTATGTATGTTTGTTTTTAGAAACGTTGGTATTCGCTTTCTTTAAGCCTATTAACCGTTTTAATAAATTGTGTTTTTTATCCGGTGTATGATTTAATTCTGCAACAGGAGTTGGCCGGATTTCCTTTTCAGCCGGATCATACAGCATAGCAGTGCATAAACAATTTTTAAACTCTTTACTTGTAAGGATAGAGTAATTAATACAACTCTTGCATCCATTCCAAAACTGCTCATCGGTAGTTAATTCGGAATACGTTACCGGCTCATATCCTAATTCGGAATTGATTTTCATAACGGCCAAACCAGTGGTAAGCCCAAACACTTTTGCTTTCGGATATTTTGTTGCAGATAATTCGAATATTTTTTTCTTGATGAGTTTTGCCAGCCCGTCTTTTCTGAACTCAGGAGCCACAATGAGCCCTGAATTAGCCAGATATTCGCCCGATTGCCAGGTTTCGATATAACAAAAACCAGCCCACCGGTGGTCTTCCGAAAAGGCAATCACTGCTTTTCCTTCCAGCATTTTTTCCTGAATGTATTCAGCGGAACGCTTGGCTATTCCCGTTCCCCGAACCTTTGCAGACGATTCCATTTCCCCGCAAATTTGCACGGCATAGGTTAAATGGGTTTCATTCGCTAATTGAACACTAAAACTTGACATGGTTTATAAATTAAAGCACAAATATAAAATAAAGTTATATTATCTACAAAATAAATAATAAAAAGATATTTTTATACGTTAAAAGCCAATTAAATAGATTAATTATTTTAAGCAAATTTTACGTTATCATAAACCAATGTGTGCCAAATGTTTATAAAAATCTCCAAACGAGCTAATAAGGCCAAATTATAAAGGTGAATAAAGAACTGACATCCAGCTTTTTAACAAGCATTCTTATCTAACAAGTAATCCTTTTTATATTATATTTGCTACAAGTGCAAAACCATTTACATATTATTTCCTTTGATATTCCTTACCCTGCAAATTATGGGGGAGTAATTGATGTCTATCATAAAATAAGATGTTTACACGAAAAAGAAATCCGGGTGATTCTGCATTGCTTTGCATATGGCAACCGCCAGGCCGCTCCTGAACTGGAAGCCATTTGCGAAAAAGTATATTACTATCAACGCAATACGTCTTTCCGGAATCAACTCTCGCTTTTACCTTTTAATGTAAAGTCAAGGATAGATCCTGAATTAAAAGCGAACCTGTTAAAAGATAATTACCCTATCCTGTTTGAAGTGTTACATACCTGTTATTTGCTGAACGACCCTGATTTAAAGCAACGCAGGAAATTATTCAGACATAGTAATATTGAGCACGATTATTTTTTAGAATTGGCTAAAGCAGAGAAATCTTTCCTAAAAAAGATGTATTTAAAAGCTGAGGCTTTCAAATTAAAACGGTTTGAGAAACAAATTGTGCATGCCGATTGTATTTTATCGGTTTCAGAAAACGATTTGAATTATTTTAAAAAAATGTATCCTGATACACCTTCTGTTTATTTACCAAGCTTTCATCCTTTCGATGAATTGCAATGCAAACCGGGGAAAGGCAATTACATTTTATACCATGGCAATTTATCGGTGGCTGAAAATTATACTGCTGCTACCTGGCTGATAGATGAAGTATTTTCAAGAATAGCGCAGCCTGTTATTATTGCCGGTTTAAATCCACCAAGTCATTTAATTGAAAAAATTAAGAGCTTCCGACATATTGAATTACGGAAAAATTGTGATGAGCAGGAAATGCAAACGTTGATTGAAGATGCCCAAATCCATTGCTTATACACCGCACAGAGCACAGGTTTAAAATTAAAGCTTTTAAATGTATTGTACAGTGGCCGTTATGTATTGGCAAACCCCACATTATTGGTAGGTACGCCTTTAACGGAAGCTTGTATAGTTTGTAATACCGCCAATGATTATTTTTCGGCGATATACACTTTATTTGAAAAAGAGTTTACCGCAGATGCTATTGAAAAAAGGAAAACCATTGTTTCCGTTATGAATAACGAAAAAAAGACAGAAAAATTAATTTCTTATTTATATTCTTATATTAGCCTATAATATAATTAAGTATGAAACAGTATAAGCCTAACTATTTTGTATTCACCATTCTTTTGTTTTTCGCGACCTGTAGCTATGGGCAGGATACTTTAAAAAACATATCAGGAAAAATCATTGATTTTAAAACAAAAGAACCCATCGGCTTTGTAATTATCAATGTTTTATTCGAAAATAGCGCCACAGAAAGTAACTTCAATGGAACCTTCAAACTACACTATAGAAGCAATAACCCTATCGTGGTGATACGTAAACTAGGTTATGAGACGTTAACTCTTAATCTTAATTCATCTACCAAATATCCTTTAGTCATCAATCTAAAGACACAATCCAAAGATCTTTCAGAGGTGGTTATCACCGCTGATAAAACAGCAAAAAGGCTGGTAGATAATACATTTTATGTAGCAGATTATCAGTTTATAGATCATAAAATTTTGTTATTCGGGGATGTTAATGAAAAAAAACAACTGCGATTAATTAATACAAACGGAGACGTATTACATAACTATAAATTAAACAATGAATCGTATAAAAACACTTTTAAAGATTGTTTTGGAAATATTCATTTAATAAACGATGTGGTAAGTACACAGATATATATCACTAATAATACAATTGGAGTATTGGATGATATAAGACGCAGTTTATTTGATTCGCTTTTAAGTTCGTGTATCTTAAACACAGATAACAGCTTTTATTTTGAAAACATTTTTAATAAAGGGCAAACAAAAAGGGTTTTTTCGATTGATAAATCTACAAAGCAACTTCATGATTTAGGGCTCTATAGCGACGAATCCATGATAAAAATGATGATCAATGAAAATCAGTTTATGAATAGTAAATATGGCAATTCCGATAAAAGTGAAATGGATGATATATCAGCCGACGAATTGAAGTCCATGAGAAGAAAAGCAGATGATATGATTTTTTTTAATACAGTCATTCTAAAGGATGCCTATATTCCTGTTTATGCCAGTAACGACACCATTTATATTTTCAATCATCCCAACAATTTAATCCATAGCTATTCATTAAACAATCATTTGCCTTTGCAACTAAAAACGATGGAGTATAATCATTTTAAAAAATGGAAACCCCTCGTTATTTTTGATGAAGTAAAAAATAAGTTTTATACTACTTACCTGAATGATGGTATTATAACCATAGGTGAAATTAATATGCTCAATGGAAAGATCAATAAACGATTTACGATAAAGCATACCTTCCCTAAAAGCATCAAAATAAATAACGGTATTGTTTATTATTTATATCGTGTAAAATTCACCACCGATAAAATGGCATTGTACTCTTATCCCATTGAATAAGATTTTAAGACAGATTATCGTAAAGCCTGTGAATAGTCTTTAACAAGCTGCCTGTAGCGTATCATTATTTCAATTCAGCTTTAGCTGCTTCAATCACATTTTTACTATTTCCCACAAACACTTTACCGTTTGCGAAAATAACAGGGCGTTTTAAAAAGGTGTATTCCTCCAGAATATAAGTTTTATAATCTGTTTCGGTCAGGGCTTTAGAACCCAAATTCAGTTCTTTGTATTTCCTTGCTATACGGCTGAATAAAGCTTCGTAGCTTCCTACTGCTTTTTTCATTTCTTCCAGCTGAGCAGGTGTTATTTTTTCTGTTTTGATATCCTGGAAGTCAAACTTTTTTTCTTTAAGATGTAAATCTGAGATAATTCTTTTGCAGGTATCGCAGGTGGAGAGGTAGTAGATCTTATTCATGATGATATGCCGATATTTGATCACAAAATACGGAAAGATTTTATGTTTCGCTACCGAGAAACGGTTTTCTGTTGAGTAGCTCTTATTCATATTCAACGCCTTCAGCGTTGGAGATATGTTCTACGTTGGAGAAACAAAATTCTGCCGGGCTATATTTATTTGTATACGATACTTTCAATGTTCGAGAACCTTTGCTTATACCGATCCGTTTTATAGAGATCTTTTATCTCCTTGTCGGCAGCCCCGAAAGGGCTGAATACGACTAAAATCACTCATATGAGTACTACAACACCGAAGGTGTTGAATAAAAAAAGAGATGCACATATGTACATCTCTTTTTTCTGTGCATTTCTATGATGAGAAATCTATCCCAACATTTTCAAAAAGCTCACTTCTTTCTCTGTTAAGAAACGGAATTTAGCGCGAGGCAAATCTTTTTTAGTTAAGCCTGCAAAAGCAACCCTATCCAGTTTTACCACTTCATATCCTAAGTGCTCAAACATTCTACGTACAATACGGTTACGTCCGCTATGGATCTCAACACCTACCTCAAATTTACCTGTGCCAACAAACTCTATAGCATCCGGTTTAATAAACCCATCTGCCAATTCAAAGCCTTCATTAAGCGTTCTGTAATCTTCGGTCGTTAATTTTTTATCTAAAGTGACATGGTATACTTTTCTTACATCAAATTTTGGATGTGTTAGCTTAGCCGTCATATCCCCGTCGTTTGTAAATAACAATAAACCGGTTGTATTTCTATCGAGTCTTCCAACAGGGTATAATCTTTCTTTACATGCTTTTCTGATTAATTCCATTACTGTACGACGCTCTTCCGGATCGTCCATAGTGGTAATATAATCTTTGGGTTTATTCAGAATTAAATACTTTTTTGTTTCGTTCTTGATCGGAACACCACCATAATTAACTACATCCGTTGGGTTAACTTTATAACCCATTTCCGTTACAATCTTACCATTAACGGTTACAACACCTGTAGCAATTAACACATCGGCTTCTCTACGTGAACAAACACCGGAGTTAGCAACATAACGGTTTAAACGAATAGCATCGTCCGATACATTTTGTTGCGTAGATGTTTTGGAAGGACCTGCTTTTTTTGATTTTTCTACAACACGTTCCGATTTTGATAATTTAGTTTCGTATGGTTTTTTCTCACCGTAGCTTTTTTTGTCAGAACCTTCATATTTACCGTCATCACGTTTTGTAAAAGGTTTTCTATCGGATGAATAAGAACGTTTTTCACCATCTTCAGAATTTCTGCGTGGTCTGTCAGAACTGTCTTCTCTTTTAGTATATGAACGTTTTTCGCCATCACCAAAGCTTTTGCGGGGTGATGAACTTTCGTATTTACCATCTTCACGTTTTACAAATGGTTTTTTATCACCATCAAAATTTCTGCGTGGTCTGTCAGAACTATCTTCTCTCTTAGTATATGAACGTTTTTCACCATCACCAAAACTTTTACGTGGTGAAGCACTTTCGTACTTACCATCAGCACGTTTTACAAACGGTTTGCTTTCTCCATCAAAATTTCTACGTGGTCTGTCAGAACTGTCTTCTCTTTTGGTATATGAACGTTTTTCCCCGTCATCAAAATTTCTACGCGGTCTGTCAGAACTATCTTCTCTCTTAGTATATGAACGTTTTTCACTATCATCAAAATTTCTGCGTGGTCTGTCAGAACTGTCTTCCCTTTTAGTGTATGAACGTTTTTCGCCATCTTCACGTTTTGTAAAAGGCTTTCTATCGGATGAATAAGAACGTTTTTCTTTGTCTCCAAAACTTCCACTTGATTTAGATTTAAAACTTCCATCCTGGCGTTTACCAAATGTTCTTTTCTCTCCCGAAAAAGATGTTTTTTCTTTATCGTCAAAACTTTTGCGGGGTCTTTTTTCAGAATCCTCGCGTTTAGTATAAGTGCGTTTTTCCGTTGAATCGCCTTCTCGTTTTTTAAACGAAGAACCTTCCGAACCGGATGATTTGTAAGGTCTTTTAGGTTTATCAGAACTTGAAAAAGATTTACGTTTATTAAAATCTGACGAGCCTCCTTTTGAAAATGTTTTTCTTGGCCCTTGACTGTCTCTACTCATTATACTATTATTTTTTGCAAATGTACGCAAAATAGTGCTTAGTTATGAGGACTTAGCTTTAATTAAGTAAATACCTTATCTTTGCAAAATGTTGGATTTAGACTATAAAAAAGCTTTAACTGAGTACCTGGAAGGGTTTGTGAGCGAACGCCGCAGAGGTCGTTTGTACGAAGTACTGGAAGAAAGAACGAACCATATGACGTTGGTTTTAGAAGATGTTTACCAATCGCACAACTTTAGCGCCGTATTACGGAGCGCTGATATTTTCGGGATACAAAACATTCATTTTATTGAGAACAAGAATAAATACAAGATCAGCGAAGATGTTTCGATGGGCTCTACACAATGGCTTACGCTAAATCGCTACCAGAAATTTGAAAATAACACAAAGGCTTGTTTAACCGATTTAAAAGAAAAAGGCTATAAAATAGTGGCTACTTCCTTACATAAAAACAGCGTTTCGCTGGAAGACCTCAATGTAACCCAACCCTTTGCCATGGTATTTGGCACCGAATTAACCGGTATTACACAGGATGTAGAAGATATGGCCGATGAGTTTGTAAAATTACCGATGTATGGCTTTACAGAAAGCTTTAACATTAGTGTTTGCGCGGCTTTGTGTATGTATAACCTCAGTACCAAAATACGGAAAGAAGTACCAAACTACCATTTAACCAACCTTGAAAAAGAAGATCTTTACATTGAATGGCTTAAAGCATCAATACGAAAAAATGATTTGATCATTAAGGAGTTTGACACTAAATACCATGCCCTGAAATAGGGCTTTTATCCTGTATGTCTGCAAATTTAAAACAGCAGGGTTTCCTTTGCCTGAGTGGCTATTTTAATCACAATTTTCTTTTAATAAGTTTATAGCTTTGCGCTCTTTAATTTCAATAAAAATCTTACATTTGGTAGATGGAATTTTCTGCAGCTCAAATAGCGGCCTTATTAGGCGGAACAGTAGAAGGAGATGAGAACTCAGCTGTTTCTAACTTGTCTAAAATAGAAGAAGGTTTACCCGGGACGTTATCGTTTCTGGCTAACCCAAAATATACAAATTTTTTATACGAAACCAATGCCAGTATCGTTATCGTAAATAAAGCACTTACTCTTGAAAGGCCTGTAAAATCAAGTTGTACCCTTATTCGGGTAGAAGATTCTTACGCCAGTTTTGCTAAGTTACTTGAGCTCTATGCCCAGGTAAAAGGTAGTAAAACAGGTATCGAACAGCCCTCTTTTATCAGTGAAAATGCTAAATACGGAAAAGACTGCTACATTGGCGCCTTTGCTTATATCGGCCAAAATGTAAAGATCGGTGATAACGTAAAAATTTACCCTCATGTGTACATTGGCGATAATTGCGTGATTGGGAATAATACCACTCTTTTTTCGGGTGTAAAAGTTTACCACGAATGCCATATTGGAAATAACGTCATTGTGCATTCCAGCACTGTAATTGGCAGTGATGGCTTTGGCTTTGCTCCGCAAGATGGAAAAGAGTTTGCCAAAGTTCCTCAAATCGGGAATGTAGTGATTGAAGATAATATTGAAATAGGTTCTAATTGCTCTATCGACAGGGCAACCATGGGTTCTACCACTTTACGTAAAGGTGTGAAGCTGGATAATTTAGTACAGATAGCCCATAACGTAGAGATTGGAGAAAATACAGTTATTGCAGGCCTATCAGGTGTTGCAGGATCAACCAAAGTTGGCAAAAACTGTATGATTGCTGCTCAGGTTGGGGTGGTAGGTCATATCAGAATTGCTGATGGGGTAAAAATTGCAGGGCAGGCAGGTGTTGGAAACTCTATTGAAAAAGAAAATGAAATTGTACAGGGCTCACCGGCCTTTTCGTTAGGAGATTTCAGAAGAAGCTATGTCTTGTTTAGGAACCTACCTAAGTTAAATGATAAAATAAGAGACCTTGAAAAGAAAATGGGTAATTAAACACCCTTTTATGAAGTACTAAAATAATAACCAAGCACTAAAAAAATTATGAGCGATAAACAAAGAACCATACAAAAAGCTGTTTCCATTACCGGTAAAGGCTTACATACCGGAGCACCGGTAACATTAACCTTTAATCCTGCCCCTGAAAACCATTGGTATAAATTTCAAAGAACCGATGTGGAAGGCCAGCCTATTATTGAAGCAGATTGCGACCTGGTAGTAGATACATCCAGAGGAACCACTTTAGAGAAAAACGGAGTACGCGTTCATACTACGGAACACGTTTTAGCGTCTTTAGTAGGCTTAGGAATTGATAATTGCCTGATACAGGTTACAGGGCCGGAAATGCCCATTATGGACGGAAGCTCTTTAAATTTTATTGAGATTCTTGAAACTGCCGGTATTGTGGAGCAAGACGCCGAACGTGATTATTTTGTGTTATCCGATAACCTTACCTACGAAGATCCTATTAAAAAAGTAGAGATGCTTGCTGTACCTCAGGATGAATTCAGGGTAACGGTAATGGTAGATTATGGCAGTGAAGTATTGGGAACGCAACATGCGTCTATGTATCATCTGGGAGAATTTAAAGAAGAGATTGCCCCTTGCAGAACATTTGTATTTTTAAGAGAACTGGAAGCGTTATTGGCTCACAACCTTATTAAAGGCGGTGATATGGATAATGCCATTGTATTAGTGGATAGCGAATTACCCGAAGATAAATTAAACCACTTACGTAAAGTGTTTAATAAACCGGATGTGGAAGTAAAAGGAAGAGGTGTTTTAAATAATACCAAACTTCGTTTTTTCAATGAACCTGCCCGTCATAAATTGCTGGATATTATTGGTGATTTAGCCTTAGTAGGTAAACCACTTAAAATACATGTATTGGCTGCACGCCCCGGGCATGCCGGTAATATTGATTTTGCCAAGAAAATTAAAGCTTTGGCAAAAACACAAAAAACAGAAAAAGATTATCCGAAAATTGACATGAATAAGCCTCCTGTGCTTAACATCATGGATATTATGAAACTATTGCCACACCGCCAGCCTATGCTGTTAGTGGATAAAATCATGGAGATTTCTGACAACCATGTAATTGGTGTGAAAAACGTAACGTTAAACGAAGAGTTTTTCAGAGGGCATTTCCCTGGAAACCCTGTAATGCCTGGGGTTTTATTAATAGAAGCCATGGCGCAATGCGGTGGTGTATTGGTTTTAAAAACAGTTCCGGATCCTGAAAATTATTTAACCTTCTTCATTAAAATTGATGGGGTTAAATTCAGACAACAGGTAATTCCGGGAGATGCTGTTGTATTCAGTTTAAACCTGGTTACCCCTATCCGCCGTGGAATTTGCCATATGAAAGGAACCGCGTATGTAAATAACAAACCGGTGATGGAAGCAGAAATGATGGCACAAATTGTAAAAGTAAAAGGCACTGAAGTTAAAGCGGCTGAGCCACAATTAGCATAATATTAAACGTTTCGGTTGAGATGAGTTTTGGGTTATTATCCAAGCTCACGAACCGGAAACAGGAACATAAAAACACGAGATACTATATGATTTCACCTCTAGCAAATATTGGCCAGGATGTTAAGATCGGGAAAAATGTAACGATCGATGCCTTTGCAAGCGTTCTGGGAAATGCTGTAATAGGCGACAATACGCACATTCATTCTAATGCAGTGGTTTACCCTGATACAACCATTGGTTCCGGATGCCAGATCTTTCCGGGGGCCATTATTGGTGTTGTTTCTCAGGATCTTAAATACAAAGGCGAAAAAGCAACCACTGTAGTAGGTAATAATACCATTATCCGCGAGTATGTCACCATACACAAAGGTACGGCAGACCGTATGACTACTAAGATAGGCGACAATTGTATGTTAATGGCTTATGTACATGTGGCACACGATTGCATTATTGGTAATAATGTAATTATTGCCAACAGCGTAGGTTTATCCGGGCATATTACCATCGAAGATTTTGCTATTATTGAAGGAATGTGTGGTACCCAACAGTTTATTACCATTGGGGCACATAGCTTTGTAGGTGGTTTTTCTCAAATTCGTAAAAGTATCCCTCCGTTTGTAAGATGTGCTCGCGAACCATTACAATACATCGGTGTAAACTCTATTGGCTTAAGTCGTCGTGGCTTTGATAAAGAGATCATTCGCCAGGTAGAAGACATTTACCGGTTAATTTTTGTACGTGGTCACAATATGACTAATGCTTTGGAAATAGTAGAACAGGAAATTGAACAGACAGATACAAGAAACCAGATCGTTAATTTTATCAGAGCTCAAAAAGATGGAATCATTAAAGGAATTTAATCAGTTATTGAGTTGGCGTAGATAGTTTTCTGATCTCCGATCAGATGATCGTATATTACATAACCCAATCATTCTTTAATTCAATAACTCCATAATTAACTATGTCACGCATACTTACCGGAATACAAAGTACCAACATCCCTCATTTAGGCAATATTTTAGGCGCTGTATTGCCCGCTATACAACTCAGTGAAGATCCAACCAACGAATCGTTTTTCTTTATTGCCGATCTTCATTCCCTTATTTCAGAAAAAGACGCTCAACAACGCATTAACAGTGTAAACTCTGTAGCGGCTACATGGTTGGCTTTTGATTTTAATACCGAAAAAAATTTACTATACCGCCAAAGCCGCATTCCCGAAGTTTGTGAGCTTACCTGGTACCTTAATTGCTTTACTCCTTACCCCATGCTTGCCAATGCACATTCCTTTAAAGATAAAGCAGACAGGTTAAGCGATGTAAATTCCGGCTTGTTTACTTATCCGGTGCTTATGGCAGCTGATATTATTTTATATGATGCCAACATTGTACCTGTTGGTAAAGACCAGTTACAACATTTAGAAATTGCACGGGATATTGCTTCTAAATTTAATATACAATATAATCAAGACATTTTTGTTTTGCCACAAGCTAAAACAGATGAAAATGTGATGATCGTTCCAGGAACAGATGGAACAAAAATGAGTAAGTCGCGGAATAATTTCATTAATATTTTTTTACCGGAAAAGGAATTACTAAAAGTTGTGAAAACCATTGTAACGGATGCTACTCCTTTGGAAGAGCCTAAAGATCCTGACACCTGCAATGTATTTGCGATTTACCGTTTACTGGCAACAGCCGATCAAATTACGGAAATGCGAGGCAATTATTTACGCGGTGGTTACGGATATGGTCACGTAAAAACAGCATTGTATGAATTGATTCTTAGCAAATTTGAAAAGCCCCGTAAACGTTATACTGAATTAATGAATAACACAGAGCTCCTTGAAAAAGAGCTTCAAATAGGAGAAGCCAAAGCCAGGCTCATTGCCCGCGATAAGCTGAAATTAGTAAGAAGTGTTCTTGGATTTTAAAATTTAATTATCACCCTATGAAAAAACTTTACACCTGCTTGTTGTTAATTGCTACTCTTTGTTTGAATTATAATTTGCAGGCACAATGCAGTGGCTGTACTACCACTATTTCTAACAATAACACTGCAAACCAGGCTGTTTCTTCAGGACAAACCTTATGCATTACTCCTACCGGAACAGTAAGCGGACAAATTACCATATTGGCAGGGGGCATGGTATGTAACCAGGGAGCTATTACATCTAACGGTGTGTGGGTTGCTGGTGGTGCTTTAGCCAACTACGGGACTATTCACAGTGCCAATATTTATGTATCTTCTGCGGGAACATTTACAAACTACACGAGTATGAACGTGGATAGTTTTTTAATAGGGAATGTAAATGCTACTTATTACAATTACGGAACACAAATCAATAAAGGCTTTGCGGTGACGGATCATGGAACAGCCATTAACACCGGGACTATTACTACCAATATTATGTACGATTCTATTGGTGTATTTACCAATAACGGCAACATGACCATTACAGATGGCTTAGGAAATGTGTACAATAGTAATTTTATTAATAACGGAAACATTTCTATTACCCATGATTTGGCAAATGGTTACAGCAGCGATTTTATCAATAATAAAAACCTGGTTATTTCCCGTAGTTTTTATAATGGTAACAATGCCAATTTTACCACACATTGCATGGTAACTGTTAGCCAGGACTGGTATAATTCTGCCAATGTATATGGCCCTGTAACAGGCTGTGGCGGGTTTAACATTACCGGAGGTTCATTAAATTCAGGCACTTTAGGATCGGCGGGCACACATATTGATATTTGTGATGCAGGACATCCTACCGGGGGAATGGACGGAGTAGCCGGAACAGTATCAGGTACCACTACCTATTGTAATTGTGCCAACAGCTGTATTACTGTTGGAGTTCGGGAAATTGCTCTTTCACCGGATATTTCTCTTTTTTCGTTGTATCCTAACCCTGCTGCAGCATATGTGATGGTAACCTATACCACAGAACATGCAAGCACCATGACGGCAACTATTAAAGATATGATGGGAAGAACCTTAATCAGTAAACTAATAGAATCTGCGGCAGGGATGAACGATGTACAACTTAACATCAATGGGCTTTCGGAAGGTATTTATATTTTATCGGTAACAGATCGTAAAGACAGATCTGTAACAAAACTCTTTACTATAGTTAAATAGCAAATCTCCTTAAAAGAAAGTATCGAAAAATCAGGAGCCTAATTTTTTGATGGATCGCCAGATAATGGTAATATCCTTTTCCAGCCTATAATCTTTCGCATAACGAAGGTTCAGTAACTTTATTTTGTCGAGATCCAGAACTGCAGTTGCCAGCATTGCCGGAGAAAGCACCGAACGTTTGATCTGAGGCAGGGATTTATCCATGGTTTTACCGTAACCTACCCAGGAATAAAAACCAAGTAATACATTGAAACAGTTTAAAAAATAACCGGATCTTTTTTCCTGGATAAAAAATAATACAGGGCTGCCTATAATTGTCAGTATACTTACGATTACATCCAACAACCGCTTGTTACGCTGGTTATTGGCTTTCGTAATGCTGTTTACATCAATCATGTACAAATCGCCGGCCGTGTCAATATTATTACTTCCTATAATAGAAAGGCTTTCGGGGGAAGCAATTTTAAAATCTACTCCACTGGAAACCATGGTAAGCATGTAATTAATAATTTGCTGTGAGCTGATATCCTTTGCGCAGAAAATAATTTCGTTGATCTCATGTACTTTTATGATCTCATCCAACTGACTAATGGTGCCAATATAGCTCATATGAGAAGCTTCATTAGGCTCTGTGCTCACAAAACCCACAAAGGAAGGGTTTACACTGGTTTCTTTAATGAGTTGCCATACGCGGTTAAATTCCGTTTCTTTTCCAATAATGGCGATACGTTTGGTTTTGGCAGAAGCCAGGCTGTAAGACTTTACTTTCAAAAAATGAAACGCTAACCGTAATAATAGAAAACTAACAATGGCCCAGGCCGTCCCTAACAGGATAAACGCTCTCGAAAACCTTAAGGACTCGGGTAAAAGGGAATATCCAAGTAATATCAAAACGGTACCTATTATAATACCGCGTAAAATCTTCAACAACTTAACCGGTTTATCGTAACCACCATTAAAATAGACGGTGATCATCCAGGTAAAAGCATAAGCCGGAAAAGCAATCATTAAAAGTCGTTGCGAATACACCCCTACACTTAAACCGGTTTCAGAAAGATAGATATCCTTAATAATAAATAAACCTGCTGTTAAAAACACAAAATCAACCAAAGGGACCGTAAAGGCCTTAAAGAATCTACTTAGCAGAGCCATCCCCGCTTTGAGCACAATTGCCAGGTGAATTAAAAAATTGAACCAAAATGCGTGAGAACCACTAAAATGCTTTTTAGAAAAAATGGCCATGGCCTTGTAAAAGATCACCACATAATTTAAACTGCTCCGCTTGGTACTTTCTCCTTTGTAATGAATAATCTGTGTATGAGGAAAATAATAATTGTTGTAACCTGCTTTCGTAATGCGGTAAGACAGATCAATATCTTCACCATACATGAAAAATGTCTCGTCCAGTAAACCGATTTTATCCAGTACATCTTTGCGCATCAGCATAAAAGCTCCGCTAATCACATCTATCTGGTTGACCTCATTTTCAGGGAGGTAACTCAGATGGTAGGCCCCAAATTTTTTAGAGCGGGGAAATAATTTTGCTAAGCCACACATTTTATAAAAAGCTACTCTAGGTGTTGGCAGACCTCTTTTCGATTCCGGAGCGAAGTTCCCCTGCCCATCCAACATTTTTACACCCAGGCCGCCGGCCTCAGGATGCTCTTCCATAAAAGCAATTGTTTTAGAGAATGTATCTTCCTGAACCACGGTATCGGGGTTTAAAAGCAGGACATATTGCCCCTGTGCCAATCGTATTGCCTGGTTATTGGCTACCGAAAAGCCGGTATTTACTTTATTTTCTATCAGGATGACAGCGGGAAATTTCTCTTTAATAAGCCCCACTGAGCCGTCTACCGAATTATTATCTACTACAAAAACCTCACAGTTAACGTGCTGTGCCGCTTTAAACACAGAAAACAAACACTGTTCAATAAAGTGTTTGACATTATAGTTTACAATAATAACAGATAGTTTAACCACAGGCTATAAAGCGTTAAAAATACCAAAATATTGCTGAAATGAAAGGTTTTAACGACTCTTAAAAAAATTAGCGTAATGATCAAAAAAAAGTATTAAATTCGCATTCCAAATTATTAGCTAATACAGTTAAATTTTGGCCCCGTAGCTCAGCTGGATAGAGCAACAGCCTTCTAAGCTGTGGGCCATTGGTTCGAATCCAATCGGGGTCACTAAAAACCTTTCTTCACGGGAAGGTTTTTTTAGTTTATATACTTTTCGAAATAGAAGAGACCCACTTTCGAGTGCAAAAAAAGTGCAAATTTTTGCGATAAAGCAGCTATAACCAACTCTAATTCTTATTATTAAACTTGGTCATAACATCGTCATAGGTCTCTTTTATCAACTTCCTTCTTGCGACTACAGAGCCAGAAAAATAGTGTCTTGGATTTACTCTATAATAACTCCTATTATCTAAAGATTTGTGGCATTAATAAAGATTTAACCTCCTATACTGCCCGGTTCACTTTTGCAACTACTGTAACACTCGAAAATGATGTTCCGATTGAAAGCGTAAGTAAAATGATGGGACACAAATCAATCCGTACAGCGTTATGCAAAAGGTACCAAGCGTAAACTTATAAATAACATGCAGGCGCTTCGCACTAGGCTAACATTAGTTTCTAATACTGAAATAAACGAAAATAAACCTGCAGTTTAGTAGTAGAGTAATATTAATTAAAAGATTATATACTAAATAAAAAAAGCAGCTAAGGCTGCTTTTTTTATTTATACAATATTATTTCTTTGTAGTTTTTTGTTTTTCTGTTTCCGGCTTAACAATACTATCATATATCTCATCAAAATCTTTTCCTTTATGTTGTTGCCAAAGGGCTGAAAATTTCATTTCAATACCTTTCAATAATTGTATGCTCAAATTCTTATCGTCATCATTTAAATCATACATCAACATCTTGGCGTTTTTTTGAACTCGTTCGTAACAAGCTGCGGCTACTTTTTCTCCTTTAGCAGTAAGTTCAAGTCTTTTCGAACGTTTATCTTCCTTGTCGTCGTACTCTTTAATCAATCCTCTTTTTTTCATTCGGGTCAACATATCTGTACCACTCGAAAGCTCAAACAAGTTAGCATATATAACTTCTGTTTTCTTTGGATTTTTTTCTTGCCTGATCGTTCCTAATACACCAAACTCTTCTATCTGATTAAGCTCTGTGCCTTTTAAAGCCATATTTGCATACGACATATTTAACTTACTTATTCTGCCAATTATTTTCATCAGCAATGCATCGCTCGAACGCGGCACTACGCCTCCAACTAGTGTACCTTTTGTTTCTATATTTTTTTGTGAAGCAAGATAATGTCTGCAAAAATCCTCAAGGTTTCCTGCAGGATGTTTTTCCTCAAACTTCGCCCATTCATTAACAATTGTAACTGTCTTATTCATAATAATTTAGTTCGTTTACGTAGCAAATATACAAAAAACACTTCGTGTTACGTAATATTATATCGTAAACGTAGTATATTTGTAAAATAAATATCGTAAACGAAATATAAATAATTTTAATAAATTCACATGAAAAAAACAAAAACCATCAATCTAATTGCGCTCTCGGGCATCATATTCTTATTCTCAACTAAAATCTATTGTCAAACAACCAATCCAAAAACAGAAGTAAAAATGGAAACTCAATCAACTCAAAAAACCGACTCGGCAACACAATATTTGATCGACAAATTTTTTGTGCCTGCTAATGCTATAAAAGAGTTTACTCAAAGAATGAACATAAATAGAAATTTCATTAAAAATCGTCCCGGCTTTATCGAAGATAACGTCTACATGCGCACCGATGAAAATGGAAATCAGATTTTCGTAACCATCGCAGTCTGGAAAAACAAGGAAGCCGTTAAAAAAACATTCCAGGAAGTGCAGGCACTATATAAAGAAGAAGGCTTTGATATGCAGGGCTTTCTTAAACGCTTAAATATTGTAATCGACAGGGGAGTAAATTTTGAAAAAATAACCAACTAAAATAATTACAAATGAAAGCACAGAAAAAAAATAAAACGGTGTATTGGATTGCCAAAGGATTCATAAGCTTCTTTATGCTCTTTAGTGCCTACTATTCTTATTCCCACGCACAGGATTTAAGAGATCTTGGATTTCCTGACTATTTCCGAATCGAATTAGTTACAGCAAAAGTAATCGGAGGCCTGCTTCTTTTAATACCGCAAACACCGCTAAGAGTTAAGGAATGGATCTACGCAGGTTTTGGCATTGCGATGATCTCAGCGTTTATTGCACACGTTTGTAGCCATGATCCTGTTTCAAAAACCATGTTCGTTTCCATTGACTTTATACTAATTGCCACCTGCATTCGCTACGTATCCAAATACGATAAAATAGAAAGTGATACAATAATTAAAAAAGAAAATCATGGATAAAAACATTTATAACATCGCATTAGTAGTTCACATCGTTGGCATCACAATTATGGCTGGAGCTACATTTATTGATTTTGTTACCTTCCGACGGTTCTGGAAAATTCTGCCATCCAACAGGCAAGCGGGCCTGGTCATCGCCGATTTCTTATACGGTCTTCAACGCTTCTTGGGAATTGGGATGCTAATAATTATTTTATCCGGAGTTGGAATGATGGCTTTTCTTCATCAGGTATGGGGTCAGCAGATTTGGTTTCGTGTTAAGTTCGGGATTCTTATTTTAATTATTATCAATGGCCTTGCAATAAGAAGACGATTAGGGAATAAATTGAAAAAACTTTTGACAGATGAAGCAGGTACTGATAATACATTAACGCTTGCTAAGTTAAAAGGAAGTATTACCCTTGGTCATATACTTCAAATAATATTTTTTGTAGTGATCTATATTCTTAGTGTTTTCAAATTTAATTAATCCATCTTATGAAAAATCACATCTTATTTAGCATCGGATCACTTATATGTTTTATAGTCGCCTGTTCATCGCCGGAAACTAAATCACCGCCACAACAAACAACATCTATTCCTATGGAAGTAGTTGATAATGGCAAAATAATATTTGAAGAAAAATGTATGGCCTGTCATGGAGCTGATGGCACTGCCGGTATTGTTAATGCGGCCAACTTGCAAACAAGTAAGTTAGATACTATTTCCGTTTTAAGAATTGTCACAAATGGTAAAAACGGCATGTCCCCTTTTAAAGATCAGTTGGGTACCGGTGAAATAGAACAAGTAACTAATTATGTTTTTGCTTTAAGAAAATAATGAACCATCTCCGTTTTATTTTAAACATACCATTGGAAATGCATATTTGTGTGCTTCGTCTGGTAATTAAATTATCGAAAAATAAATCTCAAATTATATGAAAACAACAAACAAATTTACCATCGCTGTATTAGGCGCAAATGGTGGTATAGGAAGGCAAACTGTAGAAGCTGCGCTAAAAGCGGGCTATAGTGTAACAGCTATCCTTCGTACACCAACTAACCTTGATCTTAAGCATCCTAATCTTCAAATTGTAAAGGGAGATGTTATGAAACCTGAAACATTGGAAGAACATTTAATTAATAAAGATGCTGTTATCTCAGCTATTGGTAAAACCTCATTCAAAGCAACAACACTTTATTCTCAGGGGAATAAAAACATTATTGATGTCATGAAAAAAGTTGGTGCCACCCACGTATTTTTTATATCTGCTTCGGGGCTTGACGTAAATCCAACGCATTCATTTATTATCCGACTTGCAACTAAATACATTTTGCAAAAATTATTAAAGAACATGTATGCCGATCTTGAAGTTATGGAAAGCCTGGTTAAAAAAAGCGAGATCAATTGGACAATTATACGCCCTCCGAAATTGAACGATAAGCCGGCAACGGGCAAATACAGAATTGCCATAAATAAAATGCTGAATAACGGGTTAGCAATTTCACGTGCCGATGTAGGTCATTTCATGGTACACAATATAAATAATGAAGCTATTTATAAAAAAACAGTCGAAATTGCGTATTAAACGAAACATATATATTCGTTTGCTTTTTTTCTTCGTAGTAATTGGCATTTGTTCTTCATTTTTAGAGCAACAAAATCCTGCAGGAAAAGAATTGTATGAGAAAAATTGCGTTCGCTGCCATGGCACTTCTGGAACAAAACATTTTCTTGGCGCAAAGGATATACAAAAAAGTATCCTGGATGATAATGCAATATTAGTAATCATTCAAAATGGTAAACGCTTTATGCCTTCTTATAAAAAGAAATTAACGCCGGAGGATGTAAATTCATTGAAAGATTACATTAAAACGTTAAGAAAAATCCATTAACCAGGGTTAGGAAACACTTTTAGTTTTTAGTGATTATTTCTTCGGTACTCCAAATTGCCTCACTATATTGACTAACTACTAAACTCTAATGCCCCTCACATCTTGTCCATTCACCGACTTTTAAATGCAACTTACCCAATTTCTTAAAATAAATTTGATTTGTATTTCACCACATGTTTATATTACCTCTGATTGCTGTCAAAATTAATGACATCATATTGGTATCAACTGGTGTATGTAAAAATCACTCTGACCCCCACCTATGATAATAAAAATGAAATTTATCACATTTTCACACAAACAGAAACCCCAAGGTGGAATAAAACTGACGATACTGCTACTGTTATAGTGTTTAATGTCTGCGACTCTAAACCACTAAAATCTATAGTTTAATGTTCTATTCAGAAAAGAACAAATCATATAATTCCGTCATTTCTTTAGTATCGGCAAGTAATTCGTTTGAAATGAATGTTATGGGGATCACAAAAAAAACAAGTTTCCTTGAAAACCTCCTAGATATAGGGGGAGGTTAGTATATAAGCTTATTTGCACCCAAAATCGTTCTGTGCTCCTCAACGAGATTATAACCTTACTTAAGAGTTACTAATTTGTTTTTGATGGCACATAATACTAAACCTACTCTTGACTTCGCATTTAATTTTTCGAAAAGGTTATTTCTATATCCGTCAATCGTTTTGATGCTTAAACACATGATATCTGCAATTTCTTTGTAAGTATATTCTGAGCATGCCAATTCCAAAAACTTCTTTTCCCTTTCGTTCAACTGTTCATGCGCAGCATTTGAATGAGTGTCCGTTATGGCATTAAGCAATTTACCCGTTACATAATCTGTATAGTAAAACCCTTTGCTGGCAATCGTTTCAAGCGCATTTTTTAATTCGGCCGGTTCAACATCTTTACTTAAAAATCCTTTAATTCCCAGTTTCAACATTTTTATCATGGTAGATTCCTCTTCCATCATGGTTAATACAAGTACTTTTATTTCCGGAAAATTAGCCTTAAGGTAAGAGGACGTTTCAAATCCATCCATAACAGGCATATGGAGATCCATCAATACAATATCCGGTTTTTGATCGTTAAGTTTTGAAATAAACTCCTTCCCGTTAGCAGATTCACTCGTGATTTCAAATTTCGGGCCGAACGAATGAATCAGATTAATCAATCCGCTCCGAAAAAGATGGTGATCATCTACCACTGCAATAGAAATTGGGGCCTGTTCGTTTGTAGTCATAAGAGTTAAATTGGGAGTGATATTAAAATATGAGTTCCAGATCCTGGCTGGCTTTCAATGGTAAAAGCTGCACCAATCATTTTACACCGCTCTTTTATATTGTTCAAACCCGACCCTGTATGTCCGGTATTAGAAGCATCGCTTGTATAATCAAACCCTTTGCCATTATCTTTAAAGTCAATCATAAACATATGATTCAAACAACTAAATGAAATTTGGAGTGTACCCGCGTTTGCATGCTTCATCGTGTTATTAATAATCTCTTGGGTAATTCTGTAAAGAAATGTAGCCACTACTGTTGATAATACCGGAGGTGTCAATGAATTAGTGACGGTTATCTGAAGGTAACCCGTTTTATTTATTCGTTGTACATCCAACTGAATGGCTTCCTGGAGGCCAATATTAGAAAGGCTTTCCACATTAAGACTTACCGAAAGTGATTTGATATCCGTAATCATTCGTTTTAATAAGCTAATGGACTCTGTTACTTTAATTTTGTCTTCACGGGAAAGATCATCTGAAATAAGATTCAAATTAATCTTTATCAAAGAGGCAATCTGCCCAAAATTGTCATGCAATTCTCTGGAGATATCAATCAGTGTTTGTTCCCTTATCTCAACCTCTGTTTGAAGCAAAGCTTGTTTGAGTTGTTGCCTTTCCCAATCAAATGTTTGCCTCGTTTTATAATGAAGATAAACAAAATACCCTATAAAAACAAAGAACGTTCCTATGAGTACTGTTCCTGCAATTACCGGAATTATAATATCACTATTTTCCATTTGTTATATTAATTAATGGCTGTTTTTCACCTGACATTAAACATTTTAAATAACACAAATACATCCCAAGGTTTGAAACATAAATAATATTATAACTCCAATCCGGAATAGATCCGGCCTTTTTTAACAAGGGATTAAAATAAGCGAATACAAAAAAAGTAATTGAATAAAAGAATAGGTTCCCTGAAATAAACCAAAAGAACGGCTCTTTTAAAGGCGATTGAAGTCCGGGATTTTTCAACATATTATAAAAGCCCATTAACGAATAGGTGATCACTAAAAGACTAAGTATTAAGAATCCATTTGATGGGAACGAATCTGTTTTTTGAATATATAAAGAATTAAAGATTGAGATACTGATTCCTAAAAAAGTCAGAAATAAAAAAAGAACTTTCCGGAAACGAGAGAAGTTTAACGTTTTAAAATAAATAGTTGAATAAAAAATAAAAAAAGCAGGTACCAGAAAATGATACCCCGGCATACTGTTATGAAAAAAGTAAATGAACACCCTGCTTAACAATTCAAAAAAAAGCGCTGCTACAATTGTCCAGACAAGCCATTTACGCCAGGATTGGTAATAGGAATATCTTTTGAATCCATATATCACAATTACAAATAACAGCAGAGTATATAAAGCAAATCTTGGAGTCATGTGACTCCAAGATAAGACTTTTTTTAAATATTTATACTGCACTTGCTTGGACAGGGCTCACAGAAATCATAGAGCAGGCTCTCATTAACGGTACACCCCACAATGCCATTATCTATAACGGCACCAGCTATAATCGTTAAATTATTTTGGTTAGCCGGAGAAACCGCTATCATTAATTGAATATGAGTTGTTCCTGGTAGCATAGCCAGTTTTTTTATATGGTCAACATCAAACCGAAATGATTTTAATGGTGCTTTGTTTCCGTGCCCGTCATCAACAAGAATAATATTTGTTCCGTTTGTGTAGGCTTCTGTTTGTGTTTTAGCTCTTTCAAATGTAATTTCCGAGCTGTCCATTTCTAATGTTTTGTTCTGTTTAAATTCAAATGTTACTGGCATAATGATTAATTTATTTGGTTTATAAATATAAAGTTATAACCTCTTTTTGAATAGCAACCAGTTTGAAAACAGAAAAGGGGTTTTTCCTGTATGGCGATCAGGTAAAATCCTTAAAAAAGAAAGGAATAAGCCTCTGTTAAATAGAATTTAATAAACAAACCTTTGTTACAGGGAAAACCAAATTATAAATCTAAAACCAACCGTCATGAAAAAAAGTCTACACACAAAAATATCCAGAGCAAGTTTTTCTTACCCTCAGGATCAACTAACACAAGGTAAAACTCATCCATTTAAAAAAACTAAACCTATGAAAAGATTTGTCATTTTTTCGGTATGTTATTTATGTTCGATGCTGCTTGCTACTCTATCCATTGGCCAAACAACTAAATCAGATATTAATAACATCATTAATTCTCTGAAATCAGATGTAACTACTAATAAATCTGAAACTATGAAGCAAAGTGAAAAGTCAAATCTGGTTAACCCCTATACATTCAAAAGAAGATTTAGTAAAGAATTTTCCAATGTTTTAAATGGCCAAAACAGTTTTTCAACACTAAATAAGTATGCAACATTAGATATAAACCAGGCCAATGCTAAAGTGGCATTTTCTCCTTATACCTTTAAATCAAAAGATTTATATAATAAACCATTTAAGTTTTTTGGGTCCATAGGTCTGAACGGAGAGATTGACAATGATAATGTATTTACAATTTTCAATACCAATGGCTATAACAAAAAATTTGAAGTGGTTGGGAATTTTAATTTTGTAATTAATAAAAACAGTGGCAGCAAATTTATACCACCACCGGATGCTTATTACGAAGATAATCATAAAGTCCTGGATGCTATCCAATCGGATTTTTACAATTTAATTGATAAATCCACAACAAATGAAATCACTAAAATTGATAATAAAGCTGCTCTGTCTTCTCCAGACGATGCCAAAAAAGCGATTTTAGAAAAATATGCCGATTATGAAGAAAAACTGTCGAAAGATTACTGGACAAATTCATTAAAAAACTGGGTTAATATCAGTGTTGCACCCTACGGATGGGGAGTAAACAATGTTTTAGATACAACAAATAGTATAATCAAAAAACAGTATTACAATGCCTCTATTAAAGCCTCCTATAATATATTATTAACCAACGTAAAAAAAGAAACCTCTTTTTACTTTAATATTCTAGGTGAATTGTCAAATAAAAGTTCTTATACAGGCCTAACTCCGGCTGTTTGGAATCAGATTAAACGTCTCTCAGATACAACCTATTTAATTTCAGATACAAAAAATGTATTCTCTTACGACAGTTCTTATACCTTAAAATATTTGCCATCCTTCAGTGTTCAAATGATTAAAACATTCAAAATTAAAGATTTCCTTTTTGGTATTGATATTAACAACAAAATGGACTTCCTTGTTCCCAATACTAAAAGTGGAAGCAATATTGTAAAAAACACATTTAGCTATGGGTTAATTATTCCGTTTACTAATGAAGCCGGTGAACGAAAAATAAATATTGAAGTTTTTCACCAAATCGGAACCTTTATCAATTCACCAATTGATGGCACAAATTTAGTTGGAGTGAAATTCTCTGTTCCTATTTTGGAAAAATAAACTATATTCAAGGGCGATTTCAACCCTTTTTAAATTGAGCAAGTTTCGGGTTTCACAATTACACTGTAATCCTCAACTTTGCACTAGATAATTTAAACAATATGAAAGCTCAGGAACACATTAATTACAATCGTATTGCAGAAGCAATTGATTATATAAAACAACATTTTAAAGATCAGCCAAATTTAGATGAAGTAGCCGAAAAAGTGCATTTAAGTCCTTTTCACTTTCAGCGGTTATTTACCGACTGGGCGGGCGTTAGTCCTAAAAAATTCCTGCAATATATTAGTGTGGAACATGCTAAAGAAATTTTAAGAGATAAACAGTCTACCCTATTTGATGCAGCCAATGAAACAGGTCTTTCGGGTACCGGACGGCTACATGATTTGTTTATTAAAATTGAAGGAATGACTCCCGGTGAATTTAAAAACGGTGGTGAAAATCTTTTCATTAATTATAGTTATGCAGAATCTCCTTTTGGAAATATTATTGTAGCATCAACCTCAAAAGGCATTTGTTATATGGCATTTGCTGATAATGAAGAAAGTGCATTGGTGGCTCTGCAACAGCATTTTCCAAATGCTCATTTCAAACAAATGGTTGATCTCATTCAGCAAAATGCATTATTCATTTTCACTCACGACTGGAGCAAGCTACATCAAATAAAATTGCATTTAAAAGGGACTGATTTTCAGCTGAAAGTTTGGGAAACACTCTTGAAAATTCCGATGGGACAATTATCCACATATGGAACCATTGCCGAAAGTATTAAAAATCCAAATGCCTCACGGGCAGTGGGGACAGCTATTGGAAGTAATCCTGTTGCTTTTTTAATTCCTTGTCACCGTGTTATTCAATCAACCGGCACCTTTGGCGGTTATATGTGGGGGCCAACAAGAAAAACAGCGATTATAGGTTGGGAAGCTTCTAAAACAGATGTATCAAAATAAAAGCGACAAAAATGGAAACTATTAAAACACAGCTGTCTGCTATTAATTGGGAATTGATAACATCTGAAATGAATGACAAAGGATATGCTCTTGTTCCCGGATTATTGCCTGATCAACATTGTGAAGAATTGATAAAAGAATACCATAACCCAGGTTCTTACAGGAAAACAGTGGTGATGGAACGGTACCGTTTCGGTTTGGGAGAATACAAATATTTCAACTACCCTCTTCCGGATTTAATTCAAACACTAAGAGAAACGATTTACCCTAAACTGGCACCAATAGCTAATCTTTGGATGAAAGTTTTAAATATTGATAAAAGCTTTCCCGATACATTTAAGGAGTTACAAACGCTTTGCCACACTCATAACCAATTAAAACCAACTGTACTAATTTTGAAATATGGTAAAGGTGGTTACAATACCTTGCACCAGGATTTGTATGGCGATATTTTCTTTCCTATTCAAACTGTTTTATTTTTAAACGAACCCGATGTGGATTTTACAGGGGGTGAATTTGTGTTGACACAACAAACGCCAAGAGCGCAGTCAAAAGCTATTGTATTAAAGCCGAAGAAAGGGGATCTACTTATGTTTACTACTAATTTTAAACCTGTAAAGGGAACCAAAGGGTATTATCGTGTAAATATGAAACACGGTGTAAGCGAATTACATAGTGGAGAACGGCATACTTTAGGAATTATATTTCATGATGCTTTGAGTTAAAAAATGGTCAATCACAATGAAATAAGTAATTTGGATGTAATAAAACAGATCAAACAAACCAAAATATGTTTTGGAGGAAACCGAAAATTAAAAATTTACGGGACACTTCAATGTAAATCGGGTAAACGTATGAAAAGAGAAAATCGTGTATTTTTTATCTCTGAGAAAGAAGCCATCGCAAAAGGCTACAGGCCATGCGGGCATTGTATGAATATAGAATATAAAAAGTGGAAAACAAGCCATGGAGTTATTTAGCGATCAACAAAATCCAAACCTATTACCATACGATGGTACAGTGAATTACTATGGTAAAGTAGTATCTCACGAACAAGCCGATGTTTATATGAACGCACTTTTAAATAACATCGAATGGAAAAATGATGAAGCTGTCATTTTCGGAAAACGCATTATTACCAAAAGAAAAGTAGCCTGGTATGGCAGCCATCACTTCAACTATACTTATTCCAATACTACTAAACAAGCTTTGGTCTGGACCAAAGAATTATTAGAGCTAAAAGCGATCGTTGAAGAAAAAACCGGAGAAACATTTAATTCGTGTTTACTCAATTTATACCACACCGGAGATGAAGGAATGGCATGGCATAGCGATGCAGAAAAAGATTTAAAGAAGAATGGCGCTATAGGATCTTTAAGTTTTGGCGCAGAACGCAAATTTTCGTTTAAACATAAGAAAACTAAACATAATGTTTCGCTTATTCTAGAGCATGGCAGTTTACTGGTGATGAAAGATGAAACTCAAACAAACTGGCTTCATCGCCTGCCCCCAACTACAAAAACCAAACGGCCAAGAGTTAACTTAACTTTCAGAACCATCATGGATCAGGAATAGAAAATTACCCTACATAAATTTCCAAATCGGTATTTTTATAAAACTACCGCTATACCATTTTATGTTTAATGGTTCATTTGCATCGTGAATCGTTTCGTCGTTCACATCTTTCCCCGACCCATAATTAATGATTTCGAAAGGATGTTTATTGATATTTAACAGAATAACTAATCTACTTCCTTTACTTATTTTTTTACTTACGAACCGGGTATTATCAAATGGAATTTTCTCCTTTTGATTTGGGTTAAGTAATTGCCTTTTACCATTATTCCTGGCATAGCTTGCCCTGCCCACATACCTTGTCAGGAAAAAATATTTACCGTCGGGTATCAATTCGTATAATGCCATAGAAATATCCATATCTTTTTTGTTGATTGTAGCAACCAAATTACCGGTAAAAGAACCGTTAATCGTAAACTCTTTTTCAAATGGTGATGTTGTAAAAACCAGTCCGTTACTTGCATCCAAAGTATCGAAGATGATCATTGGAGTGTAATAATTGTTTTGGGTCTCCCTGTTTTTAAAATCAACCGTTTGGTCTGTAAAGACCGATTTTTGTGACTTTTGAGTTGAAAGTAAATAATTATCTCCGGTTTTATGATGGCATAAATAAAAAGTAAGGGTGTCGTTATTCATCTTATCCATTGACGGAGCATGCTTCCACTCATTCGTTCCCATTACCTGGTAATTAATTTTATCTTCTAATAATTCCGGTTTCTTTCCGGCTTTTAAAATATAATCAAACCATTCGTAAGCTAAGGTTCTCATACTAATATTGGCAACACTATCAATTCGATACCCCATTAAATTAACAGATGCCTTGCTTTGTCCTCCCCAATGATCGTATGGGCCTATGACAAAATAATGGTTTGCATATTTGTTGTATTTATAATGGAGCCTGAAATACTGTAAAGCTCCAATTTGAGAACCATCATAATAACCAGTAGTGGATAATATCGGAATATTTATTTTCGCATATTCTTGCGGTGTTGGCACTAAAGACTGCCAATACGTATCATATCCAGGATGTTTTAGCCATTTTTGAAAAATAGGATTAGGTTGTCCGGCTAAGCTATCTAAACTACGAAATGACGTTCCGTTATTAAAGTACTCAAACGGTAAACTACGCGACAAAGGTTTGTAATGATAAATCTGATCATTAGGCCAGCTTAAAATATTAGTAAGCGGAACATTATTTTCCATAGGGAAATCGTAACCTGGCATTACTGCAACCTGCGGCACAATGGTTTTTAATGCAGGATGTATATTTTTAACGGTTGCCCATTGAGTAAATCCGGTATAACTGCCGCCAAACATTCCTACTTTACCATTGCTCCACGCTTGCTTACTTATCCAGTCAATCACATCATAAATATCTTCTCCATCATGTTCGTATGGTTCATAATCCTTTGGATTTGTTCGAATACCACGGCAATAAGCAACGATACCCACATAATCTTTATCGGCAGATCTTTTTGCAAATATGGCATCCCCTACTCCCTGATAATAAGTTGTATAAAAAAGGATAACAGGCAAGGGCTGTGCGTTTGTCTTTTTACGAACAATAATAGCCGAAATAGCTACACCACTCCTCGTAGGAATTAGTACGCTATCCTTGATGTTATAAATACTATCAACAACATTCGTTTGTTGAGCAAAAGATGCAGTAACACTTGTTAATAGAACAAGAAGGGCCTTCATATATTTCATGCTTATATTTCCTATTCTATGCAAGTGCAATTTAGTTATTTTTCCATTTTAAATTCTTCCATTTCTTTACAGAATTCCAATGCTTTCATTATTGCTTTACCCCCCGAACCGGCAATTAAACCCTTTATCCATTCTTTATACGCATTCTCTACTACCAGGTTTTTGTAAAGCCAATAAGCAATATATGTAAATGAACCGGTCAGTAAAAACTGGAAAACAAAATAACTCCAACCCATATCCTGCGGAAACCATTTGTTACTCAAACAAAAGGTTGTCCAAAAGGGAAATTGTAAAACCATAATACGACTATGCTTAAATATAGATAATTGTAAGCTGGTTAATTTTTGTTGTATTTCTGTGATACTCCCATTGTAATTCATATTGTTTGCCCAAATTAAATGTTTGATGTAATCATATAAGGCTCTTACATTAATCAAAAAAATAGCTCCTATTGATACAATGAAATAATTAGCAGCAGAAGAATAATGAAAAATTGCGTAGAATAGCGGAAGACCCAATAATACCAAATAAATAATCAACACAATAATGCCTCTTGTTTTTAGCCGGATTAAGGATTGTAAAGCCGATTCTACTTTTTGGCTTATGACCGCTTTTAAAAGTTTTTTGTTTATAGCCAACGACTGTTCAATTTTAGCTCCCTGAGCTTTCCATAAATTGAGGATCTCAATATCTTCCATTGCTATTGATTTTTTATATGTGAAAACTGTTGTTTTAAGCTTAATTTGATTCTCCCGATTTTTGTTGCAACATTGGTTTCGGATATACCAATAATTTCCGCGATTTCTTTGTAGCTCTTTTCTTCAAGATAAAGCAGCATGACGCCTTTTTCCAATTCTTTTAATTCCGAAATGAATTGTTCTAAAATAGTAATATCCTTCTCTGTTTCATGTATTGGATTCCTATCCGGGAAATTTAAAATACTATCCGTTAATGAGCTTGAAATTTCTTTTCTGCGTGTTTCTTTGCGGTAAAATGAAATTGCAACATTTAAAGCTATACGATATATCCAGGTAGAATATTTATACTGATAATTATAGCTTTCAAACGAATTCCATAGTTGCACAATAATCTCCTGAACAAGGTCTTTTCTATCTTCACAATCTTTGCAATAAGAATTTGCAACTTTATAGAGAATACCTTTATGAGATTCAATAACTGAAAGAAATATGTCCGGTTTATCCTCTTGCCTCATTTATTCTAATTATGACTCATATAATTCAATGACTTCTTTTTAATTATTCGCAGCAATGTCAAAAAAATCACACTTTTTTAAAAAAATATATTTATGCGATTTTAATCAGGTCTTTAAACGCTTTGCAATACAAGGCTTTTGCGTTTTAATTTACATACATTACTTTTTTTATTCTTAAAAAAATCGTAAGCCATTGAGAATCAAACTTAGTTTTGTATGTATATACAGGTGTTGTAAAATATCGACTCTAAATATTTTAGAAATGAAAAATATTTCTAAACGGTTTCTCTAATTGTATTTTTAAAACAGACATTTGTCTATAAAAAAAATAGCTTTAGTTATAAAAATCGATTGAATGTACTATATTAGCAACAAACTAATTATATATACTATATGAGTTCTAAAATTACGTTAGCCATGGTTGACGATCATAGTTTAGTAAGAAAAGGATTTATAGCATTATTAAAAGAGTTCGACGACATCGATGTCATTATAGAAGCCTCGAATGGTATTGAATTATTTGAACAATTAGCCGTTAAACAACCTGAAGTTATTTTATTGGATATTGAAATGCCCTTTATGAATGGGTGTCAAACTACCGATCTTTTAAAAGAACGATATCCCGATATTAAAATAATTATTTTAACCATGCACAATGAAGAAGGTCGTTTGATCGATTTGATGGAACGGGGTGCTAATGGTTTTTTGCAAAAGGATGTGGATATTGAAGTGATCATTTCTGCTATACATGAAGTGGTAATCAATGATTATTATTTTGACAAACATGTTTCGTCCACTGTAGCAAAACGCTTAGTGGATGCCAGAAAAAATCCAAACATTCACAACCCTGATTCATTATCGTTAAGAGAAATTGAAATCATAAAGCTTATTTGCGAAGAGAACAGCAACAAAGAAATAGCGGAGAAAATGTTTTTAAGTCACAGAACTATTGATAGCTACCGCGAAAAGATCATGCAAAAAATAGGGGCAAAAAACACAGCTGGTGTTGTAATCTTTGCCTTGAAGAATGACTTGCTAAAAAGAGATTAAACCTTAAAATTTACCTGTTTACTATTCTCTTTTACCCGAAAACACTCACAGCCCCTTTATTAACAAGTCATTACACTCTTTTATAAAAATTTCACTTCTACCCTACGGTTCAATTGATTTTCTACTTCGCTGCATTTTTTTGCGTCTTTGCAATTATTCAAAAGCTTTGTTTCACCATACCCTTTAGGTACAATCCTTTTTAAATCAACTCCATTGGCAACCAGATATTCATAACAGGATATCGCCCTGTTATCTGATAGCTTTAAATTATACTTATCGTTACCCGCCGCATCCGTATGAGCACTCAGCTCTATTTTTGCAGAAGGGTTCTCATTTAAAAATCCTACCAGATTATTTAATATGGCATACGATTCGCTCCTGATATTTGCTTTATTAAAATCAAAATAAATATTATTAATCTTCACAATATTATTTTTCTTAACTACAGGACTCATTTTTATTTCTTTTAAAACCGCCATCGCTTCTTTCCTTTCCGTTGTTTTCTCTTTAGAAGATAATGGAATCACATACCGTTTTGGATAATAATCAGGCAACGTAAATGAAGTAATATATTTCTTTTTCGGGTTAATGACAAACTCCCAGTAGCCCTGAGGGTCAGTAGGAATAGTATTAACCAGTAAACTATCACCTTTGTCGTTTAATTCGTATAAATTCACATTCACTCCTTTTAAAGGCGCATTGGTAATACGGTCGGAAACTATTCCTGAAATGGTATCTGGTGGAACAACAGTTTTTTTAAAGTAGTAAAATTTGTCTTCACCATGTTGCCCATCTCTGTTCGAAGCAAAATAACCATCTTCTGCATCCTTTTTAAAGAGAATGTAAAAATCATCTTTAGAAGAATTAAAAGGGATCCCCAGATTTTGCGGTGCACTCAGTTTATTATTCTGTCCCATCTCGCTCACAAATAGATCCGCGCCACCAAAGCCACCTTTTCCACGCGAAGCAAAATATAGTTTATGGTCATACACACGGGGTGCAAAGTCATCATCACCAGAATTAATTGCTTTTCCCAAATTCTCCGGAGTAGAAAATACACTGTCGTTTTTTAATACTGCTTTATAGATATCAAATCCACCATAACCACCGGGAAGATTTGATGAAAAATACAGGGTTTTTCCATCCGCATCAATAAACGGGTATGCACACGAAAACTCTTTCCCGTTAAATGACAATCGTTTTGGAACAGACCATTCACCATTGGTATTATACGATACATAAATATTTAAAAGAGAAATTCCGTCCTTATTTATTTCAATGGCTTTATTTTTTTTAGGGTTGTAATAAAACACATCGGTTGTGTTTTTTGTGAAATACAGGGTTTTTCCATCTGCGGTAATCGATGGGTGAGCATCATTTGTTAAGCTGTTTGTTTTTCCCGGAATTTTTTCTGCCTTTTCGAAATTCACCGAGTCTGTCATTTTTGAATAGTTAAGATCAGAATAGGTTGTTTTCTCCACATCATTCTGCATAGAGCCATACATAAAGCCTGCATTATAAAAATCTGCTCCCAAAAAAACGCCTCCTGTTTGCAGAGTAGTTACAACAACATCATAAGAAGGTTTATCTGCTAAATGCTCTTTTGCCCACTCACAGGAAGTTTTAAAGGATTGTACTGTTGCATTATCCTGTTGTGTTTTTTTAGCATATGTATCATATACTTCCATCGCTTTATCGTACTGTTCCAGATTTTTAAGCAACTGTGCATATTCCAGTATATCCTGGTTCGATACATCCGATGAAAACTCCATCAGTTTTTCGTACCATATAGCTGCATTCTGGTAATCAAATAACAATTTATAGCTTTTAGCGATCTGGCTAATCAGGTATACTTTTTTATCCGTACTTCCTTTAAAAGCGTCCTGGTAACTTACAACCGCTTCCCGTAATTTATAATGTTTAAAATAAGTATCGCCCTCCTTTAAGGATACTTTTGAATTTTTGGGCTCTGTTTTAATGCTATATCCAGCATGTGCGTATAATGCCGCTTTACAACTTACGGAAAGCGATACAACCAGTATAATTATACTTAATTGTTTTAAATAGACTGTTTTCATAAGCAGGTGTTTTTATGTTTTATCCCGATCACCATCGGTATGTTATCTTATTATTATTTTGCTATCAGTTCCTTGTGTTGAAGAAGAGATGCTATTTCATCATTTCAAAAAATCAAATTTCAGTGAGTCATTTTCCAACCGGCGTGTTTGTTTTAACAAGCTTAAAAACGCGGGCTAAAGAAATTAACAGGGACTTTATCTCTTACCATACTAAAAATGAGCATGATCTCATGAGAACCGGAAGTGTATTTAGAAAGTTTTGACATATTATAATCATACGCATAACCCAGCTTAAACATAGGAGTGATCTGATAATTAACCATAGCCACCAATTCCTTACTGGTGCGATATGACAGGCCGAGTCCTAATTTTTTATTATAAATATACTGGGCGTTAATATCTATTTGCATAGGTGCTCCCGATGCCTGTTTAATTAAAGTTGAAATGCCTATTGCATTTTTTGGATCAAGATCAAACAGGTAACCTCCGTGTAAATAATAATGTAAGTTTTGCGCATTAAATTTGGTGTCACCTTTATTGGTTCCCGCAATTCTGTTTTCCAATAAATTAGGAATAGCAAACCCTGCATAAAATTTAGAACCTTTTAAATACGTTCCAAACTTAAAATTCGGCATTACTACAGAGGCGGTATTATTACTAAAAGCCGGGTCATACACATCCCCGCTTTCCAAACTATTGTAATTACTTTGGATAATGTTTACAAACGCATTTAATCCAAAGGATAAACTAAGTTTTTGAGTGAGTTTTAATTTATAAGCATAAGCAGCAGATACCTGCGTGCTATTATTAACGCCGATTTTATCATGCAGTACTAATAAACCAACGGTATTTTTAGCATCCTTAAAGGGAACATTAAAAGCCAGGCCCTGAGTTGTAGGTGCACCGGGAACGCCCAGCCATTGCGAACGGTGGAAGATTGCCGCATTAAATACATTATCGTTGCTGATAGCGGCGGGATTAATAAACGCATGATACAACATATATTGCGACATATTAAATTGATTTTGAGCCGAAGCAAATCTACTAAGAGATAAGATGACTGCAATGATGAATATGTAAAGAGTTTTCATAAATAGTTATTTTTAGTTGTGATTACTTGTTTGTTTACCGGTGCAGATACCACCGTATTATTTTATACAAATGCCATACAATTAAGATCTGTGAATACAGAATCTATTTTCGTTTCACTTCAAAAAAACCTTTTATGGGTTTAGTTCCTTCACCCAATGTTAAAAGATAATAGTAGGTTCCATCCAGTACTTCCGAACCGGTGAGTTTCATCCCACCTGAAGAAGACTGTCCGTGCCAATCATTCGCATATGGTTTCGCAGAGAAAACCACATTACCCCAGCGGTTAAAAATTACCAGTTCAGGATCGGTGTATTTTGATAATCCTTTTATATAAAACTCATCATGTATGCCATCTCCGTTGGGAGATAGAACACCCGGAACAAGAACATCTGAATCTATCAGAATAATTAATTTAGCAGTTTTACATATTGTATTACAATGTATATCACACATAGAATAATATACGGTATCTGTTCCATCATAATTAGTCGCAGGTATGTAGGAGATCACTCCATTCACGATCGTAGCAGAGCCATGTGCCGGATTTTGAATAATGGTAATCATAGATGGAGTATTTGGGAAAGCCCCTATTGAAACATTGGATGTAACCGGTGTATTAATTGCCGTACTCACATTATAGCTGAGCAAGGTTAAATTTAAAGTTGCAGGATCTACCACCACCACATAAACACTTCCACTGGCCGAGCAACTAAATGTATTTGTACTAATTACATCATACACAGTGCTTACAGCCGGGCTTACCGTAATACTATGGCTATTTGCTCCGTTACTCCAGGTAAAAGACATGGCAGAGCCGGATACACTCAGAATGATGGGTTGCCCCAGGCAGATACTATCACCGTTCATATTGGATGAAAGACTGATCATAGGTGTAGGATTAACTGTTACAGTAACGGTTTGAGGACTGGATGCATTGGAACAATCATTGGCAGATTGTGCTACTACTGTATAGATAGTGGTTACAGTAGGACTCGCAATAACATTACCGCCTGTAGCTGTGTTTAATGAAGAAGAAGGGCTCCAGCTATAGGAACTTGCTCCAATTGCCTGGAGAGAAATATTACTTCCCCGACAAATACTATTATTCGCTACTGCTGAACTTATACTAACGGTTGGCACACTGTTTACCGTAACAGTAAATATTACAGGACTAATAATATTTGAGCATCCATTTGGAGCAGTAGCCTGAAGCATATATACGGTAGTAGTTGTAGGGTTAGCAATAACCACTGCTCCCTGTGTGGTATTTAACCCTGTTGGCGGACTCCATGTATAAGTACTGGCACCACTGGCAGTTAAGGTTGCGCTCGTGCCCTGGCAAATAACATTATTAAGCGAGCTCGAAACTATATTTATAACCGGTGCCGGATTTACAGCTACCGTAAACGTTGTAGGATTGTATGAATTATCACATCCATTTGGTGCTGTTCCTAAAACCGTATAAATAGTAGTGGCAGAAGGTGTAGCAATAACGCTTGTTCCAGAAATGGTATTTAAACCTGCTGTTGGACTCCAGGAATAAGAACTGGCACCACTAACCGATAAAATGGTATTATTACCCTGGCATATAACAGTATTAGCTGCAGACGATAAGCTCAACGTTGGTCCGTTGTTTACCGTAACCGTTAGCGTTGCAGGGCTAAGAACACCAACGCAACCTCCCGTTGCAGTTGCATTAACGGTATATATAGTTGTTACCGTTGGGTTAGCAATAACATTTGCTCCGGTCGTGGTACTTAATCCTGTGGAAGGACTCCATGTATAAGAACTCGCGCCACTTGCACTTAGCATCGTATTACTTCCCATACAAATGGCATTACCCGGTGATGTACTGGCTAATGCCAAAGAAGGAGTATTATTAACCGTAACGGTTACATGAGCAACACTCAAGGCATTACATCCATTGGATGATGATCCGGTAATCTGGTACACAGTTGTTATTGTAGGGCTGGCCGTAACACTTGCTCCGTTTACAGAACTTAATCCCGTTGAGGGGCTCCATGTATAGGTACTGGCCCCACTGGCTCCCAATAGAGTACTACCTCCGTTACATATGGTATTGGCATTTGTATTTAAATTTACAACAGGTGCTGTATTTACATTTACCATAAATGTAGCGGGGTTAACAGCATTGGTACACCCGTTGGGTGACGTAGCAAATACACTGTAAGTAGTGGTTACACCCGGGCTTGCTTTAACGGTTGAAGCACTCACAGAACTTAAGCCCGAAGCAGGAGACCAGGTATAAGAACTGGCAGCACCCACAGATAAACTCAAACTGTCTCCCTGGCATATTACATTTGAAGCAGTTCCTGAGCTCACAGCAATAGCAGGCATAGGATTTACGTTTACAGTAACGGTGTTTGAATTATTACAGGTTCCTATAGAGCCTGTTACGGTATACGTTGTTGTAACACTTGGGTTAACTACAACTACTGAACCCGTTCCTGAACTTAAACCCTGGGCGGGAGTCCAGGTATAGGTGTTATTACCATTTGCTGTAAGGGTAGCGGAAGTTCCTGCACAAATAGTGGAAGTAGAAGTACTCGTAATAGTTGGAATAGTGGAATAATTAATAGTAATACGAATGTGATCTATATTTGTGCTTGGCAATAACATTAATAAACCAGTTAACCTTGCGGAAATAGCTGCACCAAAACCCGGAGCATTAATATCTGCCGGTGTCCAGGTTGTGCCCCACAAATCATTTGGTCCTCCATAGGTTTCATAGGCACTGTTAAAAATAGGCCAGTAATTATTCGATGCTTTGTCTGTTCCTACAAACACCCCACCTTTCATAATCCTTACCGAATTGTCCTCTATTTTAGACAGTAAATTGATACCTCCGCTTAAACGTTGTATATCTAACTGAATCCCTTTGATAATACCATTAGGTGGGATAGTGAAATTAAACCCTGAAGCCGATAGGTATTTTGTAGGAGAGGTACTTAATAAGGTTAATACAAACCCACTTGTAGCATATGAACCATCCGATAATTTTGCAGAACCTGCATTCACCCAAGGCTGATCACCCGGAAGTACTGCTCCTGAAAAAAGTGTACCATTATTTGGCCCTTGCGTAATACATTGAGCGTATAATGTTGTTTTATAAAAACAATTCAAAAGTAAGATTAAGAGTATAATTTTTTTCATATCGTGTGATTTTAAAATAGTTAAACATCTGTTTATATTATTCATTACATTTTTTCAATTGATATGAGAGGGATTCGGGGTCATTTTTAACGTACAATGTTTGTCTTTAGCAACTGTACTTCAAATTCTCTTTGGTAAAGCTCGGAATATTAATTAAGCCACAATAGTGAGTAAATACGCTTTTTTTATAGTAGAACTACCATACGCTATTTCGTAATTTTACTGGTGGAATTAAGACATTAATTCATTATTTTAATTTAAACACACCGAAAAAATATTAAAAGGAGGCTAAATGTACTCTAAAAATAATATCCTCAAATTCAATTTGTTACATTAATTTATGATGTTTTCTTTGTGAGTTTATTTTTATATCGTAATTTTACGATATAATTAATTAGTCTAAGTTTATAACTGAATAAAAAAAAAGAGTATGTTATTGAGAATTTATTAACAGGAGTATGTGAGTAGAATTCAAAAATTTATTTAATAATTCCTATAGCATAATTGTAAAAAACAAAAAGGGTAGATTCAATAAATGTGGCTTAGAATATCAAAAAATAACAGAACCATGGGAACAACCAAAACAGAAGAATTTACCATTAAAGATAATAAAATTGCAAAGTATGCGAAAGCATTGGCACACCCTGCAAGAGTAGCCATCTTACAATTACTTATTAAAAAACAAGCTTGTATTTGTGGTGATATTGTAGATGAATTACCTCTTTCTCAAAGTACCGTATCGCAACATTTAAAAGAGTTAAAAGAAGCCGGATTAATTAAGGGTGATATTGAAGGTGCTAAAGTGTGTTATTGCATAGACGAAAAAGAATGGGAACATGCCAAAACGTATTTGAATACCTTGTTTGAATCGTACACTAATAAAAATAAATGCTGCTAAAAAAATTTAATCAAATATATCGTTAAATAGCGATTAATAATTTAAAAAACAAAGCCATGAAACTATCAGAAGTAAAAAATCATTTAAGCACAGCAGAAGCTGTAAGCTTTATATTATCTAATGGTACACCAGTACCCGAACACTTTCATGTTACGGAAGTAGGCGTCATCACTAAACATTTTATCGATTGCGGAGGAACCGTACGACATGAAAAAGTGGCCAACTTTCAATTGTGGAATGCCAATGATTTAGAACATCGTTTAAAACCACAAAAACTGCTTAACATCATTGCCTTATCAGAAAAAGTATTAGGTATGGAAGATCTCGACATTGAAGTGGAGTATCAAAGTGATACCATTGGCAAGTATAGCTTAGGCTTTAACGGTAAAGAATTTGTTTTAGAAACCAAACAAACCAATTGCCTGGCAAGTGATACCTGTGGGACTTCTGCAAATAAATCAAGCATAAATTTAAGCGAATTGCAAAACGAGAAACAAAGTTGCTGTACCCCGGGCGGCGGATGTTGTTAATTTATGAGCATAAAACAAATGAATAAATTAAAAAATAATTCAAAGTGATGTTTCCATTCATACAATCCTACTGCGATCATTTATCAAAGGAATTTGATCTGATTCCAAAAGAGAGAAAAAAACTCCTGGAAAAGATCACTTATTATATCAGTCAGAAAAACCAATTGAACGAGCCTGTTCAATTGGTTTATATCTGTACACATAATTCCAGACGAAGTCATTTCGGCCAGGTTTGGGCTCAGGTTGCCGCTCATTATTATAAGGTGACTCGTGTAACTGCTTATTCGGGAGGCACAGAAGCAACTGCATTTAATATCAATGCCATCGATGCGTTGAAAAGAGCAGGTTTTGAAATAACACCCATTTCTGTTGAGAAAAACTCCACTTACCATGTCTCTTTTGCTGAGAATACAGAACCTATTCTCTGTTATTCAAAAGTGTATAACGATTCTGAAAATCCACAGAAAGAATTTGCTGCGATTATGACCTGTAGCGAAGCTGAAGAGAATTGTCCTTTTATTCCAGGTGCAGAATTAAGGGTCGGTACTACCTACGAGGATCCAAAAAGATTTGATAACACCCCTTTACAGGATGCTGCTTACGATGAACGATGCAGACAAATAGCATTGGAAACACTTTACATATTTTCTAAATTAAACTAAACCCTACTATGACTACTCATTGTGCACCGGCTGCAGAAAGAAAAAAATTAAGTTTCCTCGACCGATATTTAACCTTATGGATATTTTTAGCAATGGTTTTAGGCATTACCATTGGAAATTTGTTTCCTTCTTCTTCAACACTAATTAACTCCTTTTCCAGCGGTACCACTAATGTTCCATTGGCTATCGGTTTAATTCTGATGATGTACCCACCGCTGGCCAAAGTAAAGTATGAAAAAATGGGAGAAGTATTTCACAATACAAAAGTACTGGGAGCTTCATTGTTCCTTAACTGGGTCATTGGGCCCATACTCATGTTTATACTCGCAATTTTATTTTTGCATCATTACCCGGAATATATGATTGGCTTAATTTTAATAGGGCTGGCAAGATGCATTGCCATGGTAGTGGTATGGAACGAATTAGCGGAAGGCGACAGAGAATATGCAGCAGGATTAATTGCCTTAAACAGTATTTTTCAGGTACTGTTGTATAGCGTGTATGCTTATTTTTTTATTACCATCCTACCACCGCTATTAGGAATGAAAGGATTAGAAGTACACATTACCATAAAAGAAATTGCAATCAGTGTTGGTACTTACCTTGGTATCCCGTTTTTAGCTGGGTTCCTTTTCCGTATAGTATTGATTCGATTAAAGGGACAAGAATGGTATGAAACCAGGTTTATTCCATTGATCTCCCCCATAACGTTAATCGCCCTTCTCTTTACCATCATTGTGATGTTTAGTTTAAAAGGGGCATTGATTGTGCAAATACCGCTTGATGTTCTTCGGATCTCAGTTCCTTTAGTCATCTATTTTGGAATCATGTTTTTTATCAGTTTTTATATAGGAAAAAAAATGGGAGCAGATTATTCCAAAAGCACGTCCATTGCCTTTACCGCAGCAGGTAACAATTTTGAATTAGCGATAGCCGTTGCCATAGGTGTATTTGGTATTAATAGCGGACAGGCATTTGTTGGTGTCATCGGCCCATTGGTAGAAGTTCCTGCTTTAATCGCTTTGGTAAATGTGGCATTTTGGATCAGAAGAAAATACTATCCGACGAAATAGTTTAACAGATTATCTTTTCGCGAAATTCTGTGGAAATAAACAAAGATTCATTCTTCGGTTTTTTGATAATGTTGTCTGATGGGTGCTCGGGCATTATTTAGATACAGTGCCTAAAAAGAGCTCTATTTTTAGGTCGAAAAGCTAAAAAATTGTGTTGTTTATCGAAAATCAAATTAGCCTGCCCTACCCGTTTTATCGGTTCATCTAAATTCGGAGAAAAACACCCCTTCTGAGTTCCCCTTGTATCAAGGAAAAGTAAAATAATATGGAAAAAATCTGACGGAAACTTGTAAAACATATTTAGTTTCCATAGTTTTACGAAAAATATTGATGAACCTTCCGTATATGTATTGCCATGAATAATACTTTACAACATAAATTCTCTGATATTGTTTCAGATAAAAAAAATTTAGAATTACACGTTGGTCTTTGTGCTAAACCTCCGCAACATTTTAATATCTATGACGCAAGTCGTGCTGATTTTTTTTCAGTAACTCTTTTAATACATGGTGAAGTAAATATAAAACTGAACTTAAAAGAAAAGAACATTAAAAAGAACAGCATCCTGTTTCTCCCACCTAACACGGTAAAGCAGCTTATTGATAAAACGGATGATGTTCAATTATACGCCGTTGTATTTACTTCCAAATTTTTATTGAGCATTGGTATTCAAAAACATGAGATCGAGATGATCGATTTTAGTTCAAGAAATAACGATCGCATCATCACTCTAAGTGATGAGGAAATGCATACACTCAAAAAAATTATTGAAGATCTTAAAGAAAAAACCGATCACGTTCTTGAACATCCCTTTGGCGAAAACATTGTACAGTACACGTTTCGCATCTTTTTATCCGAAATGGGAGCCATAGGTGTTAAATATAATGTTCAAAATAAAAATAAAAGTTTACGCAAACAAGACCTCGTTTCTCAGTTTGCAAACCTGGTTAATCTTCATTTTAAAGAACACCGTACGGTAAAATATTATGCTGATTTACTAGCCATCACTCCAAAATACCTTACAGAAATTGTTCATGAAGTAACCGGAGAATCTGCCAGCGTGATCATTGATGAAAAAGTAATGTATGAAGCCAAAGTTTTATTACACGACCCAAGGCTAACAATAGCGCAGATCGCAGACGTTCTTCATTTTTCAGATCAATCCTTTTTAGGAAAATTTTTCAAACGTCATCTTGGCCTTTCTCCATCAGAATATCGAAGTCATAGTTAAACAACCTCTCTTTTGACCAATTCTACCGAAGTATAGACCTTTATTAAAATGATATACTAACGGACATTTGCACCATCAATAGTTGATTAATCAATTTAATTAAACTTTTAATGATCGCAAAAGAAAAAAGTCATCTGGGAGCATCCATCGTCCGTACCGGAAGAATACTGATCAACAGTATTAACAGCCACTTTCAGGCCATAGGCACCAACATCACCTTTGAGCAACTCGAAGTGCTCATCCACATTGCCACCAATCCGGAAAAGAAAATTATTCAAACCGATCTTGCTATACTCATGCAAAAAAATAAATCGGGTGTATTGAGAACTATTGATGTTCTCGAAAAAAAAGAATACGTAAAGCGTACACCTGTTCCGGGAGACAGAAGAAAAAATGTGATAGAAGCCACTGAAGAAGGCTATACTATTGCTAAAGCTGCCATCGAGACTTTTCAAAAAATTGAACATGAATACATGAAGAAAATAAATAAAGAAGATGTATTAATATGCACTCGGGTATTAGATACGATTAAAAACGAATGCAGACCAAGTGAAGCAGAGGTTTGCGAAACTAAAAAACCTACACTCGCTCATATATAAATCATTAAACCAACTTATATGAAAAACATATACGCACAGAGAAAACTACAATCTGATAAAAGGCCGGAAGAAGCCAGAAGAGCTGATATATACCCCTACTTCCGTCCGATCTCCTCCGATCAGGATACGATCGTAAAAATTAATAATAAAGATATTTTGATGTTTGGCTCCAATAGTTATATGGGACTCACTAATCATCCTTACATCAAAGAGCAGGCAAAAAAAGCAGTCGACAAATATGGTACAGGTTGCGCCGGTTCACGATTTTTAAATGGTACTCTCGATATCCATATTGAGTTGGAACAAAAACTGGCAAAATTCTTACATAAAGAAGACGCCCTGATCTTTAGTACAGGCTTTCAAACCAACCTGGGTGTAGTATCTTCTTTAACAGGAAGGCACGATTACATTATCATAGATGAATATGATCATGCATCGATTTATGAAGGCACACGCCTTTCATTTTCAAAAGTGCTTAAGTTCAAACATAATGATATGGACAGCCTCGAAAAAATACTGGCTACACTTCCTCAGGAATCCATCAAATTAATTGTAGTGGATGGTGTGTTTAGTATGGAAGGTGATATTGCTGATCTCCCCGGTATTATTGGCCTTTGTGAAAAATACCAGGCAATGATTGCTGTCGATGATGCACATTCTTTGGGCGTTTTAGGAAACCAGGGAAGAGGAACAGCCGATCATTTTAACCTTACTGATAAAACGGATATTGTGATAGGCACATTTAGTAAATCGTTGGCTTCCTTAGGGGGATTTGTTGCTGCCGATAAAGATGTAATTGAATACCTTAAACACAACGCACGCTCTCTTATATTCAGTGCCAGTGCTACACCGGCCTCTGTTGCCAGTGCTTCTGCCGCACTCGATATCATTCAAAATGAACCATGGCGTATAGAAACATTATGGGATAATACGAATTATACCTTAAAGTGTTTAAAAGAATCAGGTTTTGAAACCGGTCCCACACAAACACCTATCATTCCTATTTATGTGAGAGATGATTTAAAAACCTATCAAATGACCAAGATGTTACTTGACGAACAGGTATTCGTAAATCCCGTGGTAACACCGGCTGTAAAGTCAGATGCCAGTCTCATCCGTTTTTCTTTAATGGCAACGCATACCAAACAACAAATTGAATTTGCGATTGAAAAAATAAATAAGGTGGCTAAAAAATTAGACATCAAACAATTGGCTTCATTCTAAATTCCCCACGTATGATCACTATTATACCAGCGTTAACAAAATCGGAGCTGAAACAATTTATTGATTTCCCACATGATCTCTATAAAGGCGATACCAATTATGTTCCTGAACTCTTCATCGCCCAGCGTGATATGCTTACAAAAGGTAAACATCCTTCTTTAAAGCATATTAAGATTCAATTATTCCTGGCAAAAAAAGGAACTCAAATTGTTGGAAGGGTGGCAGCCATCGAAAACACGAACCACACGCTCTTTACCGGTGAAAGTGTTGGCTTCTTTGGATTCTTTGATGCCATTGAAGATTATGATGTAGCGAAAGCATTGCTAGATCATGTGTCTGTTTGGGTAAAGAATAGAGGTTTAAAAGATATAATTGGTCCGGTTAATTTTTCAACCAACGACCCCTGCGGCTTATTAATCGATGGATTTGATTTTCCGCCACAAGTCATGATGACCTACAACAAGTCCTATTACCAGGGCTTTATTGAAAAATACGGGTTTCATAAACGGATGGATCTCTTTTCATATTGGTTTAACAGCGATACAATTCCTCAAAGAGTACTCACACTTGCTAAAAATATTGAACACCGTTTAAACAAAAACGGAATTACCATCCGGCAGGTTAATCTTAAAAATTTTAAAGAGGAAGTTAAAAGCATCAAACGTATTTATAATGAAGCATGGGACAAAAACTGGGGTTTTATTCCCTTTACCGATGAAGAGTTTGATTATGTTGCCAAAGACATGAAACTTATACTGGACGAGGAGTTTGTACATGTTGCGGAAAAAAATAATGAAGTCATCGGATTTTCTTTAGCACTCCCTAACATTAATGAAATTCAAAAAAATGTAACCAGAGGGAGATTGTTACCTACAGGAATATTTAAACTTCTTTTAAATAAATCAAAAATAAAATCCATCCGCGTTATAACGTTAGGCGTGTTAGATGCCTACAGAACGCAGGGTATAGAGGCTTGCTTTTACACAAAAATAACAGAAGCCATTCAACGAAAAGGAATGATTGGTGGTGAAGCATCCTGGATATTGGAAAACAATGAAATGATGAACCGTGAATTACAAAATATCGGGAGCAAGATCTACAAAACGCACCGTCTTTACACTATGGGCATTAATTAATGACAACTCAAAAAAACATAGTAATAACAGGAGCGAGTGGTTTCATCGGATCCCATCTCGTAAGATCAGCCATGGATAAGGGCTATCATGTATATGCTATGGTCAGAAAATCAAGCCACACAGGTGAACTAAAAAAACTGGGGGCTGATATTTTATACGCCGATATGCTAAATAGTGAATCGATCAAGAACGCTCTTGAACAATTAGTCCACTCAAACATTTGTATAGACTACGTTATTCATGCTGCTGCTCTAACAAAAGCAAAAACAGATAATGAGTTTACCGAAGTGAATTGTAAAGGAACTCATCATATGTTATCGGCGCTTAAAATGGCCGGGATTTCTCCTGAAAAATTTGTCTTTATCAGCAGCCTTGCAGCTTGTGGCCCACAAACCTTAGGGAATACCATTGAAACAAATCATCGTCAACCAATTACCCGTTATGGAAAAAGTAAATCAGAAGCGGAAATCATTGTGAGTGCTTACAGTAATAAAATACCTTACATCATTTTACGTCCAACTGCTGTATACGGGCCGGGAGAAAAAGATTTGTATACTGTTTTTAAAATGGTTAACAAAGGTTTAAATCCGGTTTTAGGCTCTAATAAACAGGAACTCACCTTTATTTATGTAAGTGATCTGGCTGAATTTGTTATGGCATCTCTTGTAGCCAAAGAAAAAAACAAAACCTACTTCATAACAGATGGTTTTGTGTATTCGAAACATGCTTTGGGAGATGCCATATCAAATTCATTACATAAAAAAAGTTTAACTATTACTCTGCCTCTATTCCTTGTGAGATCACTTGCCTTTGTATCTCAGTATACATCGTCTCTTTTAAATAAACAAAGTGCCTTAAATCTTGAAAAATATAAAGAGTTAACGGCACAAAGCTGGAACTGTAATGTAACGGAAACCTTTTCCGAATTAAATTATATACCTCAATACTCATTACAAAAAGGCGTGAACGAAACCACACGCTGGTACAAAGAACATAAATGGATCTAAAAAATAAACGAATACTAACAACAAAAAATAAATAACATGGATGCAATCAGAAAACCAAAACCGGCAACCGGTAAACTAGCCCTGCTAATGCCGGGCTTAGGAGCAGTAGCTACAACATTAATAGCCGGCGTAGAGGCAGTAAAAAAAGGAACTTCACAACCTATAGGATCTCTTACTCAAATGAGTACCATCAGAATTGGGAAGCGTACAGACAACAACAACCCCTTAATTAAAGATTTTGTTCCTGTAGCAAAATTAACCGATATCGTATTTGGAGGATGGGATATTTACAATGACAATGTTTACGAATCGGCCTTAAACGCTAAAGTTTTGGAGCCACACCAATTACATGACCTTAAAACTGAACTGGAAAAAATAAAACCAATGTCGGCTGTATTTAACCAGGACTACGTTAAAAATATTACAGGACCCAATGTAAAATCCGCTGCCACTAAAATGGATCTGGCATTTGAATTAATTAAGGACATTGAAAATTTTAAAAAAGAAAACGATTGCGAACGGGTGGTAATGGTTTGGTGTGCTTCTACTGAAAAATATATTGAACCCTCGGATATTCACCAAAGCCTGGATTTGTTTGAGATCGCTTTAAAAAATAATGATGAGCGAATTTCTCCAAGCATGATCTATGCTTATGCCGCTTTAAAAATCGGAGTTCCTTTTGTAAACGGTGCTCCAAATCTTACAGTGGACATTCCAGCTTTAATTGAATTGGCTAAAGAAACCAGTACACCTATTGCCGGTAAAGATTTTAAAACAGGACAAACTTTAATGAAAACGATTGTTGCTCCCGGTTTACATGCACGTGCCTTAGGCGTTAACGGTTGGTTCTCTACAAACATTCTTGGTAACAGAGACGGACAGGTATTGGACGATCCCGAAAATTTTAAAACAAAAGAAGTTTCTAAATTAAGCGTACTGGATGAGATTTTTCAACCTGAATCAAACCCTGCTTTGTATGGTGATATGTATCATAAGGTACGAATCAATTATTATCCTCCACGTGGAGATAACAAAGAAAGCTGGGACAACGTTGATATTTTTGGATGGATGGGATACCCGATGCAGATCAAAATAAATTTCTTATGCAGAGATTCTATCCTTGCTGCGCCTATTGTATTAGACTTAGCCTTATTCAGCGATTTAGCCAAACGTGCCAATATGAGCGGTATCCAGGAGTGGTTATCTTTTTACTTAAAATCTCCTCAAACCGCTGATGGCTTAAAACCTGAACATGATATTTTTAAACAACTGATCAAATTACAAAACACGTTACGTCACATGATGGGTGAAGATCTGATCACTCATTTAGGTTTGGATTACTACCAGGAATTAGCGGAGTTAATGTAAATGAATCTGAATAAAATCATAGCAACTTTCTTTGGTATAGGTTATATAGGCAAAGGAGCAGGAACAGTGGCCGCGTTGATGTTTTGCGTTCTACTGTATTTAGGTGTAGTGTTCCACATACATTCAAATACCCTGCTCTTATTTGTTACTTTAATTCTATTGATAACCGGTATTTATACCTCAGGAAAAGTTGAAAGAAGTTGGGGGAAGGATCATCAACGGATGGTCATCGATGAAGTACTGGGAATGGCCATCACCATGCTCTTTCTCCCAATCAATTTAACCACGCTATGTATTGGTTTACTCCTGTTCAGGTTTTTTGATATCCGGAAACCATTATTTATTCGCCGGCTCGAAAGTTTAAAAGGAGGCTGGGGTGTAATGCTCGACGATCTTCTGGCAGGTGTATATGCCAATTGTGTGTTACGACTTATTGTTTACGGTTTAACCAATTACTATGAAACACTTTTTTAAAGCTCAATTGTCTTCTTTACTCGCCACCCTGGTCGATTTTTTGATCATGGTATTGAGTGTAGAAGCAGGTAAATTACATTATGTAATAGCTGCCACGTTGGGCGCATGTTGTGGAGCATTGGTTAATTTTATCATTAACCGTTACTGGTCGTTCAAAGCGACGCATACACCAGCAAAGCAACAAGGTTTCAGATATAGCCTCGTTTGGATAGGAAGTATCCTTCTAAACGTTTCAGGAATTTATGTATTAACTCATTTTTTACAAATCAAATATATCCTATCTAAAATTATTGTAGCAATTATAGTGGGCCTTGGATTTAATTATACTTTACAAAAAGAATACGTTTTCAACACTAATGAAAAAATCAGTACTAAATAAATTCCTTATTTTATTCCTGTTTATTTCGCAATTGGTATTCGCGCAAAAAACTCTTGTAACCGGCACAGTGAGCGATTCTAAAACTTCGGAACCATTAGCGTTTGCTACCGTTTTTTTTGATGAATCGAGTGTAGGAACAACAACAGACGAAGCCGGAAAATTTTCCATACAAACCGAAAAAGGATATACCAAACTAAAAGTACTGGCCATGGGTTACAAGCCTATCAGTAAAGAAGTGTTACCGGGGCAAGAACAGGTTATGCATTTTAAATTGGTTCCAGAAGCAAAGCAGTTGAATGAGGTGACTGTAAAAGGACAAAAAAACAAATACCGTAATAAAAACAATCCGGCAGTTGACTTAATACGAAAAGTAATAGACCATAAAGCAGAGAACCGAAAAGAAGGGTTTGACTATTATGAATTTGAGAAATACGAAAAAATACAATTTGCGGTGAGTAATGTTACAGAGAAATTTCAAAACAAAAAGGTTTTTAAAAAATTCCAGTTTGTGTTTGAAAATTTAGATACGACCAAACTTGCCGGTAAACCAGTATTGCCGGTGTACCTTAAAGAATCTCTGTCTGAAGTGAGGTATAGAAAATCCCCCAAAGAAAAAAAGGAGATTGTAAAAGCCAATAAAATGGTAGCGTTTGAAGGCTATGTCGATAACCAGGGATTGGATGCTTATATGAAGTACCTGTACCAGGATATTAATATTTATGATAACAACATTACTCTTTTAACGAATCAGTTTTTAAGTCCTATTTCAAATGTATCTCCCACTTTTTATAAATTCTTTATTACCGATACGATCACAGAAAATAATTTAAAGTTTGTGAAACTCGATTTTGTACCGCGAAACCATTCCGATTTTTTATTCCAGGGGTATATGTATGTGACATTAGATAGCAGTTATGCTGTTGCTAAAATTGATATGGGAGTGAATAAAGACATTAATCTAAATTGGGTTAAAGAACTAAAGATTACACAAGACTTTGAGAAAAGAGGGGAACAGGGATATACACTGGTGAAAGATGAGTTTTCTGCCGATTTTGGTTTAACAAAAGGAAAGATGGGATTTTTTGGGCAACGCTCTGATTTTTATAAAAACTTTGAATTAAATAAAACAAGGCCTGATGCCGATTATAAAGGGGATGCTTTAGAGATTAATGACAGTGCTGACTATAGAACGAATACGTATTGGGAAAACAACCGTCATGTAGAATTATCCAAATCAGAAAAAGGAGTATACACCACCATCGACAGTATTAAAAAAGTCCCTGCATTTAAGCGTTCTTTAGATGTGATCGTTCTGCTATTTTCCGGCTACAAAACGATAGGTCCTTATTTTGAAATGGGGCCAGTCAGTACATTTTATAGTTTCAATCCCGTAGAAGGTTTCCGTTTACGGTTTGGAGGAAAAACCACTACGACTTTTAGTAAAAAAATAAATTTTGAAGGCTATGGTGCTTATGGTTTTAAAGATGAGAAATGGAAATATTATATAGGAACCACATATTCTTTAACCAAGCGGAGTATTTACGAATTCCCTGTTAAATCAATCAAAGCAAGCTATCAGCGCGAAACAAAAATTCCGGGACAGGAACTTCAGTTCATCCAGGAAGATAATATTTTACTCTCCTTTAAAAGAGGAACAAATGACAAATGGCTTTATAACGATATTGTAAATCTGGAATACCTGAATGAATTTAAAAATCATTTCTCTTTTGCAGTTGGTTACAAAAACTGGATACAGCAAGCTGCAGGAGGTTTGCATTATAATTTGACAGATTATAATGACAAAGCCAGCGATCTTAAAAATTTACAAACTTCTGAAATGTCTCTTACTTTAAGATGGGCTCCTAATGAACAATTTTACCAGGGAAAAACATACCGGATTCCTGTATCGTTTAAAAACCCCATTTTTACGGTGCGCTATATTCAGGGAGTTAAAGGCTTTTTAGGAGGTGAATACAATTATCAGAATATTTCTGCCAACATTTTCAAACGGTTCTATCTTTCTCAATTTGGTTATACGGATATCGCTGTAGAAGGTGGGAAAATATTCGGGAAAGTCCCATTCCCCCTATTATCTGTACACCGTGCCAATCAATCTTATGCCTATCAATTGCAATCCTATAACTTAATGAATTTTTTAGAGTTCGTGAGTGATCAATACGCCAGCATCCATGTTGATCATTCTTTCAACGGATTCTTTTTTAATAAAATTCCTCTAATCAGAAAACTAAAATGGCGTGAAGCCATTACAGTAAAAGTATTATACGGTAGCGTTAGTAAGGCGAATAATCCCTCAAAATCCGATGGCTTATACCAGTTTCCTGTAAATCAGGATGGCACGCCGATCACCTATAGCTTATCTCAAAAGCCTTATATAGAAGGAAGCATAGCGATCGCCAATATTTTTAAATTTTTCAGGATTGACCTGGTAAAACGCTTCACTTACCTCGATCATCCTAATATTTCACAACTGGGTATCAGAGCCCGATTCAAATTTGATTTTTAATATGGAAACAACAATTAGTAATAAACCGATCAGTAAACCTATCTCCGTAAGAGATAAACTGCAAAAAGGAATTTATGTGATAATTAATCCCTTTGTAAAATTTTTAATAAAAATAGGATTTACACCAAACGTGGTAACCGTTACCGGGTTTCTTTTAAACATTGGTGTAACCGTTATTTTAATTGTAGGTGCAGAGGATAAGAACAGAAGTGATCTCTCGTATGTTGGCTGGGCCGGAGCAATGATCCTGTTTGCGGGCTTATTTGATATGCTTGACGGACAGGTAGCCAGACTGGGAAATATGTCGAGTAAATTCGGAGCTTTATTTGATTCGGTATTGGATCGTTACAGTGAGTTGGTGATGTTTTTTGGTATTTGCTATTACCTTGTAGCGCATCATTATTTTTTAAGCTCTCTGTTTGCATTCCTTGCCTTAATAGGATCCATGATGGTAAGTTACACAAGAGCAAGGGCTGAAGGATTAGGTATAGAATGTAAAGGAGGATTAATGCAACGCCCCGAAAGAGTAGTAACGATAGGTGTTTCTGCCTTAGCCTGCGGGATTACCGGGTATTATATCGGTGGCGACTATAAATTATTTATTGACGGATTAAATTTTCATGTATTCGAAAGCATGTCTGTTTTCACCATTCCTATTACCATCGTCGCAGTACTTTCCAACATTACTGCCATTAAACGATTAAATGATTGTAAAAAAGCTTTAGAGAAATAATAATGCGTCATATAATTTACATATTCATTTTTTATCTTTTGTGTGTTTTACCTACTGCTTTAAACGCACAAACCAGCAGTGTGCACTCTTCGGTAAGTGTTTCCGATACGTTTCCGGTACCACCTGCAACTAAAAATTTATTGTTTTATGTACAAAGAACGCATAACAAAAACACTATTGTTTATGAAATAAATTACAATGCTGATAGTACCATAAACCTCTCAAATCCTGTTAAAATCTATTGGATCCGTTATTCCGACAAAGGAGAAACAGCACCCTTATCTTACATTCAAAATAAATATGCTTATGGTGTAGATGCTTTTATAACTGATAGTGTAAAGCAAACGTTTAAACTCAATTTTGTGTCTTACAAAAAGCGTGATATCTATTTAATAAAATCCAAAACAAGTAAACAATACCATGCCTATATGATTATTAATGGAAAACTAGCTTATCTATCGAAAGCATTTGCTAAAATAGAAGGAGGCTCTTTTTGGGTACCCCATATTACATCTGTAGAAATTACAGGAAAAGATATTACAACAGGAAATACCGTTAAAGAAAAGTTTACCCCATAAGATCAACACATTAACTATGGATACATTTTTACATACCATTAAATATAAAACAACCCTAAAGGACGTACTGTGGGTATCCATTGTTTCTGTCTTATATATTGTAATATCTGCCTTATTGATAGGCTATAAAACCGATCAGCTCTTCCTCGTTATTCTGTTCAATACCCTTTACTACCTTTCAATTCCCACCAGAAAAATCATTCTTGGTTTTTCTGTTTTTATTGTATTCTGGATCATATTCGATAGCATGAAAGCGTTCCCGAATTATACCTTTAATCCCGTACACGTTAAAGAATTATACCAAACAGAAAAATCACTTTTCGGGATCCATGAACAGGGAAACGTTCTTACACCCAATGAATATGCACAAGCACACTCTACCACTTTTTTGGATGTATTATCCGGCTTCTTTTATATCAACTGGATTCCTGTACCCTTGTTATTTGGTTTTTACTTATTCAGAAAAAACAAAACACACTTCCTTCATTTTTCACTGGCTTTTTTATTTGTAAACCTTATCGGGTTTGTCCTGTATTACCTCTACCCTGCCGCTCCACCCTGGTATGTGCAACAATATGGTTTCGAGGTACATTTTAATACCCCCGGCAATACCGCAGGGCTGGCAAGATTTGATGAGTATTTTGGCATTAATTTATTTCATTCCCTGTATGCAAAAAGCTCCAATGTATTTGCTGCCATGCCATCCCTTCATTCCGCTTACCCGGTTATTGTATTCTATTTTGGTTTAAAAAACAGAGCAGGACTTATTAATCTGTTTTTTGCTGTATTTATGATGGGTATTTGGTTTTCTGCAGTTTATTCAGGGCATCATTATCTACTGGATGTATTGGCAGGTATTACCTGTGCATTAACCGGCCTGTTCCTATATGAAAAGTGGATTTCCAAAAAAACCTGGTTCCGCAAATTCATTTACAATTACGCAAATTTGATAAGCTAAGACTCATATGTATATACAATTAAAAAAACAAGCGGTTAAAAGCAATAAAATTCGCTGATAGGCGTACCTATAAATAGTGAAAAATCAAAGAAAAGTTCAAGGAAACTTGCAATACACAAAAAGTTTCCTTAGTTTTACATCAAATATAATACATACCGGTATTACCATGATCAATGTGCTTTTATATAAATTTCTGCATTCATTTCTGCAAGAAACATGTGATACTCCTGTGTGCATTATTTCACAAACTCTATCCACTAACATGAGATGAAAAAAATACTTTTTTTATTAGTTGTAGTAATAGCATGCACATCCTGCCAAAAAGATTATGTTTGCCTGTGTACGCATAAACCTGTGAATCAGGATACTATATTAGAACATATTAAAACAACCAAACTGGGAAGTAAGGGGTATAAAAAAACCTGCACAAAATACGAAAGCCGTAATCCTAATCTTGTTGATTGCCGCATCCGGTAATTTTTCCGACACAGCTGCTCGCAAAGCCTTCTAAAAAAGGCAAAATCCGAAAAATACATTTAAAGTAAATCTTACCTGTTCATCTATAAATACATTGTAAACTTCTATTAGACCAATAGAACCTTCTTTTGTTTAGCCACTTTTGAGGCCTTATAAACAAATAGATTTCATGTTTAATAAAACAACAGGGTTATTCTTTTTTTTCCTATTTGTGTACAGTTTCCATACAGTAGCCCAAAAACAATACGCCTTTAATTCCCCGGGTAGTACCTGTTATTTTCAATATGTATGTTTCACCCAAAAACAAAATTACTCAAATGCAAAAAGACCCTTTATTATCGTCCTGGGTAAGCCGGGACAGTTTGCAATGGATATCTATGACCAGGATACTTTAAAAAACATTCCACAGTTTTATAATTATATGTTCGTATATGTCCCCAATAATGGCGGAAGTACGGAGCAAAGAACCCAATGCCTTAATGCCATTACCAGCCTGGTAACCTTTAACTATGCTAACGGACGCAATAATCTATTTCTTAAAATAGATGACGAAACTATTTCTGAACCGGATATAAGTAACAGTACTATAAAAGATGTTTTTAAACACATTCAGTTAAGCAATTCCCGATTTTTGAATGACAGTACCTACCATGTTCAAAGTACAGATAGCTTACATACATCTCAAAGTATAACGGATGCCTTTAAAGAAACAGTGATTGTGGAAGAAACTGAACCAGGAGAAGTGGATGAAACAGACAATCCGATTGTAGAAGAAAAAGTGCAAAAAACTTATTTTGGTCCACCGGTAACTTTCAATTTTACTTTATCAGGAATGGTAAGAGACAAGCAAAGTAACGAAGCTTTACCATTTGCAACCATACAGATAAAAGGTACCACGAATGCCGTTAACACCAATATGGACGGCTACTTTACGATTTTAAAAGTACCTACAGATACAACAACCTTAATTGTAAACTATGTGGGGTATCAAAAAACAGAAGTGTATTTAACGCCTCAAACATTGAAAAAGAATTTGCAAATTCCTTTATCATTAGCAGTGAGTGCCTTGAAAGAAGTAGTGGTAACAGCGGAAAAAGAAGACGTTGTATTGGTTAGCAGAACCGATGTGAATACAATAAAAATGACTCCTAAAAAACTGGAGCAATTACCCAACCTGGGAGAAAAAGACATTATGCGGTCTTTTCAATTAATGCCGGGAGTGAGCGCCTCTAACGAATCGTCTTCGGGGTTGTATGTAAGAGGAGGCACACCCGATCAAAATTTAATTTTGTATGACGGATTTACGATTTACCACGTAGATCATTTGTATGGTTTTTTCAGTGCGTTTAATGCCAATGCTTTAAAAGATGTTCAGTTATATAAAGGTGGCTTCGAATCCCGGTTTGGCGGACGATTATCCAGCGTTACTGAAATAACGGGGAAAGACGGTAATCAGAAAAAATTTAATATTGGTGGAGATCTGAGTTTACTAAGTGCAAATGCGTATGTGGAAGTTCCGATAGGTAAAAAGTTTTCGTCTGTGATTGCTTACCGAAGATCTTACCAGGGACCGGTTTACAATAAACTATTCCAAAAATTTAATTCGTCTACCAGCACACTATCCTCTAATGGAAATAGCGGTAATGGTGGCGGTGGCGGAAGGCGGGCTTCCTCACAACAATCACAACCCACTTCTTATTTTTATGACCTCAATGGAAAATTTACGTACCGCCCTACCGATAAGGATATTATTTCTTTAAGCATATACAATGGGGCGGATAAACTGGATAACAGTTCAGGTTCTACAGGTACAGGAGGCCGTGGTAGCTTTAGCATTACCGACCTTACCAAATACGGCAACATTGGTGGCAGTTTAAAATGGTCGCGTAAATGGGCTCCCCGTTTATACGGTAATACTGTTTTAAGCTACTCTAATTATTATAGTGACAGGGACCGCTCACAATCCATTACAAGAACCAGTAGTACAGGCGAAACAAGCACTCTTAAAAGTGGGATTCTTGAAAATAATAATTTAAAAGACTATTCATTCAAATCCGATTATCAATGGGATGCGGCCAATTGGAGCCAGATTCAGTTTGGTGTTTTCGGAACAGCATTTGATATCAAATACAATTATGCTCAAAACGATACAATCACTATTTTAAATAAGAACAACCAGGGTTTATTATATGGTGCGTACTTGCAAAATAAATTCAAATTTTTTAATGAAAAATTGCAGATCCTTCCCGGACTGAGAGCCAGTTATTTTGATATTACTAAAGCGATGTACTATGAACCAAGAGCTTCTGCTGTGTACAATATATCGCGCCATATTTCTTTAAAAGCTGCTACTGGTAAGTACTATCAGTTTGCCAACCGTGTAACCCGTGAAGATATTTTATCAGGGAGCCGGGATTTCTGGATCCTTTCTAATGGCAAAAACATTCCGGTAAGTTCTGCTATTCATTATACAGGTGGCGTTTCGTTTGATACTAAAAATTATTTGTTCAGTACAGAAGTGTATTATAAAACCCTGACCAATCTCACCGAATACTCTTTACGCTTTAACACAAGTCCGGGAGGTGTTAGTTATAACGAGAACTTCTTTAACGGAAAAGGTTTTTCAAAAGGAATAGAGTTTTTAATTCAAAAGAAAACAGGAAAATTTAATGGTTGGGTAAGCTATACGCTGGCACAAGCCCGTAATAATTTCGCGGTGTATTCTACAGATTATTTTCCGGCTAACCAGGACGTAACGCATGAATTTAAAATAGTAGCGCTTTATGAATACAAACGCTGGGATTTTTCCGCAACCTGGATTTATGCTACCGGAAGGCCTTATACAGCACCATCCGGAGCCTATAGCGTAACCTTATTGGATGGCACCACCCAGGATTTTTTTACGGTTACTTCCAAAAACAGTTTACGTTTGCCTGATTACCACCGGATGGATTTTTCGGTGCACTACAAATTATTAGTGCAGGGTGATAAAAAGAAAAAAAGAGATATCGGCTACATAGGATTTTCCCTTTTCAATCTTTACAACAGAAAAAATGTATGGTACAAACAGTATAGTATTACCGACGGGGTTATTACAGAAACAAATGTCAATTACGTTGGTATCATTCCGAACTTAACCTTATCCTTAAAACTGAGATAGATCATGCGTATTATAACACTTATCGTCATCATGGCATTCCTGTTAACCGGCCTCATTTCCTGTAAAAAGGAAACCCAAACCCAGGAATTTACAGATTCTCCGATCATAGAATCCTACCTCGAAACCGGAAAAGTATTAACTGTGAAAGTAACAAGGCAAATTCCTTTTTCCTCGGATGTTACTTACTCTCCAGATGACATTAATCATTTAACGATGAACCTCACTTGTAATAATACCACACGTGTTTTAACAGCTATTGGTAACGGGCAGTATGTTGATAGTTCGATCATCGTAACAGACAATTCCACCTTTAACCTTTCCTTCAGTTACAATAAAAAAAGTGTTTCCGCCTATACGTCTATTCCTGTAAAACCTCATAATCTAACGCAATCAGCTACCACCTACACCATCACAAAAATAGTGGCAGGTTCGGGCTTCCCTTCAGGAGGCTTTACACAACCTACACCCCTTACGATAACATGGTCGAATACGGATAATTCATATTACCTGGTAATTGTAGAAAATATTGAAACCACGCTGGATCCTATACGGGATTTCGGCACCAATACCCCACCAACGAACCGCTTTAAAAAAACACCTACTACAGCAGCACAAATAGAAATAAGAGCGCAGGAATTTCAGTACTATGGAATGCACCGGATCATTATATACCATGTGCTCCCCGATTATGCTACCTTGTATCAATCCAACAGTACAAGCTCACAGAACCTGTCTAATCCTTCTACCAGCATTGTAAATGGTTACGGCATTTTTACAGGCTTAAATTCAGATACCCTATTTGTAAACGTAAAACAGCCTTAAACCTAAACGCATTTCGTTGGTAAAAAACGGGCAATCTTCGATTTTATAGGTCAATTTTAATTTCTTTTTACGTAATTTGATAATATGACGTTACTTCCAAAAAATAACATGAGACTTAAAATAGCCATTCATGCTTTGATATGGTTGCTATTATGTATCGTACCTTATCTTTTATCTTCTAATGAGGCCCCGGAATTTACAAAAGTCTTAAAATTTTCATGGGTACCCATGGTATTTTATGCTTTTGTATTTTATACAAACTATTTTATCCTCATTGAAAAATTACTATTCAATAAAAAAATAGTTTTATACATCGTTATTAATCTATGCCTTATTGCCGTATTTACATGGCTTATTTTTGAAATAAAGCACCTGATCAATCAATTTTATCATCTTCCAAAGCCACCCGGCTTAACCCCCGGTACAGCTCATAAACCTTCCATAAAATTATTTATATACAAAGATACCTTGTCGATGGTAATCCCGATTATCATTTCAATTGCTGTGAAGGTTACTGAAAAATGGACACGTGCAGAGATTGAAAAAAAAGAAGCGGAACGCGAAAATCTGAACTCGGAACTACAACATTTAAGATATCAGTTACAACCCCATTTTTTCTTTAATTCGCTTAATAATATCTATTCCTTAATAGAACGCTCGCCATCACTGGCACAGGAGGCAGTACACAGTTTGGCAAAATTAATGCGTTATATGTTATATGACGCCGATACCGGAAAAACAAAACTGGCAGAAGAAGTCGAGTTTATGACTCAATACATTAATCTCATGAAGTTAAGGGTATCTGATAAAACGACTGTAATAGTGGATTTCCCAATACTCTTAACTGAATATAAAGTAGCTCCTTTACTATTTATTTCGCTTATTGAAAATGCCTTTAAACATGGGGTTTCGGCAACTCAATCCTCCGAAATATTTTTTAGTTTAACGGTAAAGGATAATACGATCAGGTTCATTGCACAGAATACAAACTTCCCCAAAACCCACCAGGATAAAAGTGGTTCGGGTATTGGGTTAAATAATCTTAAAAAAAGGCTGCAATTGCTGTATCCCGACACCTATATGTTTGAGGAAAAAGTAGTAAACAATATCTTTAGTGTAGTATTAACTATTGATCTTACAGAAGAGAAATCATAATCATGCGAAAAATTAACTGCCTTATAATTGATGATGAACCCCTGGCACTAGAGCTGATCGAAGGTTATGTGGTTAAAACGCCGTTTCTGGAATTAAAAGGAAAATGCTTCAGTGCTTTTGAGGCCATGGCCATTTTAAATACTGAAAAAATAGATCTTGTTTTTTTAGACATACAGATGCCGGATATGAATGGCGTTGATTTTAGCAAAACTCTTTCTCCTGATATTAAAATTATCTTCACCACTGCCTTTAAAGACTATGCTTTTGAAGGCTTTAAGGTAAATGCCGTCGATTATTTATTAAAGCCGTTTAATTATCCCGAATTTTTAAAAGCAGCCCATAAAGTGGTGGAACGTCTTGGTTTTTCAGAAGAAAAAAAAGAAACGCCCTATACCGATGATTTTATTTTCGTAAAATCCGAATACAAACAAATTAAGATCAATCTGAATGATGTCCTCTATTTTGAAGGATTGAAGGATTATATTAAGATTTGGGTAAGCTCTCAGCCAAAGCCAATTCTTACGTTAATGAGTCTTAAAACCCTGGAACATGAATTACCGTCAACTAAATTCATGAGGATTCACCGTTCTTTCATCATTGCTTTGGATAAGATTGAATCCATTGAAAGAAGCCAGATCATTATTAATAAAGAGCGGATCACGGTTGCTGAACAGTATAAAGAAAAATTCCAGGAATTCCTTGAAACCAAATCGTTTCACTAAGCGAGCGGTACATTAAGGGTATTCTTCTATAACCTCTCAATAAACATCTATTTCATTACTCATTAAACCCAAACTATTTTTACCTTTGATGCCGATGAATAAATTGCCAGGTATATTAAAACGACGAATCCGTTTATTTCTTTTTATATCTATCCTGGGAATAAATTTCACAGGTTGCTCAAAAAAAATCTATAGTCATTTAAAATGGCAAACAGTCACAAGCGCAACAGATGGGAAACCGGATGAATGGACGATTCCATTAAAATTCTATGATTCGGAGAGTAAATTAAATTATGACATCTCTAACGATAAAAAAAATCTGTATGTTATTTTTAAGATATCTGATGAATTTACAAAAGCTAAAGTGATAAGAGCGGGAATTCAATTTGCCATAGATGTTACAGGAAAGAAAAACTTTCCTGTAACCGTTAACTACCAATACCCCGTGGACTCTAAACTATCAGAAATACCAAGCCCCGGGGCTGATAGGGATAATTTTCAGGATAACAACGAAGTAAGAGAAAAACTGGCGGTTTCGCAAATACTCCTCAGGCTTTCAGGATTTAATAAGGATGTAAAGGAATTACTGCCTTTGAAAAATGAATATGGCATTGATGCCGCCTTTGACATTGATAATAATGATATTTTATATTATGAACTAAAGATTCCTTTCAATACATTTTATAAAGAAGAGATAACTGCTGCCGATACGCTCTCTCCTTTTAACTTTGAGATAACACTTCTTCCCCTGATTCAAAAAGAAATAAATGCAGCCCTCGCCGATGATGGCAGCTCGCAAAATCAACCGGGTGGTGGCGGTGTTGGCAATATGCCGGGAGGAACCTCTGGTACCATGCCAGGCAGTGGTAATATGCCCGGGGGAAACATGCCAAAACATTCATCTCAAAATGAAGATGAAAGATTAAACAAGCACACTGTGACTCAGAAATTAAAACTTTCTCTTAAATAAACTCATTTACATTTTTTTTGACACTTAATTCATTTCTCAATGAAACGATACATTCATCTCCTTTTAGGTATTCTGTTTATACATACATCTGTCTATTCACAATCCGTGGCCCTCACAGGTAGTGTCACCGACAAAAGCAGTGCTGTTTTACCAGGAGCCATCATTAAAGTATTAGCGAAAGATTCAACATTTGTTACAGGGACTTCTACAGATTTTGACGGTACATTTACTCTAAACCTTAAGGCCAATACACCTTATATTTTACAACTATCTTTTTTAGGTTACAAAACCATTACACGCCCGGTAGCATTACAGGATAAGCCAATGGACATAGGAAAGATAAATTTACCGGAAGATACTAAAACATTGAAAGAAGTAGTGGTTGAAACTACGCAGGTAAGAGGAGAACAAAAGGGCGATACTACTCAATTTAACTCCAGTGCGTTTAAAACCAATCCAGATGCCACAGCAGAAGATCTGATCAAAAAAATGCCCGGTATTACTTCCGATAACGACGGGTTAAAAGTAAACGGTGAAACCGTAAAAAAAGTATTGGTTGATGGGAAACCTTTTTTTGGCGATGATCCGAATGCTGCCATAAAAAATTTACCGGCCGAAATCATTGATAAAATCCAGGTATATGATAAAGCCAGCGATCAGGCACAGTTTACAGGGTTTAATGATGGAGATCAACAAAAAACCATTAACATCATCACCAAAAATGGAAAAAACGTTGGGCAGTTTGGAAAAGTATATGCCGGTTATGGCACAAACGACCGTTACAATGCCGGTGCAACTATTAACAGCTTTAATAATAAAAGGCGGATTTCGTTGCTTTTACTTTCCAATAATATCAATCAACAAAATTTCAGCATTTCCGATATTATGGGAGTAATGGGCAATTCAGGACAAAGTGGCGGTGGCCAGAGAGGCGGCGGAGCTAATGGTGGCCCGGGAGGTGGAGGCAATTCAGGTGCCAGTAGTTTACTAACCGCCCAGCAAAATGGTTTAACTGCTACTCAGTCTGCCGGATTAAATTATTCGGATGCATGGGGCAAAAAAGTGAATGTATCCGGAAGTTATTTTTTTAACTACACTAATAATAAAAATATAGCGAATGTTGTAAGAACTTATTTTACAGATAACCATTTGATTTATAATCAAAGTAATGATAACGAAACAACCAACCAAAACCACCGTGTAAACTTCCGGTTCGAATACCAGATCGATTCATCCAATAAACTAACGATCGTGCCAAGTTTAAGTTTACAGAAAAACAATAGTAACAGTATGCTTTTGGGGAGCAATACGATCCTTGAAAATATTTTGTTAAGTCAAACCAATACGAATTCCAAAACAAATAACCTTGGTTACGATTTTTCAAATTCTATTCTATACCAACATAAATTCAGTAAAACAGGAAGAACGGTTTCTTTGAATATTGGCACTCAACTTTCAGAAAAAAACAATGACGGCAGCTATCTATCAAACTCTATTTACAGCGATACAACAACGGTTCTTAACCAGGAATATGGCACCTACAGCAACAGTAAAAAAATATCGGCCAATCTTTCCTATACGGAACCTTTGAGTAAAAACTCACAGATCCTGGTAAGCTATAATCCCTCTTATACTACCAGCCAGGTAGACAAATCAACCAATACTTATAACGCAGCCACAGATAATTACACGGATTTCAACACCGCTTTATCAAACAAATACAACAACATTAACGAGATACAAAAAGCTGGTGTGAGCTATAAATACCGTAAGGGGAAATTAAATTATGGTTTGGGTGCCGACGCTCAATATTCAACGTTAACAGGCAATGAAACCTATCCTGTTACATTTGCGATCCATAAATCGTTTAATAACATTTTACCTAACGGACAGTTAAACTATAAATTTAATCAAACAAAAAACCTCAATATCAATTACCGTTCTGCTACAAGTATCCCTAATGTAACACAGTTACAAAATGTGTTGGATATTTCTAATCCGCTTCAACTAAAATCAGGAAATGCAGATTTGAAACAAACCTTTGAAAACAATTTAAACATTCGTTTTGGCGGTTTTAATGCTAAAACATCCCGTAACTTTTTTGTTTTTCTCAATGCCAATTACACCGATAACTATGTTAGTAGCGGCACCTATATCCTCAAAAGGGATTCTGTAATACAGGGATACCAGGCAAAAGGGGGAAGCCAATTCACAAAACCTGTAAATGTGGACGGGTACTGGAATACGAGAGCTTTTTTAGTTTATGGATTTCCGGTAAAAGCCATTAAAAGTAATGTAAATCTAAATGGTGGTGTTACCTACAATCATACACCAACTATTATAAATACTATCGCTAATATTTCAAACAACTACGCCTGGAACGGTGGTGCCTTTATTGGAAGTAACATTAATAAAAATATAGATTTTTCATTAGGTTACAATGCCAGTTATAATGTTGTAAAAAACACCGTACAAACACAATCCAACAATAATTATTTCACACACACGTTCACAGCAAAAGCCAACGTGATATTAAAAGAGAGAATTGTTTTAAATACCGAATTAAACCAGATATTGTACAAAGGCTTAAGTCAGAGCTTTAATCAGAGTTACCTCTTATGGAATGCCTATGTAGGTTACAAGTTCTTAAAAGATAAATCGCTCGAAGCAAAAGTATCTGTATTTGATCTCTTAAACCAAAACAGGGGAATTAGCAGAACTATCACGGGAACCTATACGGAAGACAGCAGTACCAATGTTTTGAAGCAGTACACGATGCTAACGCTTACGTATACATTTAAGAATTTTAAAAACGGTTCACAAGCCCCTACTACTGATCCAGGACCTTTCCAAAGAGGAATGCCTCATCCTCAGAATATGCCACCACCACCGGGTGGATAGTTTTACAACAAACACAACAGGACAATCGTATTCGACTAAATAGTATGAAAATTTCCGAAGGAAGGAGTTTACATGCTTCTTTTATTTATACCTTTATTAAGACGATTGGTTCATCCATACGAATGCTAAAAGAAATAGATAATTTTTACTTGCAAAAAGAAGAGCCTGTTAAGGGCTGTTTATTGGCATTGCGGGAAATGATTCTTTCTCAAGACCCTGAGGTTAGTGTTGCCTGGAAATATGGTATGCCTTTTTTTTGTTATAAAGGAAAGATGTTTTGTTACCTGTGGGTACATAAAAAACAGTTACAACCTTATATGGGAATTGTAGAAGGCAATAGATTTAATCATCCCGATTTGATCATGGAGAAACGCTCGCGCATGAAGATCATGTTATTTGATCCGGAAAAAGATTTACCTGTAAAAACCATTCGCTCTATTTTAAAGCAAGCCCTTGATCTTTATAAAACCGGAGAAATAAAAACAAAAAACTAGTGGTTTTTATATCTGTTCAGGAAACTTAAAGGTGTTTCTCCTGTGTTCTTTTTAAAGAACCGGATAAAATACGACTTATCGTTGTAACCTAATGCCTCCCCTACTTCCGTTACATTTAATGCCGAATGAATCAGCATTCTTTTTGCTTCCAGAATAATTCTTTCTGCAATAAGTTGTGTACTTGTTTTGTTGAGGCATGTTTTAGTAATTCTGTTCAGATGCTTTTCGGTAATATGTAATTTAGAAGCATAATCGCCAGCCGACTTGATCGTTTTAAAATGGGTTTCAATGGTTTCTTCAAATTTCTGAAGCTGTAAAACATACGTTTTATGATTTATCTGTTCTGATGGAAGATAGACCCTGGACAATTCGATATAAACCAAATTTACCAATACATGAATTTTTTGAAGTTTTAAAATTTTGTCTGCTTTATACTCTTCCAAAATTTCAAGCATCAACCTTTTAAACGTTAGTAATAGATTTTTTTTAAGAACCGTTACCGGTAAATTTTGAAAGGAATTAAAAAATGTAAAATTCTGAAGTCCGGAAGTAACAGAACCTTCATCATAAAAATTTTTTGTATGAAAAAAAACAAAACCTTCTACGTCATCCGATAATTTCCAGTAATGCATTTGCCCCGGTTTCATAATAAATAAGGCCCCTGGTTCTACTTTATAGGTTTCAAAATCTATCTCGTGGGTTCCCTTCCCTGCAGTAAAAAGAATTACCAGGTAAAAATCATGTTTATGAGGTAAATGGGTAAAATGATGGTCTGCTACGTGTTGCTTTAAATAGTTCGCATAAAAATCTTCCTGCTTATTAAAATGCTGAAATTGATGAATATCATAAACCGGCAAATGTGCTCCCATGTTATAAAGATACAAAAATGTCTGAATTGTGCTATTATTCGGGTAATAAGTAAACCCCGGCTTTGGCAGGTTCGGCGTACATTTGTAGTGATGAAAGCAGTTAAAAGAAATAAAAGCGGTTTGTTATCAAACATCCTACACGAAAAATGCCCGCATTGTGGTAAAGGAGATGTTTATGAAAAAAATACTCCATTATTTTCGATGCCGGTTATGAAAGACGATTGTATCGTATGTCATTATCACTTCGACAGAGAACCCGGTTATTTTTTAGGAGCGATGTACATTAGCTATGGTCTTGCAGTGATACAAGCCATGTCCGCTTTTTTGATCGTTCATTTTGGTTTTCCCGAATTGTCAACTATATGGAAACCGATTGCCATTTTACTAGTGGTGCTGGCTTTTGCCAAAAAGAATTATAAATTATCAAGGGTTATTTATATTCATATATTTCCCTGGTAATTTTATTTTAAGAGAGATCCGTTTGCGGATAACATTTGCGGGTTAACTTACAAATTATTAATAAACGTAATCATTTCATCGGGCGTTAACAGATAATCAGGCTTCATAAAATGCAATGCCTGCAAAGGCATATAAGGTGTTGCCGCAGTATGCGGCTCCTGAACCACCGTAACACCATGGTGGCGTTTTACTTCTATCAATCCTTGTACACCATCAGAATTTGCTCCCGACAATAAGATGCAGGTAAGATTTTCTTTATATATTACTCCCGCCGATTCAAATGCTACATCAATGCTTGGCCTACTGTAATTTATTTTTTCAGAATAATCCAAAGAAAGTGTTCCGTTATTTTCAAATAGAATATGATAATCGGGAGGAGTAATATAAATGGTTCCTTTCTGTAATACTTCTTTATCTTCAATTTCTTTAACAGATATGGTTGTGCGTGAAGAAAGAAGGTCCTCTAATAAAGTATCAGAAGTATTTTTCCGATGGGTTACAATAACAATACACAATGCGAGATCAGGTTTAAGAGAGGGCAGCACATTAAGCAACACGTTTAAACTACCGGCAGAACCGCCGATTAAAAGCAGTTTAAGAGGATTCGTTATTTTACCTTTCTCCATATTTTCTCTTTGCCAACTTGTTTATAATTTGCCTGGATAGATGAGAACTTAATCGTTTCCTTTGATCCCAATGCCAGATAAGATAAGAGCCCTAAACTTTTATCAAACACCTCAAATACTCTATCCTGTAATTCTTTATCAAAATAGATCAGCACATTGCGACAAACAATTAAATGGAACTCGTTAAACGAATTATCAGACACTAAATTATGCGCCGAAAAAACCATTTGTTTGCTTAACGATTCATCAAATTTTACACCATCGTAATTTGCTCTATAATAAGAGGAAAAATCTGCCCGTCCACCGGAAGCGATATAATTTTCGGAATACTGTTTCATATTGGCAATAGGAAAAATGCCTTCGCGCGACTTTTCCAGTACGTCCCTGTTTATATCCGTTGCATAAATGATGGACCTGGAAAGTAAATTAGCTTCTTTCAATAAAATAGCCATAGAATAGACTTCTTCCCCTGTAGAGCAGCCTGCATGCCAAATCCGAATGTATGGATGTGTTCCCAATCTAGGTAAAATTTCATTTCGTAACGCCAAATAAAAAGAAGGATCGCGAAACATTTCTGTGACGTTCACCGTAATCTCTTCTACAAATCGTTTAAAATAAGATTCATCATTCTTAAGTCTATGTCTGAATATGGCAAAACTTGGAAATTTATCAAGGCTATACAAACGGCTGACACGTCTTTTTAAAGAGGCTTTGGAATAGCCTGTAAAATCATATCCATACCTTTCAAATACATCATTCATTAAAAGATCAATGTTTTCATCTTCTATCATACATTCAGGTGCCTGTTTATAGCTGATACCAATTTGTCTACATCAATAGGTTTAGATACATAATCATTTGCTCCCGCATCTAAACATTTTTCCTTATCACCAACCATTGCCTGAGCAGTAACAGCAATAATGGGTAAAGAGGCAATCGCCTTATCTGCCCGTATCATATTGATCGTTTCGTAACCGTCTATATCAGGCATCATCATATCCAGTAATACTATCTTTATATCTGTCTCCGTTTTCAAAACCTCCATACCTTCCTTTGCGGATGTGGTAGAAAGGCATTGAAAGCCTTGGGCTTTTAAAGTAGCTACCAAAGCGAAAATATTCTTTGGATCATCATCTATAATTAAGAGTTTAAAGCTCATCTGATTCTAATTTTTTTCATACAACCATACTCTTAACAGAGAGATTAACTGATCCACATCCACTGGTTTTGTAATATAATCAGATGTTCCCGCCTCTATACATTTCTCCCTGTCGCCACTCATTGCTTTTGCAGTTACTGCAATAACTGGTAATTTTTTCCAGGCCGGGTTATTCCTGATGTGTTTAGCAGCTTCATACCCATCCATTTCAGGCATCATCATATCAAGCAACACCACATCAATTTGTGGATTGGCTTTTAGTTTTTCTAAAGCTTCTTTTCCATCCACTGCAGTAACAACATTCATTTTTATAGATTCAAGTGCTTTGGATAAAGAGAAAATATTTCTTACATCATCATCCACTACTAACACCGTTTTATTTTTCAGGATCTCATTAAGCATGCTCATTTTCCCGAAATCAACACCGGAAGGCTTAGGTTTCTTCTTTTCTTCTACCAAATGTAAAAACAAGGAAACTTCATCGAGCATCCGTTGATAAGAATGGGCTGTTTTTACAACGATAGAACCTCCATACTGCTTAATACGCTGTTCTTCGGCCAACGACAAGCTTTTTCCTGTAAAGATGATAACGGGTACATTTTCAAGTCCCTGGTTCTTCTTTGCCTCTTCCAGCAACTGATAGGTTGTTTGATCGGGTATCCCGGTATCCAGGATCACACAATTTATCTCGTCTTTTTTTAATGCCACTATACTATCGTTGATGTTACTTTTTACCTCAGCAACAATATTAAATGTTTCAAGGAAATAAGCCAGTGCTTTCGCATGTTTTGGATTATCCTCCACAATTAATACTTTTTTAGAATCGCGGCTTAAGACAAACTCAATTTTCTTAAAAACGTCCTGCATCTGTTCATGCGCAAATGGCTTATTAATAAAGTCAACTGCCCCTTTCATCAAACTTTCGTTTTTTAAATGGTAAGAAGACATCATATGAACAGGAATGTGCCTTGTAGAAGGATCTGTTTTTAATTCGTCCATTACTTTCCATCCACTCTTTACAGGAAGTTTTACATCCAGTAAAATGCCAACCGGCAAATATTTTTTGGCATACATTAATCCTTCATCGCCCCGAACTACTACAATGCCTTTATACCCTTTCTTATTGGCGAAATTCAATAAGTATTTGGCAAAGTTGACATCGTCTTCAATAATTAAAACGATCTTATCGTCTACATCGATTGAGTTTCGGTCATCTTTAATACTGGCAGGGATTACAGAAGCAATATACTTATCGGAAGTTTCTTCCAAAGCCTCTTCTTCTAAAGGTTGTTTCTTTTTGGTAATAGCTAAAGAAGATCCTTCAGGAATAAACCCTCCTATCTCCATATATCTGTTTAAAGGAATCCGTAAAATAAATTCACTTCCTTCATTTACAATACTGTTAACATGCATATCGCCTCCTAAAAGCCTGGTTAATTCGCGGCTAATGGAAAGCCCAAGGCCTGTACCACCGAATTTGCGTTTCGTTGATCCATCGGCCTGTTGAAATGCTTCAAAAATAAGTGTCTGTTTTTCTTGAGCAATACCAATCCCTGTATCTTTTACAATGAAACATAATAACTGATCGTTTGTTGTACACTTTTTTATATCAAAGCTCACAGAGCCGATGCTGGTAAACTTCAAGGCATTTGAAATTAAATTCTTAATAATCTGTTCCAAACGCATTTTATCGGTTTCAATAAGCGGAGGTACATTTTTTGCAACTGTTACTTTAAATTCAAGGTTTTTGTTTTTTGCAACCGGCATAAATAATGAACTTATATCGTCTGCTATTTCGGTGATGGAAGTTTCAAGGTATTCGAGCTGCATTTTACCTGCTTCAATTTTTGAAAGATCGAGGATCTCATCGATCAGCCCCAATAGCCCATTTCCACTGCTCTGGATTACTTTTGCATATTCTACCTGATCATTACTTAAATTGCTTTCATTGTTTTCCGATAACAACCGGCTTAATAATAAAATAGAATTTAAGGGTGTCCGCAATTCATGTGACATATTTGCCAGGAACTCCGATTTATATTTTGTAGAAAGCTCCAGTTCCTCTGCTTTTCTTCGGATATCAGTATTTCGTTCTTCCAACAATAAGGTGCGCTCTTCCAGTTCCTCATTGGTTTGTTGCAGTTCTTCCTGCTGAACTTTTAACTCTTCTTCCGAAGCCTGTAATTGCTGTGACTGAGCTTCCAGTTCGGTATTCAGATTTTCAAGCTCTGCATGTTGTGCCTGCAATTCTTCTGTTTGCGTTTGCGTTTCTTCAAGTAAATTTTGAAGTTTCACATAACTGATCGTTGAGTTAACACCGATGGCCATCGATTCCTTATTAATTTCCAAAAGCTCTATTTCTATAGGTTTAGGAACTCTTAAAAAGCCTAACTCCATAACGGCGATGGTTTCATTTTCGTGAACTAACGGAACAATCATAATGGAAACAGGCAATGTATTTCCTACAGAAGAACTGATCAGAAAATCAGTAGGAAGATCAGATATGACATTTATTTTTTGATTCTTCGCAGACTGGCCTATCAAACCTTCACCCAACAAAAATTGCTTAGGGGCATTTACAGCCGAATAAGCAGACGTTAAAGAAAATGCACCGGTGCTATTGATATAAAAAGTAGCAATAGGCGCTTCGAGGTATTCTGTAATGCATGCCAGCAAATTTTCGGTGAGCTGTTTTATACTTCTTTCTCCGCGTATGGCATCCGCTATCTTTACAGATCCGTTCTGGATCCAGGCTTTGTTTTCAAGAACGGTAAAATTAGTTTCAAGTGATACCGCCATTTTATTAAGCGCTACTGACATACGTCCAAGATTATCCTCTTTTTCATCTATACTCCGTATCGTGTAATCTCCTTCGGCTACTTTTTGCGTAACACTTTCCATAACGGTGATCCTGTTCGACGTTTCAATATATTTATCTTCGTCTTCCTGTTGTTTTTTTACACGTTCATCCAAATCACGTTTAATTTTTATATAAGAAAACAGAGTAATCAAAATGGATAGCAGGGATGCGGCTATAATTAAGATAGGGGTATAAACTACATAGGTATCTTGTTTACCTGTGCGGGTTGCCAGCAATCGGTTTTCTTCATTTTTTATACGATCAACAACCGCCCTTAAATTATCCATAACCCGCTTGCCCTTCAGCATTTCACTATACATGGTACCATTATCTTTATTGACAACACGACTGGATTGTTCTATAATCTTAATCGCTTTTGCCATTTGATTAAACTTTTCATCCATCATTTTTTTAGCGGCATCTATATTTTTCTGCTGAACAGGATTATCAACTGTTAAAGACTTAACGTTTTCATAGCTTGTTTCCACTTTTTCCAGAGCTAAGTTATAAGGCTCTAAAAAAACAGGATCAAGAGTAATAAGGTATCCTCTTTGTCCGGTTTCTGCATCCTTCATGTAGGAGATTAAATTTTCTGCTTCAATTAATACCTCATGCGTATGATTTACCATTTTTGAGCTGTCTACCAGTTCTCTTGTACTGTACAAGGAACAGGCAATGCTTATGATTAAAAGAATGGTAGAAACCAGGAATACAATTTGCAGGTTTCTAATAACGGAGTTAGTACCTTGTTGTGTTGGCATATCATTTTTATTAATTATTTTTCAGTGGAAGGATCAGTATAAACTCCGCTCCTTCATTTTCTTTACTTTTAGCCGTAATGATCCCATTATGTTTTTCAACAATTTTTTTAGCAATGGCCAACCCAATGCCTGTTCCTTCATAGGCAAATCGTGTATGAAGCCTTTGAAAGATTACAAACAATTTATCGAGATGCGTTTCGTCAAAACCAATGCCATTATCCGTTACTTTAATACGACAATACATGCCTGTTTCCGAAACCTTACTATCAAACGCTTTATCCGCAATGATATCTGAAGTAATAGAAATAACGGGTGGAACATTCTCCCTTGAAAATTTTAAAGCATTACTTATTAAATTTTGAAAGATTTGTCTCATCTGGCTTGGAACAGCCTCTATTTCGGGCAAAGGGCTTCGATTAATGATCGCTTTTTTATCAACGATCAGGTATTCAAAATCAGAAAGGATCTCAGTTAAGATCTGGCTAAGATCCGTCAGTTGAAAAAGAGATCCTACAGATAGCCGCGAGTAATCCAAAAGGTCATTAATAAGTGTAGACATACGTTCGGAAGAATGAATGCTTCTTTCCAGATACATAGCACCCTCTGTTCCCGGAACTATAAATTTTTCTTTTACAATATTATTAAAGGTTTGGATTTTCCGAAGAGGTTCTTTCAAATCGTGAGAAACCACCCATGCAAATTGTTGTAATTCATGATTAGAGTTTTCGAGCTCTTCATTTTTCTCCATTAGGTTTTTAGTACGCTCCTCTACTTTTTCCTCCAGTAAATGATTGATACTTTTTTGTTCGTGAATATCCGTAAAGGTGCCTACCCATTTTATAACCGCTGTATCATGTATAACCGGTACAACCCGTAATATCTTATACCGAAACGTATTGCTGGCAAGGTGCCTGATCCTCATTTCACAACTGTATTTTTTCCCTTTCAAAAAAGAAGCTTCCCATTCTCTGTACCAATATTCATCCTCAGGATGTGCTTCAGGAAATTTCTTTTTTTCTTTTGAATAATGGTACCAATGTTCATTCACATATTCTATACTCCCTTCTGCATTAATTGTAAATGCAATAAGCGGTAACGATTCCATTACAGAATGCAATTCCCTTACCCTCGCATCCAGGCGGTTTTCCGCGAGTTTACGAATCTCAATTTCTTTTTTTAAAGAATCCTGTATGCGGGTCAACTCCCTGTTTTGTTCCGAAAGGCGGTAAAAGGTTTTTACTTTCAACAACATAATATCAGGATCTACCGGCTTTGTCACATAATCTATCCCACCGGAGGTATAACCTTTTGTAATAAACTTTTTATCTGTACTTACAGCCGATAAAAAAATAATAGGAGTATTTTTTGATTTATTGAAACCTAAAATGGCTTCAGCTACTTCAAATCCATCCATTCCAGGCATTTGAACATCCAGAATAATTAAAGAATAGGCGTTTTTTAAAATCTTGGATAATGCCTCTTCACCTGATTGGGCAGTATCAACTACAAAATTATGTAAAGTCAATAAACCTTTAAGTGAAATAATGTTTTCGGATTTATCGTCAACAATAAGTATCATCTTTTAAATAATGCAAAGCATTTTTTATGAAAAATAAACAAAAAACGCATGAAAAGGAAAATAATAATGGCTATAAACCTAAAAACACGTAAAAATACGTACACATAAAATATCATGCCAGCTCAATTCCTATGTGATAAAGAAATAAGAGTTACGATTTTCATCATTAAAGCTAACGGTAGTTTAAATAATTGACCCGAACCACAAACCATATCCTACATTTAAGCCGGAACAAAAAACCGAAAAAATACTATCTTTAGTGCTACATAACTATAATGCAATTAAAAACGAATAATGCTTTCATCAATTCTATTTTCTACGGAAATTATTTTTATGGTATCTGTACATTAGCGTTATGCATTGAAGCAAGTTTGCAACAAAATCTTCCGTTAAACTCTTTTTTATTCTATGTGCTCGTTTTTTCCTCCACGATCATGTATTATACAAAGGCATACATGACCGATATTTCGGTTGATACGATTAATAAAAGGACTCAATGGTATAATCAAAACAGAAAAACCGTAAAAGTAAGCCAGACACTATTTATCAGTATTACGGTTGCTACCTTAGGTTACAGCCTCTGGCTTTATTACCGGCATCTGTTAGTTTTTAATTTTATCAACTGGTTTTTAATTTTAATATTTCCGGTTGTAGCGGCTTTGTATTATGGGTTCAACAGCAAGGTTTTTGGCAACTATAATTTAAGAAGTAAGGGCTCTTTAAAGCCATTCGTTATAGGATTTACCTGGGCTGGTTTCGTAACCATTTACCCGGTAATGTACTATTGCCTGGAGCATGGCATTAACTTTGAACCGGATAAATTAACGGTTTTTCTTTTTCTGAAAAATTTCCTGTTTATCACCATCCTCTGCATTATGTTTGATATCAAGGATTACGCCTCCGACTTCAATCATAAGATAAACACCTTTGTGGTAAAAGCGGGTTTAAGAAAAACTATTTTTTATATTATTATTCCGCTCACTGTTTTAGGGCTGGTAACATTTTTTATTTTTGTAACGTTTGAGCATTTTCATACAATTCGTATTGTAATGAATTCGATTCCCTTTGTATTACTGCTTCTTGTAGGATACTCTCTCCGGCTGAGAAGAGCAACTTTGTATTATTTGATTGTAGTAGATGGACTGATGCTTGTTAAAGCCCTATGTGGTATTCTTGCCATGCTATTGGATCGTTAAAACCCATTTTGAAATTGTGCAAACAGAAATGTCATTGCACAATTTTAACTTCCACCAATTGCAATTGCAAATTTGTTTTAATAGGTTTGTTAATGAAAGGCATTACACTATATCATTACGGATTACATACCCTTAAACATTTATCACATCATGGTACACTCAAAACATATTCAAACCGCTACTCTTAATACTCATTATTTAGAAAGTGGGAATCCCTCCAAAGACCTTGTTCTGTTATTGCATGGTAATGTTTCTTCTTCTGATTTTTTTAAACCCTTCATGGAACGTCTTAGTGATCAATACCATTATGTAGCTCCCGATATGCGTGGTTATGGCGATTCTGAAACAAAACCCGTAGATGCTACCAAAGGATTAAAAACATTTTCGGAAGACCTCCATCATTTTTTAACGGCTGTAAATCCCGCACATAAAAAAATTCATTTACTGGGCTGGTCACTTGGCTGCGGTGTTGTTCTGCAATTTGCAACCGACTACCCAACGCATGTTGCTTCCATCACTTTAGAATCGCCGATGTCGCCATTTGGTTTTGGAGCCTCCATTAATACCGGACTTCATTTGAAAAAAAGTGACGATGATTTTGCCGGGAGTGGTGGCGGTGCCGTTAATCCTTCTTTTATAGATAGTATCCGGACACAGGATGGAAAAATAACTTCCACTCAACCCGAAGGATTAAAGGCAAGTGCACCGTTTCATGCACGCTCCACCATGAATGGATTGTATTTTAAAATGGTAAATAACCAAACCTTACTTCAACGCGGAATTATAGATCAGGCAACGGAAGATCTGTATACCGAATCGATGTTTAAAACAAAACTGGGTGAAGATAATTATCCGGGCAATTCAAAAGCTACCAAACATTGGCCTGGCATGGCCCCCGGAGATAAAGGGATAAATAATGCGATCTCCGCCAAATATTGTGATGCAACCGCATTTGCAACATCTCTGCTTAACATTCCTGTATTATGGATCCGTGGCGCAGATGACCTCATCGTTTCCGATCATTCTTTTTTAGACATCAATAACTTAGGTAAAATGGGTGCTATTCCGGGTTGGCCTGGAAATGAAACCCATCCACCTCAGCCAATGGTTACGCAAATGCGTTCGCTACTGGATGAATACAACAAAAACGGAGGCACTTACACAGAAGCTATTTTCGAGAACTGCGGGCACTCCCCACATATTGAATATGAACAAAAATTTAAAGATCTGTTTTTGGATTTTATTGGGAAAGCGTAAGAAAAATGTTATTCCGTTAATTTTTTGTTTTTGTATATTTACGCATGCAAAAAATACTGATCACAGGCTCCAATGGCTTATTAGGACAAAAACTGGTTTACAAACTTAAAGATAGAACTGATATTACCTGTATTGCTACGGCACGTGGTGAAAACCGTTTGGTAAGCACAGCAGGATATGAGTATGCTCAGCTCGATATTACTCAATACAAAAATGTAGAAGCTGTTTTTAAAACCTATCAACCGGATGTGATCATCAATACTGCAGCTATGACCAACGTAGATGCCTGTGAAACGGATAAAGAAAATTGCTGGTTAATGAATGTAACCTCTGTAGAAAACCAGGTTAGCGTATTGGAAGCAATGAAACAAGAGCATCCGGGCTACAATCCTCAATTCATTCATCTATCTACCGACTTTTTATTTGATGGCACTCATGGCCCTTTAACCGAAGAAGAAGAAAGAAAACCCTTAAGCTATTATGGCGAAAGTAAACTGGCTGCAGAAAAAATTGTAGAAACATCGGGCCTTCATTGGGCAATTGCACGCACGGTATTAGTGTATGGTATTGTTGATAATATGAGCCGAAGCAATATTGTATTATGGGTAAAACAAAATTTAGAACAGGGTAAAACCATTAATGTAGTAGATGATCAGTTCAGAACACCGACGTTAGCTGAAGACCTTGCTGATGGCTGTATTTTAATTGCAGAGAAAAAAGCAAGGGGAGTTTATAATATTTCGGGAAGTGAATTTTTAAGTATTTTAGAATTAGCGCACTTGGTTGCCGATTATTACAAACTGGACAAGTCACTGATTAACCCTTCCAAATCGGCAGATATTAAACAACCCGCCAAACGCCCACCTGTAACGGGTTTCATTATTGATAAAGCTAAAAAAGAATTAGGATACAACCCACACACATTTGTAGAAGGAATTAAATTTCTGGAAGAGCAATTGAAAAAAATGGGAGCCTAAAAATCTAATCGGTGCATCAGAATAATACGGAATTAAACATTTGTCATTCCGAACTTGATTCGGAATCTCATTAGATGCTGAATCATTCCGGTAGCTATCGGAATCTATATGATCACTACCACTTACACTTACAGCTTGGCGACATATACACCGTGGCTCTCGGCATTAATGCATTTAAGTGTTTCTGCGTTTCATCACTAATTAAAATATTGCGCAGGTCAATTACTTTAAGCGATTTTAAATTTGCCAGTGTTTCAGGATACTCGTCAAAATTATTACTCCACATATCAAGGATTTCCAGCTTTTCGAGGTTCCCTATCTGAGGTGGCAACATTGACAAATCATTTTGATTGACATTCAAATAGATGAGGTTATGCAATTTCCCTATTTCCTTAGGTAAGCTTTTTAAGCCCGTTCTACTGCATAAAAAATATTGAAGATTTGTTAGTACATCAATACTGTCCGACAACTCTGCAATTGAATTCTTACTGATATCGAGGTATTGCAGGTTCTTAAATTTTAAAATATCTCTTGGGAATGATTTTAAATGCTGTTTACGTAAAACCAGTTTAATAACTTTATCGGGATCTTTAAGCGCTTCCTGCAAATTGGTATAGGCCGTTAAAGTATCCAGTGCCAGCGAATCCAAAAGCTGTGCCTTAGAAACCATCATGCTTAAAGAAAAAAAGATCAGGAAATAAATACGTTTAGCACCCGGCATATAAGTAGCATTTTAATATTAAACAATCTAAAGCGTTGCGCAGGCTATTTTATCATTTGCCAAAGCACTCTTTAGTTCCTCTAAATTAGCAAATTTTTCTTCATTTCTGATCCATTTAACAAATTCCACCTTTATATCATGGCCATAAATGTCTTCATTAAATTCAAAAATGTTTACCTCTATTTTTATTGCATTATCCGTATCGGTGGTGGGATTTACCCCAACGTTTAACATCCCTTTGTACCGTTTATCATCTACAACTACATTAACGGCATACACCCCTATTTTAGGAATGAGTTTATCCTGGTCTTCCACAAAAATATTAGCGGTTGGGTAGCCAATGGTTCTTCCTAATTGCTTGCCTTTTACTACAACACCTGTTACAAAAAACGGGTAGCCTAAAAAATCGTTGGCCGTTTGGATATCTCCTTCTTCAATGGCTTTACGAATGCGTGTACTGCTAATATTTAACTGATTTATTTCCTGCGCCGGAATTTCCTCTACCACAAAATGATAGGTACCACTTAGTTCTTTTAACGTATCGATGCTTCCTTCGCGGTTGCTTCCAAAGCGGTGATCGTAGCCTATTACCAGCGTTTTTGTTTTTAATCCTTTTACAATAATATCAGAGATATACTCTGTAGCATGCATTTGTGAAAACGCTTTTGTAAAAGGAAAAACCAATACGTGATCAATTCCAAACTGTTTTAATAACTCACACTTTTCTTTAGTTGTGGTTATTAATTTTAAATCGGTTTGTAAAGGAAATAATACTTTACGGGGATGAGGATCAAATGTAAATAAAATGGTTTCGCCCCCTTGTTTTTGTTTAAGATCAACCAGGCGTTTGATAATCTTTTGATGCCCCAGATGTACCCCATCAAATGTGCCAATAGTAACAATGGAGTTTGATACGCTTTGTAGTTCGGATATATGAGTATAAATGTGCACTAAATAAGAGGCGTAAAGATATGAAATTAGAACACTTTTACACTACCATTTTTTATAATGTAATCTACCCCGTTAATATTGAATTTTTTGCCGGTAGTTTGCATCATCAAATTGGTAATATCCTGCTCAATGGTATGCACCGATCCCTTTGTTTTATAGGCAATATTCAAATAATCCTCATTAATTTCCATTCCCTCATATACACCGCATAATATCACATGCACCGGAACTTTTACACGTGCCAGCATTTTTATATCCCTTGCTTTTGCCCAGTTATCGGCAATCAACACCACATCCTCTACCTTCCCGCTTTTATTGAGACCATATATAATCGCTTCCACCACATTTTCGGGGGCATCTCCCCCCTGCCCTTTCTTAATGGTTAATTCCATGGTAGTAATTAATTCTTCCATGTTTTTAGCCCTGCAATGGTATACTCCCCCCGTAGCACCAATCTTTTTTTGATCATCGGCTTTCTTATCCCCATCATTAAAAAACACAAAATGCTGACTTAAAGTATCTTTTAAAAAATGAAGTTTCAACCAGGTACTTACCTGTTGCCCGTATGGGTACATACTCCCTGTTAAATCAGCCACAATCAGCTTATTTCTCCACTCCTTATTTCTTTTTAAAACATTAAATACCACCTGGTTTGCGGTATCGGCTATATTTGGTTGTATATCCGTATCACTATCTGTCGTGCGGCTTTCAAAAGAAAAATTTCCTTTTTTATCATACACTTTATAATAGCCGTTTAAATTCCCTTTCTTATAATTCCCTTCTGCTTTAATGTTTCCGTTAGGGTAATAAGAGAGCTCCAAGCCCTCTTTAATTCCTGCTTTAAACGTTTCAAAAAAGTCTTTCTTACATTTTTTAGAATAATAGATACTTGGCCCGTCCAGTACACCATCCTTGTAATACGACTCCTGTTCAACACAATCGGGCTCATCAAACCACTTAATTTCAAGGCCCTGTTTTTTCCCGTTCTTATAAATCACTTCTTCTTTGAGATCGCCGTTAGGCCAGAATTGCTTCCACACACCCTGCATTAAACTATCCTTATCCATCACATTTATGGTATCGTTTTCGTAAACTTTATAGCTCATGAGGGATTGCGCCACAGAGGTTAAATTAAAACCTATAGCACATATAACCAAAACGGATATGAAAAGAAGCTTTTTCAATACCTAAAATTGATTAAATTTGTGGTTATTATCAAATTATTATGCTAGAAAAAATAAACAATCTGTTATTAGAAGTTGAAGAGTTTGCAGCGCAAAGCAAAGAACAGGTAGAAGAATACCGTATTAAGTGGCTTAGCAAGAAAGGTGAAATAACATCGTTGTTTGAAGATTTTAAAGCTGTGGGGCCTGATATCAAGCGTGAAATGGGGCAAAAACTGAATGAGCTTAGAAATAAAGCACAAGATAAAATAAATGAATTAAAGGAGAAATATGAAACGGTTTCTGACAAAGGAACAGCTAAAAATATGGACCTTACGACGCCATCAGATCCTACTCTACAGTTGGGTTCCCGTCATCCCTTATCCCTGGTAAAAAATCAGATCATTGATGTGTTTGCCCGTATTGGATTTACAGTGAGCGATGGTCGTGAGATTGAAGATGACTGGCATAATTTTACCGCTTTAAATACTCCCGAAAATCACCCTGCGCGCGATATGCAGGATACATTTTATGTGGAACTAAATCCTGAAATGGTATTACGTACACAAACCTCGTCGGTTCAGGTACATATTATGGAAAATCAAAAACCTCCCATCAGAACTATTTCTCCGGGTAGGGTTTACCGTAACGAAGCCATTAGTGCCCGTGCACATTGCCAGTTCCACCAGATAGAAGGATTATATATTGATGAAAAAGTATCGTTTGCCGATTTAAAACAAACCTTAAATTTCTTTGCCAAAGAATTATTTGGTACAGAAACCAAAATACGAATGCGTCCCAGCTATTTTCCGTTTACAGAGCCAAGTGCAGAAGTAGATATTAGCTGTACCATTTGCAAAGGTGTAGGCTGTAATGTATGTAAATATACCGGCTGGGTAGAAATTTTAGGCTGTGGGATGGTTGATCCGCAGGTATTGGAAAATTGTGGTATCGACAGTAAAAAATATTCGGGCTTTGCTTTTGGAATGGGTATTGAACGTATTACCATGTTAAAATACAGGGTAAAAGATCTGCGTTTATTTTTTGAGAATGATGTCCGTTTCTTAAAACAATTTTCGGGAGAATAATATGGAACGATCTCCCCGAAAAGAACTGATTTTTGATATGTTATTAAAGGAACCTAATGATGTTTTTTTAAATTATGCATTGGCGATGGAACATATTGCCGACTCTGATTTTAAAAGTGCCGATGAACAACTCCGAAAAACATTAAGTATCAATCCTGAGTACCTGCCTTGCTTCTATCAGCTTGGCCAAATCAACGAAAAGTTAGAAGATACCGAAACGGCCATTTCTTTTTACAAACAAGGCCTTGAACTGGCTAAAAAGCAAGGCAATACAAAAGCTATGGGCGAATTAAATGAAGCCCTTTGGATGCTGGAGGATTAAAAAATTTAATTCCTTACAACCTCTGTCTCAAACCTTGCTACATTCCCTGCTTTATCTGTTACTTCTGCTTTAATTGTGAGGATACCTATTGTCACAGTATCATCAAAATAACAGATCATGGTTGCCGATTTAGCATCATATTCTGCTATTTGCCATATACCGTTTACATAAACAGCATAATCTGCAATGCCACTTAAATTGTCTGATATTTTAAACCGGATATCATTTTTCAGAGTTGTTTTTCCGGTTTTAGAAAGTGTTGAGATGATCTGTGGAGCAATGGTATCATAGGATATAGTAAAGGCTCCAAAGTATTTACTTTCTGTGGTAAACCAACCATTTTCATATTTTCCTGTTAAACAATTGTCTTCATTAAGAGCCACCATTTTGTCTTTTTCCCGGATCAACGGCTCTTTTACGTTCATCGAAACAGTAAAAGGCTTTAACAATAATTCCTCTTTATTACCCACACAGGTTTTACCCAACTTATTAATGTAGGCTGCAACGTAGCAGGATCGTATTAAAGAGCCTGCATCAATTTTAAATCCTATGGCCTCTTTTCTAACTTTGCACTCCTTATTACACCAGGCATTATACATGTTAGCGTCCGCCTTATAGCCTGTAATATGCTTTGCTTTCACATAAAATATACAGTTTGTTTCATTCCCTTTTTCGTCGCTTAATATCAATTCCAATGTATGCACGAGCGTATCTTTTAATTCTATTCTGCCACGGTTAACTACTTTTTTATAGATGCCTATATCAAAACACGTGGGCAAAAAACATTTCTGGTATTTAATTCCACCGGCTTTTTCACTGAAAAAATTAACGTAGCGGGCATTATCAAAACTGATTCCGTTTAACTGATGGTGATACATCAATTGATCGTCGAGTTTCAATTTTGCCTCGTACACATTGTTTTTACTGGAGGTTCCGTTCGCCTGGTCGTAGCCAGAGAAAGCAAGGGCAAACGTATTCTGATCCAGTAAAAAGGTATTTTTAGCAACACTTAAGTGATGTGTTTTAACATTAAGAGCCGAGACCTGTTGCAACGTTACATCGTTTGTATCGTTGGTATTATAAATAGCAAGGTGGGTAAGCGTTGGTTTCACATCATCTTTTACATCATAAAATAATAAGGGATTAACAGGTATTTCTGTTTTTTCTTCTCTTATCTCAAAATGCAAATGAGGCCCCGTTGAACTGCCTGAATTACCTGTATATCCTATGATTTCCCCTTTCTCAATTTTTAATTCTTCGGGGTTCGGAAACAATTCTATTTCATTTTTTTTCTGTTCACGCTGTTTCTGTTTTACGTAACTATCTATTTTGGGAGCATACTTTTTTTGATGCGCATACACCGTTACGTAACCGTTAGAATGGGTTATATACAGTACTTTTCCGTAACCACCACTACTTATTTTTATGCGGCTCACGTACCCTGCACCTACACTTTTTATAGGGAGGTTTTGTACAGGATCTGTTCTGAAATCAATCCCCGCATGAAAATGATTTGGCCTTAACTCCCCGTAATTACCGGTTACTATCGGGTTATTTTCTAAAGGATACGCAAAGCCCGAACCGTTATACTGCCCATATATACTGGTGTTCAGAAATAAAAAAAACAAAATACCTGATCTGAAATGTTGCATTATGGCTGTATTAAATCTATGTAACTTAATTAACATAGCATTGTTGATGTAAAGTTAAGTGCCTGAGTAAAATGAGTTTATCTATACTTTAATTTTAACGAACAACAAACTGTTTATTGTTGTGATTCAATACGTATGCTTAAACGCATAAATTTTTCCAATAAAACGTAGTGATATCAAGACAATAAACAAAATGACACACAACCATGAATGTAGAAAACATTAAATCAGAATTACAGCAGGTATTGGATAGCGATGTAGCGCTAAGAAAAGAATACAATGTAATTAAGCGCTCTTTAAGTGATTACCGCAATCAGCTAATCGAACGCGATGAAGACTGTAAACGCTTACAGGTTTCGATTGATGTGTTAAACACCAAGCTCATGGTAATGGAGCGTGACAATACGAATTTGAAAGGCGAAGTAAGCTCTTTTAAAGAATTACGTAACACCATCAGGGAACAACTACAGGAAAAACAAACCGAAATTGACGGTTTATTACTAAAGATCGATGAGTTAACCAACCAACTTTCTACCATTTCTGCTGAATACGAATTACAGATTGCCGACCTACACTCTGCATCACAGGAAGACATTACAGCATTAAAATCAACTTACGATTCACAGATCAACGAATTAAAAACAAACTCTACCTATCAGCAAAGCGGTATCCGTACAGAGCTTGAACATAAAATTGCAGAACTAACCCAAAGCTTCGAATTATCTCAGGGGGAAACAGTTTCTTCTTACGAATCAAAAATTGCAGTACTTACATCAGATTATAATTCTAATCTTGAATCTCTTAAACAGGAATCAGAAAATCGCATTTCTTCTTTATCAGGTAATAGTGAGGAAACCTTAACAGAGTTAACCAACGAGTACGAAGTAAAAATAAACGCGTTAACCGATCAATGGAATTCTGAAAAAACGGAATTAGTTTCAGGTTACGAATCGCGCATTTCCTCTTTATCAGAATCTTTTACAAGCGAAAAAGAAACCTTAACCTTAGGTTACGAATTTCAAATTGCTGACCTGAATTCGCAATTGGTAAGCAAACAAACAGCCTTTGAAACAGAGTTAAACTCCGCAGTTGAATCGTTAACTTCTTCTTTTCAGGAAAAAGAAAATGCTTTAACAACGAGCTTCGAAGCACAAATTGCTTCATTCCAAAATGAATCGGGTGAACTCACGGATAAACTGGTTTCTGAGTTTGAAGAAAAATTATCACACACCGTGATCCATTCTACTTCTCAAAATTCAAAATTGTCAGAAGAACTAAATAACCTGACTTCTGAGAATGAAACCTTAAAATTAACGATTGACACCTTAAACGAAAGTATCTCTTCCCAAACAGCTCAATTACATCTGTTGAATGAAGAAACGACGTCTAAGTCTGCAGAAATTACCTCGCAGGGCGAACGTTACCTGGCTTTGGTATCTGATTTTGAAAGCTACAAAAATGCTCAGCTTTCCAGTATGGATGAACAAATATCGGCTCTTCACACAAAAATTTCTGAGCTTGAATGGGCGATAGCTTCAAAAGATGTAACCATTAGTGAATTAACGTCTAGTATTGAAGCACAAACAACTCAATATAATGAGTTAACAACTTCTCACGCTTCTTTACAGGAGCAATTTCAACATTTAAGCTCAACGTTTGAGGCTGAAAAAAATAATTTCGATAATTTTATTAATGAATTATCTACTGGTAATGCTCAGCAATTAGAAACGAAAGAGGTAGAGTTTACCAAGCTACTGGCGGAAAACACTTCTTTGATTTCTGAAATTGATGCTATTGCCGATAAATTGGAAAGCACTGAACAACAATTAGAATTAGTTCATACGGAATTATCCGAATTAAAAATTGTTGCGGAAGGCAGAGCGGAAGATTTAAAGGATACTTTAAATACCAAGAATTTTGAAATTACGACCCTTACAGCAAACAATTCAGCTTTACAGGCTGAAATGGATCTGTTAAAATCCGAAGTGGAAAATTTACGCAGTGAGTTGACCATCTCTGCTTCATCGGGAGAAGAAGCTTCTAAATGGGAGCAGGAATACCGCGGGTTGGTTTCTAAAAATGAAGAATTAAGCCAAGAATTGCTTTCTTACCAGGCAACTATCGTCACGTTAAATAATGAGATTTCTCATTTAGGAGAGAGTATTTCTGCCTTTGAAAGCGAAATTACGAACTTAAGATCTTCCACGAAAGCGGAAGAACAGGATGCCTTTATTGACCGCTTATTTAAACAAATCGATATTTTAAGCGACGATCGCTTAAGCTTATTGAACGAAAAAGAAGAAATGGCCAATCAGTTGTTAAAAATGACTGAAACGGTCTCTAATATTTCTCAACAAGTTGATTATCATGACGTTGATATTAAACAATTGGATAATCACCGAAAAAATGTTATTTTAGCAAATAGTTCAAGTAATTCCGGTTCTGATAAAACCGTTATGAAAAAACAAATAAATGAGTTGGTGCGTGAAATTGATAAATGTATAGCTCTGTTGAGTGCTTAAAAGAAAATTAGCTTGGTTTAATGAGCGACGTAAGTGTTAAAGTAGAAATTGCCGGCGGATTGTATCCGTTGAGGATTAAAAGTGAAGACGAGCGCAACGTTAGACAAGCTGTAGAACTTATAAATCAGAAAATTTCGGAGTTGGAAAGAACTTACGGAGTAAAAGATAAAAAAGATGTGTTGGCTATGGTTGCTTTACAATTAGTATCAGAATTGTACAAGCAAAAGAATACAGCCGAACAAGAGTTAAGCACTCTGAAAATTGTGTTGGAAGATGTAGAACAAATGCTTGTGAAACATCAGAATAACATAAAAAATACAGAAGAATAATATATAACCGTCTTTAATTAGACCCTTTTTAACGCACAGGTAATTTGAAAGAAAATCAGGTTACTTTGTGCGTTTTTTGTTGATCGATGTTTGGATAGTCGCCCCGGATAAAGATCAAATAATATAAACCATGTGCGACAAAAAATTATGACAGTATTTATATTTATAGCAGTAGCATTGATCGCAGGCGTTGTAGCCGGTTTTGTCATTGCAAATTCCAAGCTTAACAAAAGCAGTGTTCAGGAAAAACAGAATCTTATTAAAGAAGCTGAAGTAAAAGCCGAATCACTTAAACAGGAAAAAATATTACAAGCCAAAGAAAAATTCCTTCAGTTGAAATCAGAACATGATAAAGCTGTAAACGAAAGAAATACACAATTATCGCAACTTGAAAATAAAGCAAAACAGCGCGAAGGCGATTTGGCTAAAAAAATTGAGGATATCACTAAAAAAGATAAAGAACTTGAGGCTCAAAGAACTCAACTAAACTCCCAGGTTGAAACCTATAAAAAGAGAAACGAAGAAATTGAAAAATCGCACCGTAAACAAGTAGAGTTACTTGAAAAGGTATCAGGTTTAAGCGCGGATGATGCAAAAGCACAACTGGTGGAAAGCGTAAAAGCAGAAGCTAAAACCGAAGCCATGGCCTTTATTAAAGATACCATGGATGAAGCAAAGCTTACAGCCAATAAGGAAGCTAAAAAAATTATTATCCAATCCATACAACGTTTGGCAACAGAAACCGCTATTGAAAACTCGGTTACTATTTTCCATATTGAAAGTGATGAGATTAAAGGACGTATCATTGGGCGTGAAGGAAGAAACATTCGTGCACTGGAAGCCGCTACAGGTGTAGAGGTTATTGTGGATGATACTCCGGATGCCATTACCCTATCCTGCTTTGATTCTATTCGCCGCGAAATCTGTCGTTTATCGTTACACCAATTGGTAACAGACGGGCGTATACATCCTGCCCGTATTGAAGAGATTGTAGAGAAAACGAAAAAAATGATTGATGAAGAAATCGTGGAAACAGGTAAACGTACCTGTATCGACTTAGGTATTCATGGTTTACATCCTGAACTGATCAGAATGGTAGGACGTATGAAATACCGTTCTTCTTACGGTCAAAATCTATTACAACACAGCCGCGAGGTAGCAAACCTTTGTGCTATTATGGCCAGCGAAATGGGCTTAAATCCTAAGATTGCCAAACGTGCCGGGTTATTACACGATATTGGGAAAGTACCTGATGAAGAACCTGAATTACCACATGCTATCCTGGGGATGAAACTGGCAGAAAAATACAAAGAGAAACCGGAAGTATGCAATGCCATTGGTGCCCATCATGATGAAATTGAAATGACTACTTTATATTCACCAATTGTACAGGTGTGTGATGCCATTAGCGGAGCAAGACCGGGAGCAAGACGTGAAGTTGCCGAGCAGTACATGAAACGTTTAAAAGATCTGGAAGCGTTGGCTTTATCGTATGATGGTGTTGAAAAAACCTATGCGATACAGGCAGGTAGAGAAGTACGTGTATTAGTTTCTGCTGATAAAGTAGACGATAAACAATCAGAACAATTAGCCTTTGATATTTCACAGAAAATACAAACTGAAATGACCTACCCTGGACAGGTTAAGGTAACCGTGATCAGAGAAGTAAGAGCTACGGCTTACGCCAAATAATTGAACTTATGCTATTGCAAAAGCCGTCGCGATCTATCGTGACGGCTTTTTTATTATATTTACATATAAGCCCGCGCCTGTAGATCCTTTGTAAGTGGTTGTAAGCATTTGAAATGACCTTGTAGCGGGTAGTTAGCAGAAATTTAAATAAATTTATGGCAAAACCAAGAATATTCGTAAGCTCGACTTACATAGATTTAAAACATGCACGTAGACATATAGAATCGTTTATAAAACAAGTAGGTTATGAAACCGTTCTATTTGAAAGTGGGGATATAACCTTTCATCATGATTTAGTTCTTGATGAGTCATGCTACGCGGAAATTGAGACTTGCCACATGCTAATTTTAATTATTGGAGGAAAGTATGGCAGTGCAGCTTCAGAACACGAACTAGAATCTCATAAAATAAAAGATAAAGAAATTCTTTTTTATAATTCTATATGATGTATTAGAATAATGTAGGAAGTTTAATCTACTTTTCAAAAATAGATCATAACTACCACATCATCAAATCCTTAGGATTGTTTGGAAATTCCGGAATTTGCCGAATCTTTCGTAAATTAGCTTATATCAAGGGTTTAACATGAAAACAGTTACAATAATTCATCAGTTCAGTAAATTATCTTATTCTCAGCAGCAAGAATTACTGGATCAATTAAAGTTTACTTTATCAGAAAGTAGACCGATATTAAATCAGTTTAATGTTAGATAGTAGGAGTATAAGGAGTATATCTAAGGAGTTGGGTTTATCTACAAAGACTGTATTTGATTGGAGGCATAAGGTGTTGGGGTCTTTTCAGAATATTTTCACAAAGGAGTATAGGGGTATTGTGGAGACGGATAGTGTATTTTTCAGGTTTAGTCAGAAGGGTCGTAAGAAGGATTTTGTAAATATGGGTAGGAAGAAACGGGGAATAAATAATCAACAGGTATCTGTATTATTTACGATGGATAGGTATAGGACTTATGATTTTAGGGTAATGAAGTTGGGTAAGATGGATGTAGAAGGAATTGATAGGGTAATTGATAAGAGTAGGTTTAATAAGGAGAATGTGGTTTGTTCGGATAGTGAGTGGAGTTTGATAAATGTGTTTAAGGAGATGGGGTTGGATCATAAGACGTTTAAATCTGGTTTGGGAGTTTATGGATTGGATGGGGTTTATCATGTGAATAATTTGAATAATGTAGTAAGTAGGATAAGGGGATGGGTATTAGGAAATTTTCGTTCTATATCGACGAAGTATTTGGGTAATTATTTGAATTGGTTTGCTATGATGGAGATATTGAAGGATAGGGATAGAAAGGGAGATAAGATGTGGGATTATATTTTGATGGATAGTAATTCTTTTGGAAGGAATAGGAAGGTGGAGGAGAGTTATAGGGAGTTGTTGATGTTGTCTGGAATTAAATAGTTGTATATTTGATAAACAACTATATAAAATGAAAGACATTAGAATAAATACATATTCAACATGGGAGAGAAGTACAAGTATTTTTGGTGTACATACAACTCCTTTATTATTACTGGTTGAAATAAAAAATAATACAAATACCAATTTTGAAATTACTGGAATTTGTATTTCAACAAAAAACAATTATTTTTTCTTTGAAACATCAACCGATATTTTACACACAAATAGTAATCAGATAGTAAAACCTCACTCAAAATTTGAATTTAAAATTGATGTTAGACATATAATAGAAAATTATAGTTCTACTAAGAACTTTACAGTTAAAGTAATTAGTGATAATGAAAGTTATGAATCACTGAAAATATCGGTTAGTGATTTACAAAATATTCAATCAATTTATAATTAACTGACTTTAACAATAATTCGATTAGGATCTTTTCTGAGTTCCTCAATATCTACTATTTCCCAATAACCATTATTAATATTTGATTGTGTTTCTCCCATTTATTTTATACAGAAAAAAAAGAGAAAGTTTATTCTTTAGTTAATTCAATTAATTCCACATCCAAGATAGAGGGTACTTATCAAGAGTTTATAAAAGGATTGGATTTTTCCACAAAGTAGTATCTTTATTGTATAATAAATACCATGTTGGAACAAACGATAATTAACGAAATATTTAATTTTTTTACTGAATCAGAAGATTTTAATGGGATTCTATTATCAAAACTCGCTAAAAAAGTCAACATTGATTACAAAGAAATTTTGCCTCTTATAGAATCTCTTATAAAAAATGATAGTGTTTCAATTCAATATGGTGTAAATCCTCATATTATTCGTTTAGGTCATTTTGATGAGGAAATGCAATTAAAAGTTTTAGAAGAAGCAAAAAAGAATGAAGTTAAAGTACTTTTCTCTTTTGAATCTTTTGATTCGGAGATTCCAATGTCACCAATAACTAGTGATACTCATCCAATATGTATATATCCAAGTAAATTATATTTAAAAAATAATGTGATCACAACAAAATATGATACATCACCATTTTCCAAACGTTTAGGATATGGTGACCCACAAATTTTCCCTTTATTTTTTGATATAGATGTTATTGATAGATACTTTAATAATCCAAGGTATCGTTTTAAATTTGATGATTATAGTGGATCAATTTCAATCGTTGAAACACGAACTAATCCCTCATCTTTAAGAGAAAACGACCAAATCTTTCTAAAAACTTTTGGTTTAGGTTATAATGATTCAAATGAACGTGTAATAGTAGCATATTTAAGATACTTATCAGATTTATCCTCGGAACATCAAGTATATTGGAATTCTAAATTAGTAGATACACCATGTACAATGGTTAAGGAATATTATCAGAATACAATTCTTGGAGATTGGACGGAAAGTCGATCAACGTTCTCCGCATTTATTGAAGAACAAAGACTAATAAATGAAATGAGTTTTTTAATTACAGGAAAGTACTTGTTTAGAGAAACATTTGAGGATAATAAAAGACCTAAAGAATTTACATTTTTTAATTCTCCAACCCTCATGAATTATGAAGGGTTCATCAATCTTTTAGATAAAATGATTTCTGAAAATATTAATAAAGGATTTTTCAAAGATGAAATAGAAGGGTTTGAAACAATTACTATTCCTGGTGGTATGATTGAACGAAGATTAAAGGGAACTTTAACATTATTAAATGAATGGTTAAAAAGTAAAGACCCAACTGGATTTGAACAATTGATGGGTCCTTTTAAAGAGGTTAGAAGTGAAAGACAGAGTCCAGCACATAAAATAAATGAGAATTATTATGATAAAGAATTTTTTAAGAAACAAATGGATATACTTAAAAAGGTTCACAAATCATTAGTTCATCTAAGACATATTTTTCAATTAAATCCATTAACTTCTTCTGTCAAAATACCTGAATGGATTGAAAAAAATATAATAAAGGACTTCTAAATCAATTGTGATAAGTCTATATTCAGGACTTTTACAAATCTTCTAATTAAATTACTTATTAAAAACTTTTTGGTATTTTTAAGTATAAGTTTCATGATTAAACATGAACATAAACCACCATTTATTAAATGGATTAAAATTTATATTGTTCGAAAATATAAAATAACTAAATGGAAATTAACATACAGAATTAAATATGGTGAATTCCCAAAACATGGGATGTGTCCAGTTAATCTTTAACCAAAAGATGTTTAATACTTTCAACTTTAGCTTGGAAAATCATTTATTTTGAAGAACGTGGAAAATTGTTATTCTGTCCTAACCCCACTATGTATGTTGACAGTACGTCAATATTTATGAAGTATAATTATGACGATAATAAAAACAGTTTAAAGGTAATATCGTACGAAATAAATCCTGAAAAACCAGACACAATTCCTGTTCAGATTTCCAAATTTAAAGATAAATCAATGCAATGGGAAATGATTTTCAATAAAGACACGATTCAAATGGAATTGAAGAAAGAGAATCCTTAAGAAAAAAAACGAACGCCTAACACACGGATTGCTCCAGCTTTGCAGACATCAAAGTATTTGCAAAAGCGGTCCTCCAGCCGGCAGAAAGACTCCCGAAAGCTATCGGGATATTTTTGCTTTGCAAATGTCCATAAAACATTTAGCTTTGTTAGGAGCTTTCGGTTAGAAGCCGTTTAAAAAACCGCACTAGGTAAAGCTGCAAAACGTTATAACCAATTGCAGCAGGACAGCATTTCGTTCGACAAAATAACATATCGACAGACGTATTAATTATGACAATACAAATTCTTAAATCCAAAATTCAAGGTGTTATCGTGACAGAAAGCAATATTGAATATCCCGGTAGCATTTCTTTGCCGGCTGAATTATTAGCGGCTTCAGGAATAAAACAATTCGAGCTCGTTCATGTAAACAACAAAACAAACGGACATAGAATTATTACTTATGCGGTAAAAAATAATCAAAAGGGACGAGTAACCATCAATGGTGCAGCTTCAAAGTTTTTTCAAAAAGGCGACATCGTTCATGTATTGGCATTCGCTTTTATTAACGAATCCGAGGCAGAAATGTTCCGACCAACCCTTGTTCTTACGGACAAAGAAAATAATGTAACTGAAAGCAAACCTTATACGATTGATTAAATAAGTGATGGATACAAAAGACATTTTTGACATCACCGTTCGAACAATACGAATGCAACCTCCAATTCTGCGGGCTGACACTACAACTAAAAGACAATCGCAAATTAAAGAAGAAAAAATTGAAAGTCTTATTTCCCATGAGACATTTCTGCGTAGAGCTGCTTACAAAAACACGACAATAAAAACTGACGAGTCTTTCTTTAACGACTCAGACATGAAATCAGAATACTATTTAGTTATTGTTTACGACAAAACGTCAAACACTCCCCTTCTCTCGGCTCGACATTATTTTGACAAATCTATCATCGCAAAATTTCTAAAAGGCGACAATGACTTGGAAATTGAACTCTCATACCTTGGTGAAAAATTCAATCTTGACAGCAATCCAGATAGTAAAGTATTTTTAGCCGACAGGCTTTCAGGCAATATTAGTAGTTCTATCTATCGTAAATATCGAAGCTACATTTTTTCCTTGTATTATTCTGAAATTGTAAACAACAACAAAAATTGCACACTTCTTTTAATGGTACGAAAAGAAAAACGCAACAAACAACTTTCTAAATATTTAAGCATAGGCTTTACTCTTCTTGGTTCGACATTACATAAGGGAAAAGAACACAGTATTATTTTACGTGATTTAAAAAATGCCTAATCTTATGGTTGAAAAGGTAAAAGCATTTTTTAAATTAGTTCGTTGGTTCCATGAAGTGGTGGTGATTTTGCCATTTCTCGGACTTTATTTTATCATTGACTATTATTCTCGACAAAGCAATGTTAGCTGCACTTTGTCCGGCTTTAATTTTACTATCCTTTGTTTATGCGTTCAGACGCTTATTGCAGCAGGATGCGTATTAAACGATATAGTGGATAGGAATATTGACAAAATCAATAAACCAAAAACTCATATTGTCGACAACACCATTTCTTTAAAAAATGCGAGAATTATTTTTGCTTTACTCACGTTAATCATAATTGCTCTTTCCACTTATATAAGCATTTATATGTTTCCCGAATGGACTTACATAAGTTTATCAGTTTATGTTATTTCTCTCCTTTATGACTTCTACTTTAAAAGGTCTCCGTTATTAGGCAATATTCTTATGGCATTACTTACTTCATTTATTCCTCTTGTGCTTTTTTTCTTTGCAAAAGATTGTATTGGAACATTGCATAATGAAAAAATAAATGTGCTAATATATTTATATGCCGCTTTACCGTTCTTAATAATTATTCCAAGAGAATTGAGCCTTGATATTTCTGACATCGAAGGTGACAAGGCTTGTGGTTGCAAAACTTTACCCATAATAATCGGAGTAAAAAAATCCAAATTAATTGTCGCTGCATTTTTGCTGCTCATAATGATCATTTCTATTCCCGTTTCATATAAATATCAATATTTGACTTTTAGTATGGTCGTTGTCGACATTTTGTTATTGGCTTACATTTACAAACTCAGGACAACCGAAACAAGAATAGATTATATTAAAATAGGTAGATTTCTTTGGTTCATTATGATTCTTGGACTTGTAGCTTTTACAGTTTCGACAATCATATTGTAATGTCGGCAGACAACAAAGCTTTTGCAAAAGCAGTCGGCCAGCCGGCGGAAAGACTCCCGATAGTTATCGGGATATTTTCGCTTTGCAAAAGTCCATTAAACATTTATCTTTGTTAGATAATGTATAGACTTCTACTTATCATATTATTTTTTACTTGCTCTACAATGTTTGCACAGATAAAAAAACATAGTTTCATTGGACATTGGGCAGAAGGTATTTTAAATAAAGACAGCACTATATCACCAAGACCAGTTAGACTTGGCGGACCATATAGTTTAGATATTCAAAAAGACAGTGCAATTACATTGTACAATGGTGACAACTGCGGTTTTGGATTTAGCAGAAAGGGGAGTTGGAGTTTTGACAACACCAACAACGTATTGACCTTTGTGTTTACAAATAGACAAGGTTACTCCAATGAGCCTGCGTCAACAGGTATTATTAATCAGACAGAAAAATACGAAATAGTGAAAATTAATTCTACTTCAATAATTCTCAAAAGTATTTATAAAGACAATAATATAACTTATATACTTATAAAATAGTATACTAATAATTATCTTTTATCAGCAGACACGAAAGTTTTGTTTTAACTAAACGCAGAAAAGAAAACGACGAAGTGGTAATACACGGTCAGAATCAGCAAGGCAAACAACAAGGCATTTGCAAAAGCGGTAGTCCGCCGGATGGCGGATAATTTTCACTTTGCAAATGGCTACTAAACATTTATCTTTTTTAATAATGATTAGGCAGTCAACGGTTTCAAATCAAAGCATTATATCGCGAAAACGTTAGCGGTAAGTTATAGAAAACGATAATAGACAAGTTCCCATAAACTGCACAAAAAAAGACATAAACGCTTAGGTTTATGTCTTTTGAAGAGTAAGTCAACTTGAAAAAGATTATTCTAGGATGATTTTTTTAGAATACGTTTTAGTATTGCTATATACATTTACAATGTAAATTCCTTTTGAATGTCCACTAAGATCAATTTTGTACATCGGTGTTTCAGGTGTTACCTTGATGCTTTGAACTTTTCTACCCATGGCATCAAATATTTCGATGACTCCGTCTTTTATGGATTCCGTTGACAAGGTATAGATTCCTGTTCCTGGATTTGGGAAAACAGTAAAGGCTTCGTTTACTACTTCATTGTTTTCAGCTATTGAAGTAGCCATTCTGTGTCCACCATATAAATAATTATTATCGACACATAAATTGTCGACTCTTAAAGAGGTACGAGCAGTTGTGTTGTAATAAATATTATTTGCATGTTCAATGGTGGTGAGTAAATCAGCTCCGGTACCCACGTTTGCATCAATGGTAAAATATTGAGGAGAGCCGGGAGCATGAATTGTTCTGGCTGCATTTGTAAATACTGAGATACGGCCGGTAGTTGGGCACGTTCTTTCTAAACTCACATAATTGATTTGTCCGGCACCGTAACCCTGAATGATGGGAATTCCTGTCGATGTTAAATAGGTAGTCGATAAGGCAACATCAGAACGGGATCCTCCCCATATATAAAGGTTAGTCACTGAACTTGGCCCTGTAGATAACATTTCTCCAAATCCTGCAAACACAACATCCTGATTGGTACTTAATGGATCTGAACCATCATTGGTTATTGCTGCAATGTAAGCTCCCGGGTTAAATGATGAAGTTGGATCATATTGAAATTCAAAATCAACTCTCCACTTATCTGAAGGCAGATTTCCTATGTTTTTTGTAATTTTTTGAGACGTAAGATTGCCAGCAGATTTGTACTCTCCATATTGACCCACGGTGTTGATGTGAACATCCGTACCGGTTTGAGTCCAACCTGTTGTAGTAGAATAATCACTTGGTATATTACAATCCATAGCCGGGTTAAATACCGGAACTGTTATCTTAACCGTATTGGAAGTAATGGTGCCGCAACCATAATCAAATGTGCGGTTATAAGATGTTGTACCGCCTAATACCGGTGGATCATAATCCATAGTAGTATTGGTAAGTCCCGTAGGTGGTCCATTTTCCGGCATTTTATACCAATGATAGGTTCCAATAAATTGACCCGGGTAATTTGTAGTAGTATTACCAATGATAGCAGGATTCTGGTTTGGAGTACATAACAGTTGATCAGCACTTATTGTAGTCGGGTTATCAATATTGTCTAATACAACATCATCTATTGCCCCGGTAGCGGTACGTTCTAATCCGGCCCATGAAACACCGCCATGCTGTAGTGTGGTGAGTACGCTGCCTCCTGTTCCGGTTAAAGGGTCAAACGATGTAAAACATAATCCCGATCCTGCTATTGGCATCGTTCTTGCAAAATCTGAAAATACATGCATTTGTAATACGTCCGGACCTATGCGTTGCAGGGTTACAAAATACAAAGTGTTTACATTTACTGCAATTCCGGTGCTATAGGCTTGTGTAGTTCCTCTTTTTGTACCAATCATAATTACTGCATTATTAGGGCTTGATGCAGATGGGGTCTGCAAAAGAACTCCAATCTGATCCTGATTAGTAGGGGGTGTTACCAGATTGACGCATTGCATATCCTGTGTTCCTGCAGTTAGTACAGCTAACCAGTTGGCAATTCCGCTTGTTAACGGATTTGTATTGTACTGGAAAGAGAAATCCAACCTCCATGAGGTTGTCAGAGTAGGGATAGAAGGAGACAAACTTCTGTGCATGCGCCTGAAACTATTCCCCTGGATATTGTTAAAATAAAGGAAGTTGCTTCCGTTAATACTATAACCTGATCCTGTTGTTGGCACGTAGGTCCAGCCGGGACTACTGGCAAAGTTAAAGTTTTCTATAAATTGTGAAAACCCATTCATACTCAGGCCCACAAGGGCGCCGAGTGCGAAAATTTTTTGTTTTAGTTTCATAATTGATTTTTTTAGTGATTAATTGTATTTCCAAATATGTAAACTAACACCTGAATAAAAAGTACAATCTTATTTACGGTGGTACTTTTCTCACGAAATGCATAAAAAAAGGCATGAACGGTAATTTCGTTTCTATTTTTTCTTATTTCTGTCAGGTGGAGGGCTAAAATCTCGAAGTTCGTCATCGCGAGGCACGAAGCGATCTTTAGAACAAGATTGCTTCACTATCGCTCGCAATAACGATCGAATGTCGCTTCGGGTGTCACTTGCCTGCCTTTTGTAAGCGGCGTAGCGGAAAGAGCCCACTATACTCCCAATAGCTATCGGGATTTTGCAGGAGAGAAGCGAAAAAAGTTGCTGAAATATTTACTTCTTCCTGTTTTTAAAATAAGTTATTAAAACAGGAATCGCTGTAATCACAATCAGGCCAACAACAATGTATCCTAAATAATTTTCCGTTTGCGGAAATTTAATTCCTAAAAAATAAGCAATACTGGCAATGGAACCGATCCAGGCTACTGCTCCAAGAATATTATAGATTAAAAATACTTTAAAATCAACTTTGATAACGCCGGCCAGTATAGGAGCAAACGTTCGGATAATAGGCAGAAATCGGCCAAGGATCAACGTTTTACCGCCATGCTTTTCATAAAAAGACCGTGTTGTTTCTAAATGTTTTTTTCTAAAAAAGAAACTATCCTTTTTTTTATATAATCCCTCTCCCACTTTTCTTCCAAACCAATAACCAACTATATTTCCCAAAATGGCAGCCGTTATTAGTAATACAATTAAAGGTAAAAAGGAAACTCCGAGCAATTCGGGTTTTGTAGCACATAATAATCCCGAAATAAAGATCAGGGAATCACCCGGTAGGAAAAAGCCAATGAACAATCCTGTCTCAGAGAAAACAACCAATAACAATAGCCATAATCCACCGTAATGAATAATGCTTTGCGGATCGGTTAAAGTCTTAAGAAAATCGAACATATAGTAATTAAGGTAAAACTAGTTAAAGCCGCAGATAAATCATACATATTATCCTCTTTTAAATATCGCATAAAGGATGGATAATTTGTATTACTTTTGCAAAAGTACAATTAAAGCAATGAAAAAAACGTTCATTCTACTTTTCACATTTACTTTACTCCTAAATAGCTATTCTCAATTAATTAAAGAATACAATGCATGCGCTGTTGAACGATTTGATATAAAGGATTACCAGGGAGCAATAGAATACTTTAGCAGAGTCATTGAAATTAATCCTGCAGACTCCTTTGCTTACTTTGACAGAGGAATGGTAAAAGACATTACAAAAGATTACCATGGAGCCATTACCGATTTCAGTAAAGCCATAAGTATTGATTCCACCAACGTGGATCATTATTTTTTGCGGGGAATAGTTAAAGATAAACTGGAGGATTATGAAGGAGCTTTTGCCGATTACAACAAAACCATTGAAATAGAAGAGGGCAATGCTGATGCTCATTACTATAGAGGCAATATAAGAGCGCGCCAAAATGATTTTAAAAATGCCTTACTGGATTACACAAGAGCCATAGAAATTAATCCTGATCATTCGAAAGCCTATTATAGCAGGGCATTGGTAAAGGAAGAACTACATGATTTACAGGGAGCTATCGCAGATTATACGAATGCTATCAGGCTCGACTCCCATAACAAAGACTATTTTTTTAAAAGAGGAGAACTTAACCTAAAACTTGGTCGAAAAAAAAGCGGATATACTGACCTTTATGAATTCACAAAACTTGGTGGCGAACTTAGCGACAAAAACAAAATCCCCAGCAACTGAACTAATTAATTGAACTTTTATCAAAAACTCCATTTCTCTACAGTTTGTTCTTTTAGATTTGCATTACTAATTATAAAATTAACCATTTTCAGTATGAAAAAACGATTACTTAAACTTACAGGTACTGTATTTTCCATATGTTTAGCGACTTCATTGTACGCTCAAACATCCGGTACTTTAACATTTACATTTACTGAAATTGCTAAAACACCTACGTATAACGGAAATAGTCAACATGTGTTAGCAGTTTGGATTCAATCGAACACAGGAGCATTTGTAAAAACAAAATTGCGTTATGTAGGTGGAGGTACAGATGATCATTTACCTACGTGGGCTGCTAATGCCTCCTGTACAAGTGGTATAGCTACCTCTACAGGCTGTAATACTGTAGATGGAGTTACAGGGGCTACAAGAAGTTCATGGACTACTTACACCGTAAGCTGGGATGGAAAAAAGGGGGCTGCTGCAACCGGAACATTACAACCTGACGGCATATATAAAGTTAGTATACAATCAACATGGGATCATGGAACAGCAGGAACAGCTATAACATCCTATACCTTTACAAAAGGAGCTACAGTAGATCATCAAACACCTGCTGCTAATGCTTATTTTTCAGGAATAATACTCGACTGGACTCCATCAGCTACGTCAACCGGTATTAATGAAAATCTTTCTAAAAATCCTGAAATTTCTGTTTATCCGAACCCAACAAATGGAGTATTAAATGTTGACTTTAAAAATGCAAGCAGCATTAAAGTGTTAAATACATTAGGTAGCGTTATTTATGAAGCAAAAACGGATCAACCAACAGAGGGCACTAAAAATATTGATTTAAGCAGCTTTTCAAATGGTATTTATTTTATAAATGTTTCAAATGGTAAAGAATCATTGAATTATAAATTCATATTAAACAAATAGCCGAATACATTTCAAAAAAAGCTGTTTCACTCTTATGAAACAGCTTTTTTTGTTAATATCTATTTTTCTTACCATTCATAAGAGCATCATGCTATAAGGTAATTATTATTATTCTGCTTCCGATACAATAGATTGTAAACCAGGTGTTTGAAACACCTGGTAATTACCTTTATCATCAGAATAAATTAAATAAGCCTGTAACTCCGGATGTAACAGTAAAAATGCTTTGGCTTTTTCGAGTCCCATCACCAAAACACCGGTTGCGTTAGCATCCGATGAAATACACTCTTTTGAAAACAGAGAAGCACTCAATAAATTGTTTTTTGTAGGATACCCTGTTTTAGGATCAATATGATGGGCATATTTTACACCGTCCTCAATAATAAATCTACGATAATTTCCGGATGTGGCAATGGCCATATCTTCAAGCTTTACAATGGCCTTAAGTGAGTTAAGCGATTCTTTATTATCAATTGGTTTTTCAATGCCAATAGTCCAACTACTACCATTTTGTTTTTTTCCTTTTGCGTAAACTTCTCCTCCAATTTCAACCATATAAGATGTCAATCCTTTGGAGTTTAAAAATCCAGAAACAACATCAACAGAATAACCTTGTGCAAAAGCGTTGAAATCGAGCGACACGCGGGGATCTTTCTTGATCACTTTATTACCTTTTAATTCAATTAAATTAAATCCAACAAATGTAAGAATGCTATCAATTTTTTGTTTTTCTATTTTCTGTTTTTTTCCGGGCCCAAATCCCCATGCATTCACCAAAGGATATACGGTAGGATCAAAAGCCCCCTCTGTATTTTTCCATACTTCTTTTGCTTTATTAAAACACGCTATAAAGTACTTGTCAACTGTTACATTTTTTTGGTTTGAATTTATTCTGGATATAATGGAAGTAGGCAAATATGTAGAAACCGATTTATCAAAATCCACAAGTATTTTTTCGATTTCTGGCTGAAAATTTCTATTTTGAATATCATAATAAATAATATGATATGTTGAGCCCTGAGCATTTCCTTCAATTTTAACAGGCTCTTGTTGCGGGTAAATAAACGTTGTAGCCAAAAGGATAAAGCCAAACGTATATCTGATTCTTTTTATAAAGCTCATAAATAAAGTTTATGTATTTAAAACAACGTTCTTTATTTTTTAAATAGTAGCATTTCTGTATGAAATGTGACCTGTATATTTTCTGCTATTTTTTCAACATAAAGAGAAGGCACTTTAATTTTGTGTTCAGCCACTTTTACATTAAATTTTGAGTCCATAATTATGGCGCCTCCTTTAACGGTAATAGTTCCTGCAATTGTTCTGGGGAGCTCTACGCCATGCATATCCAGTGTTCCAGTCATGGTTACATTATGTGTACCATCTACTGAGTAATTGACGGTTTCATTTACTTTTCCTTTAAAGGTAGCATAAGGAAATTTTTCGCTTTCCATATAATTCTCATTATAATGTTCCTGCATAAAAGCAGAGTTAAATATGAAAGCATTTTGAGAAGCTTTAATTGCAAAATCTCCTGTTTTAGCATTAAATACAGGCTTTGTTACAGTATTTACGGCATCAATGTTCTCCATTTTAGTTTCACTAAAAAAGCTAATCTTACATTTTTCCCCCATGTAAATTTGAGAATAGCCCGTATATCCAAATACAATAGCACAAACAATTACTATTTTTTTCATAAGCACTTTTATTGATCTTTATGTTTTCCTTGTAAACTGAATACTCTCGATATGTTAAATCCTAAACGGATACCCCAATTATCCCATGAAGTGTTACTATACATAAAATACTGGTCCTCGGTTAATCCGAATGAGTTAGTTAAATGCAGCTGAAACACGTGCCCACCTGTTTCCAGATCATAGCCTATTCCAAAACTATCATAATACTTATCTTTACTGTATTTATTGATTCTATAACCATATTCCAGCGTAATAGCCTGTCGTTTAGCAAACTTAAAACGGGTAACAGCACCAACAATATAGCAATCGTTTTTATCATTGATTTTGTCTACTAAATTAAAATGAACCATGGCAGCAGTTAATTGAAACGAAAAACGGGAGTTGAATTTCCTGCCAATCATAATTTGGTTGCAATACGATAACCGATCTGATATATTGTTATATTTATTTACACCATCAATTGTTACATGTTCAAACGTGTGGTACAAACTTGTAAATAACGTCACACTCACCGGAATAGAATTAGATGTGGTTTGACGCAGTAATCTGTACTTTAAAAACCCATCTGCTATTTTATGGCCTGATGTTCTTCCAATACCAAACATAAATCGTCCATCATGAGAATATTCCAGAGCAAGGCGAATATTAGCACCTCCATCAACACCCCATGCATTATAGGCACCGCTGTTAAAATCTCCAAAACGGTGAGAGATCCTGAAGTCAAGACTACGTTTTCCCAAAACTTCAATTGTATGAAAGTTAATTAAGCGGGTTGTTTTAAAGGTAGCAGGTGTAAATTCTTTTCTTGGTTTTTCCACAACCATATTTAACAGATCGTCAGCACCTGTTTGACCTATACTAGCCTTTTCTGCACCAAGTAATACAACAATGAAAAATAAAGTTTTCTTAACCATAATTAATTTTGTGGAGAACCGGCATCCACCCATTTTTTAATTTTTACAATATCGCAATCTGCTATTTTTGATCCTCCTTGTGGCATATTTTGTGCATTTCCATCTTGTGTAACACTGCTATATAATTTCCCTGAAAAAGCATCGTAACTAACAGCACCATAATTGGTCATATCATGCCCACTAGAAGATGGGCTATGACAATTTTGGGTACAGCTACTGTTTAAAATAGGAACTATTTGCAAAGAATAGCTTATGATGCCTGCCGTATCACATGTTGAAACAGGAGATAAAGCTTTTTCGGGATGTATTTCTTTGAAATTATCATAATAACAACCCGTAAAAAAAAGAGGCATGATGATTACTAAAAATAAATGTTGTCTGTTTTTCATGGATATTAATTATTTTTTGCTCCTTGTCCGATCCAAACATAGATCAGTTGTATTTGTTTTTCAGATAATTCTCTATAAGGTTTTTGTGGCATGATTCCATCATCAGTTAAAGATTTTAACGATTGGTATAATTTACTGGATTCAGGGGAACCAGCCTTAACACCTCCACTTATAACTTCCTGATACGTTAACAGTTTAAATTTTTCTGAGGAAACACTTCCATGGCAGCCACTAAATGTACAGTTTGCGTTAATAATAGGTTCAATATCCCTACTATAACTAACTTCTGTTAAATTATTAAAATTGGCTTTGTGTCTACAGCCAAAAAAAACAATGACAAAACCGAAAGAAAGAAGAAATTTAACCATAATTACAAATATAGAAAAGAATTTTGCAGACATTTGGAAGTTTCTTGGTTCCTCGAAAAAAAAATCTACTTTTAATACTGTAAAGATGAGAATATTAATTGTAGAAGACGAAATCAACTTAAGGCAAGATGCAGGGCGCTATCTCTGTAAAAATGGCTATGAGTGCGAGTTTTCAGATACATTAAGAATCGGTAAACAGAAATTACGGGATTGGGAATTTCATGCAGCACTTATAGATATTGGCCTACCGGATGGGTCAGGGATCGAATTAGTTAAATACATTAAAGCTCATTTTCCTGCAATGGGTATTATTATTATTTCAGCAAGAAATAGCCTGGACGACAAGATAGATGCACTAAAAATCGGAGCAGACGATTATTTAACAAAACCATACCATCTATCTGAACTAAGTGCAAGACTCTATTCTGTAATCCGCAGAAGAAATTTTGGTGGAAAAAATATGTTAATATTTGATGGGCTTGAAATTAATTTATCAGATAAAAAAGCAATATCCAATGGCAATGAATTAAAGCTTACTAAAAAAGAATATGAAGTTTTGGTATACTTAGCGAGCAATCCTACTTATTTAGTTACAAAGCAAGCTATAGCAGATAATATATGGGGCGAAAAAGCCGACATGGCAGAAACATTTGACTTTGTGTACACACAATTAAAAAATTTAAAAAAAAAATTGGTTGACGCTGGTCTTAAAAACTACATTAAAGTATTTTATGGCATGGGTTACCGTTTTATGGACTAAAGCCAATTAGCACTTCAATTATTAAAAAATACATATGATAAAATTACTCACCAAAACAATTTTATATATTCTCACTGCTACAATTGTTTTGTTTTCGATAGGAGTATTTGTTATATATAAAACAATCATATTTAAATTAGATAGTGAAGCTAATGAGCATTTGTTATCTACAAAAAATAAAACTATTGCGGAGCTAAGACATGGTATTCCAGCTGAAAATATTTTTGCAAAAAATGACTCCAAAAATCAAATCACCAAAATAGAAAAACAAACTATTTTCAGCGACCGTTGTTTTATTGAAACTGAAAAAGAAACCTATATAAATACTGAGTCTGAAGATGAGGAAGAATCGGTTACCTTTAAAGTACTGATATTTCAAACAAACATAAACAATACCTGTTACGAAGTTAAAATAACTAATTCGTTGGCAGAAGGAAAAGAAATTGGTGAATATATTATGGGTGTTGTGACTGTTTTTTTAATTATAAGTTCATTAATTCTTTTGATTATTAATCTTTTTATTTCAAAACATATCTGGAAACCATTTAATGCTACAATTACTTCACTAAAAAAATGGGAAATCAAAAACTCACTAAATTTAGGCCATACTAGCATTTATGAATTCAACACATTGAATTCATCTTTAATGGAATTAACCGAGAAAATAAAACTGGATTATTCGAATTTGAAAGAGTTTACAGAAAACATATCACATGAAACACAAACTCCTTTAACCATTTTAAGTAATAAACTCGAATTATTACTGCAAGAAAAAACATATACTCCTGAACAGGCGAACTTAATACAGGAATCATATATGGCCGTGCAGAGGCTATATAAGCTCAACAAAACACTTATTTTACTTTCAAGAATAGAAAACAAACAGTTCCTGGAAATGCAATTCATTAATTTAAATTTATATATAAATGAAAAAATAGAAGAATACGAAGATTTTTTCGAAAACAAAGCCATCACCGTTCATAAACAATTAGAGCAGAATATTGACCTGGAAATAAACACAACTTTAATCAATGTATTATTCGATAATTTATTACTAAATGCTATTAAATATAATATTGAAACAGGTGGAACAATCACTATTAAACTATCAAACAACGTACTTTGTGTTGAAAATACAAGTTTCATTAACGAATTAGAGCAAAAATTTTTGTTTGAACGAATCAGTAAAAATTCAACTTCAAATTCTTTAGGAATTGGCTTATCTCTTATAAAAAAGATAGCAGATTTTTATTCATGGGGAGTCAGCTATCAATATCAAAATAATCTTCACCGGTTTTTCATCCATTTTAAACCTAAAAAAAAGGAATAATTTATTCAAAAAGAGCTACATTTGTTACAGTGAAGAAATCTATTTTAATAATTGTTTTATCTTTTTATGTATTTTCTGTAACGGAATTACATCAATTATTTAAGTTGCCCCAACTGTTTACGCACTTTATCGAACACAAAGAACAAAACAGCAAAACTACTTTTTCACAATTTCTGTTTATGCACTACGCGAACGGAGATGCAAAAGATGCCGACGATGAGAAAGACATGAAATTGCCTTTTAAATCGCATGACGATTGCTTTAACACTGTTTTAATTGCCTTTGTTCCTAACACTGTAGATCATTTTTCTAAAAAACCAGTTTATCCTGAGAATAAAAGCTATTCTATTTACACAGAAGACTTTTCTTTTTCAGCACACCTCAATTCGATCTGGCAACCGCCAAAGTCTTGTTAATCTTTTAATAGAGCAAAACGTACTTGAAACATCCCGGTGTTTTGAGTAATTCCGTTTATTAAACTATTTTAATACTAATGATTAACAAGAAAAATTATGCTCAACAAGATCATAGAGTTTTCCATCAGGAATAAACTCATCGTAGGGTTGTTTACCATTGCCCTTATTGTTTATGGGATTTTCCAGACCATAAAATTACCTATTGATGCCGTACCGGATATTACAGATAACCAGGTACAGGTTATTACCATTGCCCCCTCCTTTGGAGCAGTGGATATTGAACGCCTGGTAACGTTCCCAATAGAACAAGCCAATAATAATATTTCGGGTTTAAAAGAGATCCGTAGTTTTTCAAGATTTGGCTTATCTCTTGTAACGATTGTTTTTAACGATGAAACAGACATCTATTGGGCAAGGCAACAGGTTACCGAACGCCTGCAACAAGTACAAACACAAATTCCGACAGGTATTGGTACACCCGAGTTAGGACCTGTTACCACGGGTTTGGGAGAAATTTATCAATACGTTATAAAGCCTAAAGAAGGCTACGAAAAAAAATATAATGAAACCGAACTGCGTACCATACAGGATTGGATTGTTCGCCGGCAACTACTGGGCGTTAAAGGTGTAGCGGAAGTAAGTAGTTTTGGAGGGAAGCTGAAACAATATGAAATCGCTGTTAACCCCAACAAACTTCAATCCTACAACATCACCATTAACGATGTATTTTCTGCTTTGGAAAAAAACAACCAGAATACAGGAGGTGCGTATATTGAAAAGGGGCCAACTCTTTTATTTATTCGAAGCGAAGGTTTAATTGGTTCTATTGATAACATTAAAAACATTTCCATTAAAGCTATTCAAAATGGGACACCTTTATTTATAAAAGACGTGGCAGACGTACAAATTGGGTATGCTACACGCTACGGAGCCATGTGTTACAATGATAAAGGCGAAGTAGCCGGTGGCGTGGTTATGATGCTGAAAGGAGCCAACAGCAGCGAAGTAATTAAAAATGTAAGAGAGCGGGTTACGCAAATTAAAAAAACATTACCGGATGGAGTAGTGATTGAACCTTTTTTGGACAGAACCAAAATGGTAAATAATGCTATCGGAACTGTTGAACAAAATTTACTGGAAGGTGCTCTGATCGTGATCTTTGTACTGGTTTTATTTCTGGGAAATTTTAGAGCCGGTTTGCTTGTGGCCTCTGTCATTCCTTTGGCTATGTTATTCGCCATTATACTTATGAATACATTTGGCGTGAGTGGAAATTTAATGAGCTTAGGTGCATTGGATTTTGGATTAATTGTAGATGGAGCGGTGATTATCGTTGAAGCTGTAATGCATCAACTAGCCAATAATAAAAAATTTGGTTCCCTGGCCAATCTGTCTCAATCCGATATGGATGGAGAGGTAAAACATTCGGCCGGTAAAATGATGAATAGTGCGGTATTTGGACAAATCATTATTTTAATTGTGTACTTACCTATTTTTACGTTACAGGGCATTGAAGGGAAAATGTTTAAACCCATGGCGCAAACCGTTGCCTTTGCTTTATTAGGAGCCTTTATTCTTTCCTTAACTTATATTCCTATGATGAGTGCTTTGTTTTTAAGTAAAAAAAGAAAGCACCAACCCACTATTTCAGATAAGCTCATGGCGCGTATTGAAACAGCCTATAATAGTCGGTTAGCTAAGATAATACGCCATCCTAAACTCGTTATATCGTCGGTACTCCTGTTATTTACTGCAGCTATTATTACCCTGACCTTTTTAGGAGGTGAATTTATTCCGGCATTGGAAGAAGGTGATTTTGCAATAGAAGCCAGGGTATTAACCGGAAGTAATTTAAAAACCACCATCGCCACAACTCAAAAAGCGTCACATATTTTAAAAACGCAATTTCCTGAAGTAGAAAAAGTAGTCACAAAAATAGGAAGCGGTGAAGTGCCAACTGACCCCATGCCAATGGAAGCAGCCGATGTTATGGTTATTCTTAAAGACAAGAAGGAATGGACATCTGCCAAAACATTTAATGAGCTGGCGGAAAAAATGGGTAAAGCTATTGAAGATATTCCCGGTATTACAACCAGCTTCCAGTACCCGGTGCAAATGCGCTTTAATGAATTAATGACCGGCGCAAAACAGGATGTGGTATGTAAAATTTTTGGTGAAAACTTAGATACATTAGCAGTATATGCAGCGAAATTAGGCCGTGTTATAAGCACTGTAGAGGGCGCTAAAAGTATATATGTTGAACCCGTAACCGGTATGCCGCAGGTAGTTATTGAATACAACCGTGCTACCATTGCTCAATATCATTTAAATATAAGCGACATTAACCGGCTTGTGAATTCCGCGTTTGCCGGGCAAAGCGCAGGATTGGTATTTGAAGGTGAAAAACGTTTTGCCCTGGTTGTAAGACTAGATACGGATAAACGAAAAAACTTAGAGGATGTTCAGAATTTGCTGATCCCTACTCCACAAGGCACACAAATCCCTCTGTACCTTTTAGCGAATGTGCAGATTAAAGAAGGTCCAAATCAAATTCAAAGGGAAGATGCCAAGCGCCGTATCATTGTAGGGTTTAATGTGAGAGGCAGAGATGTTCAATCCATTGTACATGAGTTACAACAAAAAACGGATCAACATATCAAATTACCTACCGGTTATTATATTACCTATGGTGGGGCATTCGAAAACTTAAATGCTGCCAAACAACGTTTAATGGTGGCAGTTCCTGTTTCGTTAATCCTGATTTTTATTCTACTGTTTTTTGCATTTAATTCTGCTAAACAAAGTTTACTGATCTATTCTGCTATCCCCCTTTCTGCGATTGGCGGTATTTTCTTCTTAGCACTAAGGGGCATGCCTTTTAGTATCAGTGCCGGAGTTGGTTTTATTGCCTTATTTGGTGTGGCCGTATTAAACGGCATTGTTTTAATTGCAGAGTTTAACCGCTTGAAACATGAAGGTATGAGCGATTTAAAACAAATTGTTTTAGAAGGAACAAAACTACGGTTACGCCCGGTATTGATGACGGCCTTTGTGGCCTCTCTTGGTTTTTTACCGATGGCTTTAAGTAACGGTGCCGGTGCCGAAGTACAACGTCCTCTGGCAACTGTTGTCATTGGCGGGTTAATGCTGGCCACCTTTCTGACGCTTTTTGTTTTACCAATCTTATATATTGTTTTTGAGAATGGAATTTTTAAATCTAAAAAAATGAAAGCATCCTCTATCTCCACTGTATTTATTATTGCTTTCATAAGCATTTCTCATTCGTACCAGGCTCAGCAAACCATTAGTTTAAAAGCCGCTATTGATACAGCATTTAAAAGTAATTTGCAGTTAAATACAGAAAAGCAAAAAGCAGACTATCAGCACAAAATAATTAAAACGGCTAATAGCATTCCCGTAACAAATGTGATTGGAGAATACGGACAAATAAACAGTATCTATGCAGATAACCGGTTTGGTGTTTCCCAATCTTTTAATTTCCCTACAGTATATGTCAAACAAAAAAATATGCTTACGGAAGAGTGGAAAGCTTCGTCACTGGGCGTTTCATTAAAGGAGGCCGAACTTAAAAAAGCAGTCACGCACCTGTTTTATACACTGCTTTATTTAAAAGAAAAAGAACGGTTACTTTTAAAAAGTGATACGATCTATGCGGAATTTTTGAAGAAAGCCGAATTACGTTTAGCAAAAGGAGAAAGCAATATCCTGGAAAAAACAACCGCTGAAACCCAAAGAGGCACTATACAACTTCAGCTCAACCAGCTCCATTTAGAAAAACAAAATACACAAATTCAGTTTCAATTATTGCTCAACACCGAAACACGTTTTGAACCTGAAAATGCCCCTTTTAAAATAGAGGTTACTCCAACTGTTGATAGTTCGCTGATCTCGCAACATCCTTTGCTTAAAATGATTCAACAACAAAAACAAGTGAGCATTGCTTCCACTCAACTGGAAAAATCAAAACTTCTACCCGATATTAGTATGAGCTATTATAATATGAGCATGCGTGGCAATGGTGCTGATAATGTTTTATACACCGGCTCAAAGCGTTTCCAATCCGTACAGGTAGGCCTTGGTATTCCTTTGTTTTTCGGATCTCAAAAAGCGAAAATTTCCGCATCAAAAATTTACCGGAACATCGCGGAAAGTAATTATACTCAGGAAAAGCAATTACTCCAAAAACAATACCAGTCGGCTTTACTTCAACATCAAAATTATTTGGAAACGATTCTTTATTTTGAGAAAACAGCGCTTCCTAATGCTCTGCTAATTGACGAAACAGCCGGCAAACAGTTTATCAATGGGGAAATCAATTATTTAGACTGGGTAATGCTCACCAATCAATCTATTAGTATAAAAAGTAACTATATAGATGCCATTAATGCCTTCAACGAAAACAGTATTCAACTTAATTATTTAACTACTAATCCTAAATAAAATGAAATCCATTATCATTATAACTCTCCTTATTCTGTTTTCGGCCTGTGGAACAAAACAACAGGGCGAACAAACAGAAGAAAGTTCAAAGGCGGCTGAAGTGCTAGTAACACTTAGTAGCACACAAACCAAAAACTCTGATATTGTTCTTGGTAAATTAGAAAAGCATAGCATTTCCTCTGTCATCAGGGTAAATGGCAAAATAGATGTCCCTCCTCAAAATATGGTCTCCGTAAGTATGCCTTTAGGCGGCTATCTTAAAACAACTAAATTGCTCCCCGGTATGCATATCAATAAAGGGGAAATCATTGCTACCATGGAAGACTTCCAATACATTCAATTGCAGCAGGAATACTTAACTACTAAATCAAAATTACTGTTTACCGAAACCGAATTCTTACGTCAAAAGGAATTGAACCAAAGTAAAGCCAGTAGTGATAAGGTATTCCAGCAAACACAAATGGATTACAGCGCACAGAAAATTGCCCTGAGTGCTTTAGCCGAAAAGTTAAAGCTCATTAATATTAATCCGCAAAACTTATCAGAGACTAACCTTTCTAAAAGTGTGAATATGTATTCGCCTATTGATGGTTTTGTATCGAAAGTAAATGTGAACATCGGTAAATACGTTAATCCAGCTGATATCCTTTTTGAATTGGTAAATACAACGGATATCCATCTTAATTTAAAAGTATTTGAAAAAGACCTGGGAGAATTATCTATAGGACAAAAAGTGATTGCTTACAATAATCAATCTGATAAAAAGCATAATTGTGAGATCATCCTGATTAGCCAGGATCTTTCGTCAGAAAGGACTGCAGAGGTACACTGCCATTTTGAAAATTATGATAAAACCCTTTTACCGGGAATGTATATGAATGCAGAAATCGAAACTAAAAGAGAAAATGCCTATGCTTTACCTGAGGAAACCATTGTAAATTTTGAAGGAAAAAATTACATTTTTACTACTGAAAAAGAAAATCAATATCAATTAACGGAAGTTGAAACGGGAGGGAAAGAAAATGGATATATTGAAATAAAGAACAGCGAAGCTCTTCAAAATAAAACTATTGTAATGAAAGGTGCTTATACCTTACTAATGAAGTTAAAAAACACCTCCGATGAATAAGTTAAACTGATAGCTGATTAATTGTTAAGTGCTCCGGCATCAATCCAACAGACAATACTGTTTTTTTGATCGTCGGAAAGTGTTGTATTTTTTGGCATACTGCCATTAACAATTAAACTTCTGATGGATGAGGAAGAAGACTTTACGTTGGAATAAGTAGAATATGTGCTATGACAGCTCACACAATAACTCTGCAATAAAGGCTTTACTTCATTGGCAAATGATTTACTGCCACTACAAGCGGGTGTAAACGTTTTAGCAGTTGTCTTCTTTTTACAATTCATTAAAAGTAATGTAAAGATAAAGACCACTATATATAGTTTATTCATAATGCAAATTAATCAAAATCAACAGGGAAGTTACTTCGAAATAAAATCTGTGGCAGGAAAATAACGTTGTTTAACAATACCAGAAGCGTTCTTAAAGTTATCGGTTTTAGAAAAAAATTGATGTTTAATACAGTGCATTTTAAAATTAGGGGAATAATTCCTAATTTCAGGTTATTAAAACACGACTATGAAACATGATGAAGCTCATTTAAAAAGCTCCGAATTTATTTCAGACATTGTTATTGGAATGAGCGACGGATTAACCGTTCCATTTGCACTCGCTGCAGGGTTAAGTGGTGCTGTTGATCATAACAACATTGTAATTACAGCGGGCATGGCAGAAATTGTAGCGGGATGTATTGCCATGGGGCTTGGCGGTTATCTCGCCGGAAAAACCGAACAGGAACATTATGAACATGAGTTAAAGCGGGAATATGAAGAAGTGGAACGTGTGCCTGAAAGAGAAATAGAAGAAGTAAAAGAAGTGTTTGCAGATTATGGATTAAGCCCCGAATCACAACATATTATTGCCACAGAGCTCTCAAAAAATAAAGATAAGTGGGTTAATTTTATGATGAAGTTTGAATTGGGTCTTGAAAAACCGGATCCTAACAGAGCCCGCAATAGTGCCATTACCATTGGTACATCTTACATTGTCGGCGGGTTACTGCCTTTGTCTGCTTACTTTTTTACTTCCACACCAACAAAAGGATTAATGTTGTCGGCCATCATTACCACGGTATGTCTTTTTGTATTTGGTTATTTTAAAAGTAAAGTAACCGGACAACCTCCTCTATTTGGCGCTTTAAAAGTAACACTTATTGGATTGGTAGCTGCAGGAGCCGCATTTGGAATTGCAAAATTGATTGATTAAAAAAAATAAGGCTGTACTTATGGTACAGCCTTATTCTAATAAAAAAGTGTAACCTATTTATTGGTATTTTTTACCAATTTTTTAGTGATACTATGTTCATTATTACTAACGTTAATAAAATATAATCCATCTTTCAGACTTTCTAATGCAAGTTCCGTCTGAGTTTCTTTATCCATTTCGCTTGTCATTACAATTTGCCCAACAGTGTTGTACACTACAATTTTAGCCAAACCCCATTCGGCCGGTACCGTTATAAATACATTACTAATAGTTGGATTAGGATATATATTCACCTCATTGCCAATCGAAGACTCCAATTCACTTAATTCATTCGCCTCTTCAATTTGTGCAACACGTAATAAACTACCTGAGCAATATTTCGCAACAAAAGCGTCCGTGTTTCCATTAGAAGTTAAATTAATAACGCCGGCGTTGATGTCAAAATCTGAGGTACCGGAAAACTGACCGGCTATTATTAAATCGTTATGTGCATCACAAGTCATTCCATCAATATAGGCAGAGTTTATTTTTCTTCCCCATACAAATGCATTTCCACTATTAATTTTGCTGATATACGTTACACCCGGCGTTGTGATATTAAAAACCGCCGTTGATGGGTCAATGTCCATAGTACTACTATAGTCCCCACTCACATAAACATTATTTAATCCGTCAATGCTCATTTTTCTTGAATAATTATCAAGTACGTTACCAATACTACCAGACCATAAATAATTACCCAAATTATTTAATTTCAATACAAATACATCTTTTCCACCAACTGAAGTGATATTACTTACTCCGGCATTAGGATCAAAATCAACTACTCCTGTATAGTCTCCTAATATAATAATATCGTTTACGCTATTAATAACCAATTCTCTTCCTACATCATCACCCGTATTTCCAATTCTTTTTGCCCATACAAAATTTCCGGCAGAAGTCAGAGTCAATACAAAAGCGTCATAACCTCCTGCAGAAACAAGATTAAATATCGTTGCATTAGGATCAAAATCTACTGTATTTGAAAATAGGCCAGTGAGCACAGGATTACCAGCGGAGTTAACTGTTATATCATTAATATAATCAACACCGGATGAGCCTATTCTTTTAGCCCACAAAAATGTTCCTGCAGAATTTATGCTAGCCACATAACCATCCCAATTTCCGGCGGTGGCTAATATAAATGGACCTATGTTAATGGTAGTAGAAAATAAACCGGCTATATATATATTGTTGGCATTATCAATAGTAATGTTAGTTCTTGTTGCGAATCCATCTGCGCCATATCTTCTAACCCACACAAACTCTCCACAACTATTTAATTTAAGTATAAAACTTTCAGCACTTGGACCGGAAGTTAAATTAGAAACACCTGAACCCGGATCAAAATCTACGGTTTGGGCATATGTACCGGATAAATAAATGTCTCCCTGGGTATCAATAACTAATTCATCTGCTTTATTCCAGGCAGAAGTACTTCCCACCTGAGCAGCCAGCTGTTTCACCCAAATAAAATTACCGGAGGCATCAAATTTAGTAATGTAAGTTTCATAATTAGAAGTAGTAGCCGTTAAATTAGAAATACCTGCACCCGGATCAAAATCTACTGTACCCAAAAAACGACCGGTTGTATATATATTACCGGCAGCATCAGTTCTTACAGCTAATGCCATATCAGAACTGGGGCCTCCAAAACTTTCTGCTAATGTGCTCCCGCAAGCAGGCTCGATACAATTTGTATAGGAAACAGAAACGTAATTAGTGTATGCAGCTGTAGCTGAACTTGTGCAATTTGCAACAGTTAGTGAAGCACTATATAAACCCGCATTGCAATAGATAACTGTTGGGTTTTGTAATGTAGAACTTGAAGGCGAGCCTCCCGGAAAACTCCAGTTAAACGAAGTAGGATTACCCGTACTCGTACTGGAGTAGGTAACAAGACTCCCTAAACAAACATTGGAATGTGGTACAGAAAATGAAGCCTTAATGGGCGATAATGACACTCTATGCAAAATGACATTTTCATAAAAAGAGGTTGTCAGATAAGGAAAAGCACTCCCGTTAATACTTCCTCCTGCTGCGCCGTCAATTGAGTTTGAAGCAGATATTAAAAGTTCATCATTAAAATAATCTACTTCAGTATCAAACGTTGGTGCGGTACCTGTTATGGTTATTGGAAAATTTAAAGTTGTACCATTATCATAGATAAATTTTACGATACTATTTGTAGCATTAAAATAAACCATTCTGGTATTGGCATTATCGTATTTTAACAAGACAGAATAACCGGTAGCTTCTGTTAATGTATACACGGATGTTGCCCAATTAAATACACCTACTTCATTATACAAAGACATATACATGACGCCGCTGTTCGAAATCGCTATTTTACTAATATTTAATGCTGTTGTCTTAACAACAGCTGTAGTCATTGTTTGATTTAATTTAATAACCACATTATTATCGTAATTCATGGTTGAATAATAATGCCCAACTAAATACAAATCGGTCCCTTTCACATAAGTTGTTGAGATTACAAAATTTGATAACGCCGGCAAACTACTTGTGGTTACGAGTGCGCCTGTGGTTACATCAAGGGCATTCAGAGTAGTGCCGTTAAATTGCAACAATTGGTTTGAAAATCCTTCATAATAAGAATAACCTGTCGTTGGAAATGATAAACCGGTTAAAGTCCCATTTGAATTTAAGATTCTGTTTGTAAGCGATCCTAAAAAAAAACTACCGTTATCAAAAGGGATAATCGTAGCGAATCCAAAATTTTCATTAAACACCCAATTTGCCGCACCGGTATTTGAATACTTTACGCAGGACTCATTATAGTTATTAGTCACAGTAGAAGTCATTGGTAGCCCTGTATGATTATACATAGAACTGAAATTGTCATGGCTAAACTGCCCAATAACTTCTCCTTGTTTATCAAAGTGAAATTGCAAATATTTGGCTGAATTATAGACCTTGGGCCAATTACATTGTGCATTTGCAATGAGTGAAATTGCAAGAAATAGGAGTGTGATTTGTTTTTTCATAGTTTGAAATTAGTGGTTTATTTTAGGGCGGTAAGATATTAATTTTTTGAAAATAGTTGCTTAGTAAGGATCTACATTTGCGATTTAAAAAGTAATTAATACTATTCACAACAAAAAGCACGTAAAATTACGCACGTAATTTTACGTGCTTTTTGCGTTACAAGAAACTAAAATGAAAATAGAATGTATTAAAATAATGCAGAAATACGTTTCGGTTCAAGTGCTTTTCCTCCTTGTCTTCTGCAAAAAAAATTAAGAAGCCTTCTCGATACAGCAATGCGAAGAACATGCATTGCCACTCGAATTGACAATCTACATTATTCTGCAACAGCTTAAAAAATAAGTTCGAAAAATATTATAATATTGTTTCTTTATCTATTGGAAGAGATAAATGACAAAATGATTACAAAAAATTATTATAAATAGTAAAGAAATAGCTGTCAGTTCGAGCGTTTTTTATTTCCCTCCAAATGAACTATACACCTTCCACTAATGAACAGTTTCCGATAATTTCTTTTTTTCAATACTCGCTCTGATGTCCGTTAACTGGCCTTTTGGGATAGAACTAATCAGGTTTTTAGTATAGTCGGATTGCGGATTTAAATAAATCTCATCAGCATCTCCCATCTCTTCAATCTTCCCTTTATTCATCACCACCATCCTGTCACTCATAAATTTCACAACAGAAAGGTCATGAGAAATAAAAATATAAGTAAACTTAAATTCACGTTTTAAATCATTCAATAAATTTAATACCTGAGCTTGTACAGACACGTCGAGGGCACTCACACTTTCATCACAAATAATAAACTTTGGATTAAGCGATAGAGCTCTGGCAATACACACCCGTTGGCGTTGCCCTCCACTAAACTCGTGTGGATAACGGGTAAATTGTTTTTCTTCGAGACCTACTTTTGCCAGCAATTCGTAAACTTTTTCTTTACGTTGATTATTATTTGATAAAATGTTATGTACTTGCATCGGTTCCATCAAAGCTTCACCAACAGTAATACGTGGATTTAAAGAAGAATATGGATCCTGAAAAATAATCTGCATATCTTTTCTCATATGTCGCATGTCTTCTGCTTTAAGCTTTAACATATCATTCCGTTGAAAAAATATCTTTCCTTCAGTTGGTTCATTTAATCTTAAAATAGTTCGGCCGAGGGTAGTTTTACCGCAACCACTTTCTCCTACAAGGCCCAGCGTTTCTCCTTCGTATACATCCAGCGTGACATCATCTACCGCCTTTACCCAATCTTTTGTTTTACCAAAAAATGATCTTGTTTTAGGGAAATAGGTTTTAATATTCTGGATCTCTAAAATTTTTGAACGACTGTATAATTCCTTATGTTCTTCTTCACGTTGTTCTTTCGTAATGATCACACTATTAATTGCCTCACTTACTGTTTTTGGTATTTCTACCATCATCCCCTGCTCATCTAACTTCATAAAATCAGATGACACCGGCAAACGCATAATACGTCTGTCTAAAGGAGGACGACAGGCTAATAAACTTTTTGTATAGGGATGTTTTGGATTACTGAAAATTTCCAACACAGGCCCTTGCTCTACTACTTTACCTTTGTACATTACCATTACGGTATCGGCCAACTCAGCAATAACACCCAGATCATGGGTGATAAACATAATACCCATATCCTGTTCACGTTGTAATTTCAACATCAGATCCAGGATCGTTTTCTGTACCGTAACATCCAGAGCAGTTGTAGGCTCATCAGCAATTAAAATGCGGGGGTTACAACTCATTGCCATTGCAATCATCACTCGTTGCTTTTGTCCACCTGAAATTTGATGTGGGTATACACTGAAAATTCTTTCAGGGTCGGGTAACTGTACCTGTTCAAACAATTTAATTGTTTTTTTACGAGCTTCTTTTTTAGAAACTTTTTGATGTAACAAAATAGCTTCCATCACCTGGCTTCCGCATGTATAAACGGGATTAAGGCTTGTCATTGGTTCCTGAAAGATCATCGCTATTTCATTTCCACGAAACGAACGCATTTCTTTAGGATTCAGATTCCGAAGGTTAACCGTTCCTTTATTTTTAGAGTGATATAAAATTTCTCCTCCGGAAACATAACCCGGAGGACTTGGAATCAGTTGCATGATGGAAAGAGACGTTACCGATTTTCCTGAGCCGCTTTCTCCAACAATACCAATGGTTTCGCCTTTATGCAAAGTAAACGACACATTATTTACTGCTTTCATTAATTCTCCGTCCGACTTGAACTCAGTCACCAGGTTCTTAACCTCTAACAAGATCTCTTTTTCCATAATTATAGTATTACGAATATAACAAATTACCTTTCAAAACAAACACTTTTAGTTGCTTAAAACATTGTATTTATCGAATAGTTCAGGAAAATCAGATTATTAAAAACTGCCACAAGGAAGTACGTTTTTATCAAACACATCATAGTGATAGGGCTCCTTACGGGCTTCTTTTGGAAATATTCCGAACTTAAAAAAATACAGGATCAAAGGCCCCATTTCTTCAAATTTAAAATACATTTCGTCGTGGTTAATGCAGCTATAAGTATAGTCATCGCATGGCTGATGAAGCGAATCTATATTAAAACTTACAAGACCAAGGCTCAACGTTGTTTTCCTGTGCTTTCGGATCAACCTGGTGGCTTTTCTTTCTACAATAATACCAATCTGTTTTGTATCATTAGCTATAACGGGGTAAGGCGTATTGGCAAAATTCTTCATGATATTCCCAATCAGTAATTTTATAATCATAGGATTATCTTTTACTAAAACAAAAGGGGCACGCTCCTGCAAGGGACTTCTGTCATAGACAATAGAGGTTATATTATTTACCGGATGCTGCTGAATCCACAAATTTATAACCCATGAACCGGCAATATAACTAAACACATATAACTTTTTATAATCCTGTAATTGATGCTTCAGCATAAACTCATTAACCGTTAGGACACATTGTTGCAACGAATCTCTTCCAATGTAATGCGGAATAAACACATCGTAACCTTTGTTGGAAAAACAAGCCTTGATATCTTTTACACCATGAATTTTAGAGCCAAAACCCGGTAAAATTAACAAGGCTTCCTTTTGTGAAGCAGGAACAGATGAATTTTCGATAACCACAACATCTTTATGATGCGCACTTACAATAGCAGCATAAAAGAGGAATGCTGTGAAAAACCATACCTGTGTTTTAAACATCCTATGCTTTATAAAACAGCCATTTGCCTATTTCTTTCCAGCTTGCTTTTTTGCCATACATTAAAATACCGGTGCGGTAAATTTTTCCGGCAAGCCATGTAAAAAACAAAAAGCCTATAACCAACGATACCATTGACAATGCTAATTCCCATGTAGGCACATCGAATGGTAAACGTACCATCATCACAATAGGCGATGTTAAGGGAAAAATAGAAAAGAACTGGGCCATAGAACTGTCAGGATCTGTTGCAACACTCTGCGCAATAATAAAACTGGCTATGAGCGGCACGGTGACCGGTAAAATAAACTGTTGAGTATCTGCCTCACTATCCACAGCTGAGCCAATGCCTGCAAACAAAGCGGCATATAGTAAGTACCCGAATAAGAAATAAAATGCAAAACACACTAATAATTTAGTAATGTTTATATTATTAAAATCATTCAGCAGCTGCACGACTTCATTGGAAGAATTTACTTTCTGCATTTTGTCGGAACCCGCCACCAGGTCATTCTTCATGACTTTTTCTACCTGTGCATTTTGTTTCGCCGTATCAGCAATCTGGTCTTTAAAAATGACGCTTGTTACTGTAAAATTGATTAGAACGGTTAATACGATCCATAAAATAAATTGGGTTAAACCCACAAGGGCAATACCAACGATTTTCCCTAACATCAATTGGAAAGGCTTTACCGAAGATACAATCACCTCAACAATACGGTTTGTTTTTTCTTCAATAACACCACGCATTACCTGCGAGCCGTATAAGAAAATCATAAAATAAATAATAATGGCACAAACAAATCCAACAATCATATTGGTTTCAGTGTTCGTTTTTTCATCCTTACCATCATCCGTTACTTTAATCGTAAGCATTTCCACAGGTCTGCGGGCATTATCAATTTTAGCAATATCAATACTATCTCCCTGTAAACGGTAATCAAATAAAATATTTTCAATGGAGTTGGTAATGTATTGCTCTGCACTTACACCCGGTTGTTTTTTATAATACAACAAGGGAGTAGTTTTTTTATCGTTCAGTGGGTTCCCGGCAATTTCCATAATAAGATCAAAAGGACCATCTTTTAATTTAGCTTTGGCGCTTTGAAGAGATTCGGCTCCGTAAGTAAATTTAATTTGCTTGGAGTTAGGCAATTTATCAATAAACAAACCACTGTGATCCAACACCAATACCTGGTGATCGGTTTTATCACGCATGGCCAGCCATATAGGGATGATCATAACACCCGCCATTAACAAAGGTCCCAGCAAGGTCATTAATAAAAAGGATTTTTTCTTAACTCTCGAAAAATATTCCCGCTGTATAATTAAAAATAGTTTATTCATATGTATAGTGATGAATGATGTATAATGAGTTTTAATAAGTGATTGTTATTCGGTAAAAGAACTTTGAGTATTAATGGCTTGTTTATTTTCTACAACCGAAATAAAAATATCGTTCATAGAAGGAACCATTTCGTTGAAGGATAAAATCTCACCGCTATTCAACACCGCCTGCAATAAATCGTTTGGTTTATTCTGGCGTAACATTTTTACGGTTAGGGTATGTACATCTTCTTCTGATTTTTTCTCCAACAACTCTGCTCCTGCCCATATTGAATTGGTAAAGCCTATTAAATTGCCTTTAAATGTAATATGATACGTACTGCTTTTATAAGCCTTACGAATCTCTTTCACCGAACCATCCAGTAATTTTTCTGCTTTATTAATGAGTGCGATATTATCACATAACTCTTCCACACTTCCCATATTATGGGTAGAAAAAATAATGGTAGCGCCTCTTTCTCTTAATTCTAAAATTTCTTTTTTTATTAATTGAGCATTGATAGGGTCAAACCCACTAAAAGGCTCATCAAGAATCAATAATTTTGGTTCATGCAATACGGTTACAATAAATTGTATTTTCTGTTGCATTCCTTTACTCAGTTCCTCAATTTTTTTATCCCACCAGTCTTCAATTTCAAATTTTTGAAACCACTCTTTCAATCTTGCCTTGGCATCACTCTTCTTCAAACCTTTTAATTGCGCGAGATACATCACCTGCTCACCTACCGACATTTTTTTATATAAACCTCGTTCTTCCGGTAAATATCCAATAAAATCAACATGTTTGGGAGATAAGCGTTCTCCGTTAAACAGTACCTCTCCACTATCAGGACCGGTAATCTGGTTAATGATCCGGATCAAAGATGTTTTACCAGCTCCATTTGGGCCGAGTAAACCAAATATTTTTTGAGGTTCAACAATTAAACTCACATCCTTTAAAGCAACATGATTAGCGTATTGCTTATTAATATTTTTTACTTCTAAGATTGGTGTCATAGTATGATTTGATGCACGAATTTAATTAATAATCTACATAATTAACAGGAATTACTACAAGCGGTAGCAGGAATTTAATAACGGTATATTTTAATTTATTTGATCAGGAAGTTATACGTATTCCTTTTTAACCATCCCCTTATATGTCAGAAATAATCCTGTGTAAAACACCAACAATCCAAAATAGGCCGGCGCTATATGCCAAAAATCGAGGTATTGAATCCAAAAGTGAACTCCTATTGCAGAAATAAATCCAACAGATACAAATAATGCTAAAATCTCCCAAAGGTTTCGACTAGGCTTTGAACACCATATACTAAAGAAAAACATAACACCGATAGTTGCAAGACCTCCACCAAAAGAAGCTCTGTCGTGCGCAATAATTGGTATTAATTTAGAATTAAACTGAGTTAGTCCACATACTTTTATCTGCATATAACCTAAGTCCTGCGGCACAAATACGGTTGTTATACCAACAATCATAATAGTGATACCACCTAAGAATAAACCTACTGATGTAAACAATAAAAACAGATTGCCCAGCCCTAATTTAGAGTTGAGTGTTGTATTGGCCTGTTTTACTAATAACGTACGAAAAGTTTTAGGTTCCTGTAATGAGCCGTAGCTATAATAAATTCCTGCTACATATAAAGGAATAAGACATAACGTTCCTATACCATGCCAACTATCCAAATAACCATAACCGAGGTATGTAAGAAAGCTCCCGAATCCTGAAAAACCAGATAAGATAAACACCCACCATGCCCATGCTTTACCCTGTTTTAAAGGGAAAGCCGTTAACCACATGTATAACAAACCTACTGATATTAAAGATCCTCCAAAGGCAACCCTGTCATGAAACATAAACTTTAATACTTTACCATCATTAATGTAAGCAAGTTGTGCGGTTGTCATTCCTAAGTTATGAATGTCGTGAGGAAGTAATTGCCCGGTTAAGGATTGAGCTATTAAAAAAATACCAACAAACACTAAAATAATACCGGTGAGCATTAATGGAAAATATCCTTTTGCAACCACTATTTTGTACAAGCCATGATTAGCTTCCATATCAGATTTTTATAAATTTTACACCTAGCTTATTAAAATAAGGATCTAAACGCTTTGCTAACTTAAGCCAATTTTGGTGAGGCACCATGGGATATAAATGATGTTCTAAATGGTAATTGTGTTGTGCAAATAAAGTACTGATAAACATACCTCTGAATGCCTTTGTTTGAAACAATGGATTTTGTTCTTTTGCATTATGCGGGATGTACACTGTAAAAAGAGGATTAACCCAGCTTCCGGCTATTACAAAACAGACATACAAAAAAATCACAGGTGTTTCATGCAACGTGCAACTACTTATAGTTATAATGAGCAGAATGGATATCCCCTCTGCAAGAAGCCCTGTTTTGTCTTTACCCTTAGCTTTCTTCCATGCCCAAAAATATAATTTAGCGTGGTAAACAGGTCCTTCGAAAAGAGTCCGCAAAAAAGACATATGCGCAGTTTGTCCTTCAATATCCCCTTCGTGAGGAAAATGTTTGTGGTGGTTGAGATGCGCCATTTTAAAAGCATGGCCGCTTCTTAAAACCAAAAGTTCAATACCAGATAACAACACGCTATTGAGTCCCCTCTTCAAGCCTAAATTCATATGAACCAGATCATGCGATGTGGAAACATACGTCGTGAAAAGCAACAACACGATGGAAAGTACGGCAAGTACCCACATATGATTGAAGGCAAACACAAAATACAAAGCAGAAAAAATAAAAGGTTTTATAATCGTCCAAAATTTTTGAAAAGGACTGAGGTATAACAAATCCAGTCCAAGTTCTTTAATTGTGGGGAGATTATTCATTTTAAATTAAACCTTATTTAGTTGTAAAAGATAATCATTATTTAACGGCAAATCTACTCTACATAAAAAGCCAGGCCTTTTAAATATTCTCCTTCCGGGAAGTTTGGAATAATAGGGTGATCGGCAGGTTGAGATAATGTATGCAGTAATTTCATATTTCTTCTCGATTCAATAGCTGCGGCAGTAACGGTATTATAAAATAATTTTTTATCAATAACGCCCGAACAGGAAAACGTGAAAAGAATCCCGCCTTTTTTGATATTTTGCAAGGCCATTTGATTAAGGCGTTTATAGCCAATAACGGCATTATGAGATACATCACGGCTCTTGGCAAATGCCGGTGGATCTAAAATAATGATATCATAGTTTTTTCCATGATCTTTTAAATAATCAAAAGTATCAAGGGCAAACCCTTCGTGGTTACTGACATTATTTAATGTTGCATTTTTATTACACAAATCAATGGCTTTAGCACTGGAATCAACCGAATGCACAATTTCACAACCGTGTTTAGCAGCATACATGGAAAATCCTCCTGTATAAGAAAATGTATTTAGTACCCGTTTTCCTTTACTGTAATTTCCCAATAAACTTCTGTTTTCGCGCTGATCGATAAAGAATCCTGTTTTTTGGCCATTTATAAAATCAATGTAAAACTTCACTCCGTTTTCCAGAACAATTAATTCCTCATTACAGCTTCCGTATAAATACTCATTTGCTAACCCGGCAGAATAATTATTTGGTAATGTTTCTGAACTTTTATCGTAAACGGATTTCAGTTGTTGTTTGTAAACCTGTTGTAATGCTTCTGCAATATCTGTGCGGCATTTATGCATTCCAATACTATGTGCCTGAAATACAACATGTCCGTCGTAATAATCCATAATTAAACCTGGAGCACCATCACCTTCTCCAAATACCAAACGGTACACATTGGTATGCGGGTTACCTTCCAACTCTAAAAACTTACGGTAATCTAATGCTCTCTGAATTTTTTTGACCCAAAAATCAATATTTACCTGTTGTTTACTAAACGAAATAATACGCCCGGTAATACTTCCTTTTTGATACTGTGCCATTCCTAAAAACTGTTGTTTTGCGGAATAAACCTCTATAATATCGCCATCCTGTATGTTGGCATCCTGCTGCTTAATGGCTCCTGAAAAGATCCAGGGGTGAAACCTTAGTACCGGTAATTCTTTACCATTCTGTAAGGTCATTTTTGGGTATTCAATCATATTACAAATGTATTGTATTATTGAGTTAATTAGCGTTTTAGGAGCTAAAATTTTAACTAAATTAGTAACCTTAAATTTACAACTTAAATAACAGGCTCAGAACTCTTTTTTAGTGTATCAAAAAACAGTACAACGCTTAAAAACAATTTATGACAACATCTGAACTATTCATCCTGCCAATAGCGAAAGCTATAAAAAATGATGAATAAACCGGATGACAATTAAAAAAACTAACTATGACTACATCTGAACTGTTCATCCTACCAATAGCGAAAGCTATAAAAAATGATGAATAAACCAGATGACAATTAAAAAAACTAACTATGACAACATCTGAAATAAAATTTAAAGTTACCGTTGACGAAAATCAACTTCCTCAAAAAATTGAGTGGGAAGCTCCTGACGCTATGGAAGGAAGCTCTTGCCGAAGTATTATGCTGGCTCTTTGGGACGAAAACGAAAATAATACCATGCGTATTGATCTTTGGACGAAAGATATGACGGTAGATGAAATGAAAAAATTCTTTCACCAAAATATTGTAACCCTTACTGATACTTACTTGCGTGCTACCAACGACGAAACTACTGTAAAAGAAGTTCGTGAATTTATGAGCGACCTTGGTAAAAAAATGGGTGTTTTAGCAAATGATTAATGTATGAAGGCATTCTATTGTCTGATATTTATTATTATCGGTGGGTTTAGCTATGCCCAGCATAAGAAATTTGATATAGGACATACCTATCCTGTAAAAGAGGTTATTGAAGATATTAACTATACTGAAAAGTACCTGTTAAAATTCCATCCCGATCCTTACAGGTACATTTCGCACGATTCCCTGCACGCCTTTATTGAAGGCATAAAGCGAAACATTACGGAACCACTTACCGAAATGCAGGTAAGATTTTACATTAAACAAATCGTTGCTAAAATCGGCTGCTCACATTCCGGCGTGGATCCTTCAAAGGCTTATTCCAAAACTGTAAAAAAACTGGGCAGACCTGTTCTACCGCTTAATACTTATTTATTAAGTGATGGCAGAATGATCGTGATCAATAATTTATCTAACGATTCGGGTATTGTGGTTGGTGATGAGATCATCAACATTGACGGTCATCCGCTAGACAGTGTGATCCGAAAAATATTTTCGGTGATCACCTCCGACGGCTATAACGAAACAGCCAAAAGTGTTGTTTCCAGGTATGATAATTTCAAACGCTATTACTCATTTTGTTACGGCTATAATCCGTACTATACCCTGACACTTAAAGCTAATTCGGGGAACATATATACCTGTCGTGTTAAAAGTATCTCTACATTAAAAGACACATTGATCCTGCCAAAAAAGGATTCTGTACAGTTTTTAGAAAGTACCAAAACCTGCAGGTACTCGGTGATAGAGAATCCTCAACCCATTGCATTGATAGATATTGATGCCTTTTCAGGAAGGCACTGGAACCGGTTCTTTCGGAGATCGTTTAAAGACATCAGGCAAAAACATATTCATAATGTGGTGATCGACCTTAGAAACAATGGTGGTGGAAAAATCAGGAGCGGCTTAAAGTTTTTATCTTATGTGATCAATAAGCCGGTTAAAATACCCTTTGACAGAAAGCCAAATTTAATTGCCTTTAACCCTCGTATGAAAATGGGAGTAGGCAGGTTAATTCCTATTGTATTTACGTTCTTTGCACCCAACACCTTCAGCAATGGGCGGCTGAGGCATTACCCTTTCGGATTTCCAAAACACAAAAATGCTTTCAAAGGCAACATCTATGTGTTGGTGAACGGGAGGTCTTTTTCCATGAGCGCCATTTCTTCCACTTACTTAAAATATAAAGTCAATGCTACTATTATAGGCGAAGAAACGGGAGGAAACATTGCAGGAACTAACGCCATCATTACCGGAAAATTACTTTTGCCACACACACACATTGGGGTGTTTATTCCTGTATACCATGTGTACCACGACATCGATGTGATAAACGATGGCCACGGATTAATGCCTGATTACAAAACCATTTATTCGAAACAGGATATTCTTCAGGGTATCGATCAGGATATCAGAAAAGTAAAAGAACTGGTAAAATAATTACCCTATACTATTTCTTACACGTTGGCTAAAATCCCTTAATGCCTGGCTAAAGGCTGTGCCATGATGTTCCATTTTATCTTTAATATAGATGGATGCCAAAATGTGTGTTAATTGCTCTCCCTCATCATCACCTTCCACTTCAATAGCAGGCATCTGCTCTTCTAACAGGGCATTCTCCGCTTCCTGTAACTGTGGAAGAGAATAGCTTTCTACTAATTTTTTTATTGCCGGTATTTTCATACTATTTCATTTTGCACTACTGAGTTACAGAAAAATTAAAAGTCTCTGTTCCTCTGTGATAAATTATTTTCTAAGGTCGTCAATCATTTTTTGAAGGTACTCTTCTTTGCTTGTCGCAGTTCCTTCTAATAAGATACCGTTTTTAAAACTTGCCATAAACGGAAGATTGTCTACACCACCAAACTTACGGGCATTCTCATTTTCTTCCGCGTTTACCTCTAAAAATAAAATATCTGCATTCGTTTCATCATTCGAATGACGTTTAAATTTTGGAGCAAACAGTTTGCAAGAACCACACCAGTCGGCATAATATTTTACAATCACCTGTTTGTGGTCTTTTAATAAAGTTTCAAAATCGTTATCTGTGCTTATTTGTACCATTGTATAAAATTTAGAAGGTTATAAAGTTACGAAAGTTTACTCGTATAGAAATCAAATTAATCTATTATTAATCGGTGTATCAGAATAATGTGTAAACCTCAGCCAGACAAAGGTAAAAAAAGCAGATGTCATGCTGATTCCGATAGCTATCGGAATGATTCAGCATTTAATGAGATTCCGAATCAAGTTCGGAATGACAAATGTTTAATTCCATATTATTAGGATAGACTATCTATTATTACATCCGTTAAAACGTTAACCTGTATTGAGGGATCACAAAAAACTTTAACTGATAATCTGTTTTAATGGCTTGTGTATTGAGGTCGTATTGCTGCTGAAAGATATTGTTATGACGGGTTACATTTTGGATGTCTACACTTATTTCATGTGTAAATCGTTTGGTATTCAGTTTATAAGATGGTTTCACATCAATCCTGAAATAAGGATCGTATTGATTATTATAGGCTATTGCTCCGTAACGCACTTCGCTTTGTGTTGCAATGGAAGTTGCCAGATCAATCGGTACATAACGTTTTCCACCTGCGTAGGTTATTTTAACATCCAAGGCCAAAATATGTTTTTCTTTAATTTTAAATTCTTTACCTGCCAGGGCATTAAATACATAATTCCCATTAAAGGCTGTGTTACGGTAAACCTGATCGCTCCCGCGGTATTTACTTTCAAACAAAGAGGCTGTTACTAAAAAATAATAGCCTTTGCTGTAAAATTTTTCAAGCGTTAACTCTATCCCATAGTTATCTCCCGTTCCTTTACTTACAAGGCTATCCACATTAGGACTATTAAAATCGGCTCCTAAATTTACAGTACTGAAATAATTGGGATAAGCCTTTACAGGAATATGATATAGATACTGGTAGTATACTTCCGTTTTGATACGTACACTATTAAATAAATTCACGTCATAAGCCACAACGGCATGAGCCGCTCTGGTGAAATCGAGGTTACGATTGGTTTCCTTAACGGTACCATTTCCTAAATTAGCCGTGGCAAAGTAAATGTATAATGGCTGTACCTGGCTGTGCAGACCGGCTCCAAAACTCAGCGATTGTTTTTTACTGAATTCATATTTTAATCCTAAACGTGGTTCGGGGGCGCTTGCTCCGTTCAATACTAAATACTGGTAAGTGAACCCGGTATTTAACGATAATTTTTCACTGAACGAATGCTTCCATTGGGCAAATGCACGGCCTAATAACGTTTTCCCGGTATAATTACGAAGGGTTACAAAGCCATTTCCATAAGTATCCACACTATCTACAAAAGAGGTATTATACAGATCCAGGTAAAAACCGGCATTAACAAAATTGCGCGAATTGAATTTCTTATTATAAGTTGTGTTGGCTGAATATTTTATGGTGTAAGAGGTATTTCTGTATTCAGGGCGGATCGTCATGGGATGCATACTCGTATCTACTCGATCAGCTGTAATTAAATTATACTGACCTGAAATACCGATGTTTGTTTTAATGTAAGAACTGGAATTTAATAAATAGGTATGTGACACCCCACCCGCTCCTACATTTGATTTAAAGGATGTATTTCTTCCACTATAACCATATAAATTATTTCCTTTAGACTGATCCGTTTGTTTAAGATCCACAAAACTTAAACCACCAATACCCCATATAGAAAACTTACCTGCTTTTTTTGTGGGAAGATCTACTTTAAAAGTCAGATCCTGGTATTGCGGAACAGCGCTCCCTGTACCAAAATCAAGGCCTATGTATTTAAACACTGCTAATGTAGAATAACGGTAATTAACCATAAAAGATCCGTTTTTTTTCTTTTTACTGAAAGGTCCCTCTGCCCCTAATTCAAACCCATTAAAGCCAACCATTCCCAGGAACTCATATTTTTCGTTGTTACCCGAACGCATTTTCAAATCAAATACACCGGCCGTCGCATTCCCATAATCTGCCGGAAACGCCCCGCTTAAAAAATCAGAATTATCTAAGGTGTTATTATTTAAAATACTGATGGGTCCACCCGAAGATCCCAGGTTACCAAAGTGATTGGGGTTTGGAATATCCAGACCGTTTAAGCGCCACAAAATACCTAAAGGAGAATTCCCCCTGATGATGATATCATTACGACTGTCGTTTGAGCCACTTACACCGGCATAGTTTGCCGCCATCCTTGCCGGATCACCCCTGCTACCGGCATAACGGTTTGCTTCCTCAGTACTAAATACCCGTGAGCTAACCGTAGCCATTTTGTTATTCGTTTTTGTTTTATCAACTTCAGAAGTTACTACAATTTCCTGCCCTTGTACGGCACTTTCTTCCATCTCAATCGTTAAAACGTTTTCTTTACCACTGTTTAAAGTAACTGTTTGAGATTTTTCTTTATAAAAAATCAGGGAAATCCTTAATTGTTTTCTGCCAAGAACAATATGCTCTAATCTGAATTTACCATTCTCATCTGTAGTAGTAGCAATGATAGGATTTGAACCGATGATGCTGATAACAGCTCCCGGTAAAGGGCTTTGGGTTTGTTTATCCAATACCGTTCCGCGAATAGTTTGGGTAAGTTCCTGGGCGCATAAAACATTTACAAGATAAATAAAAAGACACAAGTATATTTTTCGCATGCTATTCAAAATATATTTAAACTGCTTCTTTTTTATTAAATTCTATGGTGTACTTGATGAAACGGGTAAAATTTTCCCGTTATAATACTGATGTCCCTTTATCGCAAAATCATAAATATATTCTGCCATTTGTAAAGGAGATAAAGGTGCCTTGTAACCCGGGAAGGCTTCGGCCAACATTTCGGTTTGCACCGCGCCGATAGCCAGGCAATTCACCGAAATATTTTTTTCTTTTAATTCTTCTGCCAGACATTCCGTTAACCCGGCAATGGCCGCTTTGGAAGAGCTATAGGCTGATAGTCCCGGAAACTTAGCGCTTCCCTGAAATCCACCCATACTACTGATCGTAATCACATGAGATCGCTTTTCCTTCCCTAACACACCGATTAGTTGCTGCGTTAAATAAAAAGGAGCAAATACATTTACTTTGTAAACTCTTTCAAGTTCCGCGTAAGCAATAGTTTCAAAAGGTTTATTCACAAGGCTTCCCGCATTATGCACCACCACATCCACCTGTTTTACTTTCTGTTTAATCACATCAAGTGCTTCGTTCATACTTTCCACAGAACTCAAATCTGTAGAATAAATATGTAGATTGGCATTTGCCAGAGGCTTTAAAGGTTCTATATTCCTGGTTAAACAAAATACAGTGGCATTATTCTTTAAAAATTGCTGTATTAATTCAAACCCAATTCCTCTGCTGGCACCTGTGATAATAACATTCATAAACGCTTAATAATTTACAACCTGTTCAACAATTTCTTTTGGTAACTCACGCTCTCCGTATTGCTGGTTTCTCAACTGAGGCTCAAAACCTGCTTCCCTTATCGCATCCTGTATGGTTTTATAAGTAAAACGGTGAGGAGCTCCTGCAGCACTTACAACATTTTCTTCGATCATAATACTTCCAAAATCATTGGCACCACCATGTAAACAAATTTCAGCAGTCTGTTTTCCTACAGTTAACCAGGAAGCCTGTATGTTTTCAATATTTGGCAACATGATACGGCTTAATGCCAACATACGAATGTATTCATCGGAGCTGACATTATTTGAAACACCTTTAATGCGTTTTAATAATGTTCCATCATCCTGGAAAGGCCATGGAATAAAGGCTAAAAAGCCTTTTGCATCAGCAGGTTTTTCTGACTGCACTTCACGCAGCCATACCAAATGCTCAAACCGTTCGTAAATGGTTTCTACATGACCAAACATCATCGTTGCCGATGTAGTAATATTTAATTGATGACAGGCACGCATAACGTCCAGCCACTCTCTTCCCGTACATTTCCCTTTTGAAATTAAACGACGTACACGGTCATTTAAAATTTCCGCGCCTGCTCCGGGCAAACTATCTAAACCTGCATCTATCAAAGCTTTCAGGACTTCGGTATGTGTCGATTTTTCTAATTTTGTAATATGCGCGATTTCCGGTGGCCCGAGTGAATGTAATTTAATAGAAGGAAATAACGATTTTAATTCTTTAAATAAATTGACATAAAAGCTTAAGCCAAGGTCAGGATGGTGCCCTCCCTGTAAGAGTAACTGATCTCCGCCATACTTAATGGTTTCTTCAATCTTACGTTTATAGGTTTCTATATCTGTAATGTAAGCTTCTTTGTGTCCCGGAATACGGTAGAAATTACAAAACTTACAATTGGCAATACACACATTGGTGGTATTCAAATTTCTATCAATTTGCCAGGTAACTTTTTTAGAGTTATGTTTTTTTATATTTCTGATATTATTTGCAACAAACATCAACTCAGCAGTTGAAGCGTGCTCATATAAAAATACACCTTCCTCAATAGATAAAAATTCGAGGTTATCAGCGCGTTTTAAAAGTGATTGAACATCCATGGTCATGAAATTAAACTATGCAAAAGTACGGTTTAATTACATAACAGCCTGTGCTTTTTTATGTTTAAAAAAACAGTGTATTTATGCCAGTTTCTGATAGGTTTGCCACCAACGATCAGGGATTTCGTTGTTTACGGCAAGCTCGTAATCCTTGTAGGAGCAAGGTAATAAGGTATGTCTTTCAAATTTTAAGCCTTTGGTTGGAGGATAAGGAATTTCCATCCACCAACGGTCGCTTTTTTTACTTTTAAAGAAATTGATCTCGTATTTTTCTTCCTGCAGTACCACGTGAAATTTCACATAATCGGTACTCGTACGCGAAGGAAAATCCTGTTTGCGATTGTAAAAACCATCCATAAAACACCACACCATCTGTGCAGCAAGATTGGCTGTTTTTCCGTTGGTATCAAACTCCGGGTTGATCTCGTAAATCCCTAAAGAAGATAATTTATCATTCATCCCCGCGTAACGCATCATCTGGCAAGCTTCTTCCGAATAAAACCCATTTGGTGAGGCATTGGGGTTTGCCGGTGCATCACTGTGCTTAATCGCTGTCATATCAAAACTCAGTAAATCGGCATGCCTGATAATTGGTTCCGACTCTTCAATGGCATCACGCACCTGGCCTAAACGATAGGTATCAAAATACAGGCGGTTCATCATCCCTAACGACGACTGATCTACCAGGTAGGTCTGGTAACCGATGTTACTGTAATTAAATAAATAATTTGGCTGATGTAAAATAATATTTCCAAGATAACCCGTATTCGTAATCTCTTCCTCAGGGTTCCCCAAATCAAACACAGAATCCACTGCTACAATATTGATGGTTTGTTCCAGTTTCTCATAACCTAAAAATTGCGCATAGGTTAAATCCTGGCTTCCGCCTAAAATAATGGGAATGATATTATTTCTGATCAGGAATTCAACCGTTGATTTCAATGCAAAGTATGTGTCCTCCACATCGTGACCGGGCTGTATGTTTCCCAAATCAACTAAGCTTGGTCTGAAACTCCCCGGGTATAATTTGTAGAGGTATTCTCTAACGGCATCCGGAGCTCTGTCACAGCCCATATTATTATAAGCTCTTCTGTCTTCACATACTCCAATAATAGCCATATCCACCTCTTTTAATTCCGGAAAATCGCTTTCGGAATTATAGGCTGAAATAAAATGTCCCAATTGATTTTCTTTATAATCAGTAATGGTTATTGGTTTAAAGAAATGCTGAATATCGCTCATAAAATAATCTTGTATTTGTAACTGATTAAATTTATTTATAATGTATAGAAGTGTTTATGAATTCACTCAAACTTATGAACGTTTTCAGGTTAGTAGAAATAGAAAAAATGGCATTAATTCCTTCGTTTTCATGAAATTAATTCAGGTTTTTTGAAAGAAAAGTGCCATAACTGCAGATAAAATGCCGTGGTTCGGCGTTTGATGTTTAGGGTACGGATTGCAATCTATAAAAACTAAAACTAAAAAAATGTTTAACCGCTCTTACATGAGCACAAAAAACTTAACTCATATGTATTCTATTATAAAAAATAACAACGACAGAAACCGAGTGTTATACAATGAATTTCCATCATTTTTTGATGATGTATTCACAAAAGAATTTTTCAATAAATCAGCCAAACGAAATGGCTTTAATACTTTACCATCCGTAAATATTAAGGAAACAGAAAAGGCCTTTGAGCTGGATCTCGCTGCACCCGGGCTGGACAAGAAACATTTCAAAATTGAACTGGTAGAAGATAAAATAACCATTTCTGCTCACCAGGAAATGACTACTGAAGAAAAAAATGAGACTGAATCTTTTTCAAGGAAAGAATTTAACTACCATTCCTTTAGCAGATCCTTTGTATTACCCGAAAAACTGGTAGATAAAGAATTAATAAATGCGTCTTATGAAAACGGGATTTTAAAAGTCATTATCCCTAAAAAAGAGAAAGCCGTAGTGAATCAAAACAGGGAAGTTCAAATTTCTTAACAAAACAAAAGAGGCGGTATCGATACCGCCTCTTTTACCTCTTTATATTTTCTCTATCTGTTACCAGATATTTACACGTTTATCAGCAGGTCTGTACATTCCATCACCTTGCTTAACATCAAAAGCATCATAAAACTCCTGCATATTACTCAATGGGCCAACCGCTCTGAAGTTACCCGGAGAGTGTGGATTGGTAGCAATCATTTGTTTTAAATACTCATCACGCATCAACACTTTCCATCCCTGAGCCCAGGCAAGGAAAAAACGTTGTTCGCCGGTATAACCAGCTATTACAGCTGATTTCTGTCCATTCAACGATTTTTTATATGCATAATACGACATGGTTAAACCACCTAAATCGGCAATGTTTTCTCCCTGTGTTAATTCACCTCTTACATGTAACGAATCAATCGCATTGTAGGCATTAAATTGTTCAATGATCAATTTCGTTTTATCTGTAAAATTTTTATAGTCTGTTTCTGTCCACCACATTTTTAAATTTCCATCCGCATCAAACTGAGAACCCTGATCATCAAAGCCATGTGTTAACTCGTGACCAATAATAGAACCCATCACACCATAATTGTAAGCATCATCTGCTTTAGGATCAAAGAAAGGTACCTGCATAATTCCGGCAGGAAAAGCAATTTCATTTGATGTTGGGTTATAATACGCATTTACAGTTGGTGGTGTCATACCCCACTCCATTCTGTCTACCGGCTTACCAATTTTAGCTAACATACGCGCATATTGGAATTTATTTCCGTTAGCCATATTTTTCCAATACGATTCTTTTGTAATAGTAAGTGCCGTGTAATCGATCCAGGTATCAGGGAACCCAATTTTACGAATGGTTTTATCTAATTTTAAATGAGCTTGTTTCTTGGTATCACCGCTCATCCATTCCCTTGTATCTATACGTTCTCTGTAAGAAGCGATCAGGTTATCGATCATCGTATTTACCCGTTTTTTAGAATCCCCGTTAAAATATTTATCTACATATAATTTACCTAACGCTTCTCCTAAAACATTGTCAGTTGTTCCCTGTACACGTTTGTAGCGGGGTTTCATCTCTCTTTTTCCGGAAAGAATAGTTCCGTTAAATTTAAAATTCTCATTCACAAATTTAGAAGACAAATAGGGTGCTGCTTCAGAAATCAAATTCCATTTTAAAAACACTTTCCAGTCGGCAATAGAAATTGAATTAATTAAGGAGTTTAATCCTTCATAAAATTTAGGCTGGTTAATAATAATGTTTTCAGGAGCTTTAATCCCAATAGCGGCAAAATAGGTATTCCAGTTAATGTTTGGGGTCATTTTGAACCAATCTGCCTGGTTGTAAGGATTGTATTGTTTTTGAGGATCTCTCTGTTCAACCGCGTTCTGACAATTTTTTGCTAATTGTGTTTCGATGCTTAATACAATTTTAGAATTGGTTTCCGCCAAGGCAGGAGTATTTCCAAGGCATTCAAACATTCTTTTAATATGTGCCTGGTATTCCTTTTTAACGGATTCATGTTTAGGATCAAAATAAAAATCTTTATCCGGTAAGCCTAAACCTGTTTGTCCTAAATAACAGGCATTTTCGTTACTGTTTTTGAAATCAGAATACACATAAAAACCAATCATACCGTCAACCCCTTTTTTATTAAGCGCAGCCGTTGTTTTAAGTAAATCGTCTTTGGTTTTAATTAATTCAATAGATGCCAGATCAGCACTAACAGGTGTAGCACCTTCTTTTTCTGCTTTCGAGGAATCTATTCCTGTTAAATAAAAATCCCTGATTTTTTGAGCATTACTTCCCTCAATTGCTTTTGTATCGGCAGAAACACCTGCTAACAACACTTTTAAATTAATGGAATTAGCTTCAAAGATTTCGTTAAAGCTTCCCCAACTGGCATCACTTGCCGGAATTTGTTGTTTTTTCAACCATTTTCCGTTGGCGTATTTATATATATCATTACGCGGGCTTACCGAAGAATCGATATACGTTAAATTAATGCCCGGTGATAAGGTTTGCGAAAAAGCATTAGCTCCAATAAAAAATGAAGATGCGATGAATAGTATTTTTTGCATAAAAAAAATTTTGATAAATATAAAGGGAATTTGGAGAGTTTAAAGCAAATTTAGGATGAAAAGCTCATTTTATGGATAGACGGACTTCAGACCACGAAGATTTGAGGGGCCAGCCCATCAATTAAGTGATGTTCTTTAGCTTTATCAAATAATAATTGAACGGCCTTTTTACCCATAATTCCAAGATCGATAGAAAACTCGTTTACATATAAGGCGATATGTTTTTTCATCACTTCCTCATCCATTTCCTGTGCATGCTGTCTAACGTATCCCATGCAGCTTTCAGGATTAGCAAACGCAAATTCCACACTTTGCCTGATTAAAGTATCAACGGTTGCCTGAAGTTTATAATCTAATTCTTTTTTTACAACAATACCTCCTAAAGGAATTGGCGCATGAATTAAATTCTCCCAAAATTCTCCCAAATCAATTATTTTTTCCAGACCTTTTTCCCGGTAAGTAAACCGATTTTCATGAATGAGTAATCCTGCATCCACTTTGTGAGATAATACGGCACCTTCAATATCACTAAACAATAATTCCTGTTTGTTAACCGCCTGGGGAAAAGCAAGAGATAATAAGAAATTAGCCGTTGTGTATTTTCCGGGGATAGCAATAACAGCCTGTTCAATAGCCGGAATGGTTCTTTTTGAATCTTTTACCAATAAGGGGCCACAATTAAACCCCAAAGCACTTCCGCTGTTAAGTAATTCATACTGGTTGGTTAAATATAAAAAAGCATGGTAGCTTAATTTTGTAATATCCAGATCCTGTTTAAAAGCTCTGTTATTAAGGGCTTCCACATCTTCCATCACTACTGTAAAATCAATTCCTTTTGTGTCAATTTTTTTGTGAACAAGGGCATCAAAAATAAAACAATCGTTGGGGCAGGGAGAAAAACCGAGAGATAAGTTCATGGTAACTATTTTGAAAGTTATAAAGTTAGAGGTATTTTTAGTAATGTCCTATTCATTGCAAATCATGTATTAACTCTATTAAAAAATGGTTTAAATGATGAATGGCCAAAGGCATCTGCCATTTGCTTTTATCGCGTTTTTCAACATAATTGGAAACAGCGCGGATTTGTGTATAATTTTCACCGGCTCGTTTGCAAGAGGCATAAAATGCCGCACCTTCCATGCTTTCAACAACCGGTGCGTATAATTGTTTCACCTTTTCAATAGAAACATCATTTCCATGTACTGTATTTACCGTAATACCTTTTACTTTTTTAAGGGCGCTGATCGTGGGAAACTCATTGCTTAAATGATTCGAAAAAATATGTTCTCCCGGTAAATTCAAGGCATCGTATGTTAAAAAACCGTCTCCGTCTTCTGCACCTAACTCACTTAATACATCTGTAGTAATATGCACTAAATCTCCCAATACCATGGATTTGTCAAATGCACCGCAAACACCCACATTTAATACCAGATCGAACAAATTATTAGAAAATCTGCCCATCATATAAGCTGTTTGAACCATCCCTACTCCGGTAATCAAAACATCTATCCTCAATTGTTTCAGGTTTTTAAAGGAGGAGTTAAGGCCTGTTACAGGGTATTCTATTTCTAAAAAATCAAGCAGAGGCTTTACCTCAAATTGGGTGGCTGATACAATGAGAATGTTCATTATAATTAGTATTTTTGTAAAGTTAAATTTACTATGATTTATATTACCCGCAAAGAACATTTTAACGCTGCCCACAAATTATTTAACCCTAATTGGAGCGAAGAACAAAATGAAACCGTATTTGGCAAATGTGCCAATAAAAACTGGCATGGCCATAACTACGATCTGTTTGTAACCGTAAAAGGAAACATTAATCCGGATACCGGTTTTGTAGTTAACCTCAAAGAACTAAGTACACTCATCAGAAAAGATGTTACTGAAATTCTGGACCATAAAAACCTCAACTTAGATGTTGCCGGTATGGCTGTAATGCCCTCTACCGAAAATGTAACTTTGTTTATATGGAATATACTGGCTGATAAAATAAAAGCAATGGGTGCTCAGTTGCATAGCATTAAGCTTTATGAAACAGAAAGCAATTTTGTAGAATATTTTGGAGAATAAACAATTGATTACTTTTATTGTTGTCATAAAAAACTTTTAGTATGCTAAACGAAGAATTTGAACATGAATTAAGTGGTTATAAAAAAATAGACCGCTATAATGACAAGCTGGTAGATTCTATTTCCGATATGTACAAAAACATTTTAGATGATGTGGGAGAAAATCCTCATCGGGAAGGCTTGGTTAAAACCCCTATAAGAGCTGCTAAAGCTATGCAATTCTTAACCCAGGGTTATGATCTTGACGCCGCTGAAATATTACGTTCGGCCATGTTCAAAGAAGATTACAGTCAAATGGTAATTGTTAAAGATATTGAAGTTTACAGCTTATGCGAACATCATTTACTTCCTTTTTTTGGTAAAGCACACATCGCTTACATCCCTAACGGACACATTGTTGGTCTTAGTAAATTGCCACGTGTAGTAGATGCTTACGCCCGCAGACTACAGGTACAGGAACGTTTAACAAATGAGATCAGGGATTGTATTCAGGATACGTTAAACCCCTTAGGAGTAGCTGTAGTAATGGAATGTACACACCTTTGCATGCAGATGCGCGGTGTACAAAAACAAAATAGTGTAACCACTACCTCAGCATTTACAGGAGAATTCTTAAAAGATACTACCCGCCAGGAATTTATCAGTTTGATCTCTACCAAACTTCACTAATTCGTTACAGCACCTTTATTATTTGAGCAAATAGTTTTTGGGGATATAAAATATCCCTTATATTTGCTGCGTGAAAAACACTCCTGTGTATATCAATCGAATTAGCGTTTATCGTAATTGCTTTATGTGGCATTGCTGTACGATGCGTTAATTTTCTACATTTTCCCAATTTTTTTCTTTTAAAATTTTTCTCAAATGTTTGCAATTGATATACAGGATCAAATCCTGGATAAACTAAATACACTGATTGTTGTTTTAAACAGCGACGGAAGTATCGACTACGTTAGTAAATCGGCCCAACGATTATTAGGGTATAATTCACAGGATCTTATTGGAAACAATTGGTGGGAAATGACCCGTTTCTCAAAGCCTGAAGGCGAATTGGTAAAAAACAAAATTCTGGAAGCCTTAAAAAACAAACAGGTTTCGATGCAAACTTTTGAACATGAATTAAGAACCTCCGCAGGTGGCAAAAAATGGGTAAACTGGAATGTTTCCTATTTGAATGATGAGCAGTTGATTGGCGTTGGATATGATATCACCGATAAAAAAAATAATGAAAAAAAACTGATTGACAGTAATAAACGATTGCTGGAAAAGAATAAAGATATTACCGATAGTATCTATTATGCACAACGAATACAACAGTCGATCCTGCAAACAGGAGAGAAATTGGCAGAATATTTTGATCAGTCATTTTTAATTTATAAACCAAAAGACATTGTGAGTGGCGATTACTACTGGTTTTATGAAGATGAACATTACAAATATATTTCGGTTGTAGATTGCACAGGGCATGGCGTACCCGGTGCGATGATGAGCATGGTAGCCAATTCTATTTTTAAAGAAGTATTTATCAATAAACAAATTACTGATCCGGCTCAGGTTTTAAAAGAACTCGACAAAGAATTGGAAAAAGCCATTAACAGGCATTCGGATGAAGCTTTTAGCGACGGGATGGATGTATCCCTGATTCGTATTAATAAAGTAACTAATGAATTAGTATTTGCTGGAGCTTTCAGATCGGTGATTATTGCCAGAGCCACTGATATTATGGAGTTAAAAGGAAGCCGGTATCCTATTGGCTTTTATTCAGGAATTGAAAAAGAATTTGAAAACACTCTTTTTCAGTTACAAAAAGGCGATTGCATTTACCTGTATACCGACGGATTTATTGATCAGTTTGGAGGAGAAAAAAACAAGAAACTCAATAAATTTAATTTTAAAGACCTCTTACAAACCATTAATGATATGGGAATGGAAGAACAGGAAGCCTTTTTGGATTACTCTTTTAATAACTGGAAACAGGATAATAACCAAACAGACGATGTACTGGTAATAGGCCTGAAAATAAATTAAACAGTTACCAGCTCAATGGTTTCCAGGCCAATATTAAACAGTGCATCCATGCAGCTTAAATTGGGAGTGAATCCGCTTTTATTTGCAAACACCTGGTAATAGGGTTTTTCAGGACCAGTGGCTACTGTATTCACTCCGCTTAAATTTCTCAGGTCAACCGAATGCTTAGGAGATACTTCAAATTCTGTGGTAAGAGTTATTTCTTTTTTTATCCTGAGAATATGGAGAATCGCTTTGATAAGTTCCAGATTATATTCGAATAAAAATTCATGTTTGTTTTCATAAAAGGGTCTTATATCATCTTCAAAAAATTCGAAATAAGGTGAGCTTTTATAGGAACTCGTAATGGTGCGCCAATGTTGATGCTGCCAGTTTTCTGCGTAAGAAATTCTTTTCTGTGTAATAATTTCTTTTTCAGATTGTTTAAGTAAGGGTATTGTTAATGCTAATTTACCATTAGAGGTAAGGATCTCTGCACGGTTACGGTAGCTTTGCCTTACAAAATGCTCATGAGCTTCCAAAACAATAGTCTCAGAGTTCAGCAATACTGAAAGATAACTAAGATTAGGCAAATAAGCTGTTGAAAGAAGAACTGATGGCATGTGCAGTTAATGAATGCTATTAAATAATCGGTTCCAGCGCACACCGGTATGATACAGTTTGTCGGTTGAATACACGATACGGGTGGCTTTACCGATAATATGATCTTCCGGTACAAAGCCCCAGTGACGGCTATCCTGGGAATTATGACGATTATCTCCCATCATAAAATAATAATTTTGTTTGATCACATAAGTAGAAGAAGGTAAATGATTAATGAAAATAGAATCGTTTTTTAATTCCAAAACGTTACCCTCGTAAACGGAAATAATTCGCTCATACAAACAAAGGTTCAGTGAATCTACATGAATGGTATCGCCCTTTGCAGGGATTTTTATGGAACCGTAATTATCCACGTTCCATTTGTAGTGATTATTAAACGGAAATACAAACTCATCCCACATTTCTTTCTTTTCTGTATTTTTCTCTATACTTAAAATATAGGTTTTACTTTTTAAGGTATCATACAATTCTTTGGTTAAGGTAAAAGAATAATCATTGTTGTCGGAGATCTTCCCCCCCTCATTTAAGTGGTAATAGGCCATAAATGCCGAATCTAAAAGCTTATCAGACTTTACATGGTAATTATACTGAAGCATTTCTTCCTGATCGGATAACCGGCCATTTACATATACCTGTCCGTTTTCAATTTTTAAACTATCGCCCGCAATGGCTACACAACGTTTCACAAAATAAGTTCTGTGATCTACAGGGTATTCGTCTTCCTGAGGATAATTAAATACAACAATATCATTACGTTCTACATCCGGACTTCCAAACAAACGCAGGTAAGGCAATGAAATAAGATCTGAATAAAATTTTTGATTAATAAACGGAATACTTAAGAGCGTTTTAGGTAAACGGGGACCGTAAGAAAGCTTATTGATAAACATAAAATCTCCCGTTAATAAACTTTGCTCCATTGAAGGGGAACTTACAGGAGATATTTCGAAAATAAACGTACGAATCACTAACACGCACAGAAAAGAAATACCAAGTGCCTTTCCCCACTCAATAATTGTTTTTTTTTGTATAACAGGTCTTTGCACGTTAAAAGCTTATACTCCAAAGATAACCAAAAAGCTTGTTATTTTAAGGCTGGTGAAACAGTAATTATCAATAATAAAAATCAAATGGGATAGGCAAATGGGATGTACCTATAAGTTATATTCAACCGCTTTGCGGTTGCAACACCAGGTATTGGTTGTGTTATTATTACTCCTGTTCAATCTTTTCAGTATTAGGCTAATAATGATAAACAGAATAGTTCCATAAAAAAATCCTCCCATTTCTGAGAGGATCTTAAGCAATTTAAAAAGTTTAACCCTTAATTATCCCTAGTCAATTGCCTTATCTTATTAATTTAAACTTATGGCAGGGATTTTACCTTCCTGTATAAGTGTTAATGTTTTTTTCTTGTGATCTTCAAAGCTACCAAAAGCCAATGCATCTAACATTTCAGCTCTCGACATATTTGGATTACCAAATTGTTTTTTAATATCATCAGAGCAACGGTCAACAAATTTCTCAAATTTGTTTGGTGCCCATAAATAATCTTTTTTAATGGCTTCTTTCTCTATTTTAAATTCTTCCGGTAAACCACCTTCAATTTTCGATTTAATTTCTAAACCTTCGTAAGACTTTGGTAATTGACGGTTATCAAATAAAAACGGTTTCGAAATCATGATCACGTGTTTCTTACGTTTCGGATCAATCATTGATAATCCTTCAATTCTAAGTCCCTTTTTTTTAAGGGAACCGAATTTACTTTCGAAGCTTTTTAATATCTCAAACATGGCGGTTGCTTTACAGTTATTAACAAAGGTACATCTATAATTGTTAATAACGTAACTTATTAGACGAACAAGGACTATTCCTCTTATTAAAAAATGTTTAAAATCGGTTTCTTACCTGTTTATTATGTGTTAATTAAGCGTTAATTAAATTTTAATTAATTGGTTATCAATTGATTAAAATAAAAAACAGATTTGTTAAAAAAATGGCTTTTAAGCGCCAAGTGAATCCAAAAAATAGTCTTAAATATCGCTTAACCGGTTTTTAATCAAAATTTATAAAAAAGCCCTGATTCAGGCAATCGGTTTGAGCGTTTTTCGGCCAAATTCCAGGATAGAATCAATAAAATTATAGGGTTTATAGCCATTAATGGCTGCCTGGTGGTAGATACAGGTCGCAGGTGTCATTCCGGGTAAAGAATTCACTTCAATGAAAATAACTTCCACATGATCGGCATCAAAAATCCTGACAAAGGCATCGATACGACAATAGCCCGTAATATTTAACACTTTTGCCGCGGCACCTAAAGTCTCCTTTACTTTATCAGAAATCTTCTGACGTTCTTTCGGGTCTCTTGAATAACGGGCTGGTGTAATATTTTGTCCTTGTCCTGCTAAAAATTTCTCTTCCAGACTCAAAATATCCCCTTCTGCCAATGCTTCGGATGCTTCAAACACCTCATACTCCATTTCGCCATTTGCATTTAACCTCGTTAACATCCCTCCCGTTACTTCCAGGAAGTGTTTGGCTCCGTTTTTACCAATCAGCTCTTCCACCAATAACACCTGTTTCTGAGGGAATTCTTCTTTAGGCTTTATATGCAGAGTTTCAGCTGCTTTTGCATCAAACTCTTCCGTAGCCCTGAAAATCAAGGTAGCAAAGGCTTCAAACTCTTCAAAATTCTTAATTTTCTTCACCGCACTGCTGCAACCATCATCTACCGGTTTTGCAATTAAAGGATAAATAAACTCATGCTGCAAAGATTTTTTAATGGTCTCTTTATTATTTTTCCAATCTTCGTTGGTGATCAAACAATGTTTTGCCACCAGGAATCCATGCTTCATTAAAATTTCGTTGGTTCTGTACTTATCAATGGTAATAGAAGAACTTTCTTTACCTGAACCATTGTATGTTAACCCTACTTTTTCCAATTGCTCCTGTATAGCGCCATCCTCGCCCGGCCTTCCATGAAGGGCAATAAACACCTGTTTTACCAGTTTTGCCAAATCTGTATAAGATATTTTTTTTGGAGCAATTAAATTATCAGGAGATCCATATTTACCGGTGATCGTTTTACATTCTGTAATAATCTGTTCCACTACGGGATGGATCTTCCAGTGATCTACTTTGTCTTTAATATCATCTGCATTATCCTTTAACAAAACATTTACAGGAATTTGATACATTAAATGATGTGCGTTATCTCCTGTTAAAAAAACAGGAATTGGCGCATATTTTTCGGAAGACGCTAATTTTTCAAAAATATTCCTTCCACTTTCTACTGAAATATGGCGTTCGGAAGAATAGCCTCCTAATATAACCGCTACGGGAATTTTATTATTGGTAGCATTTTTTTCATTCTGCAAAAACGTATCTAATTTTTGTAATAACGGTTCGTACGTTGCTGCTCCTTTACTGTTTTTAATACGCTTGCTTAAAGAGGTACGAATAATGTATGTTAAAAACTGAGAAGGTGTTAAGCCTATTTCCGCTGCCTGGTGGAAGAAGAAAGAAGAAGGCATCATCCCTGAAGTCGTGTTAGGATCATTTAAAAACACTCTTCCGTCTGTACTTAGAAACCCATCGATACGGGCATAAACATCGAAACACAATTCAGAAAACAAGCGTTCACATTCTTTCCGGATCGCATTAATTTGCTCATCGCTTGCTTCAATAGGCGTGATCTTACGCGACAATCCTGGTAAATATTTGCTTCTGTAATCAAATAATTCTTTCCCTTTACGGATTTCCGTTGGTGGTAAAGCAATCACCTTGTTGTTAGAATCGGTATCCTCCAACACGATACACGAAAATTCTTTTCCTTCAATAAAGCTTTCAATAATAACAATACTTTCTCCATCCAATGCTTCCAACACAAAGCCTTCGGTTTTATCACAATGATTATTTAAGAAAGAAATCAACTCATATTGGTTATAGAAAATAACCTGTGCCTGGTTATCAATCGGGCTCATATTTACAAGGCCCAAATCAATTTTTATAGGCATACCAATGCCTTCACGGATATCCGACAGGGAACGTACAAACTCTATTTTTTCCTGTTCTGATAATTTATTCCACTCTGCAGAATCCAGCCATTTTGTAAAGAACGCTTTCTCTACAGCAGCCATAAAATTGTAATTGCTGTCTTCATTAAAGATAGAAATACCGATAGATGAACCCTGGTTAGCCGGTTTAATGACCATAGGAAATCCGATATCCGCTTTTGCTTTTTCCCAGATCCCTTTTACTTTTCCATCGATCCAATCTCTTCTGTCAATAGTAAAATAAGCAGGGCTATTAAATCCTGCGTTCACCATCAATTTTTTCTGCACACTTTTATCAATGCCAATGGCGCTTGGTAAAATACCACTCCCCGAATAGGGAATGTGCATATACTCCAATAAACCCTGTATACGCCCATCTTCACCATAAGGACCATGTAATGCCAGAAAAGCAAAATCCATTAAAGAAGCTAATTCATGTGCCTCTACTTTTTTACCGATTTTTGAAATTAACTCATCCTGGTGAGTAACACTCAACGCACCAAGGTTTTCGGCGTAGTATTGAAAATCGGTATTGCCTGCAGGAATAAAATCTACAGGCGGGTAAAAATCCCTGATGGTTCCTTTGTATACAAAATTCCAGTCGAGCAGCACAAAATTCCCAAAAGAGTCTACAAACAACGGAATGGCTTCAAAGACCGATTTATTTAAATTATCATAAACTGTTCTCCCTCCCGCAAAAGAAATTTCGCGCTCCTTTGAACGACCCCCAAACAGAATTCCAATTTTTATTTTTGACATAGTAAGATGCTCTTGATTTATGAGTGAATAGTTTAATATACTAAACACTATTTAGACTTTAAAGTTAATGCAGTTATAGAAAAAACGGGCTAGCCAAAGAAGAAACTATGAACCAAAGAATGTTAATTTTTAACTCTCAGAATTCCCCGGGGTTTCTAAATTAAAAACACTCACCAATGGTAAAGTAAAACCCTTTATTATAGCTGTCGGAATAACCATAATCTACTCTTAAATTGAGTTGTTCCTTTTCGAGAATAGACAACCTTAAGCCACCACCAAAACTATATTTAACTGATCCCGAATTAATATCCTTAGGTTTATTGTAAACATCTCCAAAACCACCAAACACACAGGCGCTCAACCGCCAGATAATAGGCGCGCGGTATTCTGCAATGACCGAATACATGGAATTATCCCTGTACCTTCCCTGGTAAAACCCTCTTAAATTACCGGCTCCCCCAAGCGTTGCCATTGAACGAAAGGGTGTATTTCCAAACGTGGAGTAATTATATAACTGGCAGGCTATAATGTGTTTTTGAAAGACTTTTTTAAACAGACGTACCTCAGCCGTCCACTTATTAAAGGAATAATCAGATACACATCCTTTGTTATAGGTGGTGAACTGCGTTTGCAAAAACACGCCTTTTGTTGGCCAAAATGTAGAGTTACGCGTATCATAACTCGCCGTTACCCCCAGCCCTAAAATATTGTAATTTGATTTGCCGTAAAACGACGTCGAATCCATTAAGCCACCTTCGATGTAATTCACTTTAAAAATATTTTGAAAGTCCTCCAGTACCCCTAAAAATACATGTTTGGAGAATTTCTTTTTGATATGTGTTGTGATATTAAAATTCTCGAATACGTATTTTTCCTCGCCTGTATTTTTACTGTATTGGCCAATGCCCCAGAATTTATCAGGGAAATAGCTATGTGTTATATTGAAATAAAGAATGTACGTTTCTTTTGGAAAATAAACAGTGGCATCAATAGATTGAATATTTTGTTGGCGCTGAGAAAAAATCCCTATAGCCTGTACAATCGACATACGGGTAAGGCTATCGTTTTTATGACTTGTTCTAAAAGAAACGGAACCTGACAGGCCATATGCCCAACCGGTTTCCGGTGTACGAAACAAGGTAGGAATTACAAGGTAATTAACTCTCCTGGCTGTATCGGTTTTAAATTGTGCATATAACACAACCGGGAAACACAAAACGAGTATGAGGAGTTTTAGAGGCATTCTTATTCATATTCAAGCCCTTCAGGCTTGTATTGATTCTTTAACATTAGAGTTTACTTTCGAAAAAATCAAGTAGCTGGTAAGTGATCAACGCATCCATTTCGCAATAGTCGATCAGTTGTTGTTTTATCCCTTCTGCTTCTATGATATTTTGTTCCAGTAAACTTTCATAAATATACATAGCACTAATGCCCGATTGAATATCCAAATTATCAAACCCCGCGTCCCTGTTCACTACCGGAGCAATACTCTTAAGCTTAAAACTGCCTTTCATTTCAGGATGATAGTAATTTCCCTTACGAACAGGTTCTGCCAAATCAACTATTTTGGATTTGAATAATTGAATATCATTTCTGTATTCAGGATACAAGTCTGCCAACTGGTTTAGAACGGTTTCTTCCAGGGCTTTATCAAACATTAAAATCGATTCAAATTCTTTGGTCAACGATAAAATCTCTTTCAAAAAATCTTTTCTAAGATCCTCCTCAATAGGTTTAAAATAGCTGTATTTAACCAGTTCCCCGTTTTTTTCATATACCATTGAAAACAAAAAAGGAATTTGCTGAAAAGGTTTTGTTCCTTCGTAGTAAGGAATGGCGGGCATCCAAACTTCAATATCCAAACTACATACCGGCTTTTTGATCGTTGATATAAACGAGCCTACTTCCTGCTTATCTATTTGTTCCTTTTGCTCAATGGCTGCCTTCACCTGAACTTTAATTTCCTTATGCTTAATGGTATTGATATCAATTTCATCAATCCGCTTTATATTATTATCATACAAATCAAACATCTCCTGCTTGGTTAGCTTACCAAGTGTTAATACCGACAGGGGATCTTTTGTATTTTTCCAACAGGTGCCTAAAAAATCGCATTCGTATGGCTGAAAACAATGGGTACCGATTTTAATATCCGGAATTTTGTTCTGTTCCAGTGTCAGCTTTGCCAGTTGCGATTTATGTGCAAAATACTCTGTGTTTTTGAGAGCATCTTTCATCACAGAGGTGGTTTTAAACAACTGCGTGATATCCAGCTTTCCCTTTAAAACATATTTCGGATTCAAGGTCAATAAATTAAAATCAACCAGATCGGGCAAGCAATTTTTTATAACGTAATATTGAAAGCAGGCATCTTTCACATAGGTTTCGGTAATCTTTAAAGAGCTTTTTACTTCATAAGCAATCCATTTATCTTCGTGCTTATGTAGGATATCCACCATTACCAGCAAATTATCATATATAAATGTGGCTTCATAAATGGTTTGAACGCCTTGTGCAATAAGGTGTTGAGTTTTAAAAGCAAATAGTTGCTGGTCTCTTTTTTCTCCAACAGTAACATCTACACCATTGGGAAACAATTGCTGAGCAAAGATGCCTACATCGGTGCCCCGTTTAAAAATGAACTGTTTTTCTTTTGATAAAGAATCTCTTAAGTAAGGATGATTTTTATATAAATAAAAATGTTTTAAACACTGCTCTGCTTTTATAAAAGCCGATTTACTGATTGGAGTACTCATAGGCATTTGGTAATGCTGTTCCAAAGCAGGTCTGCCGATTTATCCCATGAAAAAACATCTTTTCTGTGTTTGCCGTTTTCAATTAAACTGTTGCGAAGTACAGCGTTATGATATAGTTCGATCATTCCGTTGCTTATACTATTTACCTCAAAAGGATCAACGGTAAGAGCGGCATTTCCGGCAATTTCAGGCATACTCGTAGTATTGCTGCAAATAACAGGAGTTTCGCAAGCCATGGCTTCTACAATAGGAATACCAAAGCCTTCAAAATAAGGAACAAATGCCAAAGCAAAAGCACTTGCCATTATTTTCTCCAACTCTTCCTGTGGCTGCCTTCCTATAAATAAAATATCATTTTTATAGGCAGAATGGTCAATGGCCCTCTTCACATCTCCTTCGCTACTATATACCATTCCAACCAACACTAACTTATAATCAGTCTGTGTTTGTTCCCTAAACCGATCAAACGCAGAAATCAATCTGTTTAAATTTTTTCGCGGACTTTGTGAGCCCACAAATAAAAAATAAGGTTTTCCCTGCGAATGCTGCTCTCGTGTTTTCTGTTGTTCAGCTTCCGGCAAGGGTTTAAATCCCTCATTGATGCCATTATACACCACATCAATTTTATCGGGAGCAATTTGATAGTTGTTGGATATATCTGCTTTGCTATATTCGGATACTGTTGCAATACGGGTAGCTAACCGGGCGTATTTAGGAAAAAAATAATTGTAATATTTACTCGTTAACGGCTTTAAGTCTTTAGGGTTATGAAAGAAATTAATATCATGAATGACCGGTAGTTGCTTACACTTTGCTCCCGGTGATAAAAACCCATCAGGAGATAAGAACAAATCAGGGTTCATCCGGTTCAACAAACCTTTAACAGCCACATGAAACCAGGCATAATATAAAAAAGGGTGCCTGGCCTCAGGGCCAATAACCAAAGGAGTGATATTATCTGAAAAGATAAAATCATCACTAAAATCTCTATCAAATAAAAACACAAAATGCGTATCCGGATTTTGTTGTGTGATACGCTTTAACGTTTGGTAACTAAACCAACCTATGCCATCTAATTTATCAGAAAGAAGTAACCGTGTATTAACTACTATTTGCAAAAACTAATTTTATTGCAAAGTAAGGCAAATTTTAAAAATTAAAAAATCGCATTTATCTAAATTTTAAGGCGTTTAGCGATGGAGCCATACCCTGAGTTTGGCACTATTTAACGTTCCTTAAGAGGTTTATACTGCTTAATTTAAACATAATCTCTATTTTAGCTTATTTACCAGTATAAGCCACATGCTCACCATTAAAGAAAAATTCGCTCTACAATCTGTCCGCAATAAAATTATTGTTGCTTTTCTTTTTGGGTGTTTGGTTGTTTTCTTTTCATGGGCTATTGCGCGGGTTGTTTTTAAGGAAACCTTTTTAACCATTGATAAGATTTCGGAACCTAATCCAAAACTTAGAATTGTTAATACACTGTTTCAAAAAGTGAATCACCTGGAACAAAGTCAAAAGCTGCAAATCTTAAAAAATCCGGATAAAACACCCATTTCCTTTATTGAAGAATCGCAGCAGATTACCAGGTATTTAGATACTCTTCAGAGTTTTTATACAGGAGATACTGTTCAGGTAAAAAGACTGGAGTTAATGAAAGAAGTTATGTTACAAAGGGATCAGCTTTTGTTTAACTATTTAAAATTTCATGGTGATCTCGTCCACAATACATCGCTTTCGCATAATATGAAAGAACTATCGGATTATATTTCCGATAATATAAAGCAAATTGATAGCAGTGTGGTGACTACTAAAAAAAGGACTACTACCGTTATTACCTCTGATGCAGGAAAGGAAGAGGCTGTAGCAGGGAAACAGGGGTCTTTTTTTAAGCGTTTATTCTCCCGAAAAAAACAGGTTATAAAGACCAATGATCCTGTTAGGAAATCGGTTACTGAAGATATAACCACAACGATTGATACATTGGCTATTGCTCAAAGAGACAGCTTTATGAGAGATATGGAGTCTGTTATAGATAACATTGAAAAAGATCAATATAACAGGGGATCTAAATTAATTAATCATGAGTTAAAACTTGCCAATGCCGATAACGCCTTTATTAATGAGCTTCAACAGCTGTTACAGCAAATACAGGATGAAGAAATTGCCGACTTGCAAACCAATACACAGCTATTAAGCGATGTATTTAATAAGGCATTTAACAGAATAGGTATTGTACTGCTTATTTTTTTACTATTAGCCATTATCCTTATTTTTCTAATGTTTTCAGATATTTCGCAAAGTAATAAAACACAGCTCGAATTAATTGAAGCCAAGGAAAAAGCAGAGTATATGGAAAAGGTAAAAGAGCGTTTTCTGGCAAATATGAGTCATGAAATACGAACGCCTTTACAATCTATTATTGGCTATTCTGAACAGATCAAAGAGCAGGCAATTCCTAAAAAAGAAGCTTTAGAGGCCATTTACAGGTCTTCGGAACATTTACTGCAGATCGTGAATGAAGTGTTGGATTATAGCAGAATTACATCGGGCAAATTTACCTTTGAACAGGCTGATTTTAGTATGGAAGAGGTATTAGCCGAAGTTTCTGATACCATTGAAGGGCAGACGGAATTAAAGCATATTCATTTCAAATTTAAAAGTGATATTCCCGGTAATATCCTACACAAAGGGGATAGTTTCCGCCTCAAGCAAATTCTTTATAATTTATTAAGTAATGCTGTTAAGTTTACAGATCGCGGAGAAGTAAGTTTTTTTGTGACTTCTACAAATACCGATAGAACCACCGAATTTATATTTGAAGTGAAAGATACAGGGATTGGTATGACTCCCGATGAGATCAAAAAAATATTTAATGTATTTGAACAGGCTACGGAAAGCACCCAACGCCATTTTGGTGGAACAGGCCTGGGGCTAAGTATTGCCAAAACACTGGTTGAAATGCAAGCTGGTAAAATAGACGTGAAAAGCGAAAAAAATAAAGGGACAACCTTTACCGTAACACTTGGTTATTTAAAATCATCCACTTCCGAAAAAATTCAAAAAAATATCCCTGTAACACCTATGGTAAGCTATAAGGGAAAAGTGTTACTGGTAGACGATGATCCATTAATCCTGAATTTATGCTCTACCATTTTACAAAAACAGGAAATAGAACATGTGTGCTACGCTTCCTCTGAAAAAGTACTCGAAGATGAGTGGGATCCCTCGATCACTTTGGTGTTAATGGATATAAGAATGCCAAAGATCAGTGGCATTGAGCTTTGCAAGAGGTTGAAAGAAAAAACGAAAGATACTGTGAAATTTATTGCATTAACGGCCCAGGCATTTCCTAAAGAAAGAGAAGCTTTATTAAGCCAGGGGTTTGATATGGTGCTCTTAAAACCTTTTAAAGAAAGAGACCTTTTACAAGTGTTTTCCGATTTTTATTTACCGGAAAATCACAAAACAAAGGTCAGTATCAACGGACTGAACCTTTCATCCATATACACGATGTGTAGCCAGGATCCTGCTTTAATTAAGAAAACCTTAGAACTATTTATTTCTGAAGCTACAAAAGATATAGTTGAATTAAAGCATGCCCTTACACACAAAGATAATAGCCGGTTACGGGATGTTTGCCACAAATTAGCCGGAAAAATAGGGCAAGTAGGGGCTCAGAGTTTATTACAGCAATTAAGAAGAATAGAAAAAGAAGTCGAAGAAAATGATCGGACGCTGTTCTCAAAAGAAGAAACAGACCTTTTACTGATAGAACTTAATGAGTTGATCATTAAACTAAGAGCACACTGTGTGTCATTAGAACATTAGCATTCTATCCCGTAACGGGCAATTTTTAAATACAACGTTTTTCGATCTATATTTAAAATACCTGCGGCTTTAGATTTATTGTATTTTACTTCTTTCAGCGTTTTGATGATGAGTTCTTTTTCATTTACCTCATTCATGGCTTTTAGATGTGTCTCCGTTTTTTTAACAAGTGGAATATCCCGGCGCATTTCAAAAGGAATATCATCCAAACCTATTCTATCGCCCAACGCCAGTAATACCGAACGTTTCACAATATTTTTTAATTCGCGTAAATTACCTGGCCAGTTATATGCTTTAAAAATACTCATCACTTCGGGTGATAAATCTTTAATTTTTTTAGATAATTCTTTATTAGCCTGCCTAATAAAATTCTGCACAAATAATTCCAGGTCCTCTGTACGGTCACGCAAGGCAGGTACACGGATGCTAAACTCATTAATACGATGGTATAGATCTTCACGAAAGCTTCCCTGCTTCACACTCATTAAAAGATCGTCGTTAGTTGCTGCAATAATCCGTACATCTGCTTTTATTAATTTACCGCTGCCAATAGGCTGTACAACCCGTTCCTGAACTGCCCTCAGTAATTTTACCTGAACAGGGTACGTTAGATTCCCTACTTCGTCTAAAAATAAAGTACCACCTTCTGCCAGTTCAAATGCTCCTTTTTTATTAAACAAAGCTCCTGTAAAAGCCCCCTTTATATGTCCGAATAATTCGCTTGAGGCCAACTCTTCAGATAATGCACCGCAATCGATTGCCACAAAAGGCCCGTTAGCTCTCGGACTTAACCGATGTATACTTCTTGCAATATTTTCTTTCCCTGTACCACTTTCACCCAATATCACCACCGACATATTTGTAGGGGCAATTAGTTCGATGTGCCTGTTCAGCTCTAAAGAAATCTCACTTTCTCCTTTTATAAAAACCGGATCTTCCTGATTAATTTCTGCTACAGGATCTTCTTTTTTACGAAGTGCCTGTTCAATCACTAATAACAACTCCTCAGGGTTTACAGGCTTTGTAATATAATCGGATGCTCCTAAATGAATTGCTTTTACAGCCGTACGTATGTCATGAAAACCTGTCATCATAATAACAGGAATTTTTATATTCTGCACTTTAAGGTGATCTAAAAAATGGAATCCATTTCCATCAGGCAAATTATAATCGAGTAAAATTAATTGATAGGTTGTAAGTTCTATTTCATTGATAGCATCTTTTAAGGTATGCTTACTTAAAACAGAATGATTTTTTTTCGATAAAAAATTTTCTATTAAATGCGTAAAGGTTGAATCGTCTTCTATTAATAGAATTTTAGCCATGGTGGTAAGAAAAGTAGTACTATTTGTTTCAGTAAAAATATCATTAAAATAAAAGCCGGTCAAGACCGGCTTTCATAAAAAACTAAAAAAAGTATAAGTATTTACTTATTTCAATAAAGCACCTTCTTTATCAAATTTTACCAGTTTAGTTTCTTTTTCTTTCGTTAAAGAAACCTCGTAATGAGATGCTGCAGCTGTTTTCACTAAAGCGGCTTCTGTAATGAACCATCCTTTGTATTCCGGGGCAGAAAGCGTTTTTTTAATTGGTTCAGGTAACTCTTCAGGTTTTAGAGCTACTCTTTCATCATTCACCAAATTTGTAGTAACTACTGTGTTAACGTTGTTGTTTGCTGCATAAACAGTTTTTGCTGTTAGAGCTAATCCGAGGCCAAAAGCCAATACCATTAATTTTTTCATCGTGTATTTTATAAGTTTAAGTTTGTAATATGATTGCAAGGATGCCAATGCTGTACCAAGGAACTCTGGAAACATAAATAATTAAAAATCAACAATTTAAAATTATTGTTCGCCTTAAAAAATGTTGAATAATTCAACACTTTGTAGGTAAATTCGACATATCCCAATTTCCATCTGCCTCCTTTTATATTAACCTTCAAATTTACTTTACGTGCCTGTAAAAACTCCTAAAGACTATATAAGCGAGCTTCCTCCTGAACGGCTCAGTTATTTTACCCGGTTGAGAGATACGGTTCTTGAAAATATTCCTAAAGGATTTGAAGAAGTCATCAGCTATGGCATGATTTCTTATTCTGTACCTCACCGTTTATTTCCAAAAGGATATCATTGTGATCCCACCATTCCTTTACCATTTGTAAGCATTGCCTCACAAAAAAATTTCATCGCTCTTTACCATATGGGGATTTATGGAAGCCCAACACTCCTGAAATGGTTTGTTAATGAATACCCTAAACACTGTAAAACCAAGCTGGATATGGGAAAAAGCTGTATCCGTTTTAAAAAAATGGATCAGATTCCTTATGAGCTCATTGCTGAATTAATGAAAAAAATAACCGTTAAAGACTGGATAACTTTATACCAGGGAAATCTCGAAACATCTAAAAAATAATTTTATGCACGCAGGAAGAAGATTTACACTTAAACAAGTCGTTTACTGGACAAGAAGAGACATTTACATTTTCACCGTTGTTTCTATTATTCCAACGGCCTTATATTATTTTTTCAATGTAAAATGGTTAGTGATCCCATGGGTGGCCATTGCCCTGGTTGGCACAGCGGCCGCCTTTGTAGTGGGCTTTAAAAATACGCAAACCTATAACCGCTTGTGGGAAGCCCGGCAAATATGGGGTAGTATTATTAATTCCAGCAGGGCCTGGGGAATTTTAATAAAGGATACGGTGAACACTGATAAAAAAGAAATCACGGAATTAATTTACCGTCATTTAGCATGGCTTACTGCCCTACGTTATCAAATGCGGGAACCGAGGATATGGGAAAACATGACTTTAAAAAGTAATGTAGAATACCAAAAATATTACACGATTCCGGAAAGAGAAATTCCTTTACAGGATGAATTAAAACCATTTTTGAGCGAGGAGGACCTGGCTTATATTTTAAGTAAAAAGAACAGAGCCACTCATCTAATTAGTCTTCAATCCAGGCATTTAAAGCGCTTAAAAGATTCGGGAAAACTTTCGGAGTTTGATTTTATTGAGCTGGAAAGAACTCTTACTGTATTATACGACCATCAGGGGAAATCGGAACGTATTAAAAATTTCCCTTATCCACGGCAGTTTGCAACGGTTAACCAAATGTTCATTCGTTTATTTGTATGTATTTTACCTTTTGGCATTTTACAGGAATTTGGTAAACTAACAAAAGATCTGGGAGAAAATTTTATATGGGCTACCGTTCCTTGCTCACTGGTAGTGGGATGGGTATTTTATTTAATGGAACGTATCGGTGAATCTACAGAGAACCCGTTTGAAGGAGGTGCAAACGATGTCCCTATTACAAACATTAGCCGTACCCTAGAAATTGATCTGAGAGAAATGCTGGACGAAACCAATATCCCTCCTGCTCTTACACCGGTAAATGATATTTTGTTATAAGGCCTTTGCAGGAAAATTTACACGAGTACCAAAGGAACAGAAATTTTGTGCCTTATACTTTCAACAGTTGTTCCAAATAACAAGTCTTTAAAAGTGGTATGGCCATGTGTTCCCATAACTACAAGGTCGGCATCTTTCAACAACTGAGGGATGGCGTTTTTGGGATTACCAAAACCTAATTGTGTGGTACATTCATAACCCTTTTCGGTGAGCTGGTGTTTATATGCTGATAAGTTCTGAGTGTCTTCATTACGCTCATGATCGTTGGTTTGCTCACCATACATCACGGCATTCGTACTTTCTAACACATGAATTAACTTATAACTCGCATCTTTCCCACCTAATTGAAGTGCCCTGTTAATGGCTTTGTGATCACTATGGCTAAAGTCAACCGTTATGGCGATTAAGCGATAAGGCTTCGGCTCTTCAAAAACAATTTTGGCAAACTCCCCATGAAACTGGGAACGCCCTATGTGTTTTGCTTTTTTGAAAAGAGGTTCGAATGTAATAAAGAATAAAATACCCAAACAGAACAGCATAAAGGGAATTACAATGGATCCTATTAACACGGGATGTTCAGAGCCCTGCAGCCAATCTCTCACTTTATCAAATAACAACTGGCAATTTAAAAACACGATAACAGAAACAGCGATCCATGATAAAATTTTTTGCCACATAGGGATAACGAATTTACCCATCCGTTTTTTATTACTTACAAAATGAATTAAAGGAATAATGGCAAAGCCTAACTGCAAACTCAAAATAACCTGGCTTAAAATTAAGAGATCACCCGTTTCTTCTTCTCCTAAATAATAAATGGTTAAAAATGCCGGGACAATGGCGATTAAACGGGTAACCAACCTTCTGATCCATGGTTGCAACCGCAGATTTAAATAACCTTCCATAATAATTTGTCCGGCCAGTGTTCCGGTAACCGTAGAACTTTGCCCGGCGGCAATTAAAGCCACTGCAAATAATATAGGTGCTAAAGTACTTCCGAGCATGGGAGCCAGCATTTTGTGAGCGTCCTGTATTTCGGTGACTTCCACACCTGTATTAAAAAATGTACTGGCTGCAATAATTAAAATAGCAGCGTTCACAAACAACGCGAGGTTCAATGCCACCGTACTGTCAATAATATTAAAGCGAATGGCTTTTTTTATTTCAACGGGGGTACGCTCAAAATTTCGGGTTTGTACCAAAGAAGAATGCAGGTATAAGTTATGTGGCATCACTGTGGCACCAATAATACCAATGGCAATGTACAAGGCATTTTCATTAGCTAATCCGGGGATTAATCCTTTTGAAATTTCTATGACATCGGGTTTTGCAATAAGTAGCTGAATAAAAAAAGACACACCTATAATCCCTACTAATGAAATAATAAAAGCTTCCAGTTTCCTGATACCTGCATTTAGCAGGAAGAGTAATATAAAACTATCCAATACGGTAATACATACGCCTGTTAATATAGAGATGGAGGGAAATAATAAATGGATCCCGATAGCCATACCTATCACTTCTGCCAGATCACAAGCGGCAATAGCAATTTCGGCAAGAATGTATAAAAAGAAATTAATAAATTTAGAATAATGATCTTTTGAAGCCTGTGCCAAATCACGTCCTGAAACAATCCCTAAACGCACACAGTGGCTTTGCAACAACAGGGCGATTAAATTACTCATTACCAAAACCCAGATGAGGCTGTATCCGAATTTACTTCCGCCTTCAATGTCAGTAGCCCAGTTTCCCGGATCCATATAACCAACGCTGATCATATAAGCCGGGCCAAAAAATGCAAACAACTTACGGAATCCACCTTTTGATGCCGTATTTACAGAGCCATTTACTTCTCCTAACGATTTGTGAGATTTATTTCCCATTGCCTGTTTCTACTAAAATATAAGACGCTATCTGAGCACTGAAAAATTCGGAATGCTTATTATTTATTTTCACTTTATAAGATGAATCAAAACTATTAATCGACTGTACCTGTATGGTATTCCCCAGGTTCAGGTTTAACGTATCGAGGTATTGTAAAAAACGGGCTTCGTGGTTAGCTACTCCACAAAACACACAACTTTGTTTTTTGGTAATGCTGCTTAAAGGAACCGAATTCACCTGCTTCATTTTTCCATGTTTATCAGGAATCACGTCTCCATGAGGATCTACTTTGGGGTTTCCCAAAAAATCGTCGAGCTTTGAGATGAGCTCCACACTATTGATATGCTCCAGTTGTTCAGCGATATCATGTACTTCGTCCCACTTAAACTTTAATTTATTGACTAAAAATACTTCCCACAAACGGTGTTTACGAATAATATCCAGGGCTATTTTCTCCCCTTTTGAGGTTAGAAGTACGCCATAGTATTTTTTGTAGGTCACTATTTTTTTCTCAGCCAACCTCTTGATCATATCGGTGACAGTAGCAGGCTGTGTAGATAGCCGTTCTGCAATATCATTGGTAGATACAGCCGTTTCCTTAGTTAAATTCTGTAACTTAAAGATGGCCTTGATATAATTTTCTTCTGTATGTGACGTATAAGCAGTTTCCACGGGCCAAATATAATAATTATACTAACAAAAACAAATTTTTAGATTAGTCTAAAAAATAGAGAAAAGTTAACTAACATCAAATCCATTTTCAGTAACCAAATATTATATATATTTGATAAAAAAATATGAAATTAAACAGCCATAAGTTATTGATCCTGTTATGCGCCCTTGTATTAGCATCCTGCGTTAACATACACCAGAGCATGAGAGAACCAAATTCGAGGGTTGATTTTACGAGCAAGGATTTTACATTTTCCGACCAGGTTATAGGGGAAGCCAAAACGGTTAAAGTATTGGGTATAGACTGGAAAAGACTTTTCAATAAAAAAGAAGGTGAAGTAGAAAACAGTATGCCTGCAGGCTTTTCTTTAGCGAGTATTCCGGTAGTTGGGGTATTGATCCCACGCGAAAAAACAGTGAATTATGCGCTTTATAATTTGATGCAGGCTAATCCGGGTTACGATGTGGTGTTCTATCCACAGTTTGAAAGAACGGATAAACGTCCCATATTAATTCCTCTTATAAAAATTACTACTGTAAAAGTAAAAGCCCGTTTGGCAAAAATAAAAACTAATTAAATTACACTATGAAACTTTTCTATAGCAGGTACATTTGTATCCTCATTCTGGCATTTGCGATAAGCATCACAGGCTGCAAGAAAAAAATATTCTCTCCGTTAACGTTTAGCGGCAAGGTTATCAATAGTTCTACTTCGGAGCCGGCTGAAAACTGCGCCGTTGTTCTCTATAAGAAAAAAGGTTCACTAATTGCAAAGACCGGCATATTTAAGGATACAAAGGAGATTGGAAGGGCCAGCACAGCAAGTGATGGAAGTTTTTCGATGAATGTTAAGTGGCTTGACAACAGGGACCAGTATTATGTGATCATTCTGTACAATAATTCACCCCGCCAGATTTATTCTAATAATGCTGACTTTACAAACTATAAAGCCCTGGAAAGCTCTGTAGAATTTAAGGTTAATCTATAAAAAAAGAAATTATTTTCTGAGCTCAAAATTATTACCAAGGTAAACTTTCCTTACCATTTCATCGTTTGCCAGATCCTCTGCACTACCCGATTTTATTACTTCTCCGGCATACAGCAAATAGGTTCTGTCTGTAATATTAAGCGTTTCGTGTACGTTATGATCGGTAATTAGGATACCAATATTTTTATCTTTTAGCTTACGCACCACGCTTTGAATATCTTCTACGGCAATGGGATCAACCCCTGCAAAAGGTTCATCCAATAAAATAAATTTTGGGTCGGTTGCTAATGCCCGTGCTATTTCGGTACGTCTTCTTTCTCCCCCTGATAGCTGATCTCCTAAATTTTTACGGACGTGGTGTAAAGCGAATTCATCCAGTAAGCTTTCTACTTTATGTGCTTGTTCTGCTTTGGTGAGCTTGGTCATTTCCAAAACCGCTCTTAAATTGTCTTCAATACTTAATTTACGAAATACAGAAGCTTCCTGCGGTAAATACCCTACACCCAGCTGCGCGCGCCTGTACATCGGCTCACTGGTAATATCTTTATCATCCAGAAATATTTTACCCGAATTGGGTTTTACCATCCCTACAATCATATAAAAAGAAGTTGTTTTACCGGCACCATTTGGTCCAAGTAATCCAACAATTTCTCCCTGCTGAACCTGCACACTTACATTATTGGCAACTACCCTGCTCTTATATTTCTTTACTAAATTTTCTGAACGAAGAATCATGTCATTAGCTATTATCAATCAAATATAGGCAAAGAAATTTCAATGGAAATGATAAAATTTGTGAAGGCCTCTACTAATTTTAGAAAGTTAACTGGAAACCGAATTTAACCCCGAAATTATCAATGGCTTTGGACCGTTGGTAGGTTGTACGCCACAGGGCATCTATCCTGAAGACTTTAAAAATATTTTCGATACCGGCGCTCATTTCAACATAAGGCTCGCTTCCTAAAGCCCTTAAGGTCGTTGGAAAAATAAGGGTATTTCTATTTTTATCGTTTACACTTCCCCATAAGGCTTTACAGGTAACCACTTCCCGCCATTTTAATTTTCGTACTAAAGGGATCTTATTAAACAGTAAGCCTTCAAAATGATGGAATACACCAACAGAAGCATACTTATCACTGGCAAATTCATAATACTTCATCATGTTATAAGCCATGTAATCATAAATATAGGTTTCGTTACCACCGTGTAATTCCATTAAGGGATAAGGCACTGCACCAAAAATTTTCCCCACCTCTGCCGTATAATCCGTATATCCTAAAAGAGAGATTAACCTTACCCGGTCACTGATATTTAACACCACTTTCTGGTAATCATATTCTCCACGAAAGGCATTTTGTAAGGATTTAGAATAATTTACCTGTAATACGGGCCATTTTGTACCGAGACTGATCCTGGAAAAATCACCGCTGATAAATTTCTCTTTATGTGCAAAACGAACATTTAATCTTACTTCTGTATTACGGATACTTTCTTTGGTTTGTACGCTTCCGTCTTTCCCGTAAAACTTATAGCTGTTTGCCATTAATGGTGTAATGGTTCTTCCTATAAGTGTTATTTTTGAAGATAAGCCTGCCACCCATTCTCTTTCATACCAGGCATATGCCTGATCTACGCGCGTTAAGTTGGTTAACGGACTGGTACGAAATAAGGAGGCGAAAATATTATCCTGCGAAAATCCATTCTGGCTTTGCCCTAAAATTTCATAATCGCTTTTGTAAGTCATTCCTACCAATTGCCGGTGAGGTTTTTTACTTATAAAGGTTTTGAAACCGATGCTGTATTTGAATTTCTCATCTTTAAACCCATAGGCTACATAGCCCTGCAGCTCGTACCAGCGGCTAAACTTACTACTTGTTCTTCCTCCAAAACGCACACGTTCACCCTCCACCCTATTATAACTCACTAAATTAAAATAAGGTCCGATCTCAAAATTATTTACCACTTTATAACCTGATACAAAAATGGTAAAAATATCTACCCATGTTTTATATACGGGCAATGTCTTAATGGTATCTATCATATGATAGATTTTTTTTTCCCTTATCGAAAGGCTATCATGGCGGTTAAGATCCCAAAATGCATCAGACATTTTTGAGGCGGAATCTTCCACAATAATTTTGTCGCCAAATTCATAAAACTTTGAATCTTTTGGTTGATTAATCACAAAGTCGGTATACGAAGTGGTTTTGCGTCCATAAACCCCCACCTGGCGCTGGTTCATCGAGAAATCAATCACCAAACGATCTTTACTCAACATCCATGTACTATCAATACGGTTAAATTCCTGCACTACATTGGCGGCATTAATAAAATTAATATTAGCCCCTTTAGGAATACTCATCTCTAAGCGTTTAACAGCCCAGGTAGTATCGGAGATCCAGATATTACCGCTAAAACACAGCTCCTGAGGGCGTTTTGATTTGAACCTGATGTGGTAACACCGTGTATTGCCAATAAATAAACTATCTTCTAAATAATATTTATAATAGAAAAAACCGTTATCGGAAATGGGACTTACAAAGTCTTTACCAAATACTAAAATATCATTATCGTAAATATTGATATTCTGGTACATATCTCCCATCACGGAAGTAATACTGGTATTCTCAATTCCCGTTACTTTACTGGCCTTGATCACTTCTTTCTTTTGATCGGGATTGCTTTTAAAATAAAAATCGGATAAGGATTCGGTAATAAATATAGGAAGAGATGGTTTTTCTCCGGAGTTGATACTATCTACATTATCAAACACAAACTGGATCGGTTTAAATATTTTTCGTTCGCGCATCTCCTTCGGGATCCGGTTTAAATCGAACTCTACTTTATTATAGGTTTCATATTGGTAGGCACCAAGCTTTCTCCTGTTATTGATTTTTTTGTTGGCAATGACATTCCTGATGATCCGGTGGGCAGGATTATCTCCCGCTTTTACAACTACTTCCAATAAATTAATCCCTTCCAAAATCATTGGTAAATTAATCGTTTGGTTTTCGCCCCGTTTAATGGGGCGGGTAGTTTTTTTATAGCCTACGTAGGATGCTACTAAAGAATCGCCCTTAATTTCGGTAGTGATAGAGTAGTTACCGTCAAAATCGGTTGTAGCACCAACGGTTGTTCCTTTAATAATAACCGGGACAAAGGGCAAGGGTTCTTTTGACTCGGAATCGAAAATTTTGCCAGTAATGGTATACGTCTGCGCAAAACAAACAAAGCTGAATAAAAAAAACAATAAAGTATAGTAACCGTAAAGCTTTCTCAACATTTAATTAAATAAATCTAAATATAACAATAACTGTTCAAATCAATAAATTTTATTTGGTTTTAGTTATGCATTAGAGTAATACACAAATTAGCTGATTTGCCTGATAGTGTTGGTGATCAATGCAATCCAAGGCCTTCCGTTTTTTATTCTTCTTTTCTTTGACACTAAAGAACTAAGTATAACGTGCTGTGACTAATCCATTTAATCATGCCATAGCGCTTCACGTTTTATAGTATTTCAATACATCCTCTTAAATTTTAACTTCTCTATCCTAATTACTCAAATTTACGCGCCCAGTCAACGAATTTTGATAAAAATTTGCTAAATAATTATTATACTTACATCATTAAACCATGAGCAAATACGATGCAGTAGTTATAGGAAGCGGACTTGGAAGTTTGTGTTCCGCATTTATTCTTGCCAAAGAAGGGATGAAAGTGTGCGTGCTTGAAAAAAACAGGCAGGTAGGTGGTTCATTACAAATTTACAGCAGGGATAAAGCTATTTTTGATACGGGAGTCCACTACATTGGTGGCTTAGCCGAAGGACAAAACCTTAACCAATACTTTAGGTATTTTGGGTTAATGAAGGACCTTAAGCTGCAAAAACTGGATGAGAACGGTTATGATATTATTTCATTTAAAGATGATGACAGGCTTTATCCTCATGCCCAGGGATACGATAATTTTGTGGAACGACTGGCGGAGATATTTCCTAAAGAAAGAGAAGCTCTTAAAACCTATATTTCGAAAATAAAAGAAGTATGTGCCGCTTTTCCACTCTTTAATTTATCTGACGAAAAGAAAGACCTCACAAGTGCCTGGTTTCTGGAAATAGATTCGAAAACGGTTATTAATTCCATTTTTTCTGACCATAAATTACAGCAGGTTATAAGTGGGAGTAATATGCTATATGCGGGAATGGAAGGCAGAACGCCATTTTACGTACATGCCCTGGTAGTAAATTCGTATATAGAAAGTTCTTACCGTTGTGTAGATGGGAGTTCGCAAATTGCTAAAATTATGACGAACAACATTAAACAAATGGGCGGTGAGGTATTTAATTATAGTGAAGCTATTCGCTTTCATTTTAAAGGCAATGAAATTGAAGCAGTAGAATTAAGCAACGGAGAATTTATTGAAGGCAAATTATTTATTTCGGGGATCGATCTTTCTAAAACTTTAGAAATGGTGGAAGGTCCGCAACTGAGGCCGGCTTACAGGCATCGTATCAATGCATTGGAAAACACCGTGTCTTCTTTTTTAATTAACGTGGTTACCAAACCACAGAGTATGCCACACCTCAATTATAATATTTACCATTGTACCCAGCCTGATATATGGTCGGGACCAAAATATACAGAACTCACCTGGCCTGAAACCATTGGGTTATTTGGCACAACCACCTCAAGACATCCGGAGTATACAGAAAACTTTACAGCGATGGCTTACATGCGCTATGAAGAATGTGCAAAATGGATAGATACTAAAAATATTATTCCGAACCAGGTGGCTTACAGAGGTGATGATTATGAATTATTCAAATTCGAAAAAGCTGAAAAAATACTCGATGTTTTAGAAGAACGTCTTCCCGGTGTTCGTTCCACCATACAATCATACACCTGTGCTACTCCTATTACTTACAGGGATTATATTGGTTCGAAAGATGGAACCCTATACGGGGTAATTAAAGATTACAAAGAGCCATTAAAATCGTTTATTACACCCCGTACTAAAATCAGTAACCTATACTTAACCGGGCAAAGCCTTAATTTACATGGTGTAATGGGTGTTACGGTAAGTGCAGCGGTAACCTGTAGCGAAATTTTCGGACATCCCTATGTTATTAATAAGATCCGGAATAGTTAGAACATTTGTCCATTGTAAGCTGTCCAATGTCCATTGTTAGAAATATATACTTAATAAAACACAATGAACAGCAGACAAGGTACAATAGACAATGGACAAGGTACGATGAACAATTAAACTCAATATATAAATCACACAAAACATTACAACAAACATGTTAAGTATTACTCCAAGCGAAATAGCAACTCCTGATCTTCACCAATATTTACTGGGGGCTGTTGGCCCACGCCCTATCTGCTTTGCAAGCACAATTGATAAAGACGGAAATCATAACCTAGCGCCCTTTAGTTTTTTTAATGTGTTTTCAGCGAAACCTCCTATTGCTATTTTCTCCCCTAATTTGAGTGGCAGAAGTGGTAAGGCAAAAGACACTCATTTGAATGTAAAAGAAGTTCCTGAATGTGTGATCAATATGGTGAATTATGACATGGTGCATCAAATGAGCCTGGCGAGCAGCCCTTATGAAAAAGGGATCAGCGAATTTACAAAAGCCGGATTTACACCCATTGCTTCTGATCTTGTAAAGCCTATGAGGGTAAAGGAAAGTCCTGTGCAACTGGAGTGCAAAGTATTTGAAGTAAAAGAAATTGGAAATTGTAATTTGGTTTTTTGCGAGATCGTAAAAATACATATTGACGAATCGGTATTGGACACCAATAAAAAAATTGACCAGCAAAAAATTGACCTTGTGGCAAGAATGGGTGGTAACTGGTATTGCAGAGCAAATGGCGAAGCGTTATTTGAAATTGAAAAACCGATTACTACTCTGGGAGTGGGTGTTGATACCATTCCTGCCACTATCAGAAACAGCTCTGTATTAACAGGCAATAATTTAGGACAGTTAGGTAACCTGGAGATCCTTCCAACCCCTGAAGAAATTTTAGACTACTCTAAAAATCATTTAAAACCATTTTCTAATGAAACCGAAAAACATGCTTTTGCTAAAAGTTTGCTTGAGTTAAATCAGGTAAAAGAGGCCTGGTGTGTGCTATTGGGATAATTTTGAAAGATGACACATGAAACCTGTTTCACTTAAAACACATATTGATAAATTAAGCTATTTAAATACATTTTACCTGGAAATACCGGAAAGTGTGGTTAAAAAAGTGGGAGGCTTTGGAAAAACAAGACTGTTTTGTGAAGTTAATAAAGCCATTAAATTTCAGTGTGGCTTAATGGCCTTGGGAGAAGGTAAAGCCTACATCAGCATTAACAGTAAACGCATGAAGGAACTTGGTGTTCGGAAAGGCGATCTTGTAAGCGTTACGCTAACCGAAGATACCAGTGAATATGGAATTGTTATGCCGGAAGAACTGGCGGAGCTCTTTAGCCAGGACCCTGAAGGTAAACGGCGCTTTGATTTACTCAGTCCGGGGAAAAAACGCTACATTTTAAATTATGTAGATGCTATTAAAAGCGCGCAATTAAGGGCTGAAAGAGCCTTTTTGCTGATCTCCAATTTAAAAACCCTTCCATTAGGGAAAGAGCATTTCAGAGATATGTTAGGGAAATAGTGCTATATTTATTTATACGCTTGCAATAAATGGATAAGTGGTAGTGGGCAAGTAGTTAGTGGCAATTTTGACAAACAACAAACAAACTATATGGTAGACAAATACATTGAAGGATTAAATAAACTACTGACACAAGAAATAAATAATGTGACTGACCTAGACGTATGGAAAGGAAGCGCAATAAACATTCTTAATAGAATTTATGGAAGTAATAGTCCACAAGAAGAACAAATAAAAAATATAAAGTACAGTGTAGGTGTTTCCTATGGTGGAGTTAGAGACGGTCAACATTGGTCTGCTAGTGGTGAAAATAATATTGTTGCGTGTAGAGAAAAAGCATATTCTTTAACTAAAAACTACATAGACGAATTAAATTTATTTGGACTTCCTCAGCCCAAAAAAGAAAAAGAAAATGAGAAAATCCTTATTAATCTAACACAGAATCAAACTCAGGATATTAAAATTAATTTCAATTTAGTTATTCAAGCATTTCAAAATGAATTAAACGGAAAGCAATTAAAAGAAATTCAAGAAATTATTGCCGATAGTAAAAAAAATAGTGAAGAAAAGCGCTCATCGATTATCAACAAAATTAAATCATTTGGCTCCGATGTAATGTCAAATATTTTAGCCAACATGTTGACAAATCCTGAAATCTGGAATCAGTTTTAATTAATCGATATAAACTATGTGTGCATTAAAAGCTGGTAACACATGGTTTGCACCAGCCTTGCAGACATCAAAGCATTTTCAAAGGCTGCCGCTTGGGGAAAGATAATTATTTCCGTTTTGCAAATGTCTAATAAACATAGTATCATTGTTAAAAGCATTTCGGCAGACAGTGTTTCAAAACCTAAACTGAAATTTAGCTCCAAAACGTTAGTAGTAACCAGCCGAAAAATAAACTCAAACAGACAATTGACTCTGGGATTTAAAATATTTATTGTTCTTTTTATTCTCGCTGCGGCACTTGTTGCTTGTGGACCACGTTCGGGGGTGACAACCGACAATAATGAAGCGCCGACCTGCGGAGTAATAGAGCAAACATTTCCCGACACAAATAGAACTACACCGACAACTAATGGTGAAAATGGCAGAAGGCTTTTCAAAACAAATTGTGCAGTATGTCATGCTCCAATGGACATAAATCCTGAAACAGGAAAAAATCTACGTGACGTTTTAGACAGGTTACCAAAGCCAACAGAAGCGTATTTAAAAAAGTTCATTCAAGACAGCTACTCGTTAAGAAAAACTGACAACGGTTATGCGAATATGATAAAAGAAAAATCTAAAGTTGACTACGAACATGACTTTAAGGGCATTCTTAGCGAAAAAGAAGTACAAGACATTATAGAATATATAACATTTATGGATAACCCAATTGATTAAACTGTGTGTGGCTGGCAACTACTAACAGCACCTTCACCTAATGCGGGAAGAAGTATAAGCATTTTCAAACAAGACCACTCCCCGAAAGACAATTATTTATGCTTTGAAAATGCATAGAAACATAGTATCTTTATTTAAACATTTTAGTAAACAACGGTTCCAATGCGGTCGGAGCGATCCGCGAAAACGTCATAGGCAATTTTAGAAAACCCACAATATGTCGAGAAGTTATCATGTAACACATAAAGACATCAAGCATCTTTCAAAGAAAGGCATTGAAGAGCAGGCAAAAGACCCAAATTCACTTTTTAGCAAGTGGGCGAAAAAACTACATATAAAAGTCTTTGTTCCTAAACAACGTAAACAAAATAAAAATTTAGACCTATGAACATACTTTTTGTTTGTAGTAGAAACCAATGGCGAAGTCCAACCGCAGAAGCAATTTATAAGGACTATACCGACCTAAACGTAAAATCTGCAGGAACTGAACCCTCAGCTAGAATTAAACTAAATGCAAAAAATATTCTTTGGGCAGACCTTATATTTGTAATGGAAAAAAAGCATAGACAACGAATGTTTGAAAAGTTTCCAAATGAAATATCAGAAAAGCAAATTATTGTACTTGACATTCCTGACGAATATAAATTTATGGACAGCGAACTAATTGAGGAAATAGAAGCGAAAGTTAAGCAATACATTTAGAAAAAAACTGCCTACAACAGCACCTAAATTCAATTTAGGCATTCGGCTTCGGCATTTGCAAATAAAGTCCCAGTGGGAAATACAATTATTTTCACTTTGCAAATGTCCAATAAACATTTAGCTTTGTTAAAACCTTTCGGTTAGAAGCGGTTTCAAAGCCATACTAGGCAAAGCTGCAAAACGTTAGGTACAACTATATAAACCGACCAATGAGTGACTGGAAACCTATATCATTATCCCAACTTTACGATCAAATCCAAAAGACCGAATCTGACCTAAGTGGTGAATTACAGAATTTTTGGTGACTAATAAGAATTGACCCAACTAAATGGTCAGAAAAAGAATATGGTGAAGAAGGAGGTGGCTTTTGGGCTGTAGCTATTTGTGGGACAAAAATAATTTGGTACAATGACATTGAAGAAGGTTTTAATATTTCAAACTATAAAACGTATGGACAAATAGAAAAATATTATTGTGACCAAGACGAACTAAGTTGGTGCGTAAAAAAATTATTTAATCACACAGTATAGTATATGAAAAAAATAATACTAATATTCCTAATTCTATTTTCCATAAGTTGCAAAGACGAAAAGAAAATAGTAGAAAAAACAAAATTTTACTATTTATCATGCTTTCAAAACCATATGACAGAAGATACTATAAAATATGAAGAAGTAAACTATATTGATTCAATTGACGAACTCATTGCAACGGAACATTTTAAATACAAAGAACAATACCATATTATCAAAATGTATAGTAGCGACAACCACGCGCCTGTTGATGGTGGTGGTTTAAAATATTCATTAGACAGTATAGGTGTAATATATAGCCGAGCAATATGGTGGCCAAACTTTGGTAGACTAGCAAGCAACAATGACAGCATTAATGATTTAATTAGTACAGCATTGGGCTACATAATCTCAAGATCCTCATTACGTTGCTTTTATTGTAACGAGAAATATACACACATACCAAACCAAGTTGAATTAAAATAGCAGCACCTAACAGTAGTTTCTCCTACCAAAACGACCGAGGTAAACCGCTAAAACGCTATATGAAAGCCACTAGACAAGAATTATAAAAACAATGCCGACTTTCAAAATCATAGATATCCACAAAATTACAGACAGAGGGCTTGTTTTATCTGGAGTAATTATTGACAAGGGAATTATTTTAACCAGCGACAACATTGTATTCAAAAATGGCTTTGATAATTATATTTTCAAAATAATCGACGTGACAGCTAAGAATGAAAAAAAACATTTTGACATTCTTATTTCTTCAAATGACTTTGACAAAATACGTGAGTGGGAAATTAAAGAAAAAGACTTTAAAATCGTAAGCATCGTAAACAGACAAAAGCTTACAAGCGAACCCATAATTTGGGCAGGCGACTTAAAAGACGATTGTACCGCAAAATGGGCTGGACTATTGTTAAGAGCAGAATGGATGGATGAAGATTCTTGGTGGTGGGAAGTATCTGATATAGAAAACCCCGAAATTGAAATTGACTCTTCCAACAATTATGAAGCTTCATTTATTGATGGTGACATTTCAAGGAAAACTGCAGAAGACGTTGCGAGAAAGTATCTAAGGGTAAACTAAATGTAATGTCCTTCATATAATGCACAGTTCACTCCAGCCTTTCAGACAACAAAGCATTTGCAAAAGCAGTTTGAAAATTTATTATTTTTACTTTGCAAATGCCTAGCAACATTGTATCTTTATTTAAAAATTTCGGTAGGCAGTGCTTCATAAAGCGCACTGGGTAAGTCCGAAAAACGTTAGCACCAATTTTATATGAAGACTTTTATTCTAACAATTTTGTTCTTATCCATGGTTAGTTGCCATAATCCTGAATCAACTAAAATTGAAAGAGAAAATCAACCTGACATGTTTAGAGTTGAAGACGACGACAAAGAAATGACAGCGACCATTCAATCTGCTAAAACCTCTCTCAATCGCTTTGATAGCGCACTTAAAAGTCAAAACGAGAAGTTTTCAGCGTTCGCTTTAAAACAACGATTTGAGACAGTTGAAGGAAGTGAACATATTTGGGTAGGATCAATATATTTTAAAGAGGGGAACTATTATGGAATACTGGCTAATGAACCAGACAAACTTTCTGGACTTTATATGGGGGACAGTTTGAAAATTGATAAAGAAAAGATTACCGACTGGAAATATCAAATTGGGAACAGATTAATTGGTGGCTTCACAATACGACTTTTAAGAAATAGATTTTCGGAAGAAGAAAAAAAACAGTTTGACAAAGAAACAGGACTTAATTTCGAATAAAAACTGGTGCTAACAAAGGCTAAGCAAACAGTTTGGCAGACATCAATCCCGATAGCTATCGAAATGCAAAACAAAAAGGGAGGATAAACTTATCCTCCCCCTGCCCCCTCCAAAGAGGGGGATATCTTTTTTTATGTGCATGTTCAGCCCTTCATCTTCTCCCCAAAAGGGGGATATGAGTTAGCTATCTCTTAATTTTCTGCAGGTAAATAGCTGTAATTTTTGCTATACTCCAACATTTGATTCATAAAGTTGGTTGGGTATTCTACTTTTACATCTGTCATTTTACCGTTTTCCATTACAGGAATTAATTTAGGCTGAATAAAGCCCTGGTAAGGCGCCATAGACAACTTTTTATATCGTTCCAATACTTCTTTATGTAAAGCAAGGTCCACTTTTACACCGTAGTTTTCAATCAGGTTTTTACCGGCCTTATAATCTCCTTTTGATTTAATGCGTTGAATTTCTCTCAACAAATCACCAAATAAAACACGCAGCTTTAAATAATCATTTACCACAAAATAGGTTTTTCCATTTTCCACCTTTTTCTCTATAACGTTATCCGCCTTACCCTTTTCAAATACCCAGGCAGCAATCATTTGGCGGTTACGCATGTGTGCTTCTTCAATATTATCGCCTAATTTAAGACGGCTTAACTGAACCATTAAGCCTTTAGTGATGTATTCATCATAAGCCGCTTTACCATAATCCAATGAAGGCATTACACCTAAATCTACCAGCTTTTGATCCATTAAATAATATAAGGCTACTAAATCAGCTCTTCCTTCTTCCAAAGCAGATGCATAATTTTTGAGTGTTTCATGTGGCTGACCTACACCCGGCTCTATCTGACCGCTGGCGTGACCAATTACTTCATGCATATCTGTATGTAATTTATCGGCTAAACCGGCATATTCCAATACATGTTTTTTAATGGCATCATTGTAATAAAATTCGTTTACCACACTTCCACCTGCTGCTTTATCGTATGCCTCCACGATGTTACCTAAGTTCACCGATTTAGAACCATGTGTTTCCCTGATCCATTCGTTGTTCGGTAAATTAATTCCGATAGGTGTACTTGGAGCAGCATCACCGCTTTCCATAACGGCATTAATTACTTTAGCAGAAATTCCTTTTACGTTTTTCTTTTTATGTTCAGGAAATAACGTAGAATGATCTTCGAACCATTGCGCGTTTGCACCAATAGTAGCAATACGTTTAGAGGCCTCGAAATCTTTCACAGAAACAACCGATTCAAACGATCCTTTTTTTCCTAAAGGGTCTTCGTAAACTTCAATAAATCCGTTCACCACGTCAATAGCGCTATTGGCATCTTTTACCCATGCAATATTATACTCGTCAAAATCTTTTAAAGAGCCTGATTTATAAAACAGCACTAATTTTTCCAAAGCCATTTTTTGTTCTGGATTCTCCGCTACAGTAACTGCTTTTTCTAACCAAAACACAATTTTCTCGATGGCTTGTGTATACATACCGCCTACTTTCCATGTTTTTTCTACAATTACGCCATTTTCCTTAATTAGCTTGCTGTTCAAGCCAATCATCACAGGTGTTTTGTCGTTTTTATCAGTCAGTTTTTCATAAAATTCAATCGCTTCTTTCTGGTTAACTCCTTCGTAAAAATTTACAGCGGAATTTGTGATCAGGTCTTTGCCTGCATCCAGGCTCACTTTTTTAGAAGCAATTTTAGGATCGAATAAAAGTGGAGTCATGCGTGTTACAAAAGCTTCTTTTGTTTCACCTTGTTTTACAGGTAATAAGGAAACATCCACTCCTTTGATCAATTCGGCAAAATAAGTCTGTGAGAATTCAGGCAGAATCTTATCGCTGCTATAGTGATGGTGAATCCCACGGCTAAACCAAACGCGTTTAGCGTATACGATGAATTTTTTATAATCCTCAGAATTTACATCTCCTTTATAATTTTCAACAATCGCATCCAAGGTTTTACGAATGGTTAAATTGTATTTATAATTTTGGTCCCACGCGATATCCCGCCCACACAGGGCTGCTTCCGACAAATAATATAACAACTCTTTTTGTTGAAGAGTCAGTTCATCAAATCCTGGAATTTCGTAACGTAAAATTCTCAGATCAGCAAATTGCTCGCTGATGTACTCGAATGTTTTAGAAGTATCAGACATGGTGGAATCTTTTTTTACAACGGCAGTGTCGCCATTAGTTTCAGATTGATTTGATTTACAGGCACCGAATAAAAGTGACGCTGTAATTGGTAAAATGAAGAGTTTAGTTGAGTTCATGTGTTTAATTTAGCAACACAAGAATAGTATTAAAAAAAGTGTTTTCCAAGCCATTTTTCCATTGTTTTATTAATGGCTATATTTGTGTATAATGGGTAATAGAATTGGCATATTTCTGGTGTTTTTGGTTGTTTCTGTACAGTTATTCTGTCAAAATGTTAAACGGAATTTAATATCCGCTAATTCCTGTTATTACCGGCATACTATTTATACGTTTGGTTACGAGCAAAAAAAGGATATTCTGTTCTTTAAATGTATTTCCTATTCTACCGATTTACAATTAAAAGATAGTACAGAATTTGCCCTTGGAAAGCACCTTCCGGCAGATTACCTGGAAATAAGCTCGGATACGCTACATGATGTTTTAAATTTCTATTTTCAGTTAGCCGATCAAAAAAACCAGGTAACACTTTTAAGATTAAACAACGCTCTTCAGAAAGTTTGTGCTGTTGAAAATTTTGATGCCAATCATGTAAATTCACTAGCGGCATTTGATGATGAGAAGTATATACATCACCAGGATCTCTATCTCATAAGAACCTCTGCCGATTCCTTAAATAAACAGTTCTATTTATCAAAGTATACGGTTAAAGCCATGGACAAGCCTTTTGAATATGATTTTAAATGGCAATATGCTTTTGAACGAAAAAACATTCACAGAGCTTCGGTGATTTATGCCAACAACCAATATGTAATTATTTATGCGCATGTAGACGACGGTTTAAAAAAAGGACAATGGATTTTACGACTGAATGCAGGAACCGGAGACATCGTTAAAGGATTAAAGCTTAATGCCAAAGGCGATAACAGGCATTATTTGTATTCAAAAGCTATTTACGATACGGTAACTAAAGGATTGGACATTATCGGGAGCATATACCCCACTGCGATGATCGATTTTAATCGTCAAAGCTCTAATTTTTCCAACTTATCTGTAGTACATCAATTATTTTTAATACAAACGGATAGTTCAGGCGAAGTAACCACCAGAATAGAAAAACCATTTCCGTTACCCCCTCCTAAAAAAACGGGAAGTACGTTCACTTCTTTTCATTTAAAAATCAGGGAATTCGCCAAACAAAAAGATAGTAGTTATACTGTTTGGGCAGATCTCTACGAACAGGCATTTCCTAATATTATGGCGTACTATAGCTCCTGGCGCTTTACGGTAGTTCCAAAAGAATCGGATTATATCATTAAACCTTCTACCTTTTATGCGTCTACCAAACCGCTTTTAAATTTCATTAGCTTTGCCAAAGGAGATCCTTACGGGAAATTGTATTTAAATAATGCCGGAGACTATGATAAATTCAAATATATTAAGCCCACAAATCCTGTTGTTGTAAAAACGGGATTAGATTCTTTGAATAACCAGTTTTATATTCTTAAAAAAACAGACCTGCTCTCCGGAAGAAAAACATTTAATTATGTGTTTTTAGGAAAAAAAGATCTGGAGAAAAAGTTGCTGTTTACCTCTGAAAAAGGGCAAACCATTAACCTCTATTTTATGGATAAAAGAACTTACATCAGTTTTATTACCAATGTTACAGGTACAGAGTTTGAGCTAAAGGCTACGAAACTTTAATATTGAATTTACAAAAATTGTACTAATTTTAAGTAAACTTAAATCAAACCTCTATGAAAACATCTTTTAAATCAACCTTAGCCGTTTTAGCATTTACCTGCATTTCGACTATTGCATCCGCACAGTTTAAAATGGATAGCGATGGAAAAACCTTAAGAAATTCGAGTAACTCTTCTGTTGGAAGTATTGACAGTGATGGCAAAACAATCCGGAACTCCAGTAATAGTTCTATTGGACATGTGGATAGCGATGGAAAAACAATCCGCAATTCCAGTAATTCGAGCGTATTAAAAGTGGATGGAGATGATATCCGTAATTCAAGTAACAGCACCATTGCAAAAATGAGTGATGTGTTGCATGACATCAAAGATGCAAAACCGGAAGCTGTTTATGTAGCTTTATGGTGGTTTATTGTAAAAGAAAATAAGTAATTACAAAAAAATATAGTAAGAAGGCTGTTTATCGTATAAACAGCCTTTTTTATGATCTGCTACCCCGATCATATTTCTAAAATAGTTGATTGTTTATATTGCTTCATGTGTTCAGGAATTATCGAATTAATGGTATCCTTTAAGCACTGAATTAATTTGGCCTTCAAAAATTCACGGTGCGTAATAATACTTATTTCCCTTACAGGTACAGGCATTTTAAAAGATCGTAATTTTTTCTTTTGTACGTTACTTAAATTATAAGTAGCAAGTTCCGGAATAATGGTCATCCCAAAATTAGAATCCACCATATTTTTCAAGGTTTCTATGCTTCCTGCATTGTAATGAAAAAATTCTTCAGTTTCCCTTTCCTTTTTAAGGGCGCAAAAATTTAAGATCTGGGATCGCATACAATGCCCTTCTTCCAGCAACCAAAGGCGGTTAACATCAATATCTTTAGGTAACACAAATTGTTTATCAAAACCTTTCTCCTTATTATTTACATACAGAAAATATTTTTCATAAAATAAAACCTGTTCTATCATAGAGGGATCATGGAGTGGTGTTGCCAGTATACCGGCATCCAGATCGCCGGTTTTTAATTTTTGAATGATACTATCCGTTGTATATTCATTGATTCTTAATTTCACTAAAGGAAAAGCCTGCATAAATTGCTTTAAAAACAAGGGTAATAAGTAAGGAGCCAGGGTTGGAATGATACCGATCTTTAATTCTCCGCTCAAAATGCCTTTTTCATCCTGAATAAGTTCCTTTAATTTTTTAGACTCTGAAATTATTTTCCGGGCCTGCGTAATGATCTGCTGCCCTATGTCAGTAGTTTTAACCGGTTGTTTGCTTCTGTCGAAAATCTTTACGTCCAGTTCTTCTTCCAGTTTTTTAATCATCATGCTTAGTGTTGCCTGGGTTACAAAGCACGATTCGGAAGCCTTTACAAAATTCTTAAGCTTATCAACGGCAATGATGTATTCTAATTGTTGAAAATTCATACTATAGATATTATCTATACAAATATAAATAATATCAGTTTGATTGATGAAACTATTTTATTGACCTTTGACTCATCACGAATCAGTGCTATATCGCTACAAACCACTAAAACCACAGATCATGAGTAAAAAAAATAATACGATCGGGCTCAATATTGAGCAAAGTGCACAGGTTGCCGAAAAATTAAATACCCTGCTGGCCAATTACCAGATATTTTATATTAATACCAGAGGGTTTCACTGGAATATTAAAGGATCTAATTTTTTTGAGCTACATCTCAAATTTGAGGAAATCTATAATAATCTTCAACTGAAAATCGATGAAATAGCCGAAAGAATCCTTACTCTGGGCCATACTCCTCTGCATTCCTACTCAGATTATCTTAAAAGATCCAGTGTTAAGGAAAAAACAAATTATACAAACGGGCTACTTTCTATGGCCGAAATTTTGGATTCATTGGAAACAATCATTACCTTTCAGAGAGAGATTTTAGTACTGGCCTCTGATGCAAATGATGAAGGAACCAATGCATTAATGAGTGATTATATAAGAGAGCAGGAAAAAACGGTGTGGATGTACTCTTCTTACTTAACAAAATAATAGTTGCAGCATGGAAAACACAAAAAAACACTCACCTGAGCAGCCCAAACATCCGACTCTTTGCTACAGAGCAACGGAAAAACGTCCCACAGAATATAAAATCCGGATCCATACACATGATCCGCTAATTCATAAATCAAAAGAGCCATTTGGCATCTTCAGCGATTTATTATTTCATTATTAATCTCTAAAAAAACTGACATGGCAAAGAAAAAATTAACTACAGCATCCGGCATTCCTTATTACGAAAACGAAAATAGCATGAGCGTGGGGCCAAGAGGTCCTTTATTACTCCAGGATTTTATCCTGCATGAAAAAATGGCTCACTTCAACCGGGAGCGCATTCCTGAAAGAGTTGTACACGCTAAAGGAACAGGTGCTTTTGGAACATTTACAGTAACACATGATATTACCAAATATACTAAAGCAAAACTATTCGGCAAAGTGGGGAATGCCTGCAAGTTATTGATTCGTTTCTCAACAGTGGGCGGCGAAAAAGGAAGTGCTGATACAGAAAGAGATCCCCGCGGATTTGCTTTAAAATTTTATACGGAAGAAGGCAACTGGGACCTGGTTGGAAATAACACTCCCGTATTTTTTGTAAAAGATCCTAAAAAATTCAGTGATTTTATTCATACCCAAAAACGCGATCCAAAAACAAATTTAAAAAGTCCAACTATGATGTGGGATTTTTGGAGCCTCAATCCTGAGAGCTTACACCAGGTATTAATTTTAATGAGCGATCGTGGAACGCCTTATTCTTACAGACATTTAGATGGTTTTGGAAGCCATACGTTTTCCATGATCAATAAGGACAATGAATCGGTTTGGGTGAAATTTCATTTTAAAACCCAGCAAGGTATTAAAAACTTTACCGGCCATGAAGCTAATGAAATGAGGGGAATTGACCCTGATCATGCTCAACGTGATTTAGTAGAAGCAATTGATAAAAAAGAATTCCCAAAATGGAATATGAAAATCCAGGTGATGACTAACGAGCAGGCTAAAGCTTTTCCTTTTAATCCGTTTGACCTCACTAAAATATGGCCTCATGGAGATTTCCCTTTAATAGATGTTGGAACGTTTGAATTAAATCAAATTCCGAAAAATTATTTTGCAGAAGTGGAGCAGGCTGCTTTTGCTCCGGCACATGTAGTGGATGGCATTAGTTATTCGCCTGATAAAATGTTACAGGGTCGTTTACTTTCTTATCCGGATGCACACCGTTACCGCTTAGGTGCTAACTACGAACAAATTCCCGTAAATAAATGTCCTTACATGACCAATAATTATGAACGCGACGGATTGATGCGTGTAGATGGAAACGGAGAAGATGCTCCTAATTATTTCCCAAATAGCTTTGATGATATAGTAGCTGATCCTACTTATAAAGAACCGGCTATGACCTTAGAAAGCAACACGGCTGATTGGTACGACAGAAACAGTGCCGGTGACAACGATCATTACACCCAACCGGGAAATTTATACAGAAAGGTGATGAATGATGAGCAAAAAAGAAATACAGTATCTAATATTGTTGGCGCGATGAGTGGCATTGCAGGTGAAAAGAAAATGGATATTATTAACCGTCAGCTTTGCCATTGGTTTAGAGCAGATATTGGCTTAGGTATGGCAATTGCTAAAGGCCTTGGCATCAGTGTTGATGAAAATATGATGAAACATTAATTAATATACCTAAACAACAAAACATGAAAAGAACTGCAAACGCCGAATGGCAAGGAACCCTTAAAGAAGGGAAAGGATCATTAACTACTCAAAGTGGAATTTTAGAACACACTAACTATAGCTTTAAAACACGTTTTGAAGAAGGAGAAAAGGGAACAAATCCTGAGGAGCTATTGGCCGCTGCGCATGCCGGTTGTTTTACAATGGCTGTGGGAGCGATTTTAACTCAAAAAGGCTTAAATCCTAAATCCTTACATACAAATGCGGCTGTTAGCATGGAAGGTTTAAATATTACTGCTGTACATTTAGCAATTACAGGAACTGTAGAAGGCATTACTGCCGACGAGTTTACAGCTATTACAAAAGATGCTGAGAAAAACTGTTTGGTTTCTAAAATACTGAGTATTCCTATTACTTCTGAAGCTAAGTTTGTAGCTTAATACATCGCTTTTTTTACTAACCCCTTATCGGATCTTAAGATCTGGTAAGGGGTTTTGATTTTCAGAGAAATGTACTATTCCTAAAGGTATTCTGTAAAGAGCCTTCTATCTGAAACAGGTAATTTCATCCGACGCTTTTGGGGATTTGTCTAATAATTATTTATCTAACATTTTATTCACATCTACTTAAGATTGCAAAGATATTTTTGGCTAAATACGCTTCTTTTATGAAATATATGTATGCCCTGTTAGCTTTTTCAATTACACTTGGTAGTTGCAAAAACGAACAAAAAAAACAAGATCCTGAATTCACTGAAATTATCAGAAAAAACACCATCATCATAAAAGGTTCTGACACGGAACTTCCTATGGTAAAAGATTTTTGTAAAACTTTTAAAAGCGAACATCATTCTACCTTGTTTGATTTAACCGGAGGAGGCAGTGGCATTGGTATTGAAGCCCTTATTAATAATAAAACAGATATCGCGAATTCATCCAGGGAAATGAAGCCTGTAGAGATCATAAGGGCTAAAAAAAATGGAGTAAATCCCATTCCAATTATGTTTTCGGTAGATGCACTTGCCATCATTACAAATTCAAAACTGGGAGTGGATAGTTTATCCACAGACCAATTAAAACAAATTTTTTCCGGTGAAATTTTAAACTGGAAGCAGGTTGGTGGTCCTGATTTATCCATTGTGATCTATGGAAGGGATAGTACCTCCGGAACGTATTCTTATTTAAAAGATAAATTTATAAGAGCCCCCTACTCTGCTAAAATTAATCAGATGCATGGAAATGCAGAGATCGTAACATCTGTTCAAAGTAATTTGGCAGGAATAGGTTATGCCGGTGTCGGTTTTTTAATTGATGAACACGGTAAGCCTAATGGAAATATATGGGCGATGCCTATTTATAAAAAAGGCTCTATGGCTTATTCACCTTACGAAGTGGCAGCGGTAAAAAGAGGCGACTATGTGTTAACCAGACCCCTCTATCAATATGTTAACGGGAAACCAAACGATAAGATCTATGAGTTTATTATGTCTGAATTAACATTAAAGGGACAGGAAATTATTAAAACACATGGGTATTTTGGGATCCATGATTACCAGGCTGAAATCAATAAATTAAATGGATTATGATATCTGATCTTACCTACCCACAAAGCATAAGCCGTATTGTTATACCAATAGGAATAAGCATTAAAGAAGTGAATGCTGTATTCGGCTGTAAGGACGAGTTACTATTTGAAAACATCCTGCTATCGGATGATTATAAAAAATATGAAGAAGAGTTTAGTTTTAAGAAAGAATTGTACGATATTATGTTTAATTACATTCCTCCCGGAAACAGAACAGTTAAAACACCCAAACTGTTCGGACTTGTAAAAGGTACTGATGGCCGTGGATTGAAAGGTGAATGGAATGATTACGGATATGCGCTTTTAACGATCTGTTGTTATTTGGGTAAAAAATTCAGTGAAAATAATACCGAATATATTTACCATGATCATTGGGAGAAGATTAATACCTACCTGCGGAATAAGGGATCCGGGATAGATCTGTCACGAATGCATGAAACAAAACAGATTTTTGATACTCCTTTTGAGCACCAGGACATTTATACAAATTTTTATAGTAACACGGAGGTTGTCAAATTTATTGAAACACTTTGCACTGATCAACATACCGATCATACCCTTCACTCGGAGTTGCATACCTCCTTAAAAAAGGGGTTGTTGCATTGTAAAGAAACAAACCGTGATTTGATTGTCTTTTCCTTCGAATAGGAAAGTTTACAAATTAACTGAAATAAAAACAGCTCTCATTTATTTCAAATTCACTGATTTTTCAAGGTCTCCGAAAGGAATGATTGTTTTTAATCCATAGCCTTCAATAGGCCATGATTGAATAATGGTGTTTACATTCAAGCCCAAATCTTTAATCGCATGATAAAGCCCTGCTTGTCTGCCTCCTGCTTTCCTGATTTCTCCTTCTTTCGGGATCCAGATTAAATCGCTTTCAAATAAGAGTTTTTCTGCAGGAAAGTAATAAACCAAAAAGTCATTTGTATGCTCAGATTTTTTACCAATCACATATATTTTTAATTCATATTTTCCATCGGTAATTATTAAACTGTCTTTTATTTTTTCGGTAAGTAAAATTTTAGATTCAATTTGTAAGCTATCCGGCAGCAATGTATGAGGGGCCTTTGCCAGGTAATTCACATATTCTTCATTAACATCCGAACAAATAATTTTTGCTCCCTGATGAATAAACGCTCTTATTCCACCGATAGGATGTGGGTGGTAATGACTGAACGAAAAATATTTTATAGGTTTTCCGGGAGCTATTTTTTTTGCTTCTTTTATAATCAGGTCGCCATTCGCACTATTTAAAGGAGCCTCACTAACAAATAAAAATTCGTTGAATTCAACTACCAATACCCTGGTTCCTGTGTGTCTTAATTCAACGAAATGAATATTTTCATTATGCTTTTCAACTTTAATCACCGGCTCAGTTACTTTTTCTTCCTTTAAAACATACCCGGAAGGTTTATTTAAAAGCATTGGAGCATCATTCATTATTTGTGCTCCCGTAATAGTTACTTCATCCTTAATTTTACCATTGATTTTTTCCACTACTATCAATTTAGGATAGTACAACTTGTTGATCGTTGCATATTCCGCATAGGTTAACGCAGTCACAACATCTCCAAATAACTCATCATTACCCAATGTTGTTACTTTAGCTAAAAGCTGATCTGCTTTACGAATAAAAAGTGTTACAAGTGTTTTATTAATGGTAATCTTATAAGAAGCAAAAGGAGAATTATCTTCCTTTTCAGGCATTACTTTTTTTTGATAGAAATAATGTATCAGAGTTGCCGGAGAATAACGGGCCGTTTTAAAAACATAGTCGGAAAACATCCCCTGTGTAACAGGAAAAAAATCCTCGTCACCATAATCTACAAAAAGTAAGGTTGAATCATTGTAATGTGTTTTAGAGTTGTACAGCCTCTTGCCGGTTGTGATTGTATCCGATTTAAGAAAGCTTTCCGCATTGCTCCATATGGTTCCTTTTCCTATATAATGTGTTTGCTGCCAGGGTTCAAAACTATGCTCCAGTTCATTCAGTTTCTCTGTATATGCCAAAGACAAGTAAGTGGATTGAACCGGCTTAGCCTGTTTTTTCCAACATTCCTGCAAGTAGTTTTTAGATTGAGCAATAGCTGTGTTCATGATGAAAATTAAAATACCCGATATTAAAAATGTTATAGTTTTTTTCACAAGAAGTTTATTTTTACATTCTTCAATTAAAGATACAGCTTTATTTAATCGTTAGTCACCATTAAAATACCATTTTTGTAGAGATCATTTATCAGTACTAAAATATTATCTTTTATCAGATCGGCATCCGTTCCATACATTTCAGTGATCTCTTCAATTACCTCAGAGACCTTTCTGTCATTACATAATTTTAGAATTTCCAAAATTAAAGCAGACCCTTCATAAATCTCGCTATTATACAATTTTATAGTTACTACCGATTGGTCTTCACCGGTTTCCATTACCACACCTTTAATTGTATAATTAACAGGCTTAGCCACTTTAAGCCTTGTATGTAATGTCAATTTTTCCTGAACGGGCGGTGTATTCTTTACAGCTACAAATGCCCAGTTATTCAGTACATTCATGTTCATGCTTACCCGCGAGTATGTATGTGGTGAAACAACTCTTACTTCTTCCAGTATCGTAAAATTATTCTGCTCCAGAATAATCTTAATTTCTTCAGCAGAAAAACAATTCTCAGGATCTGAAAAATGGTAACCTAAGGGACCAAAATGGATGAAAAGTCCTCCCGTCTTCAACATTCTGTTGACCTCATTCAGTAATTCACGAAATGGTAAGATATCTGTAAAATAGATGGATGTGATGAGATCCATTGATTCGGAAGGTAAAAATATTTTAGTAGCGTATCCCGCAAAAAAATTTAATTTTCTATGATGTTGCGGCTTTACACTTGAATCCGGAGGATGCAATGAAGCTTCGTATGGTAACACCATATCTTTTATCGAATAAACATTTCTGTCGTTAATATGATTAAAACGAATGTTTTCATTTAATAAGGTATGAAAATAACTCACTAAACAAAATGAGGAATCCACTGCGTACACATTATCAAATATATTACACAGATCCCATGCTGTTCTACCTGCTCCTGCGCCAATAACCAATCCGTTAGTCGTATTTTGTTTTAAATATTTGTTGGTAAAACCAGACAATGTATTATAGATTACTTCCAGCTCCTTTTCCCCATCTTCATCCCAGGTCCAATCTCTTTTCAAATAGTCTAATGTGCCTCCATAAAAAGAAATCTCTTCTTTGCTTTGCAGTAAATTCAATATTTCTTCTTTGTCAATAAAAGGATTAAGTATTTCCTGCAACCGTTTCAAGTAACTCAGGTTTTCAGTTAATCCGTTTTTGATCTTCAATAGGGATTCAGCACGCCCCTGGGTGGAACCAATCACTTCTGCAATCTGATCTATTTTGACATGTTGATACCTGATAAAATTGTCGTTATATAAAAAAGTTCTTGCTAAAAAAGCACCGGGATTTTTAACCAGGATTGGAATATTATGGACAATAGGATATGACTCTGCACACTCTTCGCAATGGTAAGCCTTTTGAGGCGTTTCAACTAAAATTAATTTTGTATAACAGGTTCGGCAAGACAGCATCTGATAAGTGGTTTTGGTATATGGTCTTCTATTATTTTGGCATTAGCTCTAAGGCTATGAATTTATAGCCTGCAAAGGGTTTCGTTTTTCAAATATGCTGCTATTAAAATCATAGGGTTGATCGTCCAAAACATACATCGTTTCCAACTCGTTGTATTTCTCTTCCAACGTGCGGTAATGTTTTTTGAAAAAATTAAACCAGGCCAGCCCTTCCTCTTTAAACACATTTATCTTTTCAAAGCTCTCAATAGCTAATTTGAATCTGAAAACATGAAACACATATCTTCCCTTCGCTTCATGAACGTTTCTCTTGGAAAGAGCGTTATTATTTATACAGGATTCAATACATTTAGTGATTTCCAAATAGGAGAATAAGGCATGAAAGCGTAAATAAACGCTGCTATGTTCTCTTTCTACACCTGTAACTTCTGAAAAATTTGTATTGTGGTGACAATTAAACATTTCGAATTTCGATTCGTATGTTAATGTATTAAATATCACATGGCCACCTTCGTGTGAGATATGATCTGCAAAAAACATTTCAGAATCCCAAACGTTTACATTTAAAAAGATCATATTATGAGCTTTCATTACCGCAAAAGAATTGGGTTGTGCAGCGTTGAATAACATTACTTTTTTTACGTTCTTCAGTAACAGTGTATAATTCTCCGGATTATTTTCGGCAATTATCGCCAATCCTTTATTCAAATTATTTAAGTGAATTTTGTAAATACCTTCAATATCAATCTTAGCCTCTTTTGGTACCTGCTCTGTAAAAACAACTTCAAGCAAAGGGTGCTGGTATTTTACAAGCTCCATTCCATTATCCAAAAGTAAAACAGGTTCAAAAACATACTCTGTTTTTTTTTCATCATACAGCAGGATAATCCCATTATCATTGGATTCAAGAATAAGTGTCGCCGCAGGAATCCCGGTTTTAAAATAACCAATTTGTGGAATATAAATAACGCCTTCCGCATTAGAGAAAACGTCAATACTTTTTTTCTTCTCTTTTTCGTATCCATAAATGATACAGTCCAGCCATTTATCATCTTCCTGATTTACATACGTGTAAAGCAAGGGCTCCAGGTATATGCTATCATCGTCAAAATCCAAACGGTTAAATATATCTGCATTTCTGCTATATAATAGTTGTTTGATGGAATCAATAACAGATCCAAGGTATTTATCAAAATCAATATAAAATTCCATGTTAGTAGTTTTTACTGGTAAAAATATTAAACAGCCGGTCAAATAATGTTAGGTCTTCAATGATAATTTCTGCAACACCTGTAAGTTCGCTTTTTGATTGCAGTTGTTTATTAGTGGTAGTAAGGAGCTGGTTCGGCAACTTTACCTTTACGCTATAGAAACCTTCCTTAGGTGCAATGGATATGGATTGGATAGTCCCTTTCAACATACCAAATTCTGTATAAGGATAATTGTGTAATTGAATAACGCAGCTCTGACCCGTACGAACTTTACCTGAGTTTGACACCGGTAATTTTACAATGGCAAAATAGTTTTGTGCTTTATCGGGAGTAATTGTAAATACTTTTTGTTCCTGGGCCAAAAACTGGTCGTTATTTCTCACATCATATAAATTCAATGTGCCGTCAATCGGGGAAGAAAGAACATACTTATTCTGCCACTCCGATAATTCAAATAAAAAGTTGTTGTAGTATTGTAAAACATTGCTTCGCAATTTGAAATAGGTATCGTTTTTTTCAACGTCCAACGAAGTGTTCTCTTTTTCAAGGGTTTCTTTTTGAAGTTGAATATTTAATAAATTCACATTTAATTCTTCAACTCTACCGGTCATTTTTAAATAGGCTATTTCCTTTTGCTCCAGCTCTATCTTAGTGACGTAGCCTTCGCTTTGTAGTTTCATGGTTCTATCGTAATCCAATTTAACAAGAGAGAGTTCTTCTTTTAGCATACTCAACTGGTTACTTAATTTTTGCTGCAATGATCCTAAGTTTTCTTCTCTCCGTGAATTAATATCCAGCTGCCTGTATTGAGAGTTGAGTTGTGCAAAAAGTTTAAATTCTTCTACACTTTTATGAAATTGAAAATAAGAACTCTGTAAATCTCCTAAATTGGTTAATTCTTCGAAATCCATCGTATTCAGCGATTTCCAGAAGTCAATCGGATCTATCTTTTCAACTAATTCTATAGCTTTTACTACCTGCTTATAATCAGCACTGTTGTTCAACAAAATGATCCAGTCTCCCTTTTGTACCTTTTCCTGATCGTTTTTAAAGAGGTGGGTAACTCTTCCACTGGTTCTACTGTATATTTCAACCGGTGGTTTTTCAGTTGTAATAACTGCCACGGAACTAATTACATCAGGGTACTTAATAAATTTTAGTCCTAAAGCGATCAGCAAAAATATAATCAGAATCGCCGTATTCCCCCATGCCGTAATCTTAGAAGGAATTTTATCAAGAATATCCTGAAAAAATTCGCTCCTCGTTACAATTTGCTTTATTTTATTTTCGTCAATTGCCAAGTTCTAACTGATTTTTAATAAGTGTATAATATGAGCCTTTCTTCTCTATAAGGTCTTCATGTTTTCCCATTTCTTTTATTTCTCCTTTTTCCAGTACTATAATTTGGTCGGCATCCCTAACGGTGCTTAACCTGTGAGCAATTATAACAACTGTTTTTCCTTTGTAAAATTCCGTCAAATTATTTACAATGATTCTTTCATTATTTGCATCCAAAGCACTGGTAGCCTCATCAAAAAATAAAAACCTGGGATTTTTATAAACGGCTCTTGCTATTAGCAAGCGTTGCCGTTGCCCTCCACTTAATGTTCTTCCGCTCGACCCCGCAGCACCTATGGATGAATTAAATCCGGAAGGAAGTGTATTTATCAGTTCTTCGATATTAGCCAGTTTCACAGATTTGAGTAAACGTTCAACATCTATCGCATCTTCGCTGGCCGATTCAGTAATGTTTTGGGATATGGTATCCGAAAAAATAAAACCATCCTGCATAACTGTTCCACAGGAGGCTCTCCAGCTTTTACTGGAGATATGTTTTAAGTTATAATCTCCTATTAAAATTTCGCCATTTGTTGGCAAATACAATTTGAGTAATAGTTTCAGAAGGGTGGTTTTCCCGCTCCCGCTATCACCAACAATGGCAGTGATTTTACCTTTTGGAATCGTAAAATTAATATTTTTTAATACCAGTTGATTTTGATCGTTCACATAAGAAAAATTCAGGTCTTTAATATTAATATCAAACGCTTCCTCCGGTAATTTGATTAATGTATCGTCTCCCAATACTTTTTCTTCAGGGGTTACAAAATCAATATCATTAAATCGTTCCATACTTAATTTCGCATCCTGAATCGTAACGAAAAAACCCACTAAACTTAATAAAGGTCCATTAACCTGGCCAATAATGTACTGGATAGCAAGCATACCCCCCAAGGTTATTTTGCCATCCATCACCAACACAGCCGCTGTAAAGGTTATAAAAATGTTTTTCAGTTCATTAATGATATCTCCTCCAACACTTTGCAATTGCGACAACGTAAGAGACGATATGGAAGATTTAAAATACCTGACCCTTACTTTTTCCCAGGAACGAATATGTCTTTTTTCGGAACCATTTACTTTAACTTCCTGAATGCCGTTAACAATTTGAATGAGCTGTGAATTTAATCCTGCAGAAGCGTCGAAGCGTTTAAAATCAAGCTCCGCTCTCTTTTTCATAAACAACCAAATCCAAAATGTGTAAAGCGAAATCCCAATTAAAAATATAATAAAAATGGTCATACTATAATAGGCTAGTACAAACAGAAATATTAAGGCATTCATGTACGAAAACAAATTAATTGGAACTGATACAAGGAAATTTTCGATCCTCGATGATTCATTAATTCGTTGTAAAATATCACCCGGTGTTTTTGAATCGAAAAATGATACAGCCTTATTTAGTAATTTAACTAAATAATCGGAGGCGATCAGCATATTGACCCTTGCTCCAACATACAGCAGCAGCCAGCTTCTTATAACTGTAAGAAATACAGAGCTGAGAAAAAGAACCAGTTGAGCAATAAGAAGGACATATACAAAATGAAGGTTTCCCAGGTTAATTCCCTTATCAACCAATTTTTGAGTGATAAATGGTAAGATTAGTTGAATAACACTTCCTGCAATTAATCCGATAAAAACCTGGAGAATGTATTTACGATAATTGGTAAGGTAAGGTATAATCCCTTTTAATCCTTTCGAAAAATCGGTATTTTCCTTGTTATGAAATTCGGCCGTAGGTTCCAATAAAACTACAATTCCCTCCGACTCATCGTTTGCTTTATTACTGTTTTGCCAGGCTTCAATAAACTCTTGTTTTTTGTATTGAATTAAGCCATGTGATGGATCCGCAACATAAACCTTGTTTTTTTCTACTTTATAAACTACTAAAAAATGCCTGTCGCGCCAATAGGCAATACATGGCAAAGGAGCCTCTTCTTCTAATACCTTGTAATTTATGGAAGCCGGAACAGTTTGAAATCCCAAAGCTTCCGCGCCATTCATTAATGATTTTATAGTAATGCCATCCGGTGTAATATTACAGATATGCCTTAAATGTTCCGGACTAAAATTACGTCCGAAATATTTTGAAATCATTTTTAAGCACGCAGGGCCACAATCAAATTGGTCTATTTGTTTATAAAAAGGAAATGTTTTCTTATTAAAAAAGTTCATTAATTGAAATATAATATGAGCTACACTGTTACTATTTAGATGGTATGAATCAAGTGATTGATTGAATTAAATGTTCTTCCATTGATTTGTTAATGGTTGAAAATTACACATATCTATCTTATAATACTTATTATCTTCTACTTTAATATCACTATTATTTACACAGGCATAACGGTACTGGCAATCCCGACAAATTTCAATCTTATCGTTAGAGATAAACCATTTTTCCTGAAATTCACGTGTATGAATAATGTCTTCTATTCTATCCGTTTCTATATTTCCAAAAGACCGTTCATGCCTCGGATAATTCTTCATTTCACCATTCCTGTTGATACATACTTTTCTGTTTAGTCCCAGGTTATATGCTTTTGCTTCTGAAAAAGCTTCCATGTTTGTTGTAAAACGATCCACATTGATAATTTCAGATGAATCAACTCTCAGATCTTTTTTAAGGTACAAAATAATTTTGTCCAACACATAATTATCATGTTCTATGATCTCATCACTTGGTGCGGCATAAATTAATACTCTGTTTAATCTTGGGTGTGTACTTGCCAGATGATAGATCTCCTCGTGATCAGGCAAGGCTTCGTATGGAATTAATATATCCACCTGATGAATTCGCGAATTATTAAATTTATTCATTATCCTACCCAATTCATTCACTTTTACAGGATAGAGGAATCTTAACTGAACAGCCCTGCACCCTAACAGATCTAATTGATTGATAATATCCTCAAAATTAAAATCTGAAGAATGATCTACTTCTATAATTGAATTTGTTATAAAATAAGGTGACTCCCAGGTAAAATCAATTTTAGGAAACCGTTCCGGTTCATTCGTATAAAAGCCAATTTCTGACTCAATAAATCTATCAAAGAAGCCATCGATTAAATCATCCTGCTCGTTATCGTATGCTTTTTTTATAGCATAGGTATCATGTTTTTCTGCCATTTTTAATATTTCCAGAAAATCATTTGACAGATCATAGAACTCCATTCTCTCAACATCGTAAATAAGACTGTTCGCTTTACCCTCCACGATAATGCATGAAGCAAATAAATTAAACCAGGTTTTAGAATGTTGACTCATTAAATAATATTTGAAATAGATTTATAAAAAGGAAGAATTTTATAGTCATTCGTTCCATGAAATTTACTTTTCACTTTTTTTATAATTACTTTGTCTCTGTCGCCGTATTTCACAAATAAAAAAAAATTAACCGGTAAAAGCGGCTTAAGATTTTCTGAAAACGGTTGCTCTGATGTTATTTTATATGTATTTTCTTTCATAATTACTACATAAGGTATTCAGCTATCTTTTTATCCAGGTAATAATTACAAGGAATGGAAGTCATTCCGTATTGCCCAACAGGATTGACTTCAAGGAAAACGAAACGTCCTTCTTTTGTTTTAATAATATCCATTGATCCTGTATTCAATTGAAGTTCTCTCATTAATAAGCCAATTTTTTCTTCCAATAATTCAGGTAGCTGATAAGGGACATTTCTATTGTTTATTTTTTTATTATACTTTCTAAAATCAACATTTGTCTGATCATCCAACTGAGAAAAAATAGCCATGGAATAGCATTTCCCATCCAGAAAAAAAGTTCTTATATCCAATTCTTTATCCAGTTTTTCCTGGAACAACGAAGGAAAAAAAGTATCCGGCATTGCTTCAATCAATTCATCATTTAGCTCTTCAGTATAGCTTAAATAAAAATGGTGCTGCCCTTCCTTTTCCCGGTTAAAATCAAAGCCTTCCTGTATGGCTTTTGTAATTATTTTATTGTGTAACCGGCTAAAATCGATTACCTGTAACTTTCTGTTTGTTATAATAGTTGCCGGAATATCTATCCCTTGCTTTTTAGCAGCTGTAAGCATACTGATTTTGTTAATGGAGGCTCTTTCGAAATTACCAAGCACCTTTTTACCGTCTTCTATACAGTAATAAAACGCTTCTTTGGCCTGAATATTTTCTGATCGCAGATGTTTAAACATATCTGCAGGGAATTTTTCATCACTGTTTTCCAACAAGGATGAAAAAGGATTTAACGCATCTCTTCTATGCCAAATAGATTTGACACGGCCTAAATCGATGATTATATCATCCTCTAATTTTAAGTTTAAGTTATTTTTTGCGGAAGTAAGCTCAAAGGACGTAGTTGAATTCGTGTGAAATATATTTTCACCGTTCACTCTATAACATTCTTTTCCTTTATAGTGAAGCCAGTCCATAACATTATCGGTGGAACGATCGGAACTTTGAGAAATTATTAAAACCATATACAACGATAAATTCGAACAACAATTAACCAAATTAAGTAACTGAACAACTAAACTAATAATTATTCAGTTACTTAATATACAGTATTTTTAGATAACCTGACTATTTTGATTCAGTATAATCTTGATCTCCTGTGATGATCATATCTCCTACTTTCATCTTTGTTGGACCTGTTGATACAAGGTGGCATGCTGCTGCAGCTCCTCCTACTAATTTGTCAATTTCATTTTGACTTTCAATTTTTGTTACTTTGAAGTCTGCAAGTGATAATCTTTTTGTTGCTTTCATTGTTTTAAATTTAAATGGTTATGCCCTTGTCTATCGCCATAGAGCGCTTATTCAACGTCATGATTTAGCGTCTTCATGATTGACGTACTAATTTAATGTGTAGTGCAACGAAACGTTATTTCATTGTTCCGTAATCTTTGTCTGCAGAAACGGTGAAATCACCTACTTTTACATTTTTTGTCGGTTCACCATTGTAAGTGTGACAATCGGCAGCTGCTCCTCCAATTAATTTGTCGATTTCATTTTGACTTTCCATTTTTGTCACTTTAAAGTCTGCAAGTGATAATCTTTTTGTTGCTTTCATGGTATTATAATTTAAATGGTTTATTGCCCTTGTCTATCGCCATAGGACAGTTGTTCAGCGTCATGATTTAACGTAGTCATGATTTACGTAAGAACAAGACATTAGTATTTCACACGAATGCTATGGATAGTATTCGTTTTTATTTAAAAAGTAAAATTTAGAATCTACTGTGCGTTAGCAGGATCCGAACCATAACAGGGAACACCCGCTAAAGTCCATCGCACATATTTCGTAGCAGCCTCAATAGGTTTTTCATGGCATTCTGCTGCCGCTCCACCAATCAATTTATCAATTTCATTTCGGCTTTCAATCTTTGTTACCTTAAAGTCAGCCAGAGATAATCTTTTCATTGTCATAAAATGTTAGTTTATGTAATTTTAATTCTTGTATACGGGCCTTATTTATATGTTTCTAATTATTATAACGCTTAAATATTTTTTTTATTTTCATAAAACCTTAATTTAATCGTTGTTCTTAATTTATTATGTGTACAGAGTAACCCTTTTAAATTTTCAATCATCATCCTGAAAATTTTTTATTCCTTATTAATTTTCGTAGTACTGCAATTCAATCAATGTGCTAATCTAGTGGGACCTATTGGGGACTATAGATAATTATTTGTAATAATTATCTATTAATTTGCTACTTTTGGACCATCTTAATTTTGTTAATTTAGACAAAATAACCAATTTCGTAGACAAATATACAGATCTCTTTGAATTATCAAAGTTTTGTTAAAAAAATTATCATATGATTGCACTTAATGACCTAAATAAAATCGGTTTTGGCGCTTATAGAGTGTCTATTGATTCTCCGGAAAATGAAAAAGCCTTACTACATGCCATCAAATGTGGGTGCAATTTAATAGATACGGCTTCTAATTACGGTAATGGAAAATCTGAAAAGCTCATTGGAAAAGTTTTACAACAGGTAAAAAGTGATTCTGTTTTTGTGGTTACTAAAGCAGGATATATTTCTCATGATAACTTAAGCGTTTTACAAGCATTGCATAAAAAAGGAAAAGGTTTAATTGAAGTTGTTGACGTTTCGGATGAATTAAAACACTCCATCCATCCCGATTATCTCGAAGCTCAAATTGAAACCTCATTAAATCGCTTAAACAGAACTCATATTGATGGCTTTCTTCTGCATACTCCCGAATATTACTTTGAAGGAAAAGACCTGGTGAGTACTTTAGAGTATTATCAAAGGATAAAAAAAGCGTTTGAATTTCTGGAGGGAAAAGTAGAAAAAGGAATTATAAGGTACTATGGGGTGAGCTCGAATACGTTAACAGTGCATAAAAACGAGCCAAATTCAACTGATTTAAACACACTAATAGATATAGCGAACCAGGTATCAACTAAAAATCATTTTAAATTAAT
>CAXVYS010000026.1:0-15799 GCA_963422675.2 Bacteroidia bacterium
GTTTCGGTAATCACCATGCCTTTCCTATTATTATCAATGGCTTCAAACAAATATTCCAAAATAGTTTCTTCATCAACCTGCGAAATATCGGTATACATTTATATGCCTGTTATGTACATTTCCCGGATTTTGCAGCAAGATTTTTTTTCTTATCTTTTTAACAAAGAACCCTGAAAAAACACAAGAGACACATGCTTTTTAAATCCCCAATAACCACAAACCATCCCGTTTAAATAATAATTAGGCCCCCATTTCCAGTCTTCAATAAAAGAGGGATCAGCGCTTAAAATGATGCTCCGTAAACGGATACAGATCTCTCTTGCAAAGGGCTCCAGCTCAGCCATGCCATCGGTAATAAGGGCAGCAGCATTAGGATTATGTTTTACTTTTGCCATAATAAAATGTAAATTTGAATTGTGCTTAAACGATTTGAAGTAAACATAACTAAAAATACACTTTTTAACAAGTCTGATAAACTCCTGCTGGCTTTTAGCGGCGGAGTAGATTCGGTTGTATTAGCCGATCTCCTGCATAAAGCAGGCTATACATTTGACCTGGCACACTGCAATTTTCAGTTAAGAGGAACGGAAGCCAATGGTGATACGGAATTTTGTAAAACCTATGCAGATTCCATCCATTCCAGGTTTCACGTCACTTATTTCGATACCAAGAAGTATGCTTTAGCAAATAAATTATCCATACAAATGGCAGCGCGTGAGTTACGCTATACCTGGTTTAAAAGCCTGAAAGAAGAGTTTGGATTTAAGTATATTTTAACAGCCCATCACGCCAACGATAACATTGAAACCCTGTTCGTTAATTTGATCAGGGGAACCGGTATCAAAGGATTAGAGGGCATTCCGGAGAAACACCGGGATGTTGTAAGACCTTTGTTATTTGCTACTAAAGAGGAGATCAGGCATTACGCCTCTCTCAACAAAATTACTTACCGTGAAGATAGCAGTAACGTGGAAGTAAAATATAAACGCAATTTTATCCGCCATCAAATTGTACCTGAGCTTAAAAAGTTAAACCCTGCGGTTGAACAAACGATTCAAACCTCTATTCAATTCTTTAAACAATCTTCGGAAATCGTTACAGCTTTCGCCGCTTTAAAATTTAAGGAAATATGTAAAACAGAAAATGATCAGCTATATATCACAATTGATCTTCTTCTAAAAGAAAAACAAAAAGAAACCTTGTTGTTTGAATGGCTTCATGATCATAAATTTAAAACCAACCAGATACAACAGCTATGTGAAGTGTTGATTTCAGGTCATTTTACAGGAAAGCAATTTTCTTCGGCTACGCATCAGTTGGTAGTTGACAGAGTTTATATTATTGTAAAAGCTCTGGAAAAAGAACATTTGGTGAAAGAATTTACAATTAAAGATCGTCACGATACGCTGCATTTACCAATAAAATTAGACATTTCAGAAACAACCGCTACTTTCTTTTCAGGTAACAAACATGAAATCAGCATTCCCTACTCCGATCATTTATTCCCTTTAACGTTACGTAAATGGAAAACCGGCGATAAGTTCAAACCCTTTGGCATGAAAGGTTTTAAGAAGTTAAGTGATTTTTTTAAAGATCAGAAATTATCTCTTTTCGAAAAAGAAAGCACCTGGATTCTTGAAAGCAAAGAACATATTATTTGGGTGGTTGGCCATAGAATGGATGACAGATGCAGGATTAATGAAGGGACTGAGAGGATCTTGAAAATGGTGATAAATCCTGTTGAACCTACTTCTTCAAAAACCGATAATCTGTAAGTGATAAAAGGAATGCTTCCAAATCCTTTTTTTCCAGGGCTGTAAGGTGTAAAGGCTCTTTTAATAAAGGATCCCTGTTGATAGAATTAGCCACAACCTGATCAGGATTATCATAATAATCAATCACTTCTTTTAAGGTCTTAAACATCCCATTATGCATATAAGGCTTTGTAATAGCAATGTTTCTTAAGCCGGGAACTTTAAAACGACCAATATCTGCAGGATCACGGCTTATAACATAACGGCCACTATCATTAAGTTCCCTGCCATTAAACAATCCTATATTTTTAAAATCATCCCCTGTAAAATCAGGACCAAAATGACAATCGAAACATTTCCCTTTTACATTAAAAATCTCTCTCCCTCTTTTAGCTGCCTCCGAAAATTTAGTCGTATCCTTTCCATTCATGTAATTATCAAAGTCGGTATCATTGGTTTCAAGCGTTCTTTCGTAGGCTGCTAAAGCATTCACAAGATTTTGTTTAGTAGCGGTAGTCCCAAATATCTTTATAAAAAAAGCTCTGTACTGCCGGTGTTTATTTAACTTTTTTACAATCACAGAAAGCGGGATATCCATCTCCCTGGGGTTTTCCATTGGGCCACCTGCCTGGTCTTCCAACGTTTCACTCCTACCGTCATGGAAATAAAAATTGCGTGCGGACATATTCATGGCGCTTGGTGTATTTCTTGACCCTAACAAATGATCAATACCAGTGCTTAACGGCACTGTATCCGAAAAGGCATACTCCGGTTTATGGCAGGAGGCACAACTGATCTTATTTTCGCGCGATAAAATAGAATCATGAAATAACAACTCTCCCAGTTCCTCAACAGTAGCAGGTTCTCTTAAAACTGTTTCCTGTTTATCATTGATACAGGAAAGCATTCCCGTTAAAAAAAACAGAATACTTATTTTGATTATGCCATTTAACATTCAGCAAATATACTAGGATTGTATATTATATATGCACTATTGTATCGCTAAAACGCTTATAAAACCATTTATGTATATTCTATCAGAAAGTCCGTAAAAATGATAATTTTGTATATTATGCAGATCCATTCAAGTACAGAAAGCAAGCGTTCCAATCCATTCCCCTTTAATAACCTTTTTTTAATAAAAGGCTATGTTACAGGGCAAAATCAGTTTTGGATGTACCTGGGAGGAGTGGTTGCTGCGTTTTTAGGGTATGCTGCATTTCAGCTTCTGTTGTCAGTGCCTTTAATTGCTGCAGCAACTAAAAACGGTATTGCAATGTCGGAGATTGTAAAAAATCCGAATATTTTATTCAATCCGGATGCCATAGGGATGAACAAATCCCTGCTACTCGCTTTAATGATGGGCATGTTTGTGTCTACCTTATTATTCTTATGGTTAGCCATTAAATTTTTCCATCACAAACCGCTTTCATCAGTTATTACAGGTTATGAAAAAATAAGATGGAAGCGTTACTTTTTTTCCTTCACAGTATGGGCAGGACTCATCATTCTTTTAACACTTGTATCTTATATTACTTCTCCACAGGACCTGGAATTAAGATTTGATGCAGGAAGTTTTGTAATACTGTTAATTGTTGTTGTTGTTTTTATCCCCATACAAACAGCTACCGAAGAAATTTTGTTCAGAGGTTATTTAATACAGGGAATTTCTCAAATAGATTTAAGCAAATCAAGATTAGTAAAATATATTTTACGAAATAAAAAAATTGAGACACAACAGGTCTATATTCAAAAGTTAGCTTTTCTTAGTGAAAAAACATTCAGAAACGGAATCATCCCCTTAATGATTACCTCCGTTCTTTTTGGTTTACTACATGGTTCTAACCCTGAAGCGAAGGCTCATGGCTTATTAATTATGATGCCTTACTACATTCTGTTTGGCGCATTTTTAGGCCTATTAACCCTTTTGGACGAAGGCGCAGAACTGGCCATGGGTATACATTGCGCCAATAATTTAGTATCCAGTTTATTAATTACTTCTAAAAATTCTGTTTTACAAACAGACGCTATTTTTTATACGACTACCGAAAACCCGGCCGCTGAATTTGTAACATGGCTCATCATGGCCGCCATCTGCTTTTTTATTTTATTTAAAAAGTACAAATTATCTAACTGGAATTTATTAATCAAATAGTCTGAAAGTAACAAACGACTAAAAACACACCCTTATGCAAAAGTTTATCCTCCTGGTATCAACATTATTAACCTTTAACGCTTTAGTAGCGGATAATAATTATCATTATTATGTAGACCTTACTTCAGCCAAAAACGATAAATTGACTGTGAAGTTAACACCTCCCGATATTTCAGAAAATGAGGCTGTATTTATGTTTCCGGCCATGGTACCAGGTACTTACGACGTTTATAATTTCGGAAGATTTGTTTCTCATTTTAAAGTAGAAGGTAAGGACGGGAAAACCATTACCGTAGAAAAACTGGATATTAACTCCTATAAGTTAACGCCGGCAAATGCCATCAAAGAAATCAGTTATGAGGTAGAAGATACCTGGGATACAGACATTAAAGAAAAAGTGGTGTTTGAACCAGGAGGAACCAATATTGAAGAAGGAAAAAATTTCATTCTTAACACGCATGGCTTTTTTGGGTATTTCAAAAATAAGATCGAAACTAATTTTATATTGGAAGTAACAAAACCTATAGGCTTTTACGCCTCAACCAGTTTAACCGATTTAAAAATCGGTGAAACAAAGGATGTGATTTCTGTTTTCAACTACCATGATCTGGTAGATGCGCCAATCATGTATTGTAAGCCTGATACTACTTCTTTAAAAATTGGAAATTCAACCATTTTATTTTCAGTATACTCACCAAACGGAGTCGTTACATCCAGTTTTATCAGCCGTAATTTAAAAGAATTACTTTATGCACAGGCCGAATATTTAGGTGGCGAATTACCTATCAGAAAATATGCTTTCCTGTTTTATTTTTCAGATAAACCTTCTTTAAGTGGTGCTTCGGGTGCACTCGAACATTCTTATTCTTCATTTTATTATTTACCGGAAGCCGATACCAATGCTTTAGCGCAAGAAATCAGAGATGTTTCGGCACACGAATTTTTTCACATTGTAACGCCTCTTAGCATTCATGCAGAACAAATAGGAAACTTTGATTTCAATAACCCTCAAATGAGTGAACATCTTTGGTTATATGAAGGCTTAACCGAATATGCAGCACACCATATGCAGGCCAAAACAGGCTTAATAGATTACGATACTTTTTTAAGTGTCATGGTTGAAAAAATGCAGAATGCCCGTGAAAGATACAATGATACTGTACCATTTACTGTGATGAGTAAATATGTACTCGATAAATACAAAAAGGAATATAACAACGTTTATGAAAAAGGAGCTGTTATTGGAATGTGCCTTGATATTATGTTGCGATACTACAGTGACGGGAAATATGGCACACAGGAGCTGATGAAAGACCTGTCTAAACAATACGGTAAAACAAAATCGTTTAAAGATGCCGACTTATTTAACGACATTGAAAAATTAACCTATAAAGAAGTACGAACATTTTTAGATGCTTACGTTGCAGGAAATAAACCATTACCCTATAAGGAAATCTTTAATATGGTAGGTCTTAATTACATCGATAAAAAAGTAGAAGAACAAATTACCTTAGGTGGAATTTCTGTGGGATACAATGCTACTACAAATCGTCTGGTAGTTGTAAACATTAGCAAACTGGACGATTTCGGAAGAAAATTAGGTTTTAAAGAAGGAGATGAAATTGTAACCTTCAATAACAGAAAATTAAATGTCGACAATATAAAAGAGGTATTAGGCGGCTACATGAAAGACGCTAAAAAAGGCGACAAACTGGTAATTGATGTGATGCGTAAGGACAAAAAAGGAAGCGAATCCATTAAAACGCTAAAAGCCAAAGTAAAACCTGTTAAAGTAACCGAGTACGATATTTTAGAGGTAAATGATAAAGCTACCGAAAAACAAGTGTTAACACGTAAAGAGTGGTTGGGGATTAACTAGAAAAAAGGGAGCCAGGACAGTTCTATGATCAAAGTCCTGAATCCCTTCGGTCTCTTTGTCTAATGTCTTTTAAATAATGAGTAAAAAACAAAACATATACTGGACTTGCCAGATCGGAGGATGGACATTTTTTGCCGCCCTCAATTTATTTTTCTTTAAATTAAGTTACAGCACCAATGTAAAAGATATTTTAAACTACATGATATGGCTCCCTGTAGGGATTACCATTACTCACCTGTTTCGCTATCTGCTATTGAAATTTAATGTGATGCGGTTAAGCATTTTTTCGCAGATCCCTATTGTGATTATTTCAGGTTTTATCAATGCCTTTTTGTTCTTTACACTAACCGTTGGTCTTGCAAAAGTATTTGGCATCATAACCTATAAAATAGATATAGTTGCTGCTATTTCCAACATATTAAGCTTAACCGTTATCTTTATTTTTTGGTCGTTGATTTATTTTGGATTTCATTTTTTTGATAATTATAAGAAAACAGAAATTCAAAACTTAAGGCTGGAGGCCAACACCAAGGAAATAGAATTGAATAAATTAAAATCGCAACTCAATCCGCATTTCATGTTTAACAGCATGAACAGTATCAGGGCTTTGGTCGACGAAGATCCGAAGAGAGCAAAGATTGCTATTACGCAGCTATCCAACATTTTGCGCAACACCTTAATGATGCACAAAAACAAATTTATTAGCCTGGAAGAGGAATTAGCCCTGGTAAAAGATTATTTAGAACTGGAATACATCCGATATGAAGAGCGTCTGGCATTTTCTTTTGAGATAGATCCAAACACCTTATCTTTACAAATACCACCCATGATGATACAAACATTGGTAGAGAATGGGATTAAGCATGGGATTAGCAAATACCCCGAAGGCGGAGAAATTAAAATCTCCTCGGTAAAAACACCCGATCAATTCATTATTCAAATTACAAATACGGGGCAGTTGGGCTCCGACACTATCAATTCAGGCTTCGGAATAGCCAATACAACTAACCGGCTTGAGTTGTTATTTGGAAAGAAAGCAATCTTTAACCTAAAAAATCTCGATACAAAAAATGTGATCAGTGAGATCATTATTAAATACTAACTTATTTTAATTCTCTAACTTAACCTATACCTTATGAAAGCAATTATTATTGATGATGAGCGCCTTGCCCGACAAGAACTTAAAAACTTATTGGCAGCACATAAAGAAATTGAAGTAATTGCAGAATGCAATAACGCCCAATCGGCCAAAGAAAAAATAGCAGAATTAAATCCGGATGTTATTTTCCTTGATATTCAAATGCCGGGTAAAACAGGACTTGAATTAATTGAAGAAGTATCTGCCCTACCCGATGTGGTTTTTGTAACCGCCTATGATGAATATGCGATTAAAGCCTTTGAAGTAAATGCTTACGATTATTTATTGAAACCGGTTTCTCCTGAGCGTTTAGCGGAAACTATCAAAAAGCTAACCTTAAAAGAAAGCTCTGAGAAAAAAGAAAATACAACACCCCTCACGGAAAACGACCAGGTATTTATTAAAGACGGCGAAAAAACATGGTTTGTCCGTTTAAATAATATCCGTTTGTTTGAAAGCGAAGGAAATTACGTTCGGGTGTACTTCGATAATTTCAGGCCATTGATTTTGCGAAGCTTAAACAGCCTTGAAGAGCGATTAAATGAAAAATCTTTTTTCAGAGCCAGTCGTAAACATATTATTAATTTAAGCTGGGTCGAAAGTATTGAAACCTGGTTCAATGGTGGCTTAATGGTAAAGTTAAAAGGCGGCCAACAGGTTGAGATTTCCCGCAGGCAGGCTGTGAAGCTTAAAGACATGATGAGCCTTTAAATCAGTTAAAAATTTCCGGTTTAAAGTTGCAAGTTATTATGTTTATCTTTGCAAAAATTATATACTATCAAACCTGAAACTATCCAACATGATTGACGATAAAGATTTACCCGAAGACTTAAAAGGAGATTTAATTCCTGAAATAGACCCTGAAAAATTATTTGATGAAAAGGAATATGCTACCATTATCATTGGTTCGGAAGGCATGTCGAAAAAAGATACCGGCAATGCTGATTATGTAACCCTTTTGGTAAGCAGTAAATCAACCCGTGAAGAAAAAGATGAAGCCCTTAAATTATTAAAGGAAAACAAAGCCCAGTCTTTTATACTGAGTGCCATTACCAAAACAAAAAATCCGGCTCAAAAGCGCTGCTGGTAGCTGCTTGTTGGGAAACAGGCCTTGATTTCAGTAAAGATTACCCGGTTTTTATTGACTTAATTTGTTCCGAAGATTTTAGTGTATCTTTTGAAGCCTTTACCGTTATACAGGAAATGGAAGCGGAAATTGATGGATTAACCTTAAACAAATCACTTACTCAATTAAAAAACGTAAAAACCCCCGGTGTATCTGTCACTGATGCGATACAGCTGATTGAACAAAAATTAAATCCACGACCTTGAGAAGAATAATCCTTCATTTATCTATTATCTGTTGCTGTTTTTGCACCTTCTCTGTTTTCTCACAGGAAAACGACGGTGTAAAAACACTTAAGATAAAAAGAGAAAGTCTTTTTGTAAAGGCAGCATTTGATGAAGGAGACTACAAAGTGGTGGCGTTTGACCGATACGGCAATCCCCATGAAAATGCCATCAAATCCTTTTCTATATTTTACATGGATGGTAAAACAGCTTACCAGGCAACCGTTGAAGGGAATACCTTCCCTGATAAAACCATTAAATTTCTTACCAAGACAAAAACAACTGCTACAAAAATTTGCCTCACGCAATTAGTAGCTAAAGATGCTGAAGGACACGAAGAAAAACTACCTGATCTTTGTGACATTGTTATTTTCCCCGATTGTAAAAAGGTGAATAAAAAATAATCCTCTCCCTTTTTTCAAAACCCCGTATTTAGCTGATTTCCATATAAAAAGAGGAAAAAATTCCCCATTGACCTTATTTACACACTTACCTTCGGCTTGATTACCAGTGTGTTAACTCATGGCATATTTATAGCAACCTGAGCTAAAAACCACCACTACATGAGAGTCCTTGAAACTAAAGTAATGCGCGGGCCAAATTACTGGTCGAATTACAGGAAAAAACTGATTGTTGTAAAATTAGACCTTGAAGAATTGGAGAACTATCCAACCAACAAAATCGAAGGGTTTAATCAACGCCTGGAAAAACTAATTCCTTCATTACATAGCCATGAATGCTCTGAAGATTACGCGGGTGGCTTTTTTCACCGTGTAAAAATTGGTACCTGGATGGGACATGTGGTTGAACATATTGCCCTGGAGATACAATGTTTAGCGGGAATGGAGTGCGGTTACGGCCGAACCCGTTCTACAAATAAAGAAGGAATTTACCATGTTGTATTTTCGTACAGGCATGAAGCTGCCGGCTTATATGCTGCACAAGCTGCGGTAAGTATTGCAGAAGCACTGATCGCCGAAAAAGAATATGACCTTCAAAAAGATATTGACGAATTACATAAGATGAACCGAAGGTTAAGCTTTGGCCCAAGTACCGCTTCCATTGTAAAAGAAGCTCAAAAAAGAAATATCCCTTTCAAACGTTTAAGCAACGGCTCCCTGGTTACTTTTGGCTACGGAAATAAACAAAAAAAAATCCGGGCTACCATTACCGGAAATACCAGTGGAATTGGTATTGACACTGCCGGCGATAAAGATGAAACCAAACATATTTTACAAAATGCTTATATCCCCGTTCCTGAAGGAGTACTGATCTATGAGGAGGAAGAGTTAAAGACGGCTTTAACTAAAATTACATTTCCTGTAGTTGTAAAACCTATTGATGGCAACCATGGCAGGGGAATTACCACCAATATTACAACTCTTGAACAAGCTGTTGCGGCATTTAAAATTGCCAAAACAATTTCTGAAGAAATCATTATTGAAGAATTCATACAGGGATTTGATTACCGTTTTTTAGTGATCAACTTTAAATTAGTGGCTGTTGCTAAAAGAACTCCGGCAATGGTAATGGGTGATGGCAAATCGTCTGTAGCAGCCTTAATTGAACAAACCAACAAAGATCCTAAAAGAGGGGATGGTCATGAAAATGTAATGACTCAAATTACGGTGGACGAAATTACCGAATGCATTCTGGCTAAAAAGGACATCACCCTTTCCCATATATTACCATTAGGTGAAATCCTGTTTTTAAAAGATACTGCTAACCTTAGCACAGGAGGCACTTCAACGGATGTAACCGATAGGGTTCACCCTGAAAATATTTTTATGGCCGAGCGTGTAGCCCGTTTATTAAATTTAGATATCTGTGGCATTGATGTGGTTGCTAAAGACATCAACATCCCTATTACAAAAACCATTGGTGGCATTGTTGAAGTAAATGCTTGTCCCGGTTTAAGAATGCATTTAAGCCCCTCTAAAGGGTTACCGCGTAACGTAGCAGAACCTATTGTTAATATGCTATTTCCCGATAAGGAAAACGGACGCATTCCTATTATTGCCGTAACGGGTACTAACGGTAAAACAACCACTACCCGTCTCATAGCCCATATGGCAAAACAGGCAGGACACAAAGTAGGTTATACCACCACCGAAGGAATTTATATCCAGGATAAACCCATACATATTGGCGACTGTACAGGCCCTAAGAGCGCTGAGGCAGTTCTACATGAACCTACAATTGATTTTGCAGTTTTAGAATGCGCCAGGGGCGGTATTTTACGTTCAGGCTTAGGTTTTGATAATTGTGACATCAGTATTGTAACCAATGTAACGGAAGACCATATTGGATTAAAAGATATTCATACCATAGAAGATCTTGCAAAAGTAAAGTGTGTAGTAGCACGCAGCACATTTGAGGAGGGCTATAGTATTTTAAATGCAGACGATGACCATGTTTTTAAAATGGCTGACGTATTAAGTTGCCACATTGCTTTATTTAGTATGGATGAAACAAACGAGAGGGTAATACAGCATTGTAAAAATGGTGGAATGGCGGCTATCATTGAGAAAAGCTACTTAACCATTTGTAAAGGCGAATGGAAAACGTGTATCGAAAAAATAGCTGCCATTCCTTTAAGCTTAAACGGAAGAGCTGAATGTATGATCAAAAACATTCTGCCTGCTACATTAGCTGCAGTTATACAAGGCTTTAACATAGAAGATATCCGAACCGCTTTAAAAACATTTATTCCATCGGCAGAGCAAACTCCCGGAAGAATGAATATTTTTAACTTTGGCGACTTTGAAGTGATGATCGATTACGCCCACAATCCTGATGGCTTTATTCAGCTTAAAAAGTTTATGGATAAAACACCAGCAACTCTAAAAGTGGGCCTGCTATCCGCTACCGGCGACAGACGGGATGAAGATATTTTAAACCTGGGACGTTTAAGTGCTCAGATGTTTGATGAAGTTATTATTAAACATGATAAAGACCTGAGAGGACGTACTAAAGAAGAAATCACAAACCTTTTACTGGAAGGTATTTATTCTGAAAGAAAAATTCCGGTTCAGATCATTTCAAATGAGATGGATTGTGTGCAATATGCATTGGATAATGCAAAAGAAGGTTCTTTTATTGTGTTATTAGCAGATGACGTATTTAAATCCATTGAATATGTAAAACAGGCTCAGAGAAAAACAGCTGTAGCCACCAACCTCGTTGAAAGCCAACCGGAACCTGTAAAACAGGCTCCAATACCAGTAAATAAATAAGATCTATTCCTGGTTCTGTTTATTTGCAAAAAAAAGGACAAGATTAATCTTGTCCTTTTTGATGTTCATTAAAAAACAGGCTTGAAGCCTGTTTCTCAAATTTGATTTCTGCTCTTATTCCAATTGTCCGCTATGGTACTTTTCTGTTTTAAGCGTATTGCCCTTTTCGTCATAATAGGTCCAGGGTCCTTCTTTCTGATAATCTCCCACTTCCTTTCTAAAAAACATGGCTCCTTCTTCTTTTACACGGCCATTTTCATAAAACTCCTTTTTGGTGTATTTCTTCGTTTTTTTATCAACGAGTTCAAACATAGAGGCCGGTAAGCCATTTTCATAATAAGAATTACGTTTGTATAAAAACTCTATATCCTTATCGTTTTCCTCTACATATTCAGGAGTGCCGTTTTTAAAGAAATCGTATTGATTTTGAGTGTTACCATCAAAAAAGTTGATACTTGAACGTACTTTACCATCTTCATAATAAATCTCCATCTTGGTACGTTTGGCATCAACAACCGTTAAATTACGCTCCATCTGGCCACTCTCATAAAAGTTTTTAAATACTTTAATATAACCATCTACATAAAAGCCTTTATGCAGTAATTTTCCACTCATATAAAAATCTTCCTGCCAGCCCTGGGCATTATATCCGTCTTTAGTATATCTCATAGAATCACCACCAATACCGGGAGCCATTTTATTAAAGATAATGATACCATAATCCGGATCAGTTACCTGGGTTACAGTATAACGTTTAAGCTGTGGAACCTGATCAGCAAATTTTTGTGAAAATACTGTCAGGCTTAAGCATAAACCTAAAAATAAATATGTTAATTTTTTTAAACTCATGTGTTTGTATCGCACAAAACTAGGCAAAATTATTAAAAGTACAGAGAAGTTTAAATATTAAATATTAATGGATTCCCTCCGTAGCCAAATACCGTTCTGCATCCAAAGCACCCATACAACCACTTCCAGCGGCTGTTACAGCTTGTCGGTATGTTTTATCGGCACAATCCCCTACTGCAAAAACACCCGGTAAATTAGTTTTACTGCTGGCTCCAATGACATCAATATAGCCTAATTCGTCCATATTAAGCTGTTCTTTAAAAATATCCGTATTTGGTTTATGGCCAATAGCCACAAAAAAACCGGTTACATCCAATGTACGAACTTCATTGGTTTTTGTATTTTTCACCACCACACCTTCTACAGCTTCTTTTCCCAGGATATCTTCTGTTACGGTATCCCACAAAATTTCAATATTTGGCGTATTCATTACCCGATGCTGCATGGCTTTACTGGCACGCATTTCGTCCTTACGAACGATCATATATACCTTTTTGCACAATTTTGATAAATAGGTAGCCTCTTCTGCTGCCGTATCCCCGGCACCAATAATGGCCACATCCTGTCCTTTAAAAAAGAACCCATCACAAACCGCACAGGCAGAAACGCCACCGGCATTCATTCTTAAACGGGTTTCATTTGGCAAACCCAACCATTTGGCCGATGCTCCTGTTGAAATAATAACCGTATCTGCCGTAATCTCAATGGTTTCGTCGATCCATATTTTTTTAGGTGTAGAAGTCAAATCAGCTTTAGTAGCTAATCCAAATCTTACTTCAGTTCCAAAACGTTCGGCCTGAGCCTTTAGGTCTTCCATTAATTCAGGGCCGGTAATTCCTTTAGGATATCCCGGAAAGTTATCCACTTCTGTTGTTTCCGTTAATTGACCACCAGGCGTAAGCCCTGTATATAAAACAGGTTTTAAATCGGCACGGGCTGCGTAAATTGCTGCGGTATAACCGGCAGGACCTGAACCAATAATAAGGCATTTAATATGCTGAGATACTGTAGACATAATTTTTATTTTTTGAGTGTACGAAATTACTATATTAAAATTAAAAAAATTTGAAAGTTTAGAAATAGAACCGTAAGAATCCGGTAATCCTCATTTTTAGTAGTAACAAGCTATATTAATAAGTGTTTGATTTACTGAATAGTTTTTTTCGTTTAAAGATCAGAAAAGCCAGTAAACAGCCTATACTATTGGCTATAAAATCGAACCAATCGCCGCTACGCTGGCTAAAAAGTGTTGCCTGCATTATTTCCAACAGCCCACCATAAGCAATACATGCTACTAAAATAAAAACAATGTTACGATTACTGATCGCCTGTTTACTAATAAAGTAAATGAACCACAAAGAAGATAAAATAAAGAACATGCTGGCATGCACCAATTTATCAAAGCTTAGAAGGTCGAGCCAGTGAGCCGATGGCACATATTTTCCCGGTGTACTGCACAATCCAAAAATAACGAGTGTCCATACAACCGAACAAATAAGCGAATATTTAAAAATAAGTTTGATCATTATAAAAAAACCTTCTGTATGAAGTATACAGAAGGTTAGGTAAAATATTTAGTGTATTAATTAAGCTCCGATTAATGCTTTGTAAGCATCAACAGATAACAGGTCCTGAACTTCAGCAGCACTGTCAATACTGATTTTAATTAACCAACCTTTTCCGTATGGATCATTATTTACTGATTCCGGAGTGCTATCAACATCTTTATTTACTTCCAGTACTTTTCCTGTTAAAGGCATAAATAAGTCAGAAACCGTTTTCACAGCTTCAACAGTACCAAAAATCTCTTCTCTGGCTACAATTTCTCCTAAAGTAGTTACGTCAATATAAACGATGTCACCTAGTTCTTTTTGTGCAAAATCAGTAATTCCTACATAAGCTTCGCTTCCTTCAACGCGAATCCATTCGTGGTCTTTGGTGTATTTTAAATCTGCCGGAAAGTTCATATAATTTATTTTTGCACAAATATATAATGTTTAAATGAAAAAGAAAGAAAGAACAAAAATAAATTACATATTATTTTACACACATTTGTATCGATAAACGTTTAAAACTCTATTTGTATTTATCACTAACAGATTTTAGATTTACACCGCACAAACAAAGGAGTTTTTTGCACTTTTTTATATTAATTTTAACACGTTTATACATAACCCAAATTGATTTGTAAAACCACTTTGTACGTTTATCTATAAATCAATTATTTAAAACTTAATTTACATCATGAAAAATATTACAGTAATAGGCAGCGGAACCATGGGAAATGGCATTGCACACGTATTTGCACAAAACGGATATGCGGTGAGCCTTGTAGACATTAGTGAGCCGGCATTGGAAAAAGCATTAGCAACCATTGCAAAAAACATTGATCGTCAGGTAACAAAAGGAACCCTTACCGAAGCAGATAAAACAAACACCCTAAACAACATTAAAACATTTACAAAGTTGGAAGATGGTGCTAAAAATGCGGATCTGGTAGTGGAAGCAGCGAGCGAAAATGTGAAAATTAAAATGGATATTTTTAAACAACTGGATGCCATTTGCCCTCCAAAGACGATTTTAGCAAGCAACACCTCTTCTATTTCAATTACACAAATTGCAGCTGTAACCAAAAGAGCCGACAAGGTAATAGGTATGCATTTCATGAACCCTGTTCCCGTAATGAAGCTGATTGAAGTGATTCGTGGTTATTCTACAAGTAATGAGGTGTGTAACCTTGTTATGGAAACTTCTAAAAAATTAGGCAAAATACCGGTTGAAGTAAATGATTACCCGGGTTTTGTAGCCAATAAAATTTTAATGCCAATGATCAATGAGGCCATCATTACCTTACACGAAGGTGTAGCGGGTGTTGAAGAAATTGATACCGTTATGAAATTAGGAATGGCTCATCCAATGGGACCTTTACAATTAGCTGATTTTATTGGCTTAGATGTTTGCTTAAACATTTTACGTGTATTACAGGATGGTTTTGGAAACCCAAAATATGCTCCATGCCCTTTATTGGTAAACATGGTAACTGCAGGTAATTTAGGGATAAAAACCGGTAAAGGATTTTATGATTACACCAATGGCACCAAAGACCTTGTATTAGCAGAACGCTTTAAAAAACACGCTCCGGCAGTAGTTGCATAAATCAAACATACATGGCAGAAACTTCCATATTTTGTATCGAATATCCTCCTATCAAAAGTGCGGGTGTGTATTATTTTAATACATCCTCTGGGTTAAGATACGAAGTACGTTTTGGAAGAAGACAGGATAATATTTTGCATTCCACCATTGTGTTTGGTGTTATTAATGAAGAGTTTGAAGGAGAGGAATATATTACAACCAACCGTGGCGAAGTATTTAAAGTGATGAATACGATTGTGATGATTGTAAAGGATTTTATTGACCAGCACACTAAAGTAAATA
>CAXVYS010000027.1:0-127500 GCA_963422675.2 Bacteroidia bacterium
AAAATTACACAGTGGTGGGGGATAAAGAAAGTATTACCTCTATAGCCCGTAAAAAACACATCAGCGAGTACAAAATTTTAGAAGTAAACCCTAAATTAAACAGCTATTTCGACATACTCAAAAAGGGACAGGTATTAAAAATACCAAATGCTTATGCAAAAGATGTAACTTTGTATATTGATCAGCTTTATTTTTTACCTATCGGAGTAAAAGTAATGGATGATAAAGGGTTGTTTGAACAGTACGAATATTTCTTTTTACAGGTTAATCCTAAAATTGATGATTCGGAGTTCACTACAGGTTATAAAGATTATAAATTTTAAACATTTTTATCCGTTTTTGGTTAATAAAAGAAGATGAGTGCTATTATAATTACAAAGAATACTGAGCTAATGCAACGGGTCATTGACGAAATTAAAACGTGTTACGATCCCGAAATACCTGTTGATATCTGGGAGCTGGGATTGATCTATGAACTGGATCTGAATGAGGAAGATGAGTTAAAGATTACGATGACGCTTACTTCACCAAACTGCCCTGTTGCTGAAACACTGCCGGCCGAAGTAGAAAATAAACTGAAACTGGTTCCGGGAGTAAAATCTGCCGACTTAAAACTAACCTTTGAGCCAACCTGGACAAAAGAAATGATGAGTGAAGTGGCTCAGCTTGAATTAGGCTTTATGTAATGAACGATTACCTAAGTGTATTGATTTAAAAAAGAAGAATGGACATGCAGGACGAAATTATAAATAAAGTAGCTAACAGTGGTTTAATTACCATTGACCTGGAAGAGTTTTACCCAAAAGGAGAACGCATTTTATTTGATATAAAGCCATTGCTGTTTCATGAATTAATATTGAAAGAAAAAGATTTCAGGGATTTTATCAAACAACACGATTGGGCTGTTTATAAAGACCAGTTTGTGGCTATTACCTGTACTGCTGACGCCGTTGTGCCTACATGGGCATATATGTTGTTGAGCATTGCACTGGAGCCTTTTGCCAAAAAAATGGTGTTTGGAAATTTAGAAACTCTTGAAGCCGTTTTATTTAATGAAGCATTGCACGCCATCACCTATTCCGATTATAAAGATAAACGGGTAGTGGTAAAAGGCTGTGGCAATTTACCCGTTTCTATAAATGCCTATGTCGAATTAGCAGGAGGCTTACGTCCTTTTGCAAAATCCATTATGTACGGAGAGCCCTGCAGTACAGTGCCTTTATACAAAGCACCCGTAGCAAAATAACCGGATTAATTCTGGAATATTTCTGCACGAAAGACTTATTAATTTTTGTGTTTTCCTGAAAATATCCACTCTTTATAAGTTGTATATTTATGGCCTTGATGGTTAGGTTAAAATATCTTGTTTCTATACTGTTTTTGTTTCAGATCTTTCTCGTGAATGCGCAGGATGGTCAGCAACGGGCAAAAAAACATCCGGAAAAACCCTTTTGTACAAACTAAGATTAGTGTTTCGCCGGTATTGGCGTTTTATAAAACCAATTCACATCACGCAAGTAAAGCCACCCAAAAAATGGCAATATGTTTTTCCTTAAAAGAAGAAATCCGGATAGATAAAAAAAGTAAATCTTTTCTAGCCGTAGGGATTGAATACATGCTGCATGGCGCAAAATTTAACTCTTACTATTTTCCTAAAGACAGCATTAAATTATATACCGGTAACATGAACGCGACTTATAATTTAACCATCCAGGAACTGGATTTTCCCATATTATTAAAAAGGTCTTTTCAGAGAGAGAACAATGCCTTGCTATCCGGTTATGTATTCGCGGGATATAGCTACCGCTTATTGATCAAAAGTCAGCTATCGGTGAGTTATAATGGTGATGAAGCAGCCTACGATAATGGCAACCTGCAATTTAAAATTCCGGTAATCACTAAAACAGGAAGTTCATTTTTATTGGCCGGAGCCGGTTTTCAAAAAAACAATCCCAACAGGCATAAGGCTGTTTATGGGGAATTACAGATTAAGTACGGACTTTCCCCTTTGTACATCAATCAACCGTATTCACCTACAAGTTTATATATAAGCGGGCATTTTATATGTTTAACTGTTGGCGTAAAATTTTAAGTTAATTTAGCGTTGTGGATGTAATACTTCGTAAACCAGAAAAAATACGTAATAGTAAAATTAATTTACCGGGATCGAAAAGTCTCAGTAACAGAGTGCTGATGATTAAAGCACTTTCCGGGTTAAAATTTTCAATTAAAAATATATCCGATTCGGATGATACACAGCATTTGCTGGAAGCCCTGTCTGCTATAGAGCATGCAACTTCTCCAACAATTGATATTGGCCATGCCGGAACCGATATGCGGTTTTTAACGGCCTTTTTAGCACTACGGTCAGGAACTTACGAATTAACCGGATCTGAAAGAATGCAACAGAGGCCTATTAAAGAACTGGTAGACGTTTTAAAAAAACTGGGAGCTGATATTTCCTATAAACATAAAGAAGGATATCCTCCATTGTTCATTTCAGGAAAATCGTTAAAGGGTGGAAGCACTGCTATTAAAGGAAATGTAAGTAGCCAGTTTATCAGCGCTTTGCTTTTGGTATCCCCTTATTTTGAAACAGGATTAGAACTGATCATTGAAAATGATATGGTATCTAAGCCATACATCGATATGACGATTGAAACCATGCGTGAGTTTGGTGCTGAGGTTTTGGTGAACAATCATAAAATTACCGTTAGTCCTAAACCGTATACATACGATAAAGCAGAGTACTTAATTGAGAGTGACTGGAGTGCCGCTTCTTATTTTTATAGTCTGTTGGCTCTATCACCGGTAAATGCTCAATTTACATTGAGCGGTTTATTTAAAAACAGCCTGCAGGCAGATGCAGTATGTTCCTCTATTTATACTTCTTTTGGTATAGAAACCAAATTTGAAACAACGGAAATTCATATTTCTAAAAAGACGATTTCCTCTCTTTCTAAATTTGAACATGATTTTATAAATTGTCCGGATATTGCTCAAACATTGGCTTGTACCTGTGCCGGCCTTAACATTCCTTTTTATTTAACGGGCTTACAAACCTTAAAAGTAAAGGAGACAGATCGTATCCTTGCTCTAAAAAATGAATTGCAACAATTCGGAGTCAATCTTCAGGTGACGAATGAAACTATAAGCTACGAGCCTAAAGGTATATTGCCTGTTGGGCTATCAACACTAGAAATTGCGACTTATAAAGACCATCGCATGGCAATGAGCTTTGCCCCCTTGTGTTTAGTGGTGGATACAATGACGATCAAAAATGCAGAAGTCGTTTCTAAATCTTATCCTGAGTTTTGGGAAGATCTGAAACAAACAGGAATGACAATAGAAGCTTAACCAATTTTAAAGAATAAAGAATATGCGGGTATATTTTGATCATATCCTATTTGCTCTTATTATGTGTTTTGTTACCAGTATTCATGCTCAAAACCATGTTATTTCCGGGAAAGTAGTAGATGCCTCAACTCATGAACCTATTGTGTTTGGTGCCATCATGGTTAAAGGAACTCAACTCAGTTCGCAAACGGGTTCAAATGGTGAATTTTTGATAGATGCCCCCAATAAAAAAGTAACACTGGTGGTTTTTCAGTTTGGTTATTTTACAAAAGAATATGATGTAGAAGTTGATCATAACGAAAACAATGAGATCGGGTTATTCCGAAAACTGTTTGAGTTAAACGAGGTAACTGTAACAAGTAAGAAAACAGATACCCTGCAAGCAAATAACCATACGACTTTCCTTGCTTTTGAATTTTACGATAATTTTATTGTATCGCTCGTAAATAAAGGGAGTAGTTATAATACAATTCAATTACTGAACGAATCAGGGGCTATTATTAAAGAGCATAAAGCCCCTTTAGGTGTAAAAGAATTATTTAAAGATTGTTTTGGGAATGTTCAACTATTGAGTAAAGATAGTTCTTACCAATTTTATTATGATTACGAAAGTATCCTTTTCCCTAAAGCATATTCGTTAACCACCTTTTTACAGCTACTTAAGCCCTGCCAGTGTCTTGTTGGAAATAATTATTATTTTAAAGAAATCACTTATAAAAACCTAAGGAACACTTACTTCATGATTAACAAAAATGATTTCTCGAAACGAAGATTATTTGCACAGGTATATAATACTGAAGCAATCACCGCTTTTAATTTTGATTACGATATTAATTATTTTTTGGCACAGAGAAGAAAAGGGGATAACAGTTATGCCACGTCTGTTAACCAGATAAAAGAGCACATAGAAGAGTACCGTGATCGCTTAATTCTTTCTCAGAAATATTTAATGAAACTAAACCCCATAAAGTCAGATCTTATAAAAAGAGATAGCTCTTTACTGGTAATTGATTATACTCATAAATTGATCTATAAGCACAATTTTTTAGGAGGTTTATTAAAAACAGATTCTATTTTCATAAAAGGTCTTTCTCCTTTGGTATTACAGGATTTTGATCTGAATACACTTTATTTTATAAAGGAAACCAATGGAACGTTAAATCTCTTCGAATACAAAGAATCCGGAATAAAAGAAAAAGCAATTAGGATTGAAGACTTTAAATTTATAAAAAACGTACGTTGTAGAAATAATACCTTGTATTTTTTAAATGTAAATAAATTAAATAACGAAATGTATACTAAGATCTACAGTTACAAATTATAGGAACCTATTTTAATGCGATACCACTTTTAATCCGATGATAGAAGCGATAAGGGTTACAATAAAAAACAATCTCCAAAAATCGGCCGGCTCCTTAAAAATAAGAATTCCTATAATTACGGAACCAACGGCTCCTACACCTGTCCAAACCGCATAAGCCGTTCCAATAGGAAGTGTTTGAGTGCATTTATATAGTAAATACATACTGATGCTTAAGCTTACAAAAAAGCCAACCATCCACCACATGGCTGTTGTTCCCTGTGTTTCTTTGGCTTTACCTAAGCAGGTAGCAAAAGCTACTTCAAATAATCCGGCAATAAATAATAAAATCCAGTTCATGGGGTGATGATTTAAAACAATAAATTTGTTCTCGATTTTTTATCTTTAATATCTTCGATAAATAATTCGTGTACTGCAATAAATTGCTCATTTTGTTGTATAGTTTCTAAAATGGTATGATTATAAAGGTAACGGTTATCCCCTTTTATTAAAAGAAAATAATCTGTTTTATCCAGTTCCGGCATAAGCCTCGCAGATTGTTCTACCTCGCCTGCAAACAGGTCTACCGGTTGTTGTTTGTTTTTTACGTTCGGTTGAAAAGAAGTTTGATTGGGCAATAAATTAAATTCAATATTTAGTTCTTCATGTAAAAAACTATATACCGGAAAATAAAAATCTTCTCCTTCTTTGTGTGTGTAATCCAGTAAGTCATTTAATTGAAGATCAATATTCAGTGTGTTATTCAATTCATGAATCACCCTGTAAATGCTTTCTATACAAGTAATAGAGAAGAGATCAAAATCAAAATGCTCTTCAGCGTTTATATCTAAGCTGTATGTAGGCAATATGAAATAGTAGTAATTAATTCAACTTATTTAAAGTGTTATGCTGATCACGATAGGTCGTGATCAGCATAACCAAACAATCACAAACAATTATCCTGATATCTTCTCAATCAACTCTGTACTGATTCCCGTAGAGCTATAACCACCATCGTGGTATAAATTCTGCATGGTAACCATACGCGTTAAATCAGAGAACATACTTACGGTATAATTAGCACAATCTTCAGCACTTGCATTTCCTAACGGAGATTGCAAATCGGCAAATGTATAGAAATCAGAAAAACCTTTGATACCGCCACCAGCAGTTGTTTTTGTTGGCGACTGGGAAATAGTATTGATACGTACTTTCTTTTGTTTACCGTAATGGTAACCAAAGGTACGTGCAATGCTTTCTAACATGGCTTTAATATCCGCCATATCAGTGTAAAACGGGTAGGTGCGTTGTGCAGCAATATAAGATAAGGCAACAACCGAAGCATGTTCGTTCAATGCATCCAGCTTATGCGCAGCTGCCAGCATTTTATGAAATGATAAAGCCGATACATCAATTCCTTTTTGATAAAAATCGTAATTCAACTCAGTATAGGGAATGTTTTTACGAATGTTTACACTCATCCCGATAGAATGCAAAACGAAATCGATCTTACCACCTAACACATCCATTGATTCGGTATATAATTTGGTAATCTCATCCATATTGGTGGCGTCTGCAGGAATAATTTTAGCTCCGGTTTCTTCAGCCAGTTTATTTATTTCGCCCATACGCATTGCAATGGGCGCATTAGTTAATGTAAAGGTAGCGCCCTCCTCGTGGCATTTTTGTGCTACTTTCCAGGCAATAGAATTTTCGTCTAATGCACCGGTAATAATTCCGCGTTTTCCTTTTAATAAGTTGTATGCCATAATGTGTTTTTTAGTTATACAAATATACGATTTAGACTTAATTTTTCGGTCGAAATCTACCGCCCGGTTATTCGTATAAAAAGTAGTTTTCTCTGATAAAATAGTTTGCCGTTTCATATATTTTGGTCATATGACGGCCCATACTATCGGCCTTACCCTTAAACGTATTTTTATAATTAGTTTGATCCAGGTCTTTATATTTTCTTAAATAGGTTTCGTTGTTGGAGAGCGTTTTATAATAGAAGAAACCAAGGTTATCTATACAACCTATTTTATCGTCGGCCGAAAACACGACATAAGGATGTTGTTCTTTCAAAATATTGATTCCAAACGTTTTGTTTTCATAGCCTGCACCAATAATCCCCATCACCGTAGCAGGAATATCAGGCTGGTAACAAGGCGAAGAAATGGTATCGGCTTTAAATATTGCGGGTTGATGAATGATGCAGGGAATATGGTTATAACTCAACGACATTTCATAGGTTTCTCCCACCGATAAACCATGATCCCCTAAAAAAATGAAAACGGTGTTATCATACCAGGATGTTTTTTTTGCCTGCGCCATAAATTGTCCGATAGACCAATCTGCATAAAGCGTGCAGTTTTCCTGGGGTGTTGCTCCATTGGGTTTGTAAGGGATGTCTGTTGGAACTTTCCATGGCCCGTGGTCAGATGCTGTCATGACTACTGATAGAAAAGGCTTGTCTGTTTTTCGGTGGTTGGTATTTTCTATTAAACGGTTAAGCAATACATGATCAGGAACGCCTAAAGAACTTTCTATTTGCGAAATATTAAAATCAGATTCACTGATGAAATTTTCGAACCCATTGAGTTTAAAAAATCCCTGCATATTATCGAAGTGCGGATCGTGTGTGGTATAATAATTGGTTTCGTAACCCTGTTGACTTAATAAAGGGCCTATACCATCGAAACGTTTTTTTAGATAGCTTCGCATAGAGCGCTCTGCATAAATGCTTGGGTAGCCCGTACTCGTTGAAAACAAGCCATTAAAGGTATGAATGCCTGATGAGAAAAAATGATCAAAAAACACCGACTCTTTATTGAGTTGATGTAAATAAGGTGTAAGATTTTTCCCATGGTAATAACCCATTTTGTAAACAGACATGCTTTCCATAACCACAATAACGAAATTGTATTTCTTTACGGTTGAGTTAGAGTCGGAAATAATTCTTGAAATAGTGCGTTCATAAGGTGTGTTTATTCCCAAATAGGTTCTTGTAAAAGCAATGTCTTCATCAATATTTTTTGGCACTTCATAAGCTTTGCCTCTTTTGGTATAAAAGACAGATCTCCAAAAAGTAAAATTTGGATTTAAGGCAACCTGGTTAACGAAATTGTTTGACGATACAATGGAAATACCTTCATGGATACCCGATTTTCGGGAGACTCTTCCTCTGGCTCCCAATATAACCAGGCCTGTAACAAGTACCAGGCATAAAAGAGCAACAGGCCATTTTTGTTTTGGTAGGTTTTGTTGCTGTTGCTTAAAGGTTTTGAAAAATTTACGGGAACCTTTAATGAGAATAAATGCAACGATAGCATACACGATAAAATAACCCCAATAAGAAAAACTTCCAAAAATAACTCCTGCGGCAAATGCAGGGTTGTCATTCCATAAAAAAGCATTCCGGTTTAAGTGGCTTCCGAATTGATGAAAATAAGGAATGTTTGCGCACATCACGAACTGGTAAATGAATTGAAGGATCAAAAAAATGGAAGATCCGATTGTATAGGCTTTTGAATAGCTGAAAAAATAAGCAACAGACCATATCAATGCGGGAATAGAAGCTACCCAGCTTAAAACGCAAATATCGAACTGAACCCCTGTAATGAAGGCAGCTAATTTTTCGGAGGTAGCAACAGTGCTGAGATCGCCGGAACCGTTTACCATATAAAACACTAAACGAATTATAAAGAAGAGGCATATGTTAAGCGCATAGAGCTTAATCAATAACTTAATGTGAGCAGGAATTTTAAGAAACCATGTTTTAAGCATTCAGTAATTCTTTCGCGTTTTTCAAGGCTGTTTCCGTTGGAATGCCTGTACTCAACATTTTAGCAATTTCGGCAATACGTTCGTCTTTATTTAATAATTTAATATTAGACGTCGTTTTATCTTTAGAGTCGGATTTAAACACAAATAAATGATGCATTCCTTTACTGGCCATTTGTGGTAAATGTGTAATCGTAATAACCTGCATCCGTTTACCCATTAGTTTTAAAATATTTCCAATTTTATCAGCCACATCACCACTTACACCGGTATCTATCTCATCAAAAATAATGGTTGGTAAAGCCGTATGTTCGGCCAGTAATGCTTTTAAACATAAGGTCAAACGTGACAGTTCACCACCTGAAGCTGTTTTATGAAGCTCTTTAAAATCGGCTCCTTTATTGGCAGTGAACAAAAACGAAACAGTGTCGATACCATTAGAAGATAATGCCTCCTGAGTTTTAAGATCAATTTTAAACTGAGCATTGGCCATAGATAAACCCGCCAGCATCGTTTTAATATTCTGCTCAATACCTTCTGTTGCTTTTTGTCTTTTTTTAGAAAGGTCGGACGCCAGGGCTTTGCATTGTTTTTCCTGGACACTGATTTCTTTCTGTGTTTTTTCAATACTGTATTCCAACGAGGAAAACTGTTGTAACTTAAGTTCTATATCGTTCTTAATGGTAAGCAATTCTTCTTCTGTAGTGACGCCATGCTTTTTTAACAACCTGTTCAGCTTGTCTAATTTGGCATTAACCTCTTCCAGTTTCGTTGTATCGTAAACTACCTCTTCCTCGGCCTGGTCAAGGTCGGAGGTAAGTTCCTTTAATTCAATAATCACGGAATTAATGCGTTCAAAAAACTCATTAAATTGTTTTCCGAATTTAGAAACACCTTGTAACTGTTGTTTTACACTTGTTAAAGCGGATACAATATTTTCATCACCACCTGAAATAATCAGGGAAGATTTTGACAGGCCAGACTTAATAAATTCTGCATTTTCCAGTGTTTCACTTTCATCTTCCAGTGCTTTTACAATACCGGCTTTAAGCTCCGTTTCTTCCAGCTCATTAAATTGAAACTGAAAATAATCCAGGTCTTTTTTCGCCTGAACTTCTTCACTGATAAGGCTTTCGAGTTGTTTCTTTAATTTCTGTAAAGAGCTGTATTGTTTTTTATAATCAGCAAACAGGGCGGTGGTTTGTGCAAAAGCGTCAACCAACTCAAATTGGAAATTGGTTTCTTTCATCAACAGCGTTTCGTGTTGCGAATGAATATCAATTAAACGATCACCCAGCTCTTTTAAAACGGCGAGTGTAGCAGGAGTATCATTTATAAAGGCCCTCGATTTTCCTTCGGGGGTAATCTCTCGTCTAATAGTTGCCACGTCTTCATAATCCAACTCATTGGTTTCAAAAAACGCTGCTAAGTTATAGGCCTTTATATTAAAACGGGCTTCAATAATGCATTTTTTGGATATATCATGCAGGCTCCCTACATCGGCTCTGTTGCCCAATGTAAGACCTAATGCCCCAAGAAGTATCGATTTTCCTGCACCTGTTTCTCCCGTAATTACGGTTAAACCTTTATCAAAATCAACTTCCGTTTCTTCAATTAAGGCAAAGTTCTGTATGCGTAAATGTTGTAACATATAATGGTTAAATATCGGAATTTAATTGCGGAAGCCTTGGTTTTTATATACAATCTACTCCCTTTTTTTCAACAGAATCCTCTTTTTAATTTATGACAACTAAGTCAAAATGAGTATTCAATCATTAATTATTGTTGTTCACTCAAAAGCCTGTAACAAATGATTTTAAACATCGTATACAAAGTATCATATTTGTTTAAAGAGTTCCTGTAAGCATAAATTATTAAGTATAATTTTAAATCATTATCGCATGAGACAGCTAAAAATAACCAAGCAAATAACCAATCGTGAAACTGCATCGCTCGATATGTACCTTCAGGATATTGGCCGTGTAGAACTGATTACAGCAGATGAAGAAGTTGTTTTGGCTCAGAAAATAAAGGCAGGTGATCAAAAAGCGTTGGATAAATTAGTGAAAGCCAATTTGCGTTTTGTGGTATCTGTTTCAAAACAATATCAGAATCAGGGCTTAAGTTTACCCGATTTGATCAATGAAGGAAATATGGGACTCATTAAAGCCGCCCAACGGTTTGATGAAACAAGAGGTTTTAAATTTATTTCCTATGCTGTTTGGTGGATCAGGCAAAGTATTTTGCAGGCATTGGCCGAACAATCGCGTATTGTAAGGCTTCCGTTAAATAAAATCGGAGCGATCAACAAAATCAATAAAACATTTGCAAAATTAGAGCAGCAATTAGAAAGAGAACCGATTGCAGAAGAAATTTCTGAATTGTTGGATATTTTACCGGAAGATATCAGGGAAACCATGAAAAACCAGGGCAGGCATATGAGTATGGATGCCCCTTTGGGAAATCTGGAAGATGGTGGAAGTATGTATGAACTAATGGAAAATACCCTGGAAGCTACGCCCGATAATGAATTAATTAAAGAGAGTTTACGGAATGAAATTGACAGGGCTTTAACCGGATTAACATCACGGGAAGCAGATGTGGTAAGATTATATTACGGCTTAAGCGGTGGGCATTCGCACTCTTTAGAGGAAATAGGTGAAAAATTTGAATTGACCCGTGAAAGGGTAAGGCAGATCAAGGAAAAAGCGGTACGCCGTTTGAAACATGCTTCCAAAAGCAGGATATTAAAGGATTATTTAGGTTAAGTTATAGTTTATGTTGTTTGTGAGAGGTTCTTGGCTAAGAACCTCTTTTTTTGTTGGCATGAAATTGTAAGTACCTGCTATTATGGATTTTTAACGGGGCGTTAAAGTTTTGTTTATAGTATTTTCTGAATTGCTGTATATAATTTTTTATTTTTGGATTTCAATTCACACACACGTATGTCACATATAGTAGCACCATCTGTTTTATCAGCCGATTTCGGTAATTTGCAACGGGATATAGAAATGATTAATGCCTCGGATGCAGATTGGTTCCATGTGGATATTATGGATGGCTTATTTGTACCGAATATTTCTTTTGGATTTCCTGTACTTAAAGTATTACAGAAGTATGCTAAAAAACCGTTAGATGTTCATTTAATGATTGAAGATCCTGATCGTTACACACAGGCTTTTAAAGATGCGGGGGCTGCAACATTAACGGTTCATGTGGAGGCAAGCAGGCATTTGCACCGCAATATTCAAAATATTAAAGCCGCGGGTATGAAAGCCGGTGTGGCATTAAATCCTCATAGCAATATCCATTTACTGGAAGATATTATTTGTGACATCGACCTGATTTGCGTGATGAGCGTAAATCCCGGTTTTGGCGGACAAAAATTTATTGAAAATACATTTGCAAAAGTAATAGCCCTTAAGAAACTGATCACTGATAAAAATTCAAAAGCACTGATCGAAATTGATGGAGGCGTTGATTTGAATAATTACCATAAACTCTTGGTATCAGGGGCAGATGTATTGGTTGCAGGAAATACAGTATTTGCAAGTAATGATCCTTTACAAACCATAAAACAATTAAAACTAAAACAATTATAAACCCTAAACACTTAACATTATGTCATTTGAATTACCAAAATTAGGATATGCGTTTAACGCATTAGAACCACATATTGATGCAAAAACAATGGAAATCCACCATGATAAACATCACCAGGCCTATGTTACCAATTTGAATAAGGCCATTGAAGGAACAGATGCGGAAAAATTAAGCATTGAAGAAATCTGCAAAAATATTTCAAAATACCCTGCGGCTGTGCGTAACAATGGTGGTGGACATTATAACCACTCTTTATTCTGGGAAATTATGGCACCAAATGCAGGTGGTCAGCCAACAGGAGATTTAGCGAAAGCTATTGAAACAGATTTAGGTGGATTTGAAAAATTTAAAACGGATTTTTCAAACGCGGGAGCTACACGTTTTGGATCGGGCTGGGCTTGGTTATGCGTAAAAGAAGGGAAATTATGTGTTTGTTCTACACCAAACCAGGATAATCCTTTAATGGATATCGCAGATTGCAAAGGAACTCCGATCTTAGGAATGGATGTTTGGGAACATGCGTATTACCTTAACTACCAAAATCGTCGTCCTGATTATATGGCTGCATTTTTTAATGTGATCAACTGGGCAAAAGTAGCTGAGTTATATGCAGCGGCTAAAAAATAGAGTTTAATTATTTTTAATAGATAAAAAAGGTTCATGTATTATAAGTATATGAGCCTTTTTTTATTTTCAACGGGTATTTAGTAATATGTCGGGATTATCGGGCAGCAAAGGACAGTAGCCCGGAGAGCCACATCTGTAAACCTTTAAATTTTAAATTACTTTGCTTTTTTGTTGGTATCAACCGCTATGGGTTGATTTGCAGAAGGTTCAATTTTAACCTCATTCATCGCATCATCAATGACTTTACCAATTGAATCGGAAATACGTTTTGCATTTTCATGCATTTTTACCCTATCCTCGGCTGCAGGCTTACATTGAGTTAAATAGGCAAAACTTAAAGCAACAAATAAGAGTGTACAAACTTTTTTCATAATTGAAATAGGGGTTAACGCAAACGAAGATACTAAATTTTTAATAATAACTTTTTACCGGATTATTAAAAAACACTTTAAAAAAAGGATACAATGATAAAAGCCTACATGTAATATTACATGTAGGCTTTCCTAACTAACTAAACACAAAGTCTTATTTAGATGGTGCAGTAGTTGCAGTTTCAGTAGCAACTGGAGCAGCAGTACTGTCAACTGGAGTAGCTTCGCTCATTGCGCTTTCTAAGCTAGTAGATAAAGCAGCAGAGATAGAATCAGCAGTACGTTTTGCTTGTTCTTCCATTTTAGCTTTTTCTTCAGCAGAAGGACCACAAGAAACGAAAGTTGTAGCTAAAATAGCTACTGCGATAATTGAAAATAATTTTGTCATTTTAATTTTTTTTAAGTTGTTAAGTTTGTTATTTGATCATTTATACCAAACCTTTAAATAAGTAACCCGAAAAAAATGAAAATTTTAAGAAATATTTTTAAGTTGCTGATATTTAGTGTGTTATTTTTAAAATACGCTTCCAGTAAGTTGTTTTTTAATTCAACTACAGCTTAACTATGAAGTATGCTGATCCCTAACTATTTCTTCGGTTTTGGTAAAAGTATATGTGCCAAAGTACCAATGGGAGTATACGTTGAGCCATCTGCAGCTACTATCATCTCTTGCCCGTTTACATCATATTCCGAATGAAGGACATTTGTACCGGTAATAGCCGCGATGACTTTAATAATAGAATCTTCTTTTTGTTTTAGAGCCTTATCCGTTTTTGATAAAGGTATATGTGTCAAAGTACCAATGGGAGTATACGTTGAGCCATCCGCTGCTACTATCATTTCTTTACCGTTTACATCATATTCCGAATGAAGGATGTTTGGACCTGCAATAGCTATAATAGCGTTAACCGCAGAATCTTCTTTTTGTTTTAGAGCTTTAGCTTTTTCCTCAGAGGAAGGCTCGCAAGAAACAAATGTAATTGCTCCGGCCATTGCGATAACCGAAATTGATTTTATCATGATGATTTTTTTAAAGGTTTAAGTAAAATTAAAGAAATATAAAATTTCAGAATGCTTAAACCATTAAACGCTCAGTAGGAATTGATTAACGCAGCACATTACCGTGTAAATGCATATTATTTGGCAACAAATTCGCTCACTACTTTCTCTGCTTTGATAAAAGCCTCTTCCAATATTTCATTTAAAATAAAGGTATCGAACAAGTCGGCAGTGCGTAATTCTTTTTCGGCTTTTTCAACACGTCGGGCAATGCTTTCAGGGCTATCTGTACTCCGCGTATTTAAACGTTCTTCCAGGATTTTAATGCTTGGGGGCATTACAAAAATTGCCAGGGCCTGGTCACCGAACTGATTTTTTAAATTCAATCCGCCTTCCACATCAATGTCAAAAATAACGTGTTTTCCTTTGGCCCATATCCGGTCAACTTCGCTGCGAAGAGTACCATAGTGAACGCCGGAGTACACTTCTTCCCACTCTAAAAATTCTTTATTATCAATTTTCTCTTTGAATTCGTCTACTGTAAGGTAATGGTAATCTTTTCCATTTTCTTCCACACCACGTCTTGGGCGGCTGGTGGCAGAAATAGAGAATTCCAGTAAATCGGGAAATGTTTTTAGTAAATGTCGTACGATAGTGGTTTTGCCTGAACCCGAAGGAGCTGAAAATATAATGAGTTTACCGTTTAACATGGGCAAAAATAATCATTTTCCTCAAACCGTAAAATTATTATGGGAATATGTATTTATAAAACGGGTACTCCTGTTTTATAAATACACTGTTATTTATCTTTATAAATGATCAGATTAATGATTCCTTTACTGGGAGTGCTGTTGTCGGTTAAAGATACTACAAATGGCTTACGCTGGCCTTCGAAGCAGTTGTATACAACATATCCCTTATCTTCGGTAGGGTTAGGTAATTTTTTTTCGTAATAGGTTTTAAGGTCTGTAAATAATTTTGAACTCAGGTCAAGATCATTGCAATTGATTTGCACGGCTACTTCATCCAGGCTGTCTTTTTCTAAATTATAAGCTACTGAATAATTAGTGGTGCTATCAATGGTATATTCAAAATATAAATAATCCTGATCAACATCAGAAGGTTGTTTGGTTTCTGTTTTGGTGATGATGATTGCTTTACTGTTTAAGTCAACACCACGGATTACGCCTTCCTTGGAACGAATAATTTCATCCAGGAGTTCATTATATTCCGGAAAGATCCTTGGTTTTTTTTGTTCGGTAACCGTAGGTGTTTCTTTACAGGAAACATTCCCTAAAGCCAACAACATGACCACATAACATAATAATTTACGCATATAGTTTTTAATTTAATTCTTCTGTGGCAACTGTTTTATTTTCAGGACGCATGGTTGGAAACAATAATACATCCTGTATAGACGGTTGATTACACATTAACATACATAATCTATCAATACCAATGCCAATACCAGCTGTAGGAGGCATACCGTATTCAAGAGCACGTAAGAAATCGTAATCAATAAACATGGCTTCATCATCGCCACGTTCCATTAATTTAATTTGTTCTTCAAAACGTTCACGCTGATCGATAGGATCATTTAATTCTGAATAGGCATTTGCAATTTCTTTTCCGTTAATCATTAACTCGAAACGTTCTACCAGGCCTTCTTCAGTTCTGTGTTTTTTAGTTAACGGGCTCATTTCAACCGGGTAATCGGTGATAAAGGTTGGTTGAATGTAATTGCCTTCACATTTTTCTCCGAAAATAGTATCGATCAGTTTTGCTTTACCCATACTCTCGTCAATTTCGAGGTGTAAGGTTTTACAAACGTCTCTTAATTCTTTTTCTTCCATTTTGCTTACATCAATTCCTGTAAATTCTTTAATGGAATCGAAAATAGAAACACGTTTAAATGGAGCAGCAAAGCTAATAGTATTTTCTCCAACAGTTACGTCAGTTGTACCATGCAGGTCATTTGCAATTTTTTCCAATAATGTTTCGGTGGTATTCATCATCCAGAAATAATCTTTGTAAGCCACGTAAAATTCGAGGATGGTAAATTCAGGATTATGTGTTCTGTCCATTCCTTCATTACGGAAGTTACGGCTGAATTCATATACCCAATCAAAACCACCAACGATTAAGCGTTTTAAATATAATTCGTTGGCAATACGTAAATACAAAGGAATATCCAATGCATTGTGATGTGTCATGAATGGACGTGCTGTTGCACCGCCGGGAATAGATTGTAATACAGGGGTATCTACTTCCAGGGCACCACTTTCATTTAAAAATTCACGAATGGTGTTAATGATTGTGGTTCGTTGCTCAAATGTTTTTTTAACTTTAGGATTAATGATCAGGTCCACATACCGCTGGCGGTAACGGAATTCAGGATCAGTTACTTCATCAAATGCATTTCCATCGGCATCTGTTTTTACAATAGGAAGTGGTTTTAACGATTTACTTAAAATTTTAATAGAAGTGGCATGGATGGAAATTTCTCCTACTTTGGTAGTAAATACATAGCCTTCAACACCAATGATATCGCCAAGGTCAATTAATTTTTTCCAAACAACATCGTATAATACTTTATCGTCTTCATTAGGACAAATATCGTCTCTGCGAATGTAAATTTGCATACGGTCTGTACTATCCTGTAATACCGCAAAGGCAGCTTTACCCATGTCGCGTACACTCATAATACGACCGGCAAAACGAATATCTTTATAATTTAACTTATCGCGTTCGTAATTTTCTTTTATATCTTTTGCAGTAACATTTACTTTAAATTCATCAGCCGGATAAGGATCGATCCCTAATCTTTTTAGTTCGGACAGTTTACTTCTTCTTAATTCTTCTTGTTCACTTAATTCTTGCAACATACTTCTTAAATTTTGCTCGAAGATAACTAAATACTCAGCCTGTTTACTCAGTAAATACACCTAAGTATTCACAATTTATTAAATAATGCGGGTTTTTGTACTTCGTATTATTTCTATAAACTATTTTTTAAGCAAAATCGTATATGAACTTAAACAAATTTTTATTCATATGGATTAATCCGTTGATTAACAGCTATTTATTAATATTAACAAATATTTTGTTTAGATTTAATGTCTAGTTATTAAACAATATGTAAATTTGTTTAATATTTTGATTAATACATTAAACAGTAATTTTAATATGACATCTATAGAATTTAATACACGGATATTAGGGGAAAAGCAATCATTGAAAAATTTTGCTTTGAGTCTTACACACAATAATGACGATGCACTGGATCTTCTCCAGGATACATTTGTAAAAGCGATTACTTACAGAGAAAAGTTTGAAGATAGTACCAATTTGAAAGCATGGTTATTTACAATCATGAAGAATACATTTATTAATTCATACAGGAGAGCGGTAAAAACCAAACAGATCATGCAATCAAATGCTGACCTTGCGATGGCGAGGGCTTTTAAAAATAATTACCAGGATATAACCGAATCGCGTTTGGCGAGTAAGGATATTTTAAATAAGATAGAAAATTTAGAGGATCAGTATAAAATTCCGTTTACGCGTTATTATACCGGGTTTAAGTATGAGGAAATTGCGGATGAAATGAAATTGCCTTTAGGCACTATTAAAAGCAGAATATTTATTGCACGTAAGCAATTGATGGCGGCTATTAATAAGCAACAAATGAATTAGTGGTTTAGAGTGTGGTTTATATAAAAGGCTGCTTAATATATATTAAGCAGCCTTTTTCTTTTACATTCACATCTTATTTCTTTTTTGAAACGTTTCTATCGAGGAATTTAGAAACTGAGTTGTTCCAGCTTTCTAAAAGAGATGAGCGTTTGTTATTTAACTCATCATTGATTTTGTTGTAATCGTTGGTGGCTTTATTGTAATCAGCTACGGCAGCGTTAAATTCATTTACTTCGCTGGCAGAAGGATTTTTTCCTTTTTTGTCCATGGCTGTTTTTAGTTTGTCAAACTTTTCTTTTTTCAAATAGAAGTCAACCAACAAAGGCACTTTTGTATCTGCTTCCGAAATATAAAAATCGAGTAAATTATTGCAGGAAGCTTTAAGGGTTGTATTATTTTTGTAAGGCTTTACTTCTTTTAATTTTTCTTTAGCTTCTTTAGAAAGTTTTGATAATGATTCCTGGTTTTGCTTCATTGCATTGATATCACTTTTACTTTGCGCATCCAGTAAGTACAATTCCTGTTTATAAGGCTTAAAAAATACCAGGTAAATTTTATTGTAAAATTTGAACACATCTCCTGCTTTATCCAGTTTTTCAGCTGTTTCCGATTTATCATTGATTAATTTGATATTGTTGTTTTCTGCAAAGGTTTCATTTGCTTTTACTGCTACTTCAAATGCTGCATCCAGTTTTTCATTGGCAATTTCCTGAGCAAGCATATAAGCTTCCATGGCATCGTACGACTGTTCTGCAATTTCTTCCATATCCATGATTTTGGAATAATCGTTATTTAACACAGCGTAACTTAATTCAAGGTATCTTGCAGTAGAATCGCGGTAAGCGGCATCCCCTTTAAAGGGTTGCATATTTTTAATTCGGTTTAAAGCATTTCTGTTAGCGTTAAGCATTTGGCGGCGTTGTCCGTCTATTTGTCTTGCTTTTTTATTATGAGCCACAGCCCTTGTATAATCCCAGGTTTCTTCTGATATTTTTTTGAATTCGGTATTAATCTTATCCATATACTGAACAGGATTTTGCGCTTTTAGTAAAAAAGTTGCACTAATTAATAGTGTAAAGAGGGTTGATCTGTTGAACTTCATAGGTTGTTTTTTTGTATTTATTTTGTGATTGTTTTTAAATCGTTGATAATGTAAAATGCTTCGTGAATAAAAATATCTTTTTGAATAGATTCTCTTACACGGCTGTTAAACTCCATGGCTTGTTCGTTTACTTCGGTTATTTTTTTATCAAAAGTATTATTGAGGCATTGTATGTCTGTATTTTTGGTTTCCAAAGCCTGTTCAAAGGAATCATACAGGGTGCCTGTTTGTTTTTTATACTTTTTAAAATCGGCAAATTTCAAAGCGAATTTTTGTGGTTTATTCAGGAAGCTTTCCACAGAGTCGGCACTTTGTTTATAGCGTTTAAAATCGGGAGAGGCCTGAATACGTTGAGTTGAATTTTGTAGAATGGAAGCCATATTAATAGCGGGGTTTGGCATATATACCAGCTTTTTAACGATGACATCAGGTTCAATGTAATAGAGTTCTTTGTTTTCCTTGTAAATAGAATAGCCCGGCGTAAAGGGCAATATCACATCAGGAATTACTCCGGTACCCTGGTGTGTTGTACAATTGAGCCTGTAAAATTTACCATCGGTAATTTTAATAAAATCGGAATTGGTGTTCATCCCATTTTTCATGTGAAGCACATTAGTATCTAATGGGAGTACATTTTGTGCGGTGCCTTTGCCATAGCTTATCTGTCCAACGACCAAACCAATGTTATAATCTTTTACAATGTTACTGAATAGTTCGGAAGCAGAAGCACTAATTTCATTGATCATTAATACCAAGGGCTTTTTAAAAACAGAGCCTCTGTTAATGTCTTTGATGAGGTATGGTTTTTTATTTTTTTCTTTATAAATAAACAAGGGACCTTCATCTACAAAAATGCCTGCCAGATTCATTGCCTCTTGCATAGAGCCTCCTCCATTGTTTCGCAGGTCAAGAATTAAACCCTGAATGGTATCGGCCTCTAGTTTTAAAATTTCTTTTGCTACGTCGTTAGCGCAACCGGGTAAACTATGTTCCGTCATATCAGCCGTATAAAAACTGGGAAGAGAAATGTATCCCATATTCCCATTTTTGCTTTTTAGAACATAACCTTTTACGGAGTTTTCTGCAGAGGTTGTTTTTTGCTTAATCAGTTTAATGGATTTTAACTGGCCATTTTGCTTTTTAAGCGTTAAGGTCATTTTATTCTCCGATGTTTTATCGAGTTTATCCTGTATGCTGTAAGCGGTATTGCCCTCATTGCTATATGTCGTGTTGCCAAGGGTAACAGACACAAAAAGGTCGCCTTCATTTACTTCGTTGCTTATCCATGCTGAGCCTCCCGGTTCAATGTAAGAAACTACTATATTTCCGTCATCATCATCATTGAAATAAAAACCAAAGGTTTCGACGTTGGATGATAAGCGGGTACTGAATTCTTTATTTTGTTCTTCTGTAAAATAATTTGAATGCGGGTCGTGGCGTAATGCGATGGCATTTAATAAAGTTGCTTCCACTGTTTTATCTGCTTCTGCCATCATTTCTTTAATGTTATTTTGGAAATTGGCAATGATTGTTTTTGAAGCTTCCTGGGCTTTCGCATTGAATTCCGGTTCAGTTAGTTTTTCATAACCATCAGTATTGGAGACCTTTTCGTAGCACCTGTTTTTAATATTTCTTACCACTCTGTTAGCATGGTATTTTAAATCGGGTGAAAAAAATGTATGAGAAGAGATAGGCTGGGAGCGACTTGTATCATTTTCTGTAAAATTAAGTTTTTTAGTTAACAGGGTAGCTAAGATGGAATCAACAGCAGTTAAAGCTTTTAAATATATATTTTGAGCGTTTTTAAGATAGGAGTCGCTTCCTTCCTGAATCTGGCTAAACAGTAAAGAGTTATTAGTTTGGAGTTGGTTGATATCACTTTGTTTTAAGACGATACCTTGTTTATCCAATTCATTCATAAAGAGCTCAACAGTTTGTATGGAAGTTTGCTCATTGATGTCGATGGGTTTGTAATGGTAAACACTAAACGTGCCAATAAGCTTTTGTGCTTTAGAACTAAACGAGGCAGATTGAGCCCTTCCTCCTACATGAAGTATACATAGTAGGAACAGGGAATAGAGGGAAATTGATTTCAATTTTTTTTCTTTCAAAAATGCAAAAAAATACATTCTGTTATAGTAAAAATGTCATAAATCGAGTAAAATCACCATAAATAGTGAGTTTGCAGTGGTACAGGTGTAAGTAAAAGGAGTTTATGTTCTTGGTTAAATAACATATTTAACATATGTCTCATACTTTTTAAGGGAAATTAATTTCCTGCTTTTTATAACATGTCCATTAAAACGGCTATTTTTGAGAATGAAATATTTTCTTAAAAATGCCTTTTTGTTTTGTGCATTAGTTAATTTGATTGCTTTGAGTACGCCACTTCACGCACAGGATGATGAGGATACGCAAGGAAAACCTTATCACGATTCCATTCAAAAAGGATTTAACATGGGCTTATATATAGGAGCCTATTTTCCAAATAAATTTACTGCGAGTCTTTACGATGGTTACGGTTATGATATTAACGGACAACGGAATGATTTTGCCAACAGTATTTTACGTAACGAAATAGTTAATTATTATGGTGGGGGAAATGGTGGCGTTGATCAGATAGCGCAGTTATTAAATGTGAATCATACAGACTGGTATTTTAACCAGGGAGGAATGCCCTTTAATTTGAGGTATACCACTGCTACCATGGTAGGTTTAAACACACGTTACAGGCTCAATAAAAAACAATCGATTTCTTTGAATATTAACGGCACAAAATTAACGGTTAACGGAAAGTTTAATGTAAACACTACCGCTACAGGTACTTCTACTACAGGTGTTTCCGGCCCATCGGCTACACAGCATCAGTTTACCATTGTGGGTGCTGAACAAAGGTTGGTGTTTCAATTTGGATACCAAAGGTATTTTGGAAAGAATGAGAGAATTCAATTTTTGGTAGAAGGTGGGATGAATATTATTATGTCGAAACTTCAAAAACACCAGGCCTATTTGGTTAACGGCTCAAATAGTATTGTAATAGATTTGACTAATATTTATAATTTGCCTCAGTATAATTACTACAGTAAAAAATATTTTGTGGGAGTTGGAATAGGTGCTTATGCAGGACTTGGACTCAATATCAACATCAATCCAAAATACACTATTCAGCTGGTATACAATCCTTCGTACGATCGTATACCTTTAGGCGATAATCCTGTCTTTAAGCTACAGCACGGTGTTGGCTTACGTTTCTATTATAATTTCAGGTAAGTTTTGTAAGAGTTTATACCCACTTTTTACGTTTAAAGTAAATCATTAGTCCAATGATCATTACCAGCATCACCCCACAAGTGATAAAATACCCGTTTCTTGAATGGAGTTCCGGCATATTGTCGAAATTCATCCCATATACGCCTGCTACAAATGTAACGGGAATAAAAATAGAAGACATAATGGTTAATACTTTCATCACCTCGTTCATACGGTTGGAGGTGGTACTGAGGTAGATATCCATAATGCCTGATAATAAATCCCTGTATGTTTCAACGGTATCAATAATTCGGGTGACGTGATCACTTAAATCCCTTAAATAAATATCGCTGCTGGGATTAATCAGCGTGGTTTCGGAGCGGATCATATTATTGATCATATCGCGTAAAGGCCATACCTGCTTACGTAAAAAAATCATTTCACGTTTGAGATGGTACAATTGCATCAATGATTTTTTATCCGATTGCGAAATAATTTCTTCTTCTATTTCCTCTATTTTATCTCCTATTTTTTCGATGGCTGTAAAATAACAATCTACTACGGCATCCATTAAAGCATAAGCTAAATAATCAGCCCCTAATTTCCTAACCCTTCCTTTACAGGCTCTCAGGCGGTTTCGGATAATATCGAAGGCATCGCCCCCCTGAGGTTCCTGGAAAGAAATTACAGTGTTTTCGCATAAAACAATCGATAATTGTTCGGCTGTTACTTCGGTGGTGTAGTTGATCATTTTCATGATAGCTACAACATACTCTTCATAATCTTCAAACTTAGGGCGTTGGTCAATATGTACAATATCTTCCATGGTAAGGGGATGTATATTGTAGAGCTTCCCTATTTTTTCTACTATTTCTGGTTTATGAATTCCATCTACATTAATCCATTTAACCAAATTGGGTTTAACGTTCGAAATACATTCTTCGAGATCGTAAAATTCTTTTTCGTAAAACTCAACTTCGTTATATTCAATAAGGGTTATCTTAACTCTATCAGTCCTTTTTTCGCCATTATAAAATAACGTGCCTGGAGGAGCTCCTACATTTTGGGTTTTTGCGGCCATCGTACATAAAAGTAGAAAGAATTTTGGATTTTTTATTAAAGAAGGACTCTTATTCGACTAAAAAAATTAAATTTAGTATAACTACAATCCATAAAACTTCCAGATTCCCTCTACGTTAGAAATGGTTTACACATTCGATGCGTCCAAAATAAAAAAAACTATCGTGCTCGTATCAAATGCTATCTATTTACTTCCATAAAAACAAATTAAATAGTGGCATTAAACGTTTTATCCAAAATTAAAATACTATTAATTTGTTTTCAGTAATCGTAGTTGATTATTTGCACTATTAGTTTGTACTTGCATAAAATAAATGCCATTTGGTTGTTCAAACAAATCAATGATATGATTTCCTTTATCTAAATTATTAGTATAAATCAGTTCTCCTAAAACGTTTACAATGGTAATGGTTGCTTCAGAAGAAAGATACATAGTAAATACACCATGAGATGGATTTGGGTAAACATTAAATAGATTTGTAGTGAATTGTTCAATAGTTGTACACAGATTAACTGTTTGTGTAAATGAACTGGTAGCTGAACAACCGGCAGATGTTGTTCCTGTTACAGTATAGGTAGTTGTATTACCTGGACTAACAACAATATTTGATCCGGTTGAGCCCGAAGACCAAGAATAGGTTGCTGCTCCATTGGCGGTTAAAGAAGCCGTTTCCCCTACACAAATGAGTGTATTTGAACTGGACACCGTTACCGTTGGAGTTGGGTTTGCTGTAATAGTAATACTATTGCTGCTAACTACTGTTGGGCTTGCGCATGAAAAATTACTGGTTAACCAGCAGCTAAGTATATCACCGTTTTGTAAACTTGTAGGAGAGTAGGAACTGATATTAGAACCCACATTGTTTCCGTTTTTCTTCCATTGATAAGTTGGGGCAGTTCCTCCATTGGTAATGGTAGAGGAAAAAGCAGCGCTACTTCCGCAAATAGTATTACTTGGTGTAGATATTAAAATAGTAGGTATTACAAAAGAGTTCACGGTTATTGCAATGGAATTGCTGCTTACGGCGGTTGGACTTGTGCAACTCAGGTTACTGGTAAGTTCACAATAAATGACATCTCCGTTTACTAAACCCGTTGGGGAATATGTATTGATATTAGAACCTACATTAGTCCCATTTTTTTTCCATTGATAGGTTGGCGCAGATCCTCCATTGGTAATGGTAGACGAAAAAGCAGCGCTACTTCCGCAAATGGAAGTACTAGGTGTAGAAATAGAAATAGTAGGAATAACAGTAGAATTAACTGTGACAGTAGCTACAGCTGTATTTATACATCCATTAGTACTTTGACCGGTTATCGTATAGCTTGAATTAGTAGTAGGGTTGACAACAAATGCTCCTCCACTTATTGTATAAGTACTGGCTCCACCAGGGCTAATGGTAAAAGAGTTTCCGGAACAAATTGAACCACTATTTGCAGTTATTGTTGGTGTAGCATTAACGGTTATGGTTATGGCAGCTCTTGTGGCACTTACAGTACAGGTAGAGGCTTCGGCATAATAGGTGTAAGTTCCGGTTGCTAAAACAGAAGTTGTATAACTCGAGCCGCTTGCCAATACAATTGTACCGGTTGGTGTGGTGTACCAATTAACTGTACCGGTACTGGTTGCTGATAAAACGGCGGTGTGGTTTGAACATATCTCCAGGCTTGCCGGTAACGAAGTAATAGTTGGTGTAGCCGGAGGAGAACATTGGCCTAATTTATGTATAAACTTATTTTCATCCGGGCCAATAGCCGTTAAACTATAGGACGTTGAACCTAAATTGAAATCCGAAGTACCATTAAACGACCCTGTTGTATATATATTATTTGATGCGTCCACAACAATTTCTGCACCAAAATCCTCAAGGGTTCCCCCTAGTTGCTTCGCCCACAAAAAATTACTGTTATTATCTAATTTAAGAATGCAGGCATCTGTATTACCAAGCGAAGTGAGATTAAACGTTCCAATACCCGGATCAAGATCCGTAGTGCCTGAAAATAAACCTGTAATGTAAATATTGTTTATAGCGTCAAGCGTTATTCCACCAGAATAATAGGTAACAGGGATTTGTCTTGCCCAAATAAATCCCCCATTTGTATTTAATTTAGAGATGTATCCTCCTGCACTGAGCGTATACGTTGCTGAACTCGGGTTAAAATCACCATCAGAAGAAGTAGTATATCCGATAGTATACACATTTCCTAAATTATCAACGGTCATGGCTCTTGGCCAATCATAAGATGTGCCACCTAATTGCTTTGCCCAAACATAATTTCCATTGACGTCTAATTTGGAAATAAACGTATCATCATTTCCAAATGAAGTTAAACTGGCAATACCGGCACCAGGGTCAAAATCAACAGTAGTTGTGAATTGGCCGGTAGTATATACATTTCCTGACGCATCTACCGCTATCGAATGGGCATAATCATCACCCGTATTACCGAATTTTTTTGCCCAGACATAATTTCCATTCACATCTAATTTCCAAACAAAAACATCTTGACCAACACCAGTAGAAGCCAAATTAGCTGTTCCTACACCCGGATCAAAATCTGTTGTACCTTTGAAGCCACCGGTAGTATATACATTGCCTGAAGCATCAACATCAATCGCATAACCTGCATTTCCTGTCCCTCCATACATGCTTTTTGCCCACACAAAATTTCCAGAGGCATCCAGTTTTAAAACAAACGTTTGAGATGTTGATGATCCTATTGTGTAGGTTGCTGCACTGGGGTCAAAATCGACTGTTCCGTTATAATTTCCGGTGATATAAATATTAGCACTATTATCCAGTTTAATACTAAGCCCTGATATATAAAAACTTCCTGAAACATCTTTTGCCCAAACAAAATTCCCGCTGGCATCCAATTTCAATATATACATAGACCCTGCGTTAGAAGACATTAAGTTAAACGTATTTGGTCCCGGGTCAAAATCTATTGTGCCATTGTATACACCTGTAATATAAGTGTTTCCGGAAGCATCAACATCAATAGGCGTGTCGTTATGGAAGCCTCCCGGAGCAATTTGTTTGGCCCATTCAAATGTTTGGTTTTGAGCATTTGAAGAAATAGTAATTGATAAAGCGACAAAGGCTAATTTTAGTTTTTTAATCATAGTTTTTATATAAACAGATTATTAAATGAGATGTTATTTGATGTTATTTATTCGCATTTTCACAACTCATTTCTTCCGAATTGCTATATATTAAATGCTTTTCTCCATATTTACCACCACCTTCATACTGCATAGATACCTTCCCCCAATGTTTATGACAGGCTCCATCTGCTTGTTTTACAGAAGCATTAAAGGTTGCGAATTTGCGCATTGGAATTCCTGCACCGTTTTTTTCTACAATCCAGTTCTTATCAACGATGACAGCTTTTATCACCTTACCATATTTTGCATCAAATGTTGTTTTAATAAAACCCGAAAGCGCCGGATCGTTCATGCCGGGCTGACCCAGTAAAATTGTTTTTAAGTATTCCTTATGGTATGCCTCTTTATATGCCGGATAGTCTGATTTAATATAAGTGCCTAATCGTTGTTTCTCGGTTTCGCATTTGTTTATGAGAGCATCCACTTTTGTATTATCCTTAAATAAGTATGTTTTTTCTTCGTTTAATATAATGAGTAATTTATTTAAATCTTCAGTAACGTAGTCAGGATGCACTTTCCATTGCTCCTGTTTATTACCGTTTAAAACCAGCTCAATGCCATTATAGTTGGTATTTAAACTATTCGTAAAAACTTTATCCGCTTTTTTTTCTAATTCCGGTGTTCTTTCCGTGTTCATTTTAGCATAGAAATCGTCAACTCTTTTAATTTGACGTAAGGTATAATCGCTCTTTCCTCCTATGCTGTTATATTTTGTAGATAGCTCATTAAAGCGATCGTTTGTTCTTTTATTTTGTTTTAAATTGAAAATAATCTCATCTATTCTTCCTGTTTGAACAGTAAAACTATACTTTTCCAGTTCTTTTTCGATGTCTTGTTTAGCAGCTAAGTCCTGACTTCCAATTTGTGCATTTGATACTTGTATTGTCATTAAGACAGCTCCAATAAGCAGTAGGTTTTTTTTCATAATTTTTCGATTTGAATAAATGAATTGCTGTATTTCTGGTACGAAAATACCAATAAATAGATGTCACAACAGAGGTAAGAATGACAAGTTGATATGCGTGTCAATCCACTATATAAGTGTATGGGTTGGTTGAGTATTCGTAATTTACATCTGCTCCAAATGAGCAATTAAATCATCTTTTTTACGGCTTGAAACCGGGAGAGAAGTCCCATCTTTTAAGATTAAAAAACCACCATTTCGTTTTTCGAACCTTGATGCATACATCATATTTACCAGGTGGCTTTGATGAATGCGGACAAAATGCTTTTTATCTAAAATTTCTTCGTACTCCTTAATTGTTTTACTAACCAGGATCTTTGTTTTATTTACGAGAAAAAATTTCGCATAACTTCCATCAGCTTCCACATGCATAATTTCGTTTGGCGCTAAAATGTGTATCTGGTCATTGGTTTTTAATACAATTTTTTGATTCTGACTAGAAGACATTTGGTCAAAGTTAGTGAGTAAGATATTAAGTTGTGCTTCAATGGTCGCTTTTTGTTTTTGCTCTCTGGCTTTTCTCAAAGCAGCTTGCAATTCTCCAATATCTACAGGCTTTAATAAATAATCGATAGCGGCAGTTTTAAACGCTTTAACGGCATATTCTTCATAAGCGGTAATAAATATTACAGATGATCGCACAGGCTCTATCATTCTTAATAGTTCAAAACCACTACCATCTTCCAATTGAATATCCAGTAAAATGATATCGGGGTTTAATTCCTTTATGGCTTTTAGCCCGTCTTTGATACCAATAGCTTCGCCAATAACAATCGCATTTTCGCAATATTGTTGAACGATTACAGAAATAGTTTCTCTTGAAAGTTGTTCATCGTCAATAATTAAAACAGTAAGTGCAGCCATTATTTTAGTTTATTAATATTTGGTATAAATAAAGATATTCTGGTGCCACATTCCTGTCCCGAATCCGAAGAGAGATCTACAATGCTTAGCCTGATGGTTGTTTTTAAATTTTGATTAAGTATTTCAATTCTTTTGTTGATAATTTCCAGTGCATAAGAGATGTGTTTACTTTCCCCCGACTGTTTGCTCTCTCTTGTTTTTTCAATGCCTGTACCGTTATCAATCACTTCAATTACCAATTGATTATTTTGTTTTAAGACGTTAAATTTCAATATTCCTTTTTCCTTTATTCCTCTAAAGCCATGCTCAATAGCATTTTCAATAAAAGGTTGTAGAAGCATGGGGGGCATGAGTATAAATTCTTTGTCAATGGCTGGATCAATGGTAATGTGGTATACAAACACATCTTTAAAGCGTAACTGTTGAAGCTCCAGATAATAGGTGAGAGTGTCAATTTCTTTATCAAGGCTTATAAACTCATGTTTTGAGTTTTCCAGAATAAGTCGCATTAATCTGGAAAAAGAACTGAGGTATCCCGCAGATTCTTTTTGCTTATTGGTTAAAATAAAACTTTGAATTGCCTGTAAAGAATTAAAAATAAAATGAGGATTCATTTGTATCTGCAACAATTTTTGTTCGATATCCAGATTTTGTTTTTGAGTTTTATATTTGTTTTGCCGGATATATAAGAATAAGATAACAATGGCTAATACTGTAAAGATGAGAATGCCGAATATGAAGTAATTTCGTTGCTGAATTTTGGTTTTCTGTAGGTCAATGTCTTTTTGCAATAAATTATTTCGTTCTTCTATTTCTTTGGTTTCAAATCGGATGGATATTTCTTCAATGGTTCTCGTTTTTTCTTCATTCATCAACGAATCTGAAGAAACAATGTATTGTTCTTTAAAATAATATGCTTTTTCGTAATTGCCCATTTGACGATAAAGCTCTGCCAGATTGTTTTGAATATATTTCAGATCAATAATACTATTAATTTCTTCAGCTAAAACCAGAGCCTCCGTTAAATATTTTTCGGATAAAGGGAGTTTGTTTTGTTTGAGGTATAACTCACCAAGGTTATTTAAGACAGTGACTTTATTTTGTATAAAATTCAACGCTATCCAAATTTTCAAAGCCTTTAAATAATAATGTTCGGCCGAATCTTCCTTTAACATGCCATCATAACAGAATCCAAGATTGCCGTACGTATGTGCAAGATGCACCGAATCATTTTGGTTTTCGTTAATTCGTTTCGATTCCTGTAAAACTGTCAACGCCTGTGGATACATTTTGGCATCCGTATATACAACACCCATGGAGTTTAAAGTGGTTGCTGCGCTGCTTTTTTTATTCAGTTTTAATTCTATATCTAAAGCCTTTTTAAAATAGCCAATTGATAGGGGATAGTTTTTTTTGTAACTCTGATACTGACCAATTTTCCTGTAACACCTTGCAATACCAACACTGTCGTTTAATTTTCGTTTAATGTCCAGAGCTGCTTCTGTTGCTTTAAACGCATTGTCGTAACTACTCAAGTCTTCATAAACGGTACCCAGATTGTATAAAACTATCCCCTCCACAGATTTTAAGTGCTCTTGTTCGGCAATTTTTTTTGCAAGATTATAATACAAAATGGCATCCTTATAACTTGCTTTTCTTTTATAAATATTACCTAACACATTGTAACTATTAGCAATCCCAAGGTTGTATTGTTTTTGTTGAGCAATTTTCATGGCCCTGTTTACAAGTTGTATAGCTTGATCTGGAGCCATTTCAACTTTTAATTTCGCCTCACTTAAAATCCTATCTATAAATAAGGTGTCTTCCCTGGAAACGGTTTGTGAATAATGCTGTAAAGAATAAAACAACAGAAAACAGATAAAATATGCCTTTCGTTTTATTATTTTTAGGAATACAATCATATTGCTAAACTAGTTAAATACTTTTTAATTTTTACTAGAATAAATATCTGATGACAGAAACCTTATTGTGCCGACGCAATTGTAATGGCATAGATGACCGCTAAATCGACATTATACCAGAAAATTTCGGATAGAATTTACAGGTTCTTATTCTGTTTCGTTTTTCATTACCATTTGGACGGTAAATCTACTGCGTTGCTCCAGTAGAATGATCTTGTTTTTGGTTAAAAGGTCAATAGTATCCTGGGTGTAATACCTAACCGTCATAAGCTCAAGCCCCGAATTGTATAACACCTTAAACAGGTGCTGAAGTTCAGCTACCAATGCTTTTATTTTCTCCGCATTATCATCGCAGCACACCGAAAAACTAATGGCAGATAATTGCATCAAATTTATTTTTACTCCGTGTTTAGAAAATAATTCAAAAATATCGCTGAGGTTATCTTCTGCAATAAACGAAAAATCTTTTGGCTGAATGGATAATAAAACCTGGTCGACCTTAAAAATATAAGAAGGAATATTCAACCGTTTTTCACCGTCTTTGATGGTTGTACCTTCCTCTTTAGGGTTTAGAAAAGACTTTACATACAAAGGGATATTTTTATTTTGTAAAGGCTTAATGGTTTTGGGATGAATAACGGTTGCTCCGTAATACGTTAACTCTATAGCATCATGATAGGATAACTCATCAATTTTTTTGGTGTGGTTAAACCATTTCGGATCAGCATTTAAAACGCCGGGTACATCTTTCCAGATGGTTACATTTTTTGCATTGAGGCAATAGGCTAAAATAGAAGCCGTGTAATCAGAACCTTCTCTGCCAAGGGTTGTGGTAAAGTTTTCGGAAGTGCCTCCAATAAAACCCTGTGTTATAAAAAGAGTGTCTGCCCCCAGTTGTGGAAGTAATATTTTTTTGATTAGTGATTCCGTTAATTCAAAATCTACTTTTCCTTCGCGGTAAGTATTATCGGTTTGTATAATTCCCCTGATATCGATCCATTTATTTTTAATGCCGATTTCATTTAAATAAGCCGAAACAATTTTAGTGGAAATAATTTCACCCATGCTCACGATCTGATCATATTCGAAATCGTAGCCATGTGTAGGTTCGTCTTCAATGGCCCAATGCAGTTCTACAAAGGTGTTTTCAAGATCTACGAATATAGGATGGCTTTCGGAAGCGAATAAATTTTTGCAGATCGTAAAATGAAATTGTTTGATCTCTTCTAAAATTTCGTCGGCATTTCCTGTTTTATAAAAAAAAGCGTTGGTAAGTTTTTCCAAAGCATTGGTGGTTTTACCCATGGCAGAAATAACGATACCTAATGATTGATTGGGAAATTGTTTTAAAACTTCTGCTACATTTTTAACCGCTTCGGCATCTTTAACGGATGCACCTCCAAACTTAAATACCTGCATAATCTGATTCTTTCGGACAAAGATAAGGATGCCTGTAAGGAAATATAAACTTCAAAACATTTTTTTTAAAGGGGATATAAACAAAAGGTGTTTTAAGTGGATAGTTTTGAGTTATTTATTGATCAATAAGCTTAGTTTTGCAGAATGATTTTTGAAAGTCTTAAACAAAAGAAATGCCCCACCGATCTTCAGTTTGACGCAATCTATCCGAAGCTTTATCAGGACCATTCTGCCCGCCATTTTACTCCTGTTAACATTGCGATAAAGGCTGCAAAATTGTTGGTAGATAATGAATCGGATAAGATACTGGATATTGGTTCAGGGGTTGGTAAATTTTGTTGTATAGGATCGAGTGTTACCGGGGCTCATTTTTATGGTGTAGAAAAACGAAAGACCTTAACTAATTTAGCCAATAGAATAAAACGTCAATATAAACTCAAGAAGGCTCATTTTATTAATAACGATTTTACAAGTCTTGATTTTAAAAAATTTAATGGTATTTATTTCTTTAACTCTTTTCATGAACACTTTGATGAAACCTGTATTTTAGATGAAACGTCTAAAGTTTCGTTAGAGGCTTACAAAAAATACCACGAAGACCTGATGATGAAATTAAATGAATGTAACAAAGGAACGCGGCTGGTAACCTATTATACGTTTAAAAATAAGATCCCTTCGGGCTTTCAGTTTATTGATGCCAATGAAACGGGTCTACTGAATTTTTATATTAAAAAATAGATATTCAAAAACTACGACTATGAGCTCAGGAAAAGAAACTCCAGGGCAAAAGGTGATCAGGATGACATAAAAAAAGCTCCTTCATGCATATGAAAGAGCTTTTTGTTTTTAAAATATAAAGTTAAGCGTTTTCCAGTTGTTTACTGGCTTTGTTTGCATTTAAAATAGCAACCTGTTGCGCTACATTTTGTGCCATTTCTCTGAAAGCTAAAGCCTGTGGCGTTGTTTCCTGTAGTATCGCCGGTCTTCCAATGTCACCCGCTTCACGGATACTTTGTACCAATGGAATTTCTCCAAGTAACGGCAATCTCATTTCTGCTGCCAAATTTTTCGCACCGTCTTTCCCGAAAATATAATACCTGTTTTCAGGTAATTCTTCCGGTGTAAACCAGGACATATTTTCTATAATACCAATAATAGGGACATTAATAGCGGGTAAGTTAAATAAAGCAATCCCTTTTCTTGCATCTGCCAATGCCACAGTTTGTGGTGTTGACACAATAACCGCACCTGTTAAAGGAATCTGGCTGCAAAGAGAAATCTGTATGTCGCCGGTTCCCGGAGGAAGATCAACAATTAAATAATCTAATTCACCCCAGTTGGTATCCATAAACAATTGTGATAAGGCTTTGGATGCCATAGGTCCTCTTAAGGCAATTACCTGATCAGGCCCCGCTAAAAATCCTACCGAATTTAATTTCACACCATAACTTTCTACAGGGCCCATTTTTGGTTTGCCTTCGTACTCTGATTTTCCGGGCATTTCGTTTTGCACATCAAACATAATCGTTTGTGATGGTCCGTAAATATCCGCATCTACCAAACCAACTTTTGCCCCTTGTTTTACCAGTGCTATTGCTAAGTTGGCAGCAACGGTAGATTTTCCTACACCACCTTTTCCGGAAGCAACAGCAATAATATTTTTGATCTGGGATAAAGTCGTATTATCTTTTGTACGGGTTGAAGTAACGGTAGCCGTCATATTTACATTTACAACCGCTTCTTTATCTACATAATGTTTGATCGCATTTACGCAAGCGTTATGGATCATATCTTTCATAGGGCAGGCAGGTGTTGTTAATACAACCGTAAAGGATACATTTTTGTTGTCAACCACCACATCCTTTATCATTCCTAAGGTAACCAGGTCTTTTTTAAGATCCGGATCATCTACATATTTTAAAGCATCTATAACGCTGTCTACTGTAATTGGCATGTGTTTTTTGTTTTTTATCCCCGTTGTTGTTCTATAATTTCGGGGGTTGTATAATGTAACTACTCAATAATGTATTACCATTCGTTTTAGTAACACCGGTAATTTAAATTTGTTTCGCGAGGTTTAATAAATTTCCTTCTTCAAAATCCCTTCCTAAAATCTGAAGCCCTATCGGCAAACCATTGCTGTGAGTTCCGTTAGGTATGGATATAGCAGGACTACCAACCAGGTTAGCCTGTACAGTAAAAATATCTTCCAGGTACATTTTGATCGGATCTGCACTGTTTTTACCAAATTCAAATGCAGTACCGGGTGTAGAAGGTGTAATGATAAAATCATATTCAGATAAAATCTCACGCGTTTTTTGACGGATCTTATTACGTACTTTCTGAGCCTTGCTATAGTAAGCATCATAGTATCCTGCACTTAATACAAAAGTACCAAGCATAATACGGCGTTTTACTTCTTTTCCAAACCCTTCGCTGCGTGTTTTTTTGTAAGTGCTTTCCAGGTCTGTTGCATTAGGGCTTCTGTAACCGAAGTGCACACCATCAAAACGGGAGAGGTTGGACGAGGCTTCAGCCGTAGTTAACACATAATAAGTTGGCACTAAAAAATCGAGGTAAGGAAAATCAACCCCCGCTATGGTATGGCCGTTTTGTTTTAATTTATCAAGCGCTTCTAATGTTTTTGCTTTAACCTCAGTATCCAAACCGTTAGAGTCGATACATTCCTTTAAATAAGCTATTTTGTAAGATTTTTTTTCTGACAGAGCACTTACATAATTTCCTACTTGTTTTTGAGAAGCGGTAGTATCGTACTCATCAGCACCGGCCATGATCTCTAATAGTAAAGCCGAATCCTCTACTGTTTTTGTAATAGGTCCGATCTGATCAAAAGAAGAAGCATAGGCAATTAATCCCCAACGGGAGATTCTTCCGTAAGTAGGCTTTAATCCTACAGTACCTGTAAATGAAGCCGGTTGACGAATAGAGCCTCCTGTATCAGATCCTAAGGTAACGTGGCATAGGTTTGCGGCAACTGCTGCTGCTGACCCACCTGAGGATCCACCCGGAACGGTTTTTTCATTTAATGGATTTAATACTTTTCCAAAAGCAGAATTTTCATTGCTGCTTCCCATGGCAAACTCATCACAGTTTAAACGGCCAATAATAATGGCGTCCTGTGCGAGTAAACGCTCTACAACTGTTGAAGAATAAAGCGATTCAAAGCCTTCAAGTATTTTTGAGGAGGCAGAAACTTTATGGCCTTTGTAGCAAATATTATCTTTTAAACCGATAATAACTCCGGCTAATTTACCGGCAGTTTTAGAAGCTATTTTTTCGTCAACTAATTTAGCCTGTGCTAAAGCCGATTCATTAAATACTTCTAAAAATGCATTTAAGTGTTTTTTTGCTTCAATGGCTTTGATGGATTCTTCAACTAACTGAACACAGGATACTTTTCCTGCAATGAGATCAGACTGAAGTTGTTTAATAGATGTAAATGTGTACACAGTTTATGTATTAAATAATAAAAGCGCCAATCGCTAGAATGACGCTTATAAATATCAGTTAAAAAATAATTATTTATTTTCCGGTTCTGAAGGAGTTTCCCCTTTAGAAGCTTCTTTAAAATCTTTTACTCCACGTCCTAATCCTTTCATTAATTCCGGAATTTTTTTACCTCCGAACAATAATAATACGATTACTAAAATAATGATGATTTCAGGAGCCCCTAGTCCACCTAATATCCCTAAGATTAATGCTTGTGCCATTGTTATAAATTTAGACTACAAATATACAACTTTTATGCTTTTCAACCAAATTACCTGAAATCTACTGATTTTGAGCAAAATTGAGGGGAATAGAGGTTAATCGGGATTTATAATTTGCCACTTTTACCCAAAAAATAATCCAGCAAACCAGGCTACCCAAGGCTGCTAAATAGCCTAAGAAAGGAATAACAGAACAGCAGGCCAGGATACAATGCGTTAATCCTATGGAGTAGGCGGGTCTTGGTTCATCAGGAGTTATTCCCCTTGATAGAAGCTCATTTTTGATAGAATCGGAAATATTAGTTACGTTAAAAAATTGCCAAACCAGGCCAAATAGCGGAATTATTTCGAGCCAAACCTGCCCGGGAGCCATAGTTCGGTTTTCTGGCCTTATTTTTTCCAGGGTTTGCTGCAAGGTGATGAGGTAAAATATCTTTGGAACCAGGGCTATCCCAACCGCCAAAAGAACAATGATGATAATTTCGGGAGCTCCAAAGCCACCGAACATCCTTAAAATGAATGTATGTGTCATAATTTAATTTTTATCTAATGTATGAAATTATAAGTTGAAACCAAATTGCATAAAATGGCTATTTTTGGATGAAATTTAAGGAGTATGATCAAAAAAATAGAACATATAGGAATAGCGGTTAAAAGTTTATCAAACTCTAACGATCTGTTTAAAAAATTATTCGGGAAAGACCATTACAAGGTAGAAGGTGTAGAAAGCGAAGGCGTAAGTACTTCTTTTTTTATGTTGGGAGAAACCAAAATTGAATTACTGGAAGCCACCAATGCAGATAGTGCGATCGCTAAATTCATTGAGAAAAAGGGGGAAGGAATTCATCATATTGCCTATGAAGTGGATGATATTTATAAAGAGATGGATCGCCTTAAAGCGGAAGGTTTTGAAGTATTAAACAAAGAGCCTAAGCATGGTGCAGATAATAAATTGATCTTCTTTTTACACCCAAAAAGTACTAATGGAGTATTAGTAGAGCTTTGTCAGGAAAGAACTGTTTAGCAGTATTATTTTTTGGAATTGATGGTGTCGGAAAAATCAGCCAATGCATCAAGAAACTTCAGGAGCAGGGTATTGGTTTCTTGATCAGTAAGCTGTTCACTGGCATTAAATTTTTCATTTACTTTTCCTATCATAATTTCCGGCTGGTTCATGGTGTAGGCATTTAAAAACACCATCGTTTGCCTCAAATGATATTGTGCCCTTGCTGTGCCCAATACGCCAGGGCTTGCACCCATGATGCCTACAGGCTTTAAGTTAAATGGTTTTTTAGGTGAGCGGGAAAACATATCCAGTGCATTTTTCAGCACACCCGGTACAGAGTAATTGTATTCGGGAGTTACAAAAATAACAGCATCTGCTTTTTTAATGGCATCATTTAATTTTTCTACATTGGTAGGAAACTTTTTTTCATGCAGGTCAAAATTATAAAAAGGGACATCATCAATTAACAACCGTTTTATTTTAATGTGTGTTGGTGTTAATTTTTGAAGTGTTTTTAATACCATTGTATTGTACGATCCTTTTCTAAGGCTGCCTGAAATAGCTACAAAGTTATAAGTTTTCATAATAATAGTTTATGATAAACTCACTTCAAAACCTGTACCAGCTAAGTTAGTGCGCCTTAAAATCGCAGGCAGAACGTTCTGTTGATAAGAACTCCGCTTCGTTCTCTGAAAAATTCCGGCAATAATTGTTTCCTTTTGAACCACGTTGTATGATAAAATAATTGAACATAAACAATTCATAACTCAAATCGCCATAGATCCATTTATTAGCTTTCGCATACCATTTGGCTTTATCATTCCAACGGGTTTTTAAGGGATTGAAAAAATAGTTGAACCCGTTAAATTCACTGAACTGAAAGGTGTGTATCATTTCATGCGAAAAGACATCATAGAATAAATTACCTTTGTGCAAGGTGTCATTTAATAAAAACCCATTGGTAACCGTTGAACCAATTAAGGTTGGTGAGTATTTGATTTCCTTCGTGCGGAATATTGGAGTACCTGAAAGTAAGCTGGTACGGGCATCAAAATTTCCATAGAAAGCCAGAAAAATTGTGCCTCCGAATGTTGAGGCCATAATTTTTGGTCTTAGCTTAAGGTGTTTGGTTTGTAATTCCAACCGAATAAAGCCAACATCATAATGCCACATTTCCCAAAAATTGCGGTTTGAAGCGGCGTTCTCTACAATGGAATTCCCGGCATCATACACAAGCCTTGATAAATAGCCATATTCGAGGTTCTGCCTTACGGAAATAAGCGAATTAATTCTTTTGCCGCCATACATCAATATTCCTCCACCAGTGCCAACAATAAACCCTTTGGTAAAGGCCTTGTACCATTTCTGTCCTTTATGTTTATTGATCACTGCCCCAACACCTCCTGAAACAGCCCCAATGAGCCCATTGTATAAAACAGACTGTGCTTCAATATTCTGAGCAGAGGTATTCTGCAATGTAAAAGTGCTTAACAGCAACAGGCAGATCGTACGTTTTATATTTTTGAAGAGGACAGGTAGCATAAACAAATGTTGCAGATGGGTCTTAAGTGAAAATCAGGAATGTTCGCCGGAGTCGATCAGGGATGTTTTCCGGGTATCTTTCATGAAGAAATAAACAATCAGAGAGATAAAAATGCAGCAGGTTACATAACTATAGAAGTAATTTTCATGCCCGATATCTTTAAACCATAAGGCAATATATTCTGCCGTGCCTCCAAAAATAGCTACCGTCACGGAGTAGGGGAAACCAACACCAAGTGCACGGATCTCCGTAGGAAATAACTCCGCTTTTACAACAGCGTTGATGGATGTGTAACCACTCACAATAATGAGGGCGATCATAATGAGCCCAAAGGCAACATAGGGGCTTGTAGTATGGCTTAATGCTACAAGCAAGGGAATAGTGGCAATCGTTCCTAAAACACCAAAGCCTATCAATAAAGGCCTTCGCCCGATTTTATCAGAGAGCAAACCAAACAAAGGTTGCAGGCAGGCATAAATTAATAGGGTAGAACAGGTAATGGCGGTAGATTGTTGTTTGGATAAATGCACCGTATTTACCAGGAACTTTTGCATATAGGTACTGTAAGTGTAAAAGGCAATGGTTCCGCCAAGCGTTAGCCCTACTACAATAGCAATGGCCCTCGGGTGTTTTAAAAGTTCTTTTAACGATCCTTTTTTGGAAGTGTTGGAGTTGGTGAGTGCCTGCTCTTTAAAGGCGGTAGACTCATCCATATGACTTCTTAAATACAAGGCTACTAAGGAGAGGATGGCACCAAACACAAATGGAATACGCCATCCCCAGGAATGCATTTGTTCATCTGTGAGGAAAAATGTTTGCAAAAGAAGTTGAATGGTTAGTGCAATTAATTGTCCACCGATTAGTGTGACGTATTGAAAGCTCGAATAAAATCCTCTTCTGTTTTCTGTTGCCATTTCACTTAAGTAAGTGGCGGAAGTTCCATATTCGCCCCCTACGCTTAAGCCTTGTAGTAAACGCGCAGCAAGTAACAGAGCGGGAGCAAGTACCCCAATGGATTGGTAAGAAGGTGTAATTGCAATGAGTAATGAGCCAAATGACATTAGCATTACGGAGAGCGTCATGGAATATTTTCTGCCTTTTTTATCCGCTAATATTCCGAAGAGCCAACCACCTACCGGCCGCATTAAAAACCCTACCGCAAAAATACCGGCTGTATTTAAAAGTTGTGCTGTTGAACTGCTTGTTGGAAAAAATACGGGAGCAAAATACAGGGCAAAGGCAGAGTAGGCATACCAATCGTACCATTCTACCAGGTTACCGATAGAGCCGCTGATAATTGCTTTGAGTCGTGCGGATTGTGTTAGTTCAGGTATAGAAATTTTTTGGTTCACAGCTAAATAATAAGTGAGAACAATTTAGCGTTTTTTTTTGGAATTGGTTTTCATAAAAAAACCTTAGTCATCAGGCTAAGGTTTTTATTTTTAGGATTCAAAAACAAATTTCTTTTTAACGGCCTGTTCTTTAATGGCCTTTAGCATAGTGGCATCCAGTGATTTGGTGTCTTCGGTTGTTTTTTCTTTTTCTAAAATGTATTTGGTACGTTGCTTATTTAATTCTACAATTTTAGTTTTTATAAGTTCGCGTTCTGCTTTCTTTTGTTCAATAAATTTTTCTTTTTCAGCAATGGTTTTACCTTTTAACTCTGCAGGAAGATCTTCTTCTTTAATTTTTGTGATATCAAAGTCTTTTTGTTTCGACGCATCTACAATATCCCATGAGCTGTTTGAATAGAACGAACTGGTTTTGGATACAATCCGGTTGGCTGTATTCGCAGAACCATAGTTAGCTGCATTTCTATCCTGCGCACTTTGATTTTCTTTTTTAAGATAGCCGGTTTTTCCATAGGAAATATAGGTGTCATTGATTTTACTATTAAGCTGCGCTATTTCCGAATCATAGGGAGATTCAATATAAACTGTTTTTCTATCCTGTTCAATACTCATGTATGCGCCTCCTGAAATAACCGCTCCGTTTTTCCATCCTGTTTTTAAGCCTTCATCAAATTGTCCGCAAAAAATGGTATTCACCACCACTTCTTTTTCTTTGGCTTTCTGGCACGCTGCCGAAGCACTTACCGGCCCTTGTGTAAATGGTTCATTCCCCGCAATGAAGATCATTTTTAAATCTCCGTCATCTCCCTGCCAGTCTAATTGTGCTAATGACGTATTAATGACGTAGCCACAAAATTCACTTCCACCATTTGTGGTTAACGAAAATAATTTTTCTGAAATAAGATCCAGGTCATTTGTAAACAGAGACACTTGTCTTACATATCCTTCGGTGGATTCTAATCCGTCATTTCCATATTCGTACAATGCAATTTCCAATTCAGGTTTTTCATTATCGCATTTGGCAGAAGATAATTCATTTACCAGTTTCCAGAGTTGTGATTTGGCCTGATCTATTAAGCCATCCATACTATTACTGGTATCCAGGAGCAAGGCTATTTTTATTTTCTTTTTACCTGGAGGCAGAATAGCTCCCGCCGGATTGATCATAGCCGGGTTTTGAATTGCCGGAGTGGGAGTAAGGTGCACGTTTTCAGAATTCCGTTCCGGAGACAGCGAACAGGATATACAGGCCACATAAGCTAATGCAAATAAGGCGAGGCCTGATGCATGTTTGATATTTTGAATGGTTTTCATAATCAGATAATTTAAATGAATCATTAATTAGATTTTAATTTAGACACAGCTGTTCCTTCAAATTTCAATTTGGTATTGGTAGTATTTACCAATTCAGAGAGCTCGTAAATATTCCTGTAACCATAACCATATAAATTAATATAAGTAGGAATGTTTAAAGCCAGTGTAATTGGTTTGGCATTCAATGAAGGCTCAATAAATTGTGAGGACATGGTTGTTTGTTCTTTTGGCTTTGTTATTTGTTTTACCCCTCGTTTTGTTTTTGACTTTTTCTTTGATTTTGGATCAACTAAAAAAGGCGGAATGTTCTCTTGCATCGGACGAGCCATTTTAGTTACAAAGTAAGGTCTGAAATCATTCACCTTCTCTCCATTGAATGCCATTTCATTTGGCAGGTCGTTATTGAAATTATTATTGCAATAAATTAATATTTTGTAATCGCGTGAAGGGATTATTTTAGCGAGATTGTCCTGCGTGAAATCAGAAAAATTAAGGTGAATTGCGCCTTTTATGTGTACTGCACGGTACATTGAATCTGACCGGGTATCAAGAATGATTACTTTTTCTTCCTTACTTGTATTTGCAAATTCTTCAGCGTTTAACATCCTGGTTTTTCTATGCTCTTTTACTTCCGATACTAATTTTTCATAAGCATCAAAATCTACCAACGAAGGCGTGATTAGTTTCGTTTGACCAAACGTGATAGCAGAATAGATGCTTAAGAGTGTGAAAGCAATGTAATGTCTGTTCGTGTGTTGTAACTGTTTCATAATCTTTGATTTTTAAGTGAGTTTATTTCGGATTTTTTTTAGGACTGGATTTAACGTTATTTTATGTAAAACTATATCCATCCTGTTTCAGTTAAAAGCAGCACTTAGTGAAACATCCTTTTGACTTGGTGAAGAGGATCATTATAAGGATATACCGGTCAAAATTGGCTGGTTTGTAAGCCAATTCAGAGAATATAAATTTTAATATTCGCTGTTTCCTCATTATGTTTGTTGAATAAATGAGTTTCCACACACATATTTTTAATGCTAAAAACACGATCCTATGCATCGTTTTTGTCTATCTGTCGGTAGGGATGCATGCGCAGTTCAATATTTCGCAATCACAAGACAATAGTATTCAGTTACAAAACAGGACTAATCAATCACAGAGCAATAGCATTCAATCCTTTTCAAAAAGTAGAAATTTCAGTTACAATAACCGTTCTCCCTATTTGGATTCTGCTCAATACTATGCCGAAAAAAATCCCTTAAAGGCGATTGAATTTATTAATAAAGCAATTGAAGAAAGTATACGCCTTAACGATAAAACAAATGAATCCCAGGCGTATCTTATTCTGGGGAATATTCAGCAAAACCTTCAGCAGCATGATATGGCAGTGGAGAACTACCAAAAGAGTATTAACGTTTATAATAGAAAATCAAAAACAAAATCCACTTATGTGAACCCTGAGAGTGAAAACACGCTCTTTCAGGCGAATAAGCAAATGGCAGTATCTCTTATTGAATTAAATAAATTAGATCAGGCATTAGTTCGTATCAATAATTGTTTCGAATTTTTATCTATTCCACTCGTAGATGTTCTTTCTGCGCAAAGAGTTTTAGCAAGCATTAAACTTAAACAAAACCAGGCACAGGAAAGTATTTCACTCTTAAATGAAATACTTGTAAAAGAAAAACAGATCTTCCATCCAATAGGAGAAATAGAAACAGATATTGCTTTAGGAGAAGTGTATCAGCAACAAAAAAATGAAGATAAGGCCGTAGAATATTATACAGCTGCTAAAACCCTGGCAGATAGGGCTAATCAGCCTAAGCTCACACTCAGGACAAATGATCTTTTAGCGAAAGTGTTTCGTAAACAAAAAAATGTATCCAAGGAGCTCGAAGCAAGAAACAGTAATATTTTTATTAATTCAAATGCCAATAATACCCAGGCTGTTGTAAAAGAAAACATAGAGATTGGAAATGCGTTTATGAACAACAACCAGATGGATATCGCGCAAACCTATTATGATAAGGGGTTAACGCAGTTTTCCAATCCGTTGATCTCTAAAGATAATAACCCGGCATTTGTTGTTAAGAGTAACGATTTGGATGAAACCGCCAATACATACAAACTATTGGCAGAGCAATTTTTAAGACAAAAAGACCCTGTTAGGTCACTGGATTATTTTAAAAAATATGCCCTGTTGCAGGATTCTATAAAGCACGTGAGGCAACGCGAGTTGGATGAGGCTATTAGTTTAAGTACTAACCTTGGGAAGAATCAGCAACGGATTGATTTGCTTGAGAAAGAAAGACAGCTCAGTGAAAAATCGCTGGAGATTTTAAAACAGGATAAAGAACTCAAAGAAGGGCAACTCGATTTTAAGAATGTGATCATAGCTGTATTGATCTTCTTTTTATTGTTTATGTTACTGGCTGGTTATTTTGTGATCCGTAGTTCTAAAGAAAAACGAAAAGCAAATCAGCTGCTGGCCCTTAAATCCTTACGTGGACAAATGAATCCACACTTTATATTTAATGCGTTGAATTCGGTGAACCATTATATTTCTCAAAACGATGAGCGCAAAGCAAACCGGTATTTGTCTGATTTTTCCAAACTCATGCGCATGGTAATGGATAGCTCCAAGCATAATTTAATTCCATTAACGGAAGAACTGGAGATGTTGAAATTATATTTGCAGTTAGAGCATGCGCGCTTTAACGATAAGTTCGATTATACGTTTGACGTAAGTGCTTCTGTGAGCGATTTTGATTTTGAATTACCTCCTATGTTAATACAGCCCTACCTTGAAAATGCTGTTTGGCATGGCTTACGTTACCTCGACCATAAAGGAAAGCTGGCATTAATGGTTGAAGAAAGTCATCATGAATTAAGGATTACCATCACCGATGATGGCATTGGAAGAAACAAATCGCTTGCATTAAAAACGCTGAATCAAAAAAAACAAGTATCCATTGGCATGCAGAATATAGAAAACAGGATCGGGATCATGAATGATGTATTCAATACCAATATCAGGGTAGAAGTATCAGATGCTTATCCTGATGCCGGTAATTGCGGAACTAAAGTAACCTTATTCATCCCACAAAAAAGAAAGTAATATGCTAAAAGCAATTATAGTAGACGATGAAAAAATAAGCAGGGATATTCTCAGCGATTATCTTTTAAAATATTGCCCTGATGTCACCATTATGGAACAATGTGATTCTGTAAAAACGGGGTTAATAGCTATAGAAAAATACCAGCCTGATATTTTGTTTTTAGATGTTGAAATGCCTAAGGGCAATGGTTTCGACTTATTGGAGCAGGTAAAAGATATTCACTTTGAAACCGTATTTGTAACGGCTTTTGATAATTACGCGATACAGGCACTTAACTACAGTGCCGCGTATTATATTTTAAAGCCGGTAAGCATCGATGAATTAATTGCTGCCGTAGAAAAAATAAAAGTGCAAAAGCAAAAAAACACGTCGGGCTTGCATACCAAGGTATTACTGGAAAACATTAAAGCTAAAACCCTCGATCAGCATAAAATTGTATTGCCTTTACAGGATGGTTTTGAGGTAGTAAACATTAAGGATATTGTACATTGTGATGCACATGATAATTTTACGGATTTCTATTTTGTATCCAAACAAAAAATGATGATCTGTCGTACCTTGAAATTTTATGAAGAACTCCTGGGAGAATCAGGCTTTATGCGTGTTCATAAATCTCACCTCATTAACCTGGATCATGTATCGAAATATAAGCGGGGTAAGGGCGGACAGCTTACCATGAGTAATGGATCGGTGATTGATGTGTCTCCAAATAAAAAAGATGAGCTCATGATTCAGTTTGAAAAAGGAAAATAGAGAGAAAGAATTTACAGCTATTAGCAAATATGCAGTTTATTTGATACTGTCGGTAGGAAACATTTCAAAATTCTTAATGCTTGTTACCACTTCTATTTTCAATAGTTTAGCGTTTTCTGAATAATAATAAACCTGCTTACTTTTGGGAGAAGCCATTTTTAAAGTATGCCTGGCTATTTCCGTTACTGTACCAAGCTTCCCGTAACTTTCGGTGTATACTTCGTCGCCGGGAGCAGGTATTTCAAAATAGAGTTTCCCGGCCGACCATTTAATGGGCTTCGTTAACGTGGTGTCTTTATAGGAGTAATTATTATAGGTATTACAATCGATGTCGTAATGGCCATTTTTCCATATAGTTCTCGAACTGTAGTCTTTTCCGTTAATTGTACTTTTTACGGTAGCTCTTAAAAGAATGCCATTACTGAAAAGAGATTCTGTTTTTATATGGATCTTTATTTTTTTTAAGCAAAAGAATTCCACCATGCTATTGGTCACATAATAGTCGAATCCCTGGTTTTTAATATGGTTTGCGAACAAATTACCAATTTTTAAACCGGCCACTTTAATGGTAAATAGCTTGGTTTGCCCATTCACAGAGCCAATGGAAAGGGCAATAAAAAGTAAAATAGCTATTAGTTTTCCGGGCATCGTTCAGTAAATAAATATGAAGTTAATAAAACTTATTTAAATACGAAGAATAGAAGAGGAGGGATTGATTAACAGGTAATTGTAAATAGTTACCGGCCGGAAACTGCCTGAACATTATTTTATGACATGCCAGCGTTTTATGCTCCAGGATTCGATGTTGTTAAGGCCTAACAGGGTTTCCTTTTTTATTAATCCAACAGCCGACGTAAAATATAAATAGGTATCGTTTGTAAATTCATGCTTCCTTTGATTGGCGGCTATAATTTTCACTTTATCAACGTTGGTGAAATGATTATTTTTAAGCGTGAGAGTGGAAAATTTGGAATCTATTGACATTCCGGAAAATTCGGTACCAACAGGGCTATTAGCTGCATACATAGATTGACCATTTTCGCCGTACTCTCCGCCTCCGTTTAGTTTAATACTGTTACCAGCCAAATAATGATTGTAGTAGGTATTGGTTAAACAACTTTTAAGATTCATTTTATAAAATTCAACATGGCTGCCTCCGGGGTTGCCATGTACCGCCGGATAGGTTTGATAGAACCCAGTTTGCGTACTTGTTACGATCACACTATCGAGCACTCCTGTTGAATCATTTTCAAATACCCAATAGCTTCCCGTTTTAAATAGATAGGGTTTGATAACCGCATCTAAGTAATAATACTTGTCGGAATCCTTTAGGGCGGGCTCAGTGGTTGTCTTTTTTTCCTTTTTACAGGCTAAAAAAGACAGGCAGAGAATAATGAAAATGATAGATGGAATACGTTTCATAGTTGATTTTGGTACCATTAACAAAGATACATGTTTTAACGATGTTGGTCTATATAAATAACATTACCGTCGGGGTCAGTTAACGTAAAACTTGCAGGTCCCGAAGTCTTTTCATCTGCTTCGCTTGTCAACTTCACATTTTTGGTTTTCAGTTGTTTTTGGATTTCTCTCACATCATCAAATTGCTCAATGTTATTGGCGTTTTCATCCCAACCGGGATTGAAAGTCAAAATGTTGTTCTCAAACATTCCGTGAAATAGACCAATTAAAGAATTCTCATTTTTCATAATGAGATAATTTTTAGTGATGTCACCTGCAAAGGCAGTGAAACCAAGGTTTTCATAAAATGCTTTTGAAACATTAATGTCCTTGACACTAAGACTTACCGAAAATGCTCCCAATTTCATATGGTCTTTTTTTTCTTTGCTTGTATGTACGTTCGATTGCTTGATGTTGGTTTCAGGTTGTTTTGTGATAATCGTATGAAAATAAAAACCAAGACCGAATGCTGTCAGAAGCCCTGCGATGAATAATAGTGTCTTTTTCATTGTGGTGTGTTTAAGAGTTATGGTGTCTTTGTACACGTTTTCGAGGTTTGCTTTTGGCCGTTTTGAAACTATTATCTGCCGAAATGCTACTAACAAAGATAAATGTTTTGTGGCATTTTCAATACAAGAATGGTTACCTTTCGAGAAGCAACTGCTTTTGCAAATGCTTAGGTGTCTGCAAGGTTGAAACAAAGGCGCTGTTAGCGGTTCATTTTTTTTCTGCCGTTATTTCGTCCTTACATTACCAAGCAATTTCGCCATCTTCATTAAAAAATTTACCTGTCGCACCTGTACTGTCAATTGTAGCATATTTCACAATTGCACTTGCACCTTGCTCAACAGGTTTTTCTCCCATATAGTTATTAAAAGCAGTTTTTGTAAAGCCGGGGCATATGCAATTGACTTTAAATTTTGTGTCTTTTAATTCTTTGGCTAACATAACTGTGTAAGCATTTAATGCTGTTTTTGAAGGTCCATATGCAGATGGATTATAAGCATAAAATTTCCAACTTGGGTCTCCGTTGTTTGTGATAGAAGATAATTCAGTTGTTACATTTACAATTCTTGGCTCTTTGGACTTCTGCAACAAATTCATAAATTGTTGTATCACTTGAATTGGGGCAATAAAATTTGTTTCAAAGACTTCTCTTAGCATCTCAATTGATATTTGAGTAGGGGGCTGTGGAAATCCGCCACTAATACCTGCATTGTTTATTAAAACATCTAGCCGCTCTGTTCTCTTTTCAAGTTCCTTTCTTGCCGATATTATTGAACTAATGTTTGTAATATCCAATTCAATACATTCTACATTTGAAAATCCCAAAGATTTCAAACTTTCAACAGCTTCAAGCCCTTTTGTTTTATCACGGCTACCTATGTAAACAAAGTAACCAAGTTCAAGTAATTGCTTTGCTGTTTCAAAACCGATACCACGGTTTGCTCCTGTAACTAATGCTGATTTCATTTCTTTTCTTTTTTTAGATTGAAATGCAAAAATAGGCAGGGTAAAAAATTTTGAGTTGGACTTATTACTTTAAATACCTGACAAATCCTGAATGTCGGATAAATATTCTTTGATACTTTTTTTAGTAGCTTTTTTGAATAGCCTTGAAAAATAATCAGGGTCATTAAAACCAAGGTCGTATGCCAATTCTTTTACTGTTGGTTTGGAATAATGAAGTCTGCGTTGAGCCTCCAACATTAAGTTCATTATAATATATTCTTTGGGCGATAACCCTGAAAACTCTTTTACAATAGTGTAGAGCTTGTTTGTAGAAACGGATAATTTAGTAGCGATAGTTTCTATTGAATGCTGTTCCGTTAGGTTGTTTTCAATGGTTGATTTAAATTCAATGTATTTGAAAAGCTTGTCTGGAATTGAGGTTTCATTTACCACATTTTTATAATAAGCACTATTAATTTCTGTAAGTAAGGAATTAAGATAGGCTAATATAATCTCCCCATCTTTTTCTACCATTTTTGAATTCAAAATGTTCGTCAAAATCTCAAAAAGTGATTTTATACGAAATCTCGAGTTTTCATCAAACGAAATAATTTGTGTATTTAAAGGGTTTATTAAAAAAGAAAATTGCTTGGGAAGCAATGCCAAACAGTTGTGGTCAAAACTCATCTTAAAAGACTTTGTATCATCCTTTACATTGTCAGGAGCAGTATGAATTTGATTGGGCAGAATAAATAACATTTGACCGTCTGCAACTGTCAAATCATTTAAGTCAACCTTGTGCGTTCGTGAACCTTTTTCAACATAAATAAAGAAGAAATTTGCTTTTCGGTGAGGTTTAGTCAGTAGTTTCATAAACTCAGTCGGCAAATTGTTATCTGAATTAGAAGTTACTCTAATGCCAATTTTGGAATGAAGTTTTATTTGCTGAAGAAGTCCTTTTGTCTCTTGCATTTTTTAGTCTGTAAGTAGTGGTTATGCTGCCGCTTACATTGTCTGTAATGGTTTCGGGCTTTGTGTTAGCGGCTGGTATTTTCCAAATAATTGTTGCCACTTAGCTAAATTAGTTAATGGAATTTCTCACCTTTTTCCAGCATTTCAATAATTTCTTTCATACGTTTTTCTCTTGTCTCTTGTTTTTTTGCTGTCTGAAGGCGAAATCCAATAGAGAAAAGATTGGTCTTATTGAGACTCGCGAAAAACGCTTCTGCTTTTTTGTTTTTGCTAAGTTCTTTTAGAAAGTCTTCAGGTATAGTCATTTTGTTTGGGGAATCGTATGCCTTTTCCCAACGACCGTCTTCTTTGGCTTTTTCGATAGCTTTTAATCCTGCGGGTCTCATTCTACGTTCATTGATTAATCTTTCGACATGTCCAATATTTATTTTAGACCAAATACTTTTTGCTCTTCGGGGACAAAACTTTTGCAGCCAGGCTTGTTCATCATATGCTTGTTTTTGACCATCAATCCAACCATAGCAAAGAGCTACATCAAGCGCTTCTGCATAGCTGATGGTCTTTTTTTCGGAATCTTTCTTGAATATTTTGAGCCAAAGCCCATTTGAGTTATCGTAATTCTTTTCGAGCCAAGTTTCAAATGTTTCGGCTGTTTTGAATTCTATTATTGGAATAGTATTTAATTTAGTCATATTACTGTGGCTTTTTTTCGTTCTATATGCTTACCGCTAACGGTTTGGAGCTGCCAGTTTGCGAGCTCAGGGCATTTTCTATTGAATACTCCTAACAAAGATACTATGTTCACGGACTTTTGCAAAGCGAAAATATCCTGATAGCTATCGTGAGTCTTTCCATCGGCTGATGGACCGCTTTTGCAAATGCTTTGGTGTCTGCAAGGCTGGAGCAAGCCGTGTGTTATAGGGCTTTTTTTATTTTTCAATATATTTTATAACCCCTTGGTCGCCACGAAAGTAAAATGTCTCAACCTTTTGATGAAATTTTATAGTTCTGTCGTGGAGTATTTCTATGGTTTGACTGTCAACCCAGTTAGCGGAAATATATTTTCCTTGGTCGTTAAAACTAAAGGTACCTACGCCGCCACCAGAATTCCAATTAAGCATAGAACAAGTGTCAGTATAATTTCCATTTACATAACTTTCAACAATTTCAAAAGTCTTGTTTGAATCAGGAGCTGTAAGCTTGAAAAGTTCAACTGCTCTGTATTCAAATTTTGCTTTTGTACGTCTTTTAGGTTTTTCCTTCTCTGTCGAGATTTGCAAAAGAAATTTGTCAAGAGCCGCTTGTCTTTGCTTTAATGTTTTGGAGTCTGCGCCAAGTCCTTTCCAAACTTCGAGGTCTAAACCAGTTATGATAATTTCTTTTACTAGCTTATAAAGGTTGAGATCAAGAGATTTTGTTTCCCATTGAGCCAATACTAATCCAAACAAACTATTGTTTCTATCGTCTGTGTCATCAAACATTTCTGCAAAGTCCGCTTGAATTTGCGTTGAGATGTCACTGGGATTTTGTCCTTGATTATACAGGTCAAAGAAGGTTTGATAAATGTCTTGAAATGTGTCATTACCGTTAATTTTCGTATTCCAAGTTCCCATTGTTTGTTGGGTTGCTGTTGTCTTAAAATGCCCTATAACGTATTGCGAATTTGCTGTTATAGGGCGATTTTCTTTGTCGGGTCAAGTGTGTCAGTTGTGTCCTTGTAAAATTTATTTTTAATTATGTCATTCAACTCACTTATTTCGCTACCATAACTGGTGCCTTTATTGTAGTCTTGAATTATATGGCTTGTTGCATAATAGTTAAAATACTCGTTACCTTTTTCAGTAGTGGTCTCAAGATATTTGTTGTAAGCGTCCACGATTTTTTGCGTACCTAATTTAACACTTTCTATGTCACTAATAATTTTGTTTGTCCTAACTTGCATAACACCCAAAGTGTGTGGTTTCTTAGAAATACGAAATTTAATTTCTTCCATATACCTAACAATTTTTGGTCTATTGAAGTCTTCGTAGATTAAAATTGCATAAGTGATACTTTCCAAAATCTCATTCTGTGTCATGTCTTTTATTACACGACCATAAAGCTTTTTGAAATGATCATATCTTATTTTCATGTAATTGTCTTTACGCTTTTGTGTTGCATCTTGAGAGAAACGTAAATTGTTTGATATTTGAAATATGAAAATTAAAATTATGATCCATAATTCATTAGAGACCGTTGTAAAGTCAGGTAAAATATTTGTCTTTACTTTAATTAACTTTTCGTAAACGTAGAAAGATATTACAATGATAGCCGTCCAATAAAGAAATTGTCTGTACCAATTAAGCAACAAGCCTCGATTGGTCATTAAATTGAACAGAAGTCGGAAAGTGATGTAATAGATGTTTACCAAATAAATGTTCCAAACATATTTGTCGAGGTGGAAATAATAGAGGGTCGTTGAAATAACAATTATGTAAACAATTGGCGTAAGTACACGAATAAGAAAGTTTAATGCTGGAGCTTCTTCGGTCTTAACAAAAATGGATATTTCAATATAGCCAATGGAATAAGAATGTTTTCCAATCCAATTAATTATGAAAAAAAGCACGATGCCTAAAATGATGTGAATTAAAAGAATGTCCATTTTGTCTATGTTGTATGTGTCGTCCTAAAATGCCATATAACGTTTTCGCGGTTTGCTTCGGCCGTTTTGAAACCGTTGTCTACCGAAATGTTTGTTTAAAGATACTATGTTTAGTAGCCATTTGCAAAATGAAAATAATTGTCTGCCGAAACTTTTGCAAATGCTTGTCCTTCCGCCCAAATAAGACAAACCGTGTGTTAGCGGTTGTGCGTTATTGTTTTTCTTTCTGATGTTTTTCTATTAGGTCTTCAATGTCCTTAGGAATTTCCTGGTCTGTATGTGAATTTGTCACGATGTAGTCATTTCTTTTTTTGTCGTATATTCTTTTATAAGAGTTTGGATAGTCATTTCCTAGCTCTTTAAATAAATTAGTGACGCTGTCAATATGTATTTCAAATAACCATTTATTTCTATTTTCATCAGAACAAAACAAAATGGAACTTAATGTTTTCTCACCTTTTCCAGTCTCACTATCGCATTCAAAATTTGGTGAAAAAATATAGCTATGAACGAGTTGATTGCAAAGAAAAATCAAGTCAAATTTGTCTTGCTTTGGTTTTTCGAAGTCATAAAGCTCGAAGAATCTATGATTATTTCCTAAAGTAACATTTGTTCCATTATTTGGGAATTTGGTTCCAATAATTTTTTTTGAAACTATTGCATTGGTAAGTTTTTTAGCTTCTAATAGTTTTCGAATAATATAAAAACCTATCATTATTTCCTTTTCGAAAGTACCATATTGAGATTCTGTCCACCATCTTTGATTTTTCTTACGCTTTTCGAGTCGTACAGCTAATTTCAGAAGTTCTTTTTTCCAGTAGTAACTTTCGTTAATCATAAATTAGTCGTATTTGTTCTAAGTTGGTTTTGTCTATACGCATTACCGCTAACTAATCGCTTAACCCTATTTATACAATTATAATTAATAGCACATACTTACCATAAGCTTACCATAAATATAACGATATATTGGAAACAAAAAGGCTCCATTCTGATAGCTATTGTTATTGGAACCATCCCGATAACGATCGGGAGAGCTAATCCGTTTTATTTGAAATCAACCATTCTATATATTTCCTGCTTTTCTTCTTTTTAATTTCAATCTCTCTGCTAATAGCTTCTTTTCTTGTTTTCAATGTTTCCGAATATGCCAGAAGCCAGTCATCAGCTATAGAGGTATATTTTGAAATACCTGATCGGTGAGATATCAATCTATCTTCGATATTTTCAGTTTGTCCAACGTAGTATTTATCGGCTTCTTTGGAATATATGATATAGATGAAATACATATTAAAATAAAAAAAGGTCCTTGAATTTTCAAGGACCTTTTCGTGGAGAATATCGGATTCGAACCGATCACCTCTTCACTGCCAGCGAGGCGTCCCGATAGCTATCGGGACCAAATGCGCTAATCCGTTTTATTTGAAATTAACCATTCAATATATTTTCTGCTTTTCTTCTTTTTAATTTCAATCTCTCTGCTAATAGCTTCTTTTCTTGTTTCAAATGTTTCCGAATATGCCAGAAGCCAGTCATCAGCTATAGAGGTATATTTTGAAATACCTGATCGGTGAGATATCAATCTATCTTCGATATTTTCAGTTTGTCCAACGTAGTATTTATCGGCTTCTTTGGAATATATGATATAGATGAAATACATATTAAAATAAAAAAAGGTCCTTGAATTTTCAAGGACCTTTTCGTGGAGAATATCGGATTCGAACCGATCACCTCTTCACTGCCAGCGAAGCGCTCTAGCCAAATGAGCTAATCCCCCATACTTTTAAGAACAATATATAATTTCAACTTCACTACTCAGCGATGCGTTCCGTAGGCTTACGGAACCAAATGAGCTAATCCCCCAATATTTCAACCTGCTTAATATCCCAAAACCTTTTATGGTGCTAGGATTCATAAGAGACCGTAAATATACAACCTTAAATTAAATTTCTAAAATCTTAAATTAAAGTTTTGCTTTGATCTCAACCATATCGTAACCTTCAATAATATCGTCTACTTTAATATCATTAAATCCATCAATATTTAATCCGCACTCATAATTTGCTGTAACTTCTTTTACATCATCTTTAAAGCGTTTCAATGAACCTAATGAACCAGTATGGATTACAATACCATCACGGATCACACGTATTTTTGTATTACGCATTACTTTTCCGTCTAACACATAACAACCTGCAATGGTACCCACTTTAGTAATGTTAAATACTTCACGTACTGCAATGTTACATACAATTTTCTCTTCAAATTCAGGAGCTAACATACCTTCCATAGCCGCTTTGATCTCGTTGATCGCGTCGTAAATAATGGAATATAAACGGATGTCAATTTCTTCCTGCTCAGCTAATTTACGCGCTGTTACAGAAGGACGTACCTGGAACCCAACGATAATCGCGTTAGAAGCACTTGCCAACATGACATCACTTTCGCTGATGGCACCAACCGATTTTAAAATGATATTGATCTGTATTTTCTCAGTAGATAATTTCAATAAGGAATCAGATAAGGCTTCAATAGAACCATCCACGTCACCTTTTACGATCACGTTTAATTCTTTAAAGTCACCTATCGCTAAACGTCTTCCAATCTCATCCAGTGTAATATGTTTTTGAGTACGGATACCTTGCTCACGCTGTAACTGTAAACGTTTGTTAGCTAACTCACGTGCTTCACGCTCATCGCTCATCACGTTAAACTTATCACCTGCTGTAGGCGCTCCGTTTAATCCTAATAACTGAACCGGCATCGAAGGACCGGCTTCTTTTACATTTAAACCGTGTTCGTTGGTCATGGCTTTTACTCTACCGCTATAGCAACCTGCTACAACAATATCTCCCACACGCATCGTTCCTTTTTGAACAATGATATCTACTACGTGTCCACGTCCTTTATCTAATTTTGCTTCAATAACAGAACCTGATGCTTTTGTATTAGGATTTGCTTTTAGTTCCAAAATCTCTGCTTCCAGAACTACTTTCTCTAACAACAGGTCAATGTTTTTACCCATTTTTGCTGAAATCTCCTGACACTGAACTTTACCACCCCATTCTTCTACTAAGATGTTCATAGCAGATAAGGCTTCACGGATTTTATCAGGATTAGCTCCCGGTTTATCAATTTTATTAATGGCAATGATCATTGGTGAACCTGCTGCCTGTGCATGGTTAATGGCCTCTTTTGTTTGAGGCATCACACTATCATCAGCTGCAATCACAATAATAACCACATCGGTTACTTTTGCTCCACGGGCACGCATGGCAGTAAACGCCTCGTGACCAGGTGTATCAAGGAATGTAATAGATTTTCCACTATCCATTTTTACATTGTAGCTACCAATGTGCTGTGTAATTCCACCTGCTTCACCGGCTAATACATTTGATTTACGGATGTAATCCAGTAAAGATGTTTTACCATGATCTACGTGACCCATGATGGTCACAATTGGTGGACGTTCTACTAAATCTGCAGGATCTTCTGCTTCCTGTTCTTCAATGGCTTCCTGTACTTCAACACTTACAAACTCTGTTTTAAATCCAAATTCTTCCGCAACAATGGCTAAAGTTTCTGCATCCAAACGTTGGTTGATAGATACGAATAAGCCTAAGCTCATACAGGTAGAAATAATTTGTGTAACAGATACGTTCATCATTTGCGCTAACTGATTAGCTGAAACGAATTCTGTTACCTGTAATGTTTTTTTCTCTAAATCGCTTTGCTCTTGTTGCTCAGCCATTTTATCACGAACATCATCACGTTTATCTCTACGGTATTTCGATGCTTTTGATTTGGAGCCTTTGTTACTTAAGCGGGCAAGCGTTTCTTTAATTTGTGCCTGAATTTCTTCATCAGTTAATGCAGGACGGGCTTCACGTGTAGTGGGCGTTTTTTTAGCACGCGGATCGCCATATTTTTCTTTGGCTTTATCCTTGGCTATTTGCGCTTGTTCCGTACCTACTTTTTTAATTTCTTCCGGAGTCATACCGCCTTTGCGGATACGTTTCCGTTTTTTCTTATCTGCTAATGAGCCGGGGCCTGTAGCAGTAGTACTTTTCTTAGGATCTTTGGCAACAGGTAATTCAATTTTACCCATAATTTTAGGACCTTCCAGTTTTTGATACACTGTTTCATGAAACACCTCTTTTTGCTCTTCTTCAACAGCAACAACAACAGGTTCAACTTTAATAACAGGTTCAATAACTATAGGAGCAACGATTTCTTCAACCACTTCTTCAGCTTTCTTTTTCCCTTTAACGGCTGCTGCTTTTACTTCTTCTTTCTTCTCGTCCTCTTTTTCCTTTTTGGTTTTTTTGTCCGGTTTGGTTTTTTGGTTCAATGAACTCAAATCCATTTTACCCAATACTTTAGGGCCGGTAATACCTGATGAAACGATTTCCGGAGCTTCTTCTACTTCTTCAACAGGAGGAATAACAACTACGGGTTCTGTTTTCACTTCAACAACAACATTCGCTTTTTCTTCTTCTCTTTTTAAAGCTTCCGCCTTAGCATTTTCTTCAGCGATCTTTTTATCTTCAGCAGCTTTTATTACTGCCATTTCTTTTGCACGAAGCTCTTCTTTTGCTTTTACGGCTTTAGGGTCTTCCAGTACAATCGATTCACGTTTTAATTTATTAAGACTAAGCCCAACGTGTTGTGCTTCTTCTTTGGCAGATTTATCCCCCGAAAATTCTTTAGATAATAAAGAATATTCATCATCGCCAATTTTAGCGTTGGGATTATTTTCTACCGGGCGACCTTTAGAAGCAAGGAATTCCGCAATTTTACCTAACGATAAATTGAATTCCTTTGCTACTTTACTTAATCGCATTGTTTTTGCGTCTGACATATGTATTTCCCTCGTCTTTGTTTTAGTTCAAATTTGCCTTTTATTTTTAAAAAAGAAAGCTAACTTTTTCATGCTTAACCATTTATTAATCTTCAAATTCTGATTGAAGCACTTGTTTTACGTCTTCAATCACATCTTCTGATAATCCTGTTCTGCGTGCTAATTCAGCAACATCCAGCTCCAATACAGATTTAGCTGTATCACAACCAATGGCCTGTAATGCATTAATCACTGATTCTTCAATCTCATCAGAGAATTCAATTAAATCAACATCTTCAATATCAACAGCTGCTTCATCATTATCACGGAATACATCAATTTCATAGCCTGTTAATTTACCTGCCAGCTTAATGTTGAAACCACCTTTACCAATAGCTAAAGAGATTTGATCCGGTTTTAAGAACACCTCTGCACGTTTTGTATCTTCATTTAATTTTACCGAAGTTACTTTAGCAGGGCTTAAAGCACGTTGAATTAATAATTGAGGATTAGAAGTATAATTGATTACATCAATGTTCTCATTTTTTAACTCACGAACAATACCGTGGATACGTGAACCTTTCATCCCAACGCAAGCTCCTACAGGGTCAATACGGTCATCATAAGATTCTACAGCCACTTTAGCTCTTTCACCCGGTTCACGAACAATTTTTTTAATGGTAATTAATCCGTCGAAAACCTCAGGAACTTCCATTTCAAATAAACGCTCCAAGAAAGATGGTGCCGTACGCGACATAATAATAGAAGGTGTACCATTTTTAAGATCCACTTTATACACTACCGCTTTTACAGAATCTCCTTTTTTGAAGAAATCAGAAGGAATTTGTTCTGTTTTTGGTAAAAGTAATTCGTTACCTTCATCATCCAATAACATAATTTCTTTTTTCCAAACCTGGTAAACTTCAGCGTTAATAATATCTCCAACGCGTTCTTTGTATTTATTGTAAATGCCGCTTTTTTCCAGTTCAAGAATTTTTTGAACCAGATTCTGGCGAACCGATAATACGTTACGACGGCCAATTTCATCCAACTTCACCAATTCAGTAACCTCTTCACCAATTTCAAAATCAGGCTCAATTTTGTGAGCATCTGTTAAGCTGATATGTTTATTAGGATCATAATCAAAAGAATCTTCAGCAAATTCATCATCAACAATCGTTCTGTTTTTATATATTTCAATATCTCCTTTATCCGGGTTTACGATAATATCAAAGTTTTTATCGGAACCATATTTTTTAATTAACATGGTACGGAATACATCTTCGATGATGCTCATTAACGTTGCTCTATCAATGTTCTTGTCTTCTTTAAATAACGAGAATGATTCAATTAAATTTACACTTTCCATTGTTTTGTTTTTTAAAATGGTAATACTGATTTGGTTTCTTTTGTTTGATTATATGTTAGGGTTATGTTTTCCACTACGGTTTGGTTGCCTTTTCCTACTGTTTTTTTCTCTCTGCGTGTTTCTTCAAGCACAAATTCTGTATCGTTGGCACTTAACAAAACTCCTTCGTGTTTAGTCCCTTCTTTAGTAACTACTTTTACCTTTGTGTTAAGGTACTTTTTGTACTGTTCCGTTACTTTAAAAGCTTCAGTAGCACCCGGTGAAGATACCTGCAATTCAAAATCATCTTTTTCACGATCAAGGCTTCCTTCAATAAAACGGCTAAGCGCTACACAGTCTGCAATTACAACATGTTGCGGAGCATCAATGTATACTTCAATTTTATTGCCGGCTAAAACCTTAACATCTACAATAAATTTATCGGTGCCTTCGAAATGACTTTTTATAAGGTCAATTATGGTTTGTTTTTTTATCATTTTAGGTAAAATAAAAAAGGGACTAATCCGTCCCTACTTTTTCTATCTCTTAATTTTCGGGTACAAATATAGGTATATCTTTTCAATTTACAAAATTAAATTGAGCTTTTGGTTTAGGGAATATATCCTTAAATTAGCTATACATCCCCTGGGTAGAAAGTAGTGTTTAACCGTTTTTTATTTCTTGCTGAGGCTCCTTAACAGGAAATCAAAAGCATTAATTTAACAAGTTATGAAAACAACACCAAAAACAACAAACAGTGGCGGTCTTTTTTGGACAGTTTTGTTCATTTTCAGCTCTTTTCTCATAAAAGCTGAAGAAACCGAGTTTGCCTTAAGTCATCGGAAAAGTGAAATGAACAGCCTCTATATTATTGGCGGAGTGCTGGTAATGGGGATTGTAAGCTATATTATATACTCCAGCATCGATAAAAACCGGAAAGAGGAGACACCCGCACCCGGAAAACGTGTTTCTCATAAACACCATCATCATCACAGAGTTGTCAAAAAATCGTCCTAAATAAGAGTTAAACATCTGGGTTTTAGTTAAAATTGGACGGTGTTTTTAGTTAAAAAATTCTTTTAATTAATTAATTGATTGATAAACAGTTAATTAGTTAAGGTTATTTTTTTTTGATATTTGCGTCATAGCATTATCTTTGTCGCAAAATTTAAAACTAAAACACAATGTCAGACATTTCATCAAAAGTAAAATCTATCATCGTAGATAAATTAGGTGTAGAAGAAAAAGAAGTAACTCCAACAGCAAGTTTCACTAACGACTTAGGAGCAGACTCTTTGGATACAGTAGAATTAATCATGGAATTCGAAAAAGAATTTAATATCGCTATTCCGGATGATCAAGCTGAAAAAATTGCGACAGTAGGAGATGCTATCTCTTATATCGAAGCAAACGCAAAAAACTAAGAACTTTACTCAAACAAAAATACTTTTCTTATGCAATTTAAGCGCGTAGTAGTTACGGGACTTGGTGCTGTTACACCTTTGGGCAGTAATATTAATGATTATTGGACAAATTTAATTAACGGAGTAAGTGGTGCCGCACCTATTACGCGTTTTGATGCGTCTAAATTCAAAACCCGTTTTGCCTGTGAGGTAAAAGGGTTTAAACTGGATGAATATTTCGACAGAAAAGAGTCGCAACGTCTGGATGCGTTTTCGCATTATGGAATTGCTGCTTCGGTACAAGCTGTTAAAGATTCAGGATTAGACGCTGAAGGAATTGATAAGAATGAAATTGGAGTAATATGGGGCTCAGGTATTGGTGGTTTAGATACTTTCCAGGCCGAAACATTTAATTTTGCAAAAGGTGATGGAACTCCTCGTTTCAACCCTTTCTTTATTCCTAAAATGATTGCCGATATTTGTTCAGGACATATATCTATTCGTTTTGGGTTCAGAGGCCCTAATTTCACAACCGTTTCGGCTTGTGCTTCTTCTACATCCGCTTTAATTGACGCTTTCACCTATATTCGTTTAGGGAGAGCCAATGCAATTGTAACCGGTGGTTCGGAAGCAGCTATTAATGAAAGTGGAATTGGTGGATTTAATGCTTGCCAGGCAATGAGTATGCGTAATGACAGCCCTGCTACTGCTTCCCGCCCTTATGATAAAAACCGTGATGGGTTTGTATTAGGAGAAGGTGGTGCGGCTTTAATTTTAGAAGAGCTGGATCATGCATTGGCCCGTGGTGCAAAAATTTATGCTGAAGTAATTGGTGGTGGAATGAGTGGTGATGCTTATCACATTACAGCTCCGCATCCTGATGGTTTAGGTGCAACACTGGTAATGCAACGTGCGTTAAAAGACGCAAACATTACGGCGAACGAAGTAGATTACATTAATACACACGGAACAAGTACCCCTTTGGGTGATGGCGCTGAATTAAAAGCCATTACAAATGTATTTGGACCTCAGGCATACGTTATGAATATCAGTTCTACAAAATCGATGACAGGCCATTTATTGGGTGCTGCAGGTGCTGTAGAGGCTATTGCTACCGTATTGTCTATAAAAAATGATATCGTTCCTCCAACGATCAATCATGAAACACCGGATCCGGAAATTGACCCTAAATTAAATTTAACACTAAACATTGCCCAGGAACGTATCGTGAATGTAGCAATTAGTAATACGTTTGGATTTGGTGGACATAACGCGGCTGTGGTGATGAAAAAATACATCGCTTAATAATTTATCTTGATAAAGCTTTTATCTGTTTTAAAACAACTGTCCAAAGAGGATAAAGAGTTTAGACGAAAGCTTAAAAATATTTTAGGATTCTATCCTGATAACATCGCGTTATACAGGCAAGCTTTCAGGCATAGCAGTTCGATAGATCCCGGTGATGGACATTTACCCAGTAATGAACGTTTAGAGTTTTTAGGCGATGCTGTTTTAGGTGCTGTGGTAAGCGAATACCTCTTTAAGCTGTATCCCAAAAAAGATGAAGGTTTTTTAACTCAAATCAGAAGCCGTATTGTAAACGGCCAGCATTTATATGCTCTCTCAAAAAAATTCGGTTTCGATACCTTATTACATTCCAATTTAACCAAAAAAGAAAAGGTAAGCTCTTCCGCTTATGGCGATGTGTTTGAAGCTTTTATTGGGGCTGTTTTTATTGATAAGGGGTTTGAGCTTACCAAAAAATTTATACTTCAACGTATTATCAAAATACATTTGGATATGAACCAGCTGTTGGAAACCGATACCGATTACAAATCGCAGTTCCAGATATTGATGCAACGGAAAAAACGAAAATTCGAATACATTACATTAAAGGAAGACCGGGTGGGCAATGAAAAAATGTATACACTTCAACTAACGGTTGATGGCATTCCTGAGGCAGAATTCGAACACAAATCCAAAAAAGTGGCAGAGCAAAAACTGGCTCAGATTGTTTTAGAGAAACTGAAATAATATTATTTCAGCAATTTGATCTTCTCTAACAATTCAGTAGTTGATTTATACTCGTCAGCCGGATAATTCTCTTTTTTAGCACATTCGATGGCTTTGCCAGCGGTTTCCAGGGCAAGATCTTTTTTACCGTTTTTATATAAAACCGAAGCGTAAGTATCTAAATTGGCATATTCAGGTTTTAATTCAACCGATTGCCTGGCCCATTCTTCAGCTTTTAATAACGCTTTTTTATCCGTTACATTTTCATAAAAATCCCAGGCAATACTATTTAACTCATTACTATTTTTGAGGTAGTAGATATCTACATTTTCAACTGCCAGTTTCGAATAAGCAGCCCAATCTTTATTTTTTTTAGCTAAGGCGAGGTCTGATTCAAATACAACTATTTTGCTGTTGGATAAGTTCATTTTAAAAATCTTTTCTTTTGCCTGCTTATATTTTTCAGCATTAAACGGAGTAACCGAAATGATAGTATTCAGGCTGGATTGCGCTACATCCATAATTTTTCCATCTACCCTTTGTGGAGTATATACTTTTTCAAATTCAGCTTTGTGGGCAATCAGGTATTTGAATTCGCGGGAGTCTAAACTGGTTGTATGATTTTCTATCATTTCCCAGTTTTTTTCGTTGATCAGTTCTTCTTCTTTTTGAAGAGAAAAATACTGTTCGGTCATGCTTTTAGCATCAAGGCAGGAACCGGTAATGGCTTCTATATAATCCGCTAAAAATGCGGGATCATTTTTTTTAGTGTCATAATTCTTTTTATAGTAGGAAAAGTTTTTTTCAGGATTTTTTGCGGTTTTCCCCAATTCTGTAAAAACAGCCGGATTGCTTGATCCTGCCGTTCTGTGAACCAAATTACCGTTTCCATCTATAAATAATAAGGTGGGGTAGCAGGATACCTGGTATTGTTTTGCAATCTCAATACCTTCCCCTTTTTCCATATCAAACTTGGCATTAATAAAATTAGTGTTATAATAATCGGCTACAGTATCGTTTGTAAAAACATATTTGTTAAGGTATTTACAGGGGCCGCACCAGGTGGTATACCCGTCAATAAAAATGAGTTTGTTTTCTTTTAAAGCTCTTTCCTTTAAATCTTTTAATGCAGTGTGTTCAAAGGCAATACTGCGATGTTGAGCAACAGTATGTAGAGTCAAAAAGCTTATAAAGCTAAACAGATAGATCGAGCGTTTTTTCATTTTGATAAGTATTGATTATCAAAAATAGCAATAAAATGGCAGTGTTGCTAACGCTTATCCTTTTTCGGATTTAAAACTTTGTAAATACAATGAGGTATTAAAATAAGCTCAGTTGCATATCACCTGCTTTATAATTAAAATCGGAAAGATTGAATTCATGTTTACTTTCCTCCGGCATAAACTTCGTTTTCGATAGTTTAAAAAGCTGCATAATAGATTCCGCTAATTTTCCTTCCCCTTTCATGCGTGTGCCTGCCCTGCTGTCATTTACTTTACCTCCGTGGCATTCACTGATCTGGTTCCACACTTTATCGGCACGGTCAGGAAATGTTTTTTCGAGCCAGTCTTTAAATAACTGGGCTACAGTTCCGTTCAACCGTACAATGGTAATACCCGCGGAGGTAGCCCCTGCATTGGCGGCCTGTTCAATAACAGAAGGTATTTCGTGGTTATTAATGCCGGGAATAATGGGGGCAACCATTACACCACAAGGAATACCATGTTTGGAAAGAGATTCTAAAACGGCCATACGGCTTTTGTAAGTAGCTGTACGGGGCTCTAACAGTTGACGTACTTTTTCGTCGGTGCCGGTAATAGATACCATCACGTGCACGAGTTTGTGTTCGGCCAATTCGGTTAAGATGTCAAGATCGCGTGTGATCATGGCATTTTTAGTAATCAAGGAAACGGGGTGTTTATATTTTAAACAGGTTTGCAATACTTTCCGGGTCAATTCAAACTCGCGCTCAACCGGCTGATAGCAATCCGTGTTGCCTGATAACATAATGGGTTTGGGCTTCCAGTTTTTTTGACTGAAATGTTTTTCCAGTAATTCAATCGCATTTTTTTTCACGATAATCTTTCTTTCGAAATCCAACCCTGCGCTGTATCCCCAAAACTCATGTGAGTTACGTGCATAGCAATAAATACAGCCGTGCTCGCATCCCTGGTATGGATTTAAAGAATATCCCAGTCCTATATCTGTATTTTCTACTTTATTGATAATGGTTTTTGGGTAGGTAAATATAATGTCGGTTTTTTCCTTTTGTAAAAAAGGTTCGTCCAAAGCCTCTACATGCTCCTGTACATAATGGTTTTGCTGAAACCGTGTGTTCGGATTAATTTGTGCTCCCCTGCCTTTAAAGTAATCTGTGCCTGTGTTTTCCATGATACCGTTTTGTGTTACTAAAGGTAAAGTTAATTAGTAGCAATGTGTTGCTATAATTTGTAGCAATTTGTGTTTATCGAATGGCGCGTCGAGTCATTTATTTTTTACGGACCATCATTACCAGGGAGCCTGCTTTTGTTAAAAAGGTGTATGTATTCTGTACCTTTTTTGTAGAATTGAAAATAATCGACGAAAAACTAGATGGTTTTAAGATTAAGATTTAGCTTAGATTGAATCTAATAACGTCGCCATGAATAAATTATACACTACCCTTATTGCTTCCTGTTTTTACTCGTTAGGGTTTGCCCAGCAACATACGAATACCCCTGAGGGAGCTAAGATCGACCAGGTATCAACTCGTACTGGTCTGCCTCTCAGCGTTAGTTTCAGCGATTCTAAACAGTTAAGCGAATCGCAGTTTACAGGCTGGATGAAAACCGAATTAGTAAAGGATGAATTGGTTTCGTTTAAGGAGACGAAACATGAAACAGATCAGTTAGGCTTTAAACATACCCGTTACGAGCAATATTACAAAGGCTATAAAATGGAAGGTTCCATGGTAATTACTCATAGTAAGGATCATGAAGTGAAATCATTTAATGGGGATTGGTTCAACAAAATTACTCTCTCTAATGCAGTTTCCCTGAATGAGCAGCAGGCCCTTCCGTTTGCTTTGAAAAAAGTGGGAGCAAAAAAATATAAATGGGAAAATAAAGCAGCTGAAGATCAAATGAAAGAAGCTACCAACAACCCTGATTTTAGTTATAAGCCGGTTATGGAATTAGTGATTCTTCCCGTGATTCACGTAAAAGAAAAAACAGTAACGTTTCACTATGCCTATAAAATTGATATTTATGCAGAGTTACCATTGTACAGAGCATATCTGTTTGTAGATGCTGCAACAGGAGCAATATTAAAAGAACAAAAATTAATCTGTACCATCGATGCTGTAGGTTCGGCCAATACCAAGTACAGTGGAACAAAAGCAATTACAACCGATAGTTATGCCGGCGGTTACCGGTTAAGAGAAACCGGCCGTGGCCAGGGAATAGAAACTTACAACTTAAATAATTCAACTACTTATGTAAATACGGATTTTACAAATACTACGAATACCTGGACAACTACAGGAGTTAACCAGGCAGCTACGGATGCCCATTTTGGAGCAGAATCAACCTATGATTATTATATGCAAACGTTTAGCAGAAACAGTATAGATAACAGCGGATTTAAATTGTTGAGCTATGTGCATTACAATACGAATTATGCCAATGCATTTTGGGACGGTAGTGTTATGACTTATGGTGATGGAAGTGCTTCTCAGGGGTTTTCTATTATGACAGCTTTAGATGTTTGCGGACATGAGATCACACATGGTGTTGTACAAAATACGGCAAATTTAAATGGTGGAGAATCAGATGCTTTGAATGAAGCTTTTGCAGATATTTTCGGAACTTCTGTAGAATGGTTTGCGAGGCCTACACAACACGATTGGTTAATGGGTTATGATATATCCACAACAGGTACGGCCATTCGTAATATGGCCAATCCAAACAGCATTCAGCAACCCGATACATACCATGGAACCTATTGGGATAATTCGGACGAACCTCATACAAATAATGGTCCTTGCATTTATTGGTTCTATTTATTATCGGTTGGTGGCAGTGGAACAAATGACAATAGCCAGGCTTATAATATATCGGGGATTACCATGGCAAAAGCCGAAGCCATTGCCTACAGAGCGTTAAATAATTACATGACCCCCAGCACAGATTATGCTGATGTAAGAAATTACACGATCCAGGCTGCGAAAGACCTTTATGGCCCCTGTTCTAATGAAGTAATTCAAACAACCAATGCATGGTATGCTGTAGGCGTTGGTAGCCAAGTAACTGCTGGGGTAATAGGTGCTGCTTTTGCCGCAGATCAAATGAGTTCCTGCACCGTACCGGCAGCTATTAATTTTAATAATACCACATCTGCCGGACAAACGTACACCTGGTATTTTGGCGATGGTACAACAAGTGTTGCAACAAGCCCGGCGCATACTTACACTGCCAACGGAACGTATTCGGTAAAATTAGTGGCTACAGGTTGTGTGGCAGGCACGAAAGATTCGGTTATTAAAACATCTTACATTACAGTTAATTCACCTTCTTCTGCAACGGCAACGGGAACTACTGCTTGTATTAATGCTTCTGCTGCATTAACAGCGAGTGGCAATGGTACGATTTATTGGTATGGTAGCCCTGGGGGCCCTGTTTTAGGAACAGGTGCGGTATTTAATACACCAAACCTTACGGCCAATACAACGTATTATGCCGTTAATACAATCACTCAAAGTCCTGTTTTTGGAGGCCCTGCAACAAATACGATTTTTGGTAATGGTTCAAATTTTAATGGTAATCCAAACCGCTACCTCATATTTGATGTATTACAAAACTGTACATTAAAAACAGTTAAAGTGGTTGCTAACTCAGCAGGAAACCGCATCATAGAATTAAGAAATTCAACCGGAACGGTATTGCAAAGTGCTACTGTAAATATTCCTGTAGGAACACAAACGGTTACTTTAAATTTTACGTTAACGCCTGGAACTGCTTACCAGCTGGGAACGAGCGGAACTTTAATTGATATGTGGAGAAACAATACCGGATCGGGTTACCCGTATAACATTGGCGGCATGGTAAATATTACTGCTGCCGATGCCGGAAGTAGTTTCTATTATTATTTTTATAACTGGCAGGTTAAAAAAGAAGAATGCCAGGGGTCGCCTGTTGCTGTAACAGCGTCCATTGATGCATCTTGCGATGCAACCGGTGTAAACGAACTTAACATGGATAGTGGGATTCAGTTATATCCAAATCCGGCAAGCGATAAACTCACCTTCAGCTTAACGTCTGATGTGGCAAGTCATACAAAAAGTATTGAAATTTATGATGCTTTAGGGAAAAATGTAAAAACGATTTCTATAACATCCGTTCAAACGGAAGTAAATGTGTCTGATTTGGCAAGAGGTGTTTATACCTGCCGTTTTATAAATACCAATGAGCAAACCAGTGTAAAACGTTTTGTGAAGGAATAAAATTAAGGTTTTTAGGTTTAAGATTTAATAATGAAAGCCCCGATTAATTACCGGGGCTTTCATTATTTTTAATACGTTTAGGGTTATTTTTATAGAATAGAGTGTTTAATGCGTAATATGGTTTGGCTGTTGTTTCAATAGTACTGGTACCTCTAGTTAGCGGCAACCTGGTTTAAAGTAGTAAATGTTTGTTGTTGTTTATTAAGGGCTACGATTTCTTTTTCTTCAGCATTGGTCATTTCTGCCAGTTTAGCCATTTCAGTGTGTTGTGCATTCGCTTCTTCTCTCATTTCTTTTGCTATTCTGAAATTATATTCGGCTTCTTCGTTAATTAATTGTGCTTGTTGTGTAATGGCATCGTTATTAATGGAGTTCAATAAATTTTCAATCAGTTTTCGGTTATCATAAAAAGTTACCTGGGTAATTTTTGAATTAAGCATGGAGATCTCAATTTGTTTTTGGGTGTATTCTTTGTCCATAATAGTAGCTTCACTCACCAATACTTCTTTTTCGTAACCTTGTTTGTTTTCAGACAAATCTCTTAATTGTTTAGCGGTGTTTCTTATTCCAAATGCTTGTTTTGTTAGTTCAGTTAATGTATTGTTTAATTTATAATTATCGGTTTTCACCTGGGTATTTTCAATGGGAGTGGTTAAGGTAATTTGTTCTTTAACAGCGAGGATAGTTAATGGAGCATGTTGTGTTAATAGGGTAATAGCTTCTTGTTGTTTGCTTAATGCAAAAAATTCTTTTTCTTCCGCATTGCTCATTTCTCCTAATTGTGCTTCTGCGGTAAATTGTGCATTTGCTTCTTCTCTTATTTCTTTGGCGAGTTTAATAGCGTATTCTGCTTCTGATGTCAGGTTTTCGGATCTATTAAGGATAAGAGGTTGTTGGGATACTTTTTTAACCAGGTTTTGGATGGTGATCTTGTTTAAATTAAATTTCTCATAACTGATATTTGCTTTTAAAAGAGAGATCTCTATTTTTTTAGTGATGTATTTTTTTTGTAAGGAAACTAATTCGTTTTTTAATTTTTCAGTGGTAAAAATTAAATCATCTGCTTCTTTTACGGTTTCTTCAAGCTTATTCATATAGGTAACAGGGCCTTCCAATTGTTTTTCTCTTTCCGCTGAAGGTTGCGCTCCAAAAATATCCATTCTTATTTTACGGGCTTGGTTGTCTTGTGTTTGGCCGTTTACCATTACCTGAATAGAAAGTGCCAATACTGTTAGAGTGTAAGTAGTTGTTTTCATGGGAAATAAGTTTTAATGGGTTTAGTAGTTGTAATTGATTCATTTGTGTGGTTAATTATTGCTGATGTAATGTGGAATTTCTTTTAGGTTCGTCTTTTTACCATCCCGTGCAAAGGTCATATTTTGCAGGGGTTTCGGGTGGAGTTCGTTTTAGCTTCTGTTTTGTACGTGAATTAATATCATAAGGTTCGCTTTTATAGAAAATATCTTTTCACTTGCAGCTGTTCATCAGTATTTTAAGCGAATTATTCTGTCAAAAAAATGTATTTTTTTTGTAGTTCATGTGGCATTAAAATGGATTGATCTGTTCAGGATCTAGTTTTAATCAGAATTATGAAAAATCAGGAAATACCCGGAAAAACAGAAATGGATACCTTAGCAGAATGTATCACTATTTTAAGAGAAAGAGGTTATACGCATAATTTTATGGTCTCCGAAAATGTTACCATCCTCGATGATGATAAGAAAGAGTACAAGCCGGCGGATGTAAAGATTAAGTCTTTTTACCGTTTCGAAGGGGAGTCTGATCCGGCAGACAGCGCCATCTTATATGCCATTGAAACCAATACAGGTGTTAAGGGAATTATTACCGATTCTTACGGCCCTTCCTCTAATACACACATTACCCGATTTATCAATGGTGTGGAAAATATACACAAAGAAGGCCATACATAGCTTTTGTAGTAGAATATTTTCTACATATTATCATTGCCTTATGATTCGTATTCGGGGTTAACGTACCCTTTTGAGTAGGTTGTAAATCATTTTTTTTTATTAAATTTATTTAAACAAATAGCCAAATGCCCTCTGTCCACTATAATAAAAACCAACCCTACATTCTCATGGCCGATGATGATGAAGACGATAGTTTATTTATGATTGCTGCATTTAAAGCGGTGGGTCTTATAGGTGCCATTAAGCGGGTGAGTAATGGTATAGAGTTAATTGTACAGTTAAAGGAACTCATAGGAAATAATGCCGCACTGCCGGCACTGATTATCCTTGACTTAAATATGCCTCAAAAAGACGGCAAAGATGTTCTTAAGATCATTAAAAGCGATGACCGGCTGAAACAAATTCCTATTATCATTTACAGCACCAGCGGTACAAAAGCCGATATACTGGAAGGTTATAAACTTGGGTGTAACGGTTATATCGTAAAGCCCAGTAACTATAATGAAATAGAAAAGATAGCCGAAAAGATCAAGATTTTTTTCATTGATACTACCAGTGAAGATTCTAAAAGCGATTCGGAATTATTTAAGTTAGACCTCTAACAGGCTCTCCGTTAAAATTTCTGCTTTTGTGGTACCGTTATATTGAATGATGAGGTTATTCTTTTCACGAGCAATTGTCCCCTTCTGGTTAAAATAACCATAGTTAAAATTCAAGGGAAGTATCACATACCTGTACTTATGATGGTTTAAGCGCAGTTTTTTAATCAGGTTATTTTTTTCAGCATGCTCCACTTCATCTAAGAAAAGTGTTTTAGGTTTCACTTTAAAATGCAGGTAATAATCAATGGCAATTAATTCACGCAATACATAATCCTCGCTATGGTATTGGTTTGTATAAGCTGTAATAATTTCAAAAATATCGTTCAACGAATATTTATGATAATCCTTTACGGTGCCAAAATAAATCCCTAGGCCTAAAAGAAAATCAAAGATACTATAATGCGTTGCCACATATTTTAAGGTGTTCACACATTTTTTTCCATTCCAGTATATTTCCAAAGCGTGTTCTAACTGAACGATTTGAGCAAGCTGTTCTTTACTTAAATAATTACTTTCAATGATCTGGTAGGGAGGGAGTGGGTCAAATACAAAACCATGCTGATCGAGTTTATCACGCATTGGCGTTCCCTTTAAAAATTTCAGAAACCCCAGTTGCATTTCCGGAGCAAATAAAATAAATACCTCTTCAATGCTGTATTTTATATCCTCCCAATGATCGAGGGCAAGCCCCACAATTAAATCAAGGTGCATCTCCACCTTATAATCCAATTGCTGAATAATGCTTTTTGTTTTTTCGAAATTCTGTTTACGGCTTACTTCTAAATTTGCTTTCTGGTTTACAGTTTGAATCCCGATTTCGAAGCGAAATAAGCCTTTGGGAACACGGTCATGTATAAACTGAATAATATCCGGATGTAAAATATCAGCGGTGATCTCAAATTGAAAAACATTTTCAGGACGATAGTTTTCAAGAATGAAGGTGAAAATATCGATGGTAAAGTCTTTTTTGATATTAAAGGTTCTATCCAAAAACTTGATCACTTTACCATGCTGCATCATGTAGAGCAAAGTCGATTTAATGCAATCGTTCGGTAAATAACGTACTTTGTTATCCAGGCTTGCTAAACAGAACTCACATTTATAGGGGCATCCGCGCGATGTTTCAATATATAATACTTTGTCAGCTAATTTAATTGGGTCATCAAAACGATAGGGCATGCTGTTTTGAAAATTTTTGAGATCAAACATCGGTGCATGCTTATTTTGCTGTATGCCTGTTTCTGTTTTATAAATTAAGTTAGATACTTTACTTGTGTCAGGATAAAATGCTAAAAATTCTTTGAAAGGTGTTTCGCCTTCTCCTTCAATAATGAAATCAATAGAGTCGAGGGCAATAATATCGTTCCATTCATAACTCACTTCTGGTCCACCCAACAAAATTTTTATGGAAGGGTTAATGGCCTTAATTCGTTTTGCTACTTCCAGGGTTTGTGTAATATTCCAGATATAACAACTAAAAGCTACTACTTCAAACTTGGCGCATTTTTGCGCCACATCATCTTTATCTTCTTTAATGGCAAATTCTTTCCATTCCAAACCTTCATATCCGTAATTTAATTCATACAAAATCCTTATTGCAAGGTTCGTGTGTATGTATTTAGCGTTAAGGGTGGTGAGTAAAGTGCGCATGAGTTGTAATATTCCCAAAGATACTAAAATTTACCCGGTATTTAAAGCAGGAGCGTTTATGCTTTCTAAGGTAATTTGAGTAAAGAAACCTCTTTGTTTTTTTAACGTATAAAAGCAGTATGGAAACTCTCTCTGAAAACTGGATTACCGAACATCTGATGGATTTCGAGTATAAAAAATATGTTTTATTGGGCTATTTAAAACGGGTTGAAGAGCATTTTAGCCAGCAAAAGTTATATCCTGATTTTGCAGAATTAATTGCTCATTACAAAAACCTGATCCGTTTAAAACAAAATGCCACCGAGTTAGAAAATAATTTCAGAAAAAAGCTGAAAGGAATTGATTATACCAAAATGAACCTGATTTATGAAAATACGATTAACGACGAGCTTTTAAATGAATTAAAGCAAATCATTGAATTCAGTGAGCCTTTAATGGCGAATGAATTAACCAAAGGGAAGTCTGTTTTTGATTTTGCGGAGCAGCATATTTTATCAGATCACATAGGCATTATTCCGCTGTATAAACAAGAAGGCTATTTTGTATTGCATCCTTTTGAGGGGACCCAGATCTCGGTATACCATTACCATTTTTCGAAAATTAATTTACAGAAAGAAAACTTGTACGAGTTGGACAGTTCTTATTTTACAAGCTATACGGTAAGCTTATCCAAACCCATTGATTATGTAAAGTATGAATTGATAGAAGCTAATCCTCATTTACCAAACCCAGCTGTGTATTTATTTAAAGCAAAAGTACCATTACCCAACCAGGAAACGTTTTTACCAATTGCCAAACGCTTATTGTATAAGCAATTGCTGGATGCTGCCTGAAAGAAGGAGCGTTGTAGCTTGTTTACCGGATTAGGGTAAACAATTAATTTCGTTATTTTTGTAAAAAATAATATTTCAGAATTATGGAAACAAAAGACAGTAACGGAGCTATTTTAAATGATGGAGATACAGTAACCCTGATCAAAGATTTAAAAGTAAAAGGATCTTCCCTGGTTTTAAAAAGAGGAACCGTAGTAAAAAAAATTAAATTAACGGATGATACAGCTGAGGTTGATTGCCGTATCAGTGGAAGTAGCATTGTATTAAGAACTGAGTTTTTGAAAAAAGCGTAAAATAACGCGATCATATGATTATAACGATAGTCCTGGAATTTTTTCAGGACTATTTTATATTTAAGTTATTCTCTTTTATATAAAACAAAAAAGAGTAGAATTGCTTCTACTCCTTTTCATAATAATAAATAATACTATTAATTATTGTTTTGTCATAACTTCAGTGAAAGTACCGCCACCACCAGTGGTAACTTCTGTGTAAGTAAGACTAAGACCTGTTGAAGTTTTGCTTCCATTAGTACCTGAGAAAGTTCTGTCAGCAGCTGGGTTACCTACTTGAATAGCTGTTTGGCTAGGTAAATCAACAGTTGCACCAGTTATATCAGCATAGATACCTGTGTTTCCTACATAATCTCCGAATTTACCAAAGATAATACGGTTATTTTTTGTAGAAGAAGCCGTAATTGTTTGAGTGAAAGTATATGGGCCAGGAGTTCCAGCTACAGCATAAGAACCATTCATACCATCAGCATCATTTACTACAGTTACTTTTCTTGTTGCAGTTCCAGCATTTCCGGCTGCATCAGTAGCTGTGTAAGTTATTTCGTAAACACCTTTTAAGTTTGTATTAACACTTCCAGATACTGCAGGAGATAATTTACCATCTTTATTATCATCTGCTGTAGCTCCCGGGTCAGTATATGTACCTTGTAAAGATACTGTCATGTCACTTCCATTGATTGTAACCACTGGTTTAGTAACGTCGTCTTTTTTACAGCTTGTGAAAACTACCGAACCTGCTAATAAAGCACTTGCAGTAAGAACTAAAATGTTTTTTTTCATAATTATTTTTGTTTTTTATAAATTAGATGACAAAGTTATTTATTTAAATCCACTTTACCTGAGGAAAAGCGCTCTTTTTAACAAAATTCTTCAATAAAAATAACGTAAAAAAATCTATCAAATTAGGTGCCAGAGGCATTTTTTGAATCAAAATGATTAAAAACTCACTTAAAACAGACTTTTATTTCTATAAATGACTTTAAAAGGAGTTATAATGAATATTTTGTTCATTACTTCGGTTTTTTATTAAAAATAAAAAAATGGTTTATTTAAAATAAAATTTAATTTTGCATCAATTATAACAATTAACTTAAAATAAGACAATGAAAAAAGTATTCACATTAGTTTCCGTAATCGGAATGACAGCTTTTTTAGCTTGCGGGCCTAGCGCTGCTGAGTTAGAAGCAAAATCAAAAAAAACTGCTGATTCAATCGCTGCTGTAGAAGCTGAGGCTACTGCTGCATCAGAAGCTGCTGCCGTTGCTGCTGCTGCTGAAGTTGAAGCACTTAAAGCTAAAGCTAGTGCTGATTCTATTGCTGCTGCTGAAGCTGCAAAAACAACAAAAGCTGAAACAAAACCAGTTAAACACACTACTAAGCACGAAACAACTCCTGCTCCAACACCTAGCGCAACTGTAAAACCAGGTCAAGGTAGAGGATAATATTATTCTCAATATAAAAAAAGGAACGATACTATATCGTTCCTTTTTTTATGGATACATTTAAGATCTCAGTGTATTCTTTTCACAGAAGAGCTTTAATAAGATCAAATGGTTTTCGGAATTCTGTTTAAGGTTTCCAATAAAAAGCCCCAATATTTTTGAACGGAACTAATCTGCACTTTTTCATCGGGAGAATGTGCGCCCGTAATATTTGGTCCGAAAGAAATCATCTGCATATCAGGATAATTAGTTCCCAAAATTCCACATTCCAGGCCGGCATGGCAGGCACTTACATTTGCAGGTTGTTTGTAACGTTCCAAATATAAGTCACTCATTAATTTTACAATGGCAGAAGAAGGTTTGGGTGTCCAGCCCGGATAAGAACCCGCTGTGGTAATAGATGCTCCCGATAATTCAAATGTAGCAATGATGGCATCCTGTAAATCTGTTTTTTCGGAATCAACCGAACTACGTGTCAAGCATTGGATCTGGTAGGTTCCGTCTTTTACAATCACACGGGCAATGTTATTAGAAGTTTGAACAAGGCCTGCAATGTCAGGACTCATGCGGTAAATACCATTAGGGCAAGCATAGATACTGCGTAATAATTTCTGTTGAAAGGCGTTATTTAAAACCTGTGTTGGTTTTTCTAAAGGTTCAACGCTGACGCTTAAATTTGGATCGGTGGTTTGATATTCAACCTTAACAATGCTTTCAAAAGATTTTACGCTTGCCGTTAATACATTTATTTTGTCTGCAGCTATTACAATTTCAGAAACCGATTCTCGAGGAATAGCGTTGCGTAAGCTTCCTCCATCGATCCCTGAGATCTCCATCGATAATTCTTTAGTTAAATTTACCAGTAAGCGGTTCATTAATTTATTAGCATTTCCTCTGCCTTTATGGATATCCATTCCTGAGTGCCCACCGGTTAAACCTTTTACAGTTAATTTAAACGCGTTCGTGTTTTTAGGAGATTCGGAAGTATAGGTTCCTGTAGCTGTTACGTCTACACCGCCTGCACAACCTATCGTTAGTTCATGATCATCTTCTGTATCAAGATTCAACATAATTTTGGCATCGAGTAAACCACCTTTTAAATGAAGGGCTCCGGTCATACCTGTTTCTTCATCAATTGTAAATAATGCTTCCAGTGCTGGATGCGGAATATCTTTTGATTGTAATAATGCCATAATGGAAGCAACACCAATACCGTTATCGGCTCCTAAAGTTGTTCCGTTAGCTTTTACCCAATCACCATCTACTATCATTTCTATACCCTGAGTATTGAAATCGAAAGCCGTACTGGCATTTTTTTGATGCACCATATCTAAATGACTTTGCAACACAACGGTTACTTTATCTTCCATGCCTTTGGTAGCAGGCTTTTTAATGATCACATTTCCTACTTCATCAATCATTGTTGGAAGATGTAATTTCTCTCCAAATTCTTTCATGAATTGAATCACTCTTTCTTCTTTTTTGGAAGGACGTGGTACAGCATTTAGATCTGCAAAATTATTCCACATAGCAGTGGGTTCTAGTTTTCTGATAGCTTCGTTCATGATAGCGGAATCGTTTGGTTTAGGCTATAAATATAAAGTTTTCCTGTTATTTTTGCTTTGATATTTTGTAGCCTATTTTCACCCTGTTTTTCGACTTTTCTTTCTTTTCAATAAGTTCATCCAGATAGCGAAAAACGATTTCCATATTTTTATCCTGGTTGTCGAGTTTCTTTTTGATTTTCTCGATGTCTAAACGTAGCTCGGTATTATCGGCCAGCATTTGCCTGATTCGGGTAAAAATGCGGATGATTTGAATGTTTACAGCAATTGCCTGACTACTACTTAAAACGCTTGACAGCATAGCAACGCCCTGCTCGGTAAATACGATGGGAAGAAATTTACTATGTTCCCCCTGTTTTAAGGTGCCAATTTGGCTCCTTAAGATTTCATATTCTTCTTTAGTTAACTCAAACATGAAATCCTCGGGGAAACGCTCTATATTTCGTTTAACCTGCCGTTTCAATTGTTTCGTTTCAACCTGGTATAATTCTGCTAAATCCCTGTCCAACATTACTTTTTGGTTACGAATCATATAGATTTTGTTTATTACTATATCATCAGGAACTGCTAACAAATTTTCTTTCTTTATCATAAATTAAACTCTCTGTAAAATATAAAAGCAAAGTAAAATAAATTTATGGCAGGCGATTGCTATAAAGTATAGCATTTTATGGATGATATTTTTATTCATGTAGAAATGCATTATTCCTCAAATCAGTAAATCTTTACTACTTTCGTGATTAAATTTCAAAAATTGAATACTAAACCTAACACGAGTTCTGACGAAAACAGTGGCTTGCATCCCCGAAATAAACATCGTGGACGTTATGATTTCAGGCGATTGACGCAGATTTGTCCTGATTTAAAACCGTACGTTTTCATTAACAAATTCAGATCAGAAACCATTGATTTTACAAATGCCATAGCGGTTAAACTATTAAATCAGGCATTGTTGGAGCAATTTTATGGGATTAGTCATTGGGATATTCCTAAAAATTATTTGTGCCCACCTATACCCGGAAGAGCTGATTACATTCATAACATAGCTGATATTTTAGCAGCGAGTAACGGAGGAGTAATTCCTACTGGTAAATCTGTTACCGTAATAGATATTGGAGTAGGGGCTAATTGTATTTATCCTTTAATAGGTCATAAAGAATATGGCTGGAATTTTATAGGTAGTGAGAGCGATGCTCTTGCCATTAAAGTAGCCACACAAATAGTTAAGTCTAATAATCTGTCTTCTGCTATTGATTGCAGGTATCAAGCTAACACATCAAACATATTCAAAGGAATTATAAAGCCTGATGAAATTGTGGATATCACGATGTGTAATCCACCCTTTCATTCATCTGCTGAAGAAGCTCAATCTGGCAGCGAAAAAAAATGGAAAAACTTAGGATATAAAAAAACAATAAAACCGGTTTTAAATTTTGGCGGACAAAGTAACGAGTTGTGGTGTAAAGGTGGCGAAGTAGGATTTATTACTAAAATGGCTGAAGAAAGTGCTCAACTAAAAGAAAGTAGTTTGTGGTTTACAACCTTAGTGTCTAAAAGCGACCATTTAAATGGGGTTTATGCTGCCTTAAAAAAGGAAGGAGCTTTTTCAGTCAAAACTATTACGATGGCTCAAGGCAATAAGATTAGCAGACTAGTAAGCTGGACTTACTTAAACGACATGGAGCATATTCAGTGGAGTTTAAAACGCTGGAAGAAGTAAAGTTTAAAATAAAAGCAGAATAAGTTTCCTTATCCTGCTTTTTGTAATCTTCATTGTATTTATGGTTTTACAATCGCCCCTCATTTCCTATTAAAGAATAATTTTTTAATTACGTTTCACATTAAACTAATGAGCAGGAAGGTTGTGCTATAAATGTAGCATTAACTAATTTTTTTTAGCAACTAATTTGCCACCTAAGTAGGCCGCAGGAATATATAAGATAACAGAAGCGATCATCATCCAGATGGGATGCGGAATGAGTAGCATGTTTAGAATAGCGGCAATCATAAGTAGAGCTCCTGTAATGCTACTTGAGACTTTCCATCGATCCGGATTTATTTTAGCAGCTACCAGCCCTCCCAAAAAAGAAGAGAGGATCCAAAAGAATAACATCAGAACCAGCACATAAGTTGGAATTGAAGCTGCATAATGATTAATGGCATTTTTATCTTCAAAGTTTAAACCGGCAGGCGGTGGATTGATTATATGCGTAATGGAGTCACCGATAAATACAACGACGAATCCAGTAGCAATGCCGGCTATAACAGATAAAATTCGTTTAAGCATGAGGTGTGTTTTATTTTTAATTTGCTTATTAATTCTCGCTTACAATTGTATTTTCTGCAGTTGGTATAGTTTCATGTAGCATTTGAGGAGAGATTGAGCTATTAGGTTTCTTTTCAACTTTTAATTTTTCTTTCTTTTTATTTGCTTTAGCTATTTTTTTCTTGGCTTCTTCCGAGGATTCTCCTTCCAATATTTCACGCTTAATCACATCTGAAACTAAAACAGTTCTTATTTCATCATTAGTAACTTTAATGTCTGGATAAATCATTTTCAATTCTTTTTTAAGTGAATTCAAAATTGATTCTTCTCCTAATAAATTACCTATCATAAATTTATTTGTAGCTTGTTTCTGAGTGAAGTATTCATCTAATGAATTTTTAGCAACTGCTTCTTTTGATAATAAAAATAAGGTTTCAATATCCTGCATTGCTTTTGGACGAAGTTTTAAAAAGTCAATATCACATACCAAAATGTTTTGTATAGGTTTAGAGAAAATAACTTTATATACTCTCCATGAAACTGAATTAGTTAAAACAACCCATTCTATCCCCTTATTAGCAGCATAATCAACTACTTGTTTTACATGCTGTTCTTTTAAATCTATCCCTACGGCTTTTGCCTCAATTAATACAGCTAGTTTATCGTTTATTTTTAATGCTAGATCACAATACGTACCTCTTATAGCTAGCTCTGTTGTAATATCTAAATACTTATCATACCCAAGTATGTCTGATAATATCCCTGTTAGCATTACAACCGTGTCAGATTCACTAACATCTCTGATTTTAGCCGATTCAACAATCGGTTGAAATTTTTTCAAGCCGTCACTTATTCTGGATTGAATTTTTTGAGGGATAGCTGCCATAATATTTTTGATTTAATTAAAGGTAGTAAAAGTTTAGACTTTCCCAAAAGTATGATTTCAAAAAAAAGCCTCTCTAAATATATCAGAGAGGCTTTTTCTTAGGGTTAAACTTATTATTTTTGTTCTTATAGCTTTGTATGAGAACGCGCTTCGACTCCGCTCAGCGTGACAAAACTAGCTGCCGCAAGCTTCGCAATCTTCAGGATTATCTAAGCTACAGCTCAATTGTGCTTGTTGCTCATCAAAGCTTAGTAATTGTGTTTGTCCACGTTCTACTAATAACGCATCTTCATTACCTAATACCGGTACAGATAATGCAGCCTGGTCTACCGTAAATTTAATAGCATCAGCAGCAGCTTTTGTACGTAAGTAGTACATACCTGTTTTCAATCCTTTTTTCCATGCATAGAAATGTGCCGAAGATAATTTAGCAAAGTTCGCATCCTGGATAAACAGGTTTAATGATTGCGACTGGCAAATAAAAGCACCACGGTCAGCAGCCATATCAATAATGGTACGTTGTTTAATTTCCCAAACGGTTTTGTAGATGTCTTTAATGTTTTGAGGAATTTCAGGAATGCCTTGTACCGAACCGTTAGCTCCGATAATTTTATTTTTCAAAGCATCGTTCCACATGCCTAATTTTACTAAGTCGCGTAACAAGTGTTTGTTTACTACTGCAAACTCACCTGATAATACACGACGGCTGTAAATGTTAGAGGTGTACGGTTCAAAGCATTCGTTGTTACCTAAAATTTGTGACGTGGATGCCGTTGGCATTGGAGCAACTAATAAAGAGTTACGTACTCCGTATTTCGCTACTTCTTCTTTTAACACATCCCATTCCCAACGTGGGCTTGGTGTTACATTCCACATATCAAACTGCATAATGCCTTTTGATAAAGGAGAACCCGGATAAGATTCGTAGTGACCGTCTTTAATTGCTAAGTCTTTACTTGCTGTCATAGCAGCATAATAAATCGTTTCAAAAATTTCAGAATTTAATTTTTTCGCTTCTTCGCTTTCAAAAGGGTAACGCATTAAAATAAAGGCATCAGCTAAACCTTGTACACCTAGGCCGATAGGACGGTGACGCATGTTTGAGTTACGCGCTTCCGGAATAGGGTAGTAGTTACGGTCAATTACTTTATTTAAGTTTTTAGTGATGATATAGGTTACATCAAATAAACGCTGGTGATCAAATGATCCTGTTTTTTCATCCACAAAACGTGGTAAGGCAATAGATGCTAAATTACAAACAGCTACTTCATCAGGGCTTGTGTATTCAACAATCTCCGTACATAAGTTAGAAGATTGAATCGTTCCTAAATGTGTTTGGTTTGATTTTAAGTTACAGGCATCTTTAAATAACATATAAGGGTTACCGGTTTCAATTTGAGAATCGATAATCGCTGCCCATAATTCACGCGCTTTAACTACTTTACGGAATTTGCCTTCTGCTTCGTATTTGGTATACAACGCTTCAAACTCAGCACCATGTGTGGTATATAAGTTAGGGCATTCGTTAGGACACATTAAGCTCCAATCGCCTTCTGCTTCCACACGCTTCATAAATAAATCCGGAATCCATAAGGCCGTAAATAAATCACGTGCACGCATTTCTTCTTTACCATGGTTTTTACGGATATCTAAAAACTCATAGATATCAGCATGCCAGGGCTCTAAATAAATGGCAATGGAACCTTTACGTTTTCCACCACCCTGATCAACGTAACGTGCTGTTTCGTTAAATACTTTTAACATTGGTAAAATACCGTTACTTGTACCGTTAGTTCCTTTAATATAAGAACCGGTAGCACGTACTTTATGAATTGCTAAACCAATACCACCTGCACTTTGAGAAATACGGGCGCATTGTTTTAAGGTATCGTAAATTCCGTCAATGCTATCGTCTTTAGCTTGTAATAAAAAGCAAGAGCTCATTTGAGGTTTTGGCGTACCCGCATTAAATAAGGTTGGCGTAGCATGTGTAAACCAACGCTCGCTCATTAAGTTGTATGTTTCAATGGCAGCAGTAATATCTTCTTTATGAATACCAATGGATACACGCATTAACATGTGCTGAGGACGCTCGGTAACTTTACCGTGTGTCTTTAATAAGTAAGAACGTTCTAATGTTTTAAAACCAAAATAATCATATCCAAAATCTCTGTCGTAAATAATAGATGAATCCAATAATTGTGCATTTTTCATCACAATTTCATAAACGTCATCGGCAATTAACGACGCTTTTTGATTTGTCTTGGGATCTACATAATTATATAATATCTCAACCGTTTTCGAAAACGATTTAATCGTGTTTTTGTGTAAGTTACTTACAGCAATACGCGATGCTAACTGAGCATAATCAGGGTGCTTCGTGGTTAACGATGCAGCAGTTTCAGCAGCTAAATTATCTAAATCAACTGTGCTTACGCCATCATATACACCGTCGATTACTTTTTTTGCTACCTGAATAGGATCTACAAAGCTAGGATCTAAGCCATAGCTGAGTTTTTGTACACGTGCTGTGATTTTGTCGAATTTCACAGACTCCTGGGTGCCATCTCTTTTTATTACAAACATTTGCCTTTGGTTTTAATTGGTTTTACTTAGTTTTTGAGTATTGGTTTCGTTATAACCAAGTTATAACTATAATCTTCTTTTTTTTGCTTTGTCACAAGTTGATATGAACAATGTGACGGTTAATTATTTTTTTCTTTTATTAACAGGCCTTACAAAGGCTTTTTTGAAATTTAACATTTAATGAACGTGCTTTCGGAGGCTAGTATTCCCTTACAAGATTTGCACCTTGTTCAATGATTTTCAATGATATACGAATAGGGAATTTTAGCCGACGAAAAATGCCCTTCTAGAAATCTTCGTCTAGATTAAACACATTATTCTCATCTTTGTTGTTCATGACACCCGATTTTTGATACTCGGCTACACGTTTTTCAAAGAAATTAGTTTTACCCTGTAAAGAGATCATTTCCATAAAATCGAATGGATTGATTGCATTGTAGTGTTTATCACAGCCTAAGGCTAATAATAATCTGTCTGCACAAAACTCAATGTATTGGCACATTAAATCGGCATTCATGCCAATTAAACGAACCGGGATAGCATCCGAAACAAATTCTTTTTCAATAGTAACAGCATCAATAATGATATCGGTTACCTGTTGTTTAGGTAATTTATTTTTAATGTGGTCGGAATATAACATGCAGGCGAAATCGCAGTGTAAGCCTTCGTCGCGTGAAATTAATTCGTTGCTAAAGCTTAAACCCGGCATTAAACCACGTTTTTTTAACCAGAAAATAGAACAGAATGATCCTGAGAAGAAAATTCCTTCAACGGCTGCGAAAGCAATTAAACGTTCTGCAAACGATCCGTTAGAAATCCAGCGTAAAGCCCAGTCGGCTTTTTTACCAACGCAAGGAACGGTTTCAACGGCATGTAATAATTTATCCTTTTCAACCGGATCTTTAATATAAGTATCTATTAACAGAGAGTAGGTTTCTGAGTGGATGTTTTCCATCATCACCTGGAAGCCATAAAAGAAACGGGCTTCAGGATATTGAACTTCATTTAAAAAGTTAATAGCCAGGTTCTCATTTACAATACCATCGCTAGCAGCAAAAAACGCCAATACATGTTTTACAAAATGACGCTCGTTATCGTTCAACTTATTATTCCAGTCTGTTAAGTCCTGAGATAAGTCAATTTCTTCTGCCGTCCAAAAACTGGCTTCCGATTTTTTGTAGTATTCCCAAATGTCATTGTATTTGATCGGGAAAATAACAAAGCGGTCTTTGTTTTCTGCTAATATTGGTTCTGTCATAGTTTGTATATATAGATCTCTTTCGTTTTATAAAATAACCAGGAGAATTGTTTTAAATATTACTTCTACAAAGCTGGAAAAAAATGAGCGGGTTTCAACAAAATGAAATTAACATTCGTATAGTTGTTTTTAACAATGAAAAAATGTCATTAATCGATGGCAAATCTTAAATCCCTTTATTGATAAAGGGTACAGCCTGCCATAAAAAAAAATGAAAAATAAATTGTTTTGAGTTTTGATTTCAAATTCTTTTTATTAAGTAGATATGACGAAATTAAAATAGGATGGTTGTTAAGCCTTCATGGATGTAGGATTTACCTTTTTAAAAAAGTGGTATAAACAGATAAATTCAACAGGTTTTAAAAAAATTATGGAATCCGGATCATCCAACCATCTAACAAAAGAAATTAACTCTAAAAATAAATGATATGACTACTATTAAAATACTCCTAATAACCGCGGCAATGCTAAGTCTTTCAGCCTGCAGGGATGCTAACAAAATGGCTAACCTTGAATCGGGTGGTGGAGGAAAGGAACTCGATATGATCATGGCCGATCAGTCTCCTTCAGAAAAGAAATCAGAATCCGGAAAACCAAGCGATAAACTAATAGAAAGAAAACTCATTAAAAACGGGGAAATAAGTTTCGAAACAAAAAGTATTACAGATACCAAAGCGTTTCTTCAAAAAACAATAGCAGGCTATAAAGGCTATATCTCTAACGAAAGAATAGAAAGCTACAAAACCAATCCCACAGAGGTTTTAACCATACGGGTACCGGGTTCCGATTTTGATGCTTTCATCAGCAAAATAGAGCAGCAGGTTGGTGAATTCGATTCAAAGAAAATCGACATTGATGATGTAACGGCTGAGTTTGTAGATATTGAAGCCCGTTTAAAAAATAAGAAGCAGCTGGAGGAGAAATACCAGGAATTGCTTAAAAAAGCGGGAAATATGGAAGACATCCTGAAAATTGAAGCAGAAATTTCAAGTATCAGAGAAGATATAGAATCTACCGAAGGCAGGTTGCATTACCTGAGCAGCCAGGTAGGGTATAGCACCTTAATGGTAACCTATTATGAGGAAAAACCTGCATCAGGCTTTAAATTCGGGGAAAAGATCAGCGATGCGTTTTCCAATGGGGGTACCGGTTTGTTGTGGTTTATGATTGTAATGGTTCAGCTTTGGCCTTTGTGGGTTATAGGATTCGCTATTTGGTACCTGATTCGTAAAATAATAAGTCGTAAAAAAAGAAAGACTTTGGTGGAAAAAGCCGATCTATAGAAGTATTTTAACTTTAATAGCGAAAATATCAAAAAAACATTATTTTTGTTATCTCAAATTTTAAAAGATACACATGATCGATTTAACAGGAATTATTGCCATTAGCGGACAATCAGGATTATACAAAGTGGTTGCTCAATCTAAAAACGGAATTATAGTAGAAAGCTTAACAGACAAAAAACGTACGTCAATCAGTTCAACTGCTAAAGTTAGCTCATTGGAAGACATTAGTATGTTTACAACAGGAGAAGACAAACCGGTTTCTGAAATCATGAAATCAATTTTTGACAAAGAAAAAGGTGGTCCTGCCATTGATGCTAAAGCAGACGATAAAGCAGTTGCAGCTTATTTTGAAGCTGTTTTACCTGATTATGATAAAGAAAGAGTTTACACAAGTAATATGCGTAAATTATTTACATGGTATAACGGACTTCAAACTACAGGTAACTTAAAAGAAAAAGAAGCCGAAAAAGCAGAAGATGCAGCAGCTACTGAGAAAAAAGTAAAAGCACCAGCAGAGAAAAAAGCGGCAGCTAAAAAAGCTACTACGAAAGATATGCCTAAAGCAAAAACAAGTGTAGGGGTTAAAAAAACATCCGGTGTAAGAAAAACAGGTACAGCTTAATTAGCCCTGTAAATACAATATATGAAGCCTGTTGAATTTCAACAGGCTTTTTTTATTTAGCATCGAAAGATACATGTTTAATGGATTTGCGCTTTTACAGGAGATGCCCAAAGGACAGGTTAAACACATGAATGATCTTAATAGTCTTTGGGATTCGTTTTATGAGAACAAATAACACAGGATTCCAATTTCAACAATTTTAAGAGAAATTTGTTAGCTTATTTAAGAGCAAAACCTTTACCTTCAAGCCATCAAATTATTCATTTATGCAACGTCACTATTTATCTCCCGATTTCAAAATAACTAACTGGGATCATTTAAAACCTTTATTAGAAGAACTAAAGAACAGAACACTTAATTCTGCAGAAGACCTTAAACAATGGATGAAGGATCACAGCGAAGTAGAGGCTGTAATTAGTGAAGACGGTGCATGGCGCTACATTAAAATGACCTGTGATACACAGAGTGAACAATTGCAGAACGATTTTAATTTTTTTGTAACGGAAATAGAGCCTCATATTTCGCCCTACAGTAACGATCTTAATAAAAAATTAATTGAATGCACGTATGTAGATGATCTTGAAAAAGACACCTACTTTGTATACGTACGTGGTGTTAAAAAAAGCATTGAATTGTACCGCCAGGAAAACATCCCTTTAATTACGGAGCTTCGTCAAAAAGAACAGGAATTTGGAACCATTTCTGCTGCCCAAACCATTACCTATAATGGGGAAGAAATGACTTTGCAAAAAGCAGCGACCTTCTTTAAAAATAACGATCGTGCCTTACGCGAAAAAATATATTTTCAAATTCAGGATCGCAGAGCGCAGGATGAAGATGCTTTAAACAGTTTATACAACGAACTAATTGCTTTGCGCCATAAAATTGCCTTAAACACAGGCTATACAAATTACAGGGATTTTAAACACGATGAGTTAGGCCGTTTTGATTACAGTGTTCAGGATTGCTATAACTTTCAGGATGCCATACAGGAACATATTGTACCCTTGGTGAAACAAAATGAACAGGTTCGTAAAGACGCTTTAAAATTAGACAGCTACAAGCCCTGGGATAAAGAAGTGGATGTAGAAGGAAAAACACCTTTGAAACCTTTTGCAACCGGAGCAGAGTTAGCTGCAAAAACAATTACTTGCTTTAACACGATCGATCCTTATTTTGCAGAATGCATTAGCACCATGCAGGAAATGAAACGCCTCGATTTGGAATCACGCATTGGGAAAGCGCCGGGTGGATACAATTATCCTTTAATGGAAACTGATGTACCTTTTATTTTTATGAATGCGGTGGGTTTACACCGTGATATGGTAACCATGGTACACGAAGGTGGCCATGCGGTACATGCCTTTTTAGCAGCGAACCTGGAGTTAACTGAATTTAAAAGTACACCAAGTGAAGTAGCGGAATTAGCCAGCATGAGCATGGAGTTGATTAGTATGGAACACTGGGAAGCGTTTTTTCCTGATAAAAATGAACTGAAACGTGCCAAGAAAGAACAATTGAATGATGTATTAAAAGGGTTGCCATGGATCGCTTCTATTGACAAATTTCAACATTGGATCTATACACATCCTCAACACACAGTAGAAGAACGTTATGCTTACTGGTTACAGATCAGCAAAGATTTTGGGACGGGTGTAGTGGATTATACAGGCCTGGAAAATAATTTAAAACGCTCATGGCAACCGCAATTACATTTATATGAGGTGCCGTTTTATTACATTGAATACGGGATGGCGCAATTAGGTGCTATTGCTATGTGGAGAAGCTACAAACAAGATCCTAAACAGGCTTTGGCGAATTATAAAAAAGCCTTGTCGTTAGGATATACCAAAACAATTCCTGAATTATATAAAGCAGCGGGCATTAAATTTGATTTTTCTCCGGCTTACGTAAAAGAGCTGGCTGATTTTGTAAGAAAAGAATACGAAGCGTTGTAGTAATCAGGGTTAGGCATTAGGAAAAAGGGATTAGGGAATCTTTTTTTCTAATGTCTAGTCGCTAATCCCTCTTTACAAGATTAAAAATCATCGTCTTCCTCTTTCTTTTTAGGTTGAAGGTTGTTGGTCGTTTTCTTAGGTTTCTCGTCACCAAACTGAATATTGAATTTCTGGTTGGCTTTATCCTGTTCTTTTGCTTTTATTGAATCCCTTTTAAACAGGCCAAATTCTTCTTTAAAAATCTGTTTAACGTTTTGTTTTTCTTTTTTAAAATCTTCTTTTATTTTTTCCTTGGCACCTTTACGGTCATATTTAATGTCAGGATTATCAATAGGGCCGGTCATTTTAATAAATACACTCCTTCTGTTTTCAGGATCGTTTTCTACCAGCGATAATTCTTCATCCAGGTTTTTATTGGCTCTTTGCCTTTTAGCCAGTAGTTCACTAATCAATAATTGAATGTGGTAATCAACGATGTTGTCAAAACTATGTTTACCCCATAATTCCAGGTTAATGGCATTTGATTTTATAACGGTTTTGGGGATGGTGATCATCTGGTCTTTAATGTCAATATTGCTTTGAAGTGAGGAGAATTTAATGTGTTTCAATTCATTGATGTTGATATATTTCGCAACGCTTTCCAATGGTTTAAAGCCAATTAACTCACCACGTTCAATTAAAATACTGCTGGAGGCATTAATGCTGTTTAAATTTACTTTCAGGTTTTCGTCCCAGGATGCTGTAAACATAACATGCGCTGTAGCAAAACCTTTCAGGTGTTTATCCTGCAAGGTATTTTGCCCGAAATTATTTAACTCAAAAAATAGTTTCTGAATGTTTAATTTTTCCAGATCACAATCACCTGATACTTTTAAATTTTTGCCACTCGCATCTGCAAAAGCATTAAGCCTTATTTCTCCTTCTGTAGCAGATAAACTCACATCCTTTAAGGCAATTTTTTGATCTTTTAATAATACATTTCCTTTAATATTTCCGGCAATAAATTTCCCAAAAGATAATTTCTTAACAGAAACATTGACATTAAAATCCAGTTTATTTGAAATGGATATAGAGGAGCCGTTAGAGGAAGATTGTCCGGAAGAGAACAACAAATCTTCCAGTTCTATCTGATCGCTTGATACATTGGCGTTTACAACCAATGGTATTTGTGGATCGAACAGGTAACCTAAAAAGTTTGGCATTTCTCCATCCAATACAATGTCTGAACTTCCTTTTAATATTTTTAAACCGTTAACGTTTAAACTTCTGTTGTTGAGTTTTAATTCGCCTTCCGGAATATTCAAATCTTTAGAAGATTGTTTGAATTTAGCTTTTAAATTTTTAAGGCTTGCTATCCCATCTGCTTTGATATCCGGTGTAAAGGTGTTGTTTTTAAAATCGCTAATCAAACCTTGTAAACTGGCTTTAATATCAATACTCCCGCTAATTTCCTGGATAGTATCGATAGGGTAAAAGGACATTAGCTCCTGAAGATTGGTTTTGGCGGCGAGATTCAAACTAAGATAGGGATCATTAAAATTGCTTAACGCCACATCACCGCTAAAGGTATTGGAGTTGAGGTTGGCAGAAATATTTTTTAGCGTTAGCACACTGGTTTTGTTATTTACATGAATACTTCCCAGTAAGTTAACATTCGATAATGTGGTGTTTTGTGGCTTATACGTAATGGTAGCCTGCTTAATCCCAAATTCAGCGGTTACAAGGATAGGCCTGGAATGATGGTAATGAAATTCCCCACTGGCATAAAATTCTCCATCACTTTTATAATCGTTTATCTGTGTTTGAAATTTTTCAGGCAATAAAGAAAGGGTAGAGGAGATGTCTAAATTTTTGCCGTTAAAATTAACATCCAGAGAAATTAAACTGTCCTGTACTACAAAATTCCCATTACTTACGAGCTGGGTAGCATTGATGGCTGTTTCCGCTTTTTTGATGGTGTACGTGTTTTTATTGACATCTAGCTCAACATTAAATTTGAGGTTCTTATCGTTGATATATTTTATTTTTTCAACCTGGAATAAGGTCACAAACGCATTCCCATCAGAGCTCAGGGTATATTCGCTATTGTTAAATTTGCCTTTAAAATTTAAGTGTTTAATAGTGGTTTCAATTTTTATTCGTGCTTTGCTGTTTTTGTAATTGACTACAATATTTTTCAGGGTTATTTTTTCAAGTGCAAAAGCCAGGCTATCGTTGGTTTTGGTGGCAGTGTCTGTTTCCCAAACGATGTAATTGGCATTTCCTTTTTTATCAACTTTCAGGTCGGCTTTTCCGTTTTCAAGCTCTATTTTTTTGATCGTATAATTTTTACTAAACAAATCTTTAATATTGAATGCCAGTGTTAAACGGCCTACATATAGCAAGGTGTCTTTTGTTTTAGTAGTGTGAGCTTCCATTGCCGTAAGGTTTTTAAACTCCAGGGCACAATCGGGGAACGACCTTAAAATGGTAAGGTCAATATTTTTAGGATCTATGCGAACTTCGGCATTCAGGTGTTTGTTTAATTCTTTAATAACGATGGCTTTTACATCATCTTCATAAACAAATGCGAGTGTAATACAAAGTGCTACAATAACTGTGGTGCCAATAACCAGTGTAAGAAATGTACGCTTTAAAAAACGCCAGATGCCGAATGGCTTTTTTGATTCTGGTATGGTTGTAAAGTTTTCCAAGGTTAGATAAATGTCTGTTTTATTAAGGCTTGTTTTTAGGTGAAGGAGGTGTTTATTTAAACAATGACTTATTAATAAATTAAAGATATAACGCAGGAATTAGCAAATAAGTACATTAATTTTGAAGGATGGCATTTGACTATTTCAGCTGGATTATATTACCGCTGCTCATTTTTATTTCAAGATTGGGAGATGTAACGATGGCTACGCTCCGCCATATATTTATCTCCAAAGGATTCAGGAAAATTGTTCCCATCCTTGGTTTTTTTGAAGTATTAATCTGGTTGGTTGCCATGCGCCAGGTATTTAGTCATTTAGACAATGCTGCCTGTTTTATAGCCTGGGCGGCCGGTTTCAGTGCAGGAACTTATTTGGGGATGTTTATTGAAGAGCGTTTGGCAATTGGCACACAAATCATCAGGGTGATTACAAATGAAAATATAGCCGAACTTGCGGAGGTGCTTAAAAATAATCACCAGGGAATTACCATTGTAGATGGCCATGGAGCTAAAGGACCTGTGAAATTGATTTTTATGATTGTAAAACGTGCCAATAAAAAACACGTATTGGATATTGTGCATCAGTATACACCGAGTGCTTTTTATTCCATTGAAGATGTGAAAAGCTTTAAGCATGGGGTTTTCACAGATACTGGAAAATCAACTCCCATTGGCAGGTTATTTTCTGTGAGCTCGCAGAAATAAAAGGTATTAAAACCGAAGTCCAAAGCCAATCACACTGAAACGATAGAACAAGGTATAAGGCTTGTCAATGCCTAAATTATAGTTTGGCGCTACGTCTACGCGCCTTTGCTTTAAAGAGGTTTCCAGATGAAAAAACAGCCTGAGCTTTTCTTCTTCCGTTGGTTTAAACTCATATTCAAAGCCTAAGCGGTAATCCAAAAAAGGATCTTCGCTCATGCTGAGCTGCAGCTTATCTTTCTGCTCCAGTTTTCTAAGGTTTGTTTTTTCGCCAAAAGGCGTTGCTCCCATACTAGAAATATTGAAGGAACTGATAAACAAAAAGCTGAACGTTTGCTGTGGCGTGAGTTTAAATCCCAAAGCGAATTGCCTTTTTACCGACATGTAATCCATACAATAGGTACCGGCAACTTTTTTTCCTGCAAAAGAGAAAGTCATGTTATCGCGCTGAAACCCAAAACGGGAGCTAAACGCAAACACATAGTTTGCAGTTTCTTTTTTTATGCCTACTCCAAAAAATGGCATGCTGGAAAGTGCAGTCTTTGCTTTTAAGGGTTGATCATTGTTAAACTCGGCAAAGGAATGTTCTAAAGAGTATTGATGGAAAAAATACATTCCATTCTTATTGATCTTTTGTTCTTCCTCTTCTTCCTGCGCTACCGCTTGAAAAGAAAAGAAGGATAGTACAACGGCGCTATATATTAGCTGAAAGAGGCTATTACGCATACGGCTTGTGATTGCATCAATAAGAAAGAAACGTCAATTCACGAACAAAATTGCCCTATGAAATTAGTTATAAAAGAAGATGTTGTAAATGACTGCTAAAAATCAGTACTCAGAGATAGGTAAGTCATTCCTTTTTGGATTTTTTTATCATCTACGCCCCAGGCAAAATCAACCCGTATAAAATAACCCAATAAACGGGAGCGTAATCCAAAACCATAACCACCAATAATGGGTTCTTTTTGGTTATAAATTGTCATGGTTACAGGATTTCCAGGATATACATTTTTGTTCAGCACATTGTCCTCACTATACGGATTAGGGCCATACCAGGCCATTCCGAGATCTCCAAATCCTATGATCTGAAAGTTTTGAATAAAGTCTGAACGAATAGGCCTGTTCAATAAATATTTAAAAATCGGCCAACGTAATTCACTGTTCAACACTACAAAATTGTTTCCGTTACGGGTGTTTTGTTTAAACCCACGCATGTTGGTTGCTAATGTCTGGAATTGATATTGATCCGGTTTTACAATATTAATACTTTGGTCAAACTGAGGGTTAATCCAGTTATCTACACCTCCCATATAATAAATCAAACGATCGGTACCTAATGAAGTAGCTCCTGCTAAGCGATTTGCCCAGATCAGGTCTCTGTGAATTTTTCTGTAATCACGAAAATCAAAGCCCATAGTAACCAGGTCGTGTTGCTGTTCCTTAATTAAACGCCAGTATTCCGCCCATAATTTAAAACGTGTCCCATTGTATAAGTTAAGTCCGCGTTTACGGGTATTATCAAAAACAAATTCAAGTTTAGCTCCTCCGTAATTATCATATACATTGCTTTTCGCAAGGCTCACATCACCTACCGATGCAAAAACAGTTCTGTCATTACGGTACATGATCGACGCTTTTAATGCTGCCACTTCATTGAAAGGAATTTTCCAACTATAACGGGCATCATGCGTTTGTATTTTACTAACTCCGGCAGCAGCGTTTGTTATTTTTAAAAACGACTGGCGGTGTAATACTAATTGTTTATCAATTTGTTTGGTTCTGTTTTCCCAACTTAATAAATACTCATTATCAAGAGAGCCTGCAATACGGAACCCGGCAACAATACGTTTATCTTCAAACAAATCGCTTAAGCCGATTTTAAATAATACGTTTAATCCCGGATTCAGGTATACCGGACTTCCGCCACCTGTAAAGCGTTGGTAGTTGGTTCCTAAGTAGGAATTATCTAATTGTGTTACTACCTGATCGGTTCTGAAACTTGTATAATAGTTTTGCTGAATAGGAAATCTTAACTCGTCGGCTCCCTTTACACTGGCATTTTGAGGATTATCTGTTACCGCTCCATTATGAGCTACGCTTGGTTGAGCTTTAATCTCTTTGGTTGGATCCTTTTTTTGTTGTGGACTATTAATAGAATAATTTTCAAAGTCAATACCTTCGGTTCTGATGATGGTATCCGATTTTTGTGGAGTGGTTTCTTCCGATCTTACCGGATTGGATATTTTAATATTGTCAGGATCGGAAAGCATACTTGCCGGGCCCGATTTATAATGGGTTTTATGTAAGGCAGCCGGAACAATTTGATTATAAGATGTTAGAGGCGTAACCAGTAATTTTTCTTTTTTCTGGTCAATGATAATTTCTCCAAAGGTGGTAAACTTGCTGTTAATATGCTGTTCCTGTATGTTTTTTGAATAATTGGTAATGGCTTTGGAATTATAAAAATACCGGTAATGTTCCATCGTATCCACAAAAGAAATGGAACTGTCGAGTACCCCAATGTATCGGTTATTAATGCCATTCGCATCGCTTAAAAAAGAAATAACACCTTTGCCGTATTCCTGTGGCAGAGTTTCGTTAGAGTTTGGTGTATTGGTAACCCGGTATAGTAAGGTAGATTTAGAAACGTTGTTGTAAAAGAAGACATCATTATTTCTTGAAAATTTAAAATACAGTTTTGCATCTTCATTTGCTTTAATCGTATCATGGGTTCGGTTCGATTCAAACAAGATTCCCTTCGAATTATCAACAAACACAGGGTTATTATCATCCCATGAGTCATTGGTGATTTGCTCAACGCCGCCTGTGTTAAGGGTGAAAATGAAAATATCCGACTGGCCTTTTCCTTTTTTCACAGCACTCATAACAATCCGTTTTCCATCATGAGAAAAAGAATAGCTGTTTACTTTTTCAAAACCGGTGATGTTGCGTTTTACTTTTTCTTTGGTGTCGCTATCGTATGTATGAATTTTTAAAATATTCTTTTTTTCATAAATCATCGATACAACACTGTTGTTAGGATGCCAGCCCAGCAAGGGATAGCTGTTATCCTCAATACGTTCCAGTTTAGGGTTTAACCGAAGTAATCGTTTCTTTTTGCTTTCGCCAATCGTGTTTAACCATACTTTATACTGGCCTGCTTCACTGGTAGCATACACTACTTTTTGCCCGTCGGGGCTTACTTTTAACTGGTAATAGTGTCTCGATTTTTTTTGCTTCTTTACAACCGATTCACCTGTAGGGTCTTTACGGGTAGTATCCCTGTAATCGAAATAACGTTTTGCATACACGTTGGTGAAATCGCTGGTCATGTTTTGTACGGAAGTGCCTAACACGTATAAAAATGCATTATTAGGATTACGCGTTACCTTGGTCATGTATAATAAATTGGGGATCAATGCTTCGCCGTATGTTTCAGCAATGTAATACCACATAGCATGTCCGGCCATGGTAGCTTCCTTTCCCGTTAATTGATTAAATTTATAGAACTGGTCATTTTTAATGGCGTTCATCACATCATTATCAATCCTGGAATTCCAGCCTTCAGATAAATAAGCAATCAGTCCGTTTTTGAACCAGTCGGGTAATGTTAAAAGCGTAGAGTTTCTTACAACGTCCCGTGTTCTGCCACCATACATCATTTTATCAATCATCAGTTCAGCCAGGGCAGCTCTGATTTGTCGGTCGAGGTCGGCATGCGAACCAGTAAAATAAATAAAGATCTTATCGCCAATAATTCTGGTTACTCCCCCTATGTTTCCTGTTTCTTCATTCGCCAATCCAATATTACTCTGTTTAAAGTCGTTTTGGTTATTATAAACAATTACATCTATTTTATCTTCCAGCTGAAAATCCAAACGCTTTTCCATAATGGGAAGTTGGCGATTAACAGATACAGCAGCGTATTTGGCAATTTCCTGTCCACCTTCGTACAGGTAAACCCGGTAACGTTCAAAGTCGAAATAGGTCCAGTTAAATGTTTGGTATTGGATACGGTTTTTACCGAACTCTAGTTGAGAACCATAATAAAATTGTGCATGCGTTAGTTTAATACACAACACTAAGATCAGTAAGTAGAGTAACCGCTTCATTAAATTGATTAATAAGCCTTAAATTTAGCAAAAAAATAGTTAGAAAATACCATGATTCATATTCACTCTTTTACTTTCGGGCCGTTTCAGGAAAATACATATATCCTTTGGGATGACACACTGGAATGCCTTATTATAGACCCGGGAAATAGTAACGCTTTGGAAAACAAAAAATTAAGTGATTTTATATCAGAGAGCAACCTGAAGCCCGTAAAATTGATTTTAACACATGCCCACATCGATCACATTAATGGGAACCGGTATGTATTGGATACCTATGGTTTACTGCCCGAAATGCACAAGGATGATCTGTTTTTTATTGACAGGCATGCGGCATCGGGCGCTATGTATGGCATTTCGGTTGATCCGAGTCCTAAACCTGAAAAGTTTATTGAAGAAGGAGATGTGATTTCCTTTGGAAACTCTCAGCTACAGGTGTTGCATACTCCGGGGCATGCTCCCGGCCATATTACTTTTTATAATAAAGCGGAGGGTTTTATGATCAGTGGCGACGTGCTGTTTTATGGGAGTATTGGTCGTACAGACCTGCCTATGGGCGATTATGATGCATTGATCTCTTCCATCAAAAACAAACTGTTTCCGTTGGGAGATACTATGAAAGTTTACAGCGGCCATGGACCTTCTACAACCATTGGCTTTGAAAAAGCCAACAACCCTTTTTTAGTGTAAGGGTAAAAATCTATTTGTTAATAAACTATAAAGTTCATTACTATGCCAAATCATCTTCAACACGAAAGCAGCCCCTATTTATTGCAACATGCCAATAACCCTGTTAATTGGTATGCCTGGAATGATACAACCCTTGAATTGGCAAAAAAAGAAAACAAATTAATTTTAGTAAGTATTGGTTACAGTGCCTGCCATTGGTGCCATGTGATGGAACACGAAAGTTTTGAAGATAAAGGAGTAGCAGAGTTAATGAATGCGCACTTTATAAATATTAAAGTAGACAGGGAAGAGCGTCCGGATATTGATATGGTGTATATGGGAGCCGTTCAGTTAATGACAGGGCAAGGTGGCTGGCCTTTGAATTGTTTTGCATTGCCGGATGGCCGGCCAATTTATGGTGGCACGTATTTTCCAAAAGGACAATGGATAAATGTATTGGAAAACCTTGCTCATTTGTATAAAGAAGATCCTGATAAAGCAAGGGAATATGCCGGGAACCTTACCAAAGGCCTCGAACAGTTAGAGATACCAAAAACCACCACAGATGAAGGGTTTAGTATGGAGAGTTTAAAAAAATCGGTTCAGAAATGGAAACAGGGTTTTGATTCTGAATATGGCGGACCAAACAGGGCACCCAAATTTCCATTACCAAATAATTATTTATTTCTGTTGAATTATACTGCTTCCGAAAATGACCTTCCTTTAAAAAAACACCTCGACTTAACGCTTACCAAAATGGCCTGGGGAGGTATTTATGATCAGCTGGCAGGTGGCTTTGCCCGCTACAGTACAGATGCCTACTGGAAAGTGCCGCACTTTGAAAAAATGTTGTATGATAACGCCCAGTTAGTAAGCCTATATGCACAGGCTTATAAACATACCAAAAACGATTTATATAAACAGGTAGTTTATGAAACAGTTGCCTTTGTAGAAAAGGAATTACAAAGTAAGGATTTTGGATTTTATTCGGCCCTGGATGCTGATAGCGAAGGGGTGGAGGGGAAATATTATGTGTGGCAAAAAGAAGAACTGGAACAGTTATTAGGAGAGGATTTTAAAATATTTGCAGACTATTATTGTGTCAATGAAACCGGTTATTGGGAAGATGATAATTATGTGTTGATGCGCGATTCGGATGATGCATCCATCGCATTAACACATGGTATTACTGTAAATGAACTTCAGAGAACGATAAGCAAGTGTAACATCAAATTATTGAAAGAACGTGAAAAACGCGTTAAACCGGGTCTGGATCATAAAATTCTTATGTCGTGGAATGCCTTAATGTGTAAGGCTTTAACAGAAGCTTACCTGATTTTTGATGAGAACAGATTTAAAGAGTTGGCTCTGAAAAATGCGAATTACCTGGTACAAAATTATTGTTTACCATCAGGAAAATTGTGGCGGGTTAAAAATAAGAATACCACTGTTTCAGGCTTTCTGGACGATTATGCTTTTACGGTAGATGCGTTTTTAATGCTATATATCATTACCATAGATGAGGAATGGCTAAGCAGATCGAAACGCATAACGGATTATGCCATTGCCAATTTTTATGTAAAAGAAGATACTACTTTTTTTTATACAGATGCTTCCGAAGAGAAACTAGTGGTGAGAAAGGCTGAATGGAGCGATAATGTTATTCCTGCATCCAGCTCGCAAATGGCGTTGAATTTAAGAAAGCTTTCTATTTATTATGATGATCAAAACTATCTTGGAATCTCTAAGAAGCTTTTACAGTCAGTAATCGGGGAAATTGAAAGTTATGGCCCCGGATACAGTAATTGGGGAATGTTATTGCTGGAATATATAAAGCCTCAAACCGAAGTGGTAATTGTTGGTAAAAATGTTAATGAAAAATTATCGGAGCTTTACAAACAAACACCTCCAAACGTGATATTTGCTGTAAGTGATAAACCATCAGATTTACCCTTGGTGCAAAACAGGTATATAAATGATACAACCAACATTTATATATGCAAAAACAATAGCTGTTTGCTCCCAACAACTTCTGTGGCGGAAGCATTAAAGCAACTTGAAGAGCAATATTAAAATACAGGCGTCCGTTCCCGGAATAATTTTAGCGTTATTACTGACATGCTTAGCCGATAGCGTATTTGCTCAGGCTCTTATTCCAACGGCCGAATCAGCCTTTGAAACACAGCTCCCTTTTAACACGCAATATATTAAAGATCAAAAAGTAAAGTCTATTACCTTTGATATTATTGATAAAAAAGATTTTCAGGTGGCAGAAGATCAGGACTTATTGAATTTTTATGAATTTAATGCAGATGGTTTACTAACCAGGTATTATTATACGATGGTGATGAAAATTATACAGAAAGAATACCATCACGATGCGGTATACCGTAAAAAAAGAAGAGTAAGCAATGGATATAGTTACAGCAAAAACGAGTATATCTATGATACCATTTCCACCATGTATTTTTATGATGCCACTAAATTATTAAAACTAAAAAGATACAATGATGGGTCTTATTACGAGAGTAAGTATTATTCTTACTCTGTAGAAAACAAGCTGTTAAATGAAAAGCGATGTAAGGAAACCAATGTTTCTGAAAATAAAGCGGAATTCAAGCTGGGAGCTCAAACGGTAATGAGTGAAGAAAGTTTCGAATACGTTGCAACAGGAAAGTACCAATATAAAAAGATTTGTAAGAATGATGAAGGCCGTACCTATAAGGAGATTATTTATAATACAAATGAAACGGGGCAATTATTAAGTATAAATGAACAGTACACTGCTACATGGATCACGCAGAGCAGTACTTTCACTTATAATGCAAAAGGACAATTGGCTTCGGCGAAATACACCAGTAACAGCAATGGCGAACTGGAATTATCCCGCACTTACGAGTACGATCAAAACGATTGTTTATTGGAAGAGAAACAATTTAAAAATGGAGTACTTCAAAAGGAAGTTAGTTACGTAACGGATAGTACTAAAAAATTACATTCCTATATTATCCGCGACCCAAGCGGAAAGAGCATGAGAATCATAAAGCTCTTCTACCTGTATTATTAACAGGTTTTTACAAATAAAACTTCCATCATATTAGAAAACACAAAGCGTATTATTTATATTACTGCATGTGTTGGTAATAGTGCAGTTGCATTGGAAATTCAGCGCGAACCACAATTTTTTCGGCGGTAATGGGTAGGCTTTTGTGTGAGAATTGCGAAGCACTCATTAATACAAAAAAAACTACAAAACATTAATAAAAGAATTGAGGTTAGTGAATTGCCTTGATTTTTTGTTTCTTTTTCATCAAGGAAAAAGATAGAAGGAATCAAAAAATCAAGATTAAAGTTCTAAATAAAAAATAGATCACTTGTTCAAGGAAATGAGTTATTAGGGATTTGCTGCCTGGGTTTTGAAAAACTCATAAACCAGGTTCGCCTTCGAATTACCTACAATAGCTGATAATTCGGCAAGTGTAGCTTCTTTAATGCCACGTACAGATTTTAATTCGGTTAATAATTTTTGCGCTGTTTTTTCACTGATCCCTTTTATTTCCGATAATTCTGTTTTAAAGGTTTCGCGGCTGCGCTTATTTCGGTGATGGGTAATCCCAAAACGGTGAGCTTCATCACGAATGTGCTGGATAATTTTTAACGTTTCCGAACGCTTATCTAAATACAAAGGAACAGAATCGCCCGGAAAATAAATTTCTTCCAATCGTTTTGCAATCCCTATCACCGTTACCTTTCCCATTAAATCAAGCTTTCGCAGGCTCATCACCGCTGCTCCCAATTGTCCTTTGCCCCCATCAATTACAATCAATTGGGGCATTGGCAAAGCTTCTTCTAAAACTCTTTTATAACGCCGGTAGATCACTTCTTCCATAGTCGCGAAGTCATCAGGACCGACCACTGTTTTTACATTATAGTGGCGGTATTCTTTTTTTGCAGGTTTGCCATCAATAAAAACGGGCATAGCACTTACAGCATATTCTCCCTGAATGTTGGAGTTGTCAAAACCTTCAATACGTCGTGGTTCTTCTTTCATTCGCAGGTCGCGCATCATTTGCTGCATAATGCGGTCGGTGTGCCTTTCCGGATCAATAATGGCCAGCTGTTTTTCACGTTCTTTTTTATAAGCTTCTGCATTTCTGAAACACAGATCCATTAAATGTTTTTTATCACCGATTTTTGGAACAACGTATTTGGCATGTTCAAACATAAACTCGGGTTCAAAAGGAACATAGATTTCACGACTTAAAGAACTGTACCTCGATCTGATTTCATGGATCGCAAATACCAACATCTCTTCATCAGTTTCTTCCAGTTTCTTTTTAAGCTCCAGGATCTGCGATTGAACAATGGTTCCGTTCATGATCTTAAAGTAATTGATATAAGCTGTTTTCTCATCACTTAAAATAGCAAACACGTCTGTATCGGTAATAGAAGGATGCACAATGGTTGACTTACTCTGATAGCGTTCCAACAATTCTACTTTCTTTTTTAAAACAGCGGCTAATTCAAATTCAAATTTTTCAGCATGTTCCTGCATTAATTTTTTAAGATCTTTTATGGCAAACTGAATATCACCTTTAATAATATTGCGGATGTGATCAATATCTTTATCATACTCTTCCTTACTTTGAAGATCCACACATGGTGCTTTGCACCGTCCTATCTGGTATTCAAGGCATGCCTTAAATTTTTTCTTTCGGATATTTTCTTCACTCAAATCCAAAGCGCACGAACGGGTAGGGTATAATTGTTTGATGAGGTCGAGCAATATATGCATTGTTGTTACCGAAGGATATGGTCCGAAATATTCCGTATCATCTGTTTTTATCTGCCTCGTATAAAACACCCGTGGGAAACGCTCTTTTTTGATAACGATCCAGGGGTAAGTTTTATCATCCCTTAAATCGATATTATATTTTGGATGAAGGTTTTTAATCAGGTTATTCTCCAATATTAAAGCATCCATTTCGGTATCCACCTTAATGGTTTTAATATCGGTGATTTTGCGCACCATTAATCTTAAACGGTGCGTATCGTGTTCTTTGGCAAAATACGAACTTACACGTTTCTTTAAGTTTTTAGCTTTGCCAACATATAACAAATTATTATCTTTATCATAATAACGATATACTCCCGGTGTTTCAGGAATCGTTTTTAAAATACTTTGTATATATTCAGAAAAATTTTCAATCACTATGCAAAGTTAAAATTATTAAGAGATTTTTTTCGTTAATTTATCTTATCTATCAGAACAAAACCATATTTATCTCCCCTTTAGATTGGGGGCTTGGACATGCCACCCGGTGTGTACCGCTCATTAAACAGTTAATGCAGAAGAATGTGGTTATTTTAGGAGTAACACAGTCTACCCGTATTATTTTGGATGAGGAATTTCCCCAACTAAAAAAAATAGAAATAGAGCCTTACAATATCAGGTATTCGCGAATAATTCCGCTGGCGTTTAAACTGATGTTTGATTCTGTAAGAATCTTTAAGGTCATTAAAAAAGAACAGGCGCAATTGCAGGAAATTGTAAAAGAAAATAAAGTGGAGGTGGTTATCAGCGATAACCGATTTGGCCTGTACCATCAGGCAATTGAATCTGTTTATATCACACATCAGTTGAATATACAAGCCGGTATTTTATCAGGTTTAGCCAATTATATCCATCACCGGTTTATAAAAAAATTTAATCATGTTTGGGTACCTGATGCAGAAAAAATGAACGATTCGTTAGCCGGAAATTTATCAAGGCATGCAAACTTTAAAAACTGCAATTATTTAGGAGCCTTAAGCAGATTGGATGCTTCGGTTAATAAAACAACAACTTATGACCAGTTAATTTTATTATCAGGTGTGGAGCCACAACGGAGTATCCTGGAAGAAAAATTGGTGGCGCAACTAAAAAAATCCACAGCAAGAATCTGTTTGGTAAGAGGAACCGATTCGGAGTTTTTAGTAATACTGCCTGAAACGGTAACCGTCATTAATTTGCCAAATGCTCTGCAACTGGCGCAATGCATTCAAAATTCAACAACGGTTATTTGTCGGAGTGGTTATAGTACATTGATGGATATGTATACTTTTCATAAAAAAGAATTGATCCTGATACCCACGCCAGGCCAAACAGAACAGCTATACCTGGCAAATTATTGGAAGGAAAAACACCATGTTCAGGTTGTTTTACAACATGAATTGAACCACAGAAAAGTATTGTAATCAATTCACAACAGCCCTTTAATAACTCTGCTGTTTTAAGCCTTTTCGTTTTTTATTTCCGGTTAAATTAGAGGGTGCATCTTTTAAAGAAAATCGGATTTTATCTTTTCCTTGTCGCTTCATTGGGAGCAGGCTTGTGGGGGTATTTTAACTTAAAAGAAAGCAAAGCCCCACCAACAAGCGTAACGGAGCATATTCCTTCCAATGCGCTGTGTGTAATTGAAACAAAAAATGTTCATGACCTGATCCTTCAATTAACCCGCCAGAATTTAATATGGAAGTCTTTATTAACGGAAGACCTGTTTCATAATGCCCAAAATGGAATTTGGTACCTGGATTCCCTTACTAAATCCTCGCCTGATATTTCTGCTGTTTTAGAGGGAAATCCGGTTTACTGGAGTTTTATAAAGGAAGAAGGGAAAACTGAAAACCTGGTTCAGTTTAAATTAAAAGAACAAAAAGATGCTGCTAAATTCGAAGCGTTTTTCAAATCAGTTCTTACAAAAAACAGTTCTATCGCATCCACAACATTTTATGATGTTACAATTAATCAAAAAAAATGGTCTGCCTGCTGTACGAATGGGCTGGTTTACTTTTGTTCAGATGCAGGCCTTCTGCAAAAAAGTATAGGCCTTCTTAAAAAAGAATCTTTGGCGGAAAACACAACGTATTTAAATTTATTGAAACTCAACGGCAAACAAAAAACACAGGTTTATATTAACCATACACTATCTCCTTTATTTAACCGGTCAATATTCAAACAGCAATCTTTATTTAGTTTAGAAGTTCAGTTAAACGAGTTAACCTGTAATGGTTATACAAGGCCCGATTCAGCTTCGGTACTACAGGTTATTTCAGGGCAGGAAGATGCACAAATGCATGAGTTTGAAAAATTTCCTGACCATGTAGGATCTTTAACGGCTGTAGCTATTAGTAATGGAGGGTTGTTTTATACAAACAATCTTAAATTGTTGCCCACAGCCATTGTTCAAAAAAATGAAAAAGCCTGGCAATCTCTTAATGATAGTGCTCTTTATAATATCAGGGCAGAATGTTATACCAATATCGATCATGAAATGGTGATTGCGAATTACTGGCTCGAGAATAATGCAGAACAAATAATCGATCTGAAAATTAACGATGAAGATAAAGCTATCCAACTTTTAAAGCTCATGAGTGATAGCGTGACGGTATTCAACGATCTTAAAGTATATCAAATCAATTCTAAGTATACTAACCTTTTCTCCTTTAATGATCAGCCAAAAGAAATGCAATATGCTGCCATTGTTTCGGGGAACCTGGTATGTATGTCGGGAAAAGTCATGTTAAACCATTATAACGAAAGCCTTAAAAATAGCACGGTACTTGCCAAAAATACAGATTTCATGAATTACGCCAACGATAATTTATTTCAATCGTGCAATTACCTGTATTATGAAAATTATGATCAGATGAAGCTAAGCGCATTGCCGCGGTTGATCAATTCCGTGGAATTAAATACCGGGAATGATGTCTTGTCGCATGTATCATTAAGTGTTACATCTTATAAAACAGATTTTCAAATCCGTCTTCACGCAACGCATAAGCAGGAAGTACAAACACAGGAAACGCATAAAAATGTATTATGGTCTTATACCGCAGATTCGGTGATTTCAAATAATGTGTTTGTATTCACAAATCACCTTACTCGTGAAAATGAACTGTGTTTCCAGGATGAAAGCAATACCTTATATTTAGTGAGTTCCACGGGTAACGCCTTATGGAAAAAAGAAATTAATGAAGCCATTCGATCAACAATTTATACAGTGGATATTTTTAAGAATGGGAAATTACAACTGCTATTCAATACCGACAATTATTTACATCTTTTGGATAGAAACGGAAATTATGTACAAGGATATCCTGTTAAACTTCCACAAAGAGTAACATCTCCCATAACCTTATTGGATTATGATAATACGAAAGACTATCGCGTGTTTTTAGCTTGCGCCGACAAAAAAATCTATAATTTTTCTTTATACGGCATTAAAACAGAAGGCTTTATTCCTTTCAAAACAGACAATGAAGTTACTCTACCCATATCTTATGCAAAAGTAGGGGCAAGCGATTACCTGATAACAGCTGATGTTGGCGGTAAGATCTATGCATTTAGCAGAAAAGGAGAGGGTAGAATCGATTTTAAAAATAAAGTAATTGAAGGCTTAACACATTTATATGTTTCTGCAGGAAATAATTTAGATAATACCAAACTGATTTACGTTGATGACAAAAACAGTTTATTGAGTAAAATTTCTTTATCCGATAAAAAAGAGGCTATCAAATTAGGTGACGAGCTCAGCGGTTTTCATGCCACATTTGAATTGCTGAATGATGATAAGCAAATGGATATGATCCTGTTTGGTGATGGAGCTATATATGCGTACGATCTGTTTTCCGGTAAACTACTGGAATCGTTTAACGACCAGGCAGTATACAAAGATGCCACGTTAGTTTACACAGAAAGTAATCAATATATGATTGGTTATGATCATGCCGGAGAAAAAATAGACGTGATAGATCTTACAGGGAAATTGATGTACTCAATTACAAATGTAACGCATAAACCTTTGGTAACAGAGCTCTACAAGGATGGTATCAAATATCTGATAGCCATACAGCGTAATCGCATTAACTGCATCCGGTTAAATTAGAATACGTTTTAAATATAAGTTATTTTTATTTTTGGTTCTTCAATCCTGTAAGGGCTGAAGATGAATAACCTTAATACTCAAACTTCCCAAACTCAGATTCGATCGTCACTTTTTTGCCTTCAAAAGCTTCTACCTTTCCAATGATCTGCGCATCAATATTAAAAGATTTGGAAATAGCAATCACTTGCTGAGCGTACTCTGCCGGTAAATATACTTCCAAACGATGCCCCATATTAAACACTTTATACATTTCCTTGTAATCCGTATTACTTTGTTCGTGTATTACCTTAAATAAAGGAGGTAGAGGAAATAAATTATTTTTAATGATGTGTACGTTCTCTACAAAATGTAATACTTTGGTTTGTGCACCACCACTGCAGTGTACAATACCACTGATTTTTCCTGAAAGAGTTTCCAGTAATTTTTTCACAACCGGCGCATAAGTTCTTGTAGGAGATAACACTAATTTCCCGGCATCTATTTTTTCCCGGATCGTGTTTCCGTTTAGGTCGTTATAACTTACATCAATTTTATCAGTCAGCTTTAAGTTGCCGCAATACGTTACTTCTTCCGGCAAATTACCATCAAACGATTCCGGATAGCGTGCCGCCACATCTTTGCTAAACACATCATGCCTGGCACTGGTTAAGCCATTGCTGCCCATTCCGCCATTATATTCGGTTTCGTAGGTTGCTTTACCCGATGAGGATAAACCCACTATAACGTTCCCGGCCTGTATGTTGTGGTTGGATATAACTTCCGATCTTTTCATACGGCACACAACGGTACTGTCTACAATAAGTGTGCGTACTAAATCACCCACATCAGCTGTTTCTCCGCCTGTAGAGCGAATATCAATGCCATTATCCCTTAAATTCTGTAATACTTCTTCTGTTCCGTTAATAATAGCGGAGATCACTTCCCCCGGAATCAATCCTTTGTTACGACCAATCGTTGACGACAATAAGATATTATTTGTAGCACCAACACAAATTAAATCGTCAATATTCATGATCACGGCATCCTGTGCAATCCCTTTCCAAACGCTGATGTCGCCTGTTTCTTTCCAATATACATATGCTAAAGACGATTTGGTTCCTGCTCCATCGGCATGCATAATGATGCAATGCTCATCGCTACCGGTTAAATAATCGGGAACAATTTTACAAAATGCTTGTGGAAATAAACCCTTATCAATATTGGAAATAGCATTGTGTACATCTTCTTTAGAAGCTGATACACCACGCAAATTATATTTTAAATCGGACATCGTAAATAATTTATTTAAAAAACTTCTTTTGCTACGCGTTGGTACTGTCGGAGGTTCCCATGGTATAGTAATGTAAACATGGAACCCCCTGTTTTTTCAATTCTTTGCTTTGTTCAATACACCATTTAATACCCACTTCCCTAACAGCTTTGTCATCCTTACATCTTTCCAGTTCTACAAATAAGTCCTGTGGAAGATCAATATGGAAAATTTTTGGTAAGGCTATTAGTTGCGCACGTGACGATAATATTTTTAACCCCGGAATAATAGGAATGTTAATGTCATTTTGGCGGCAAAGATCTACAAATTCAAAATACTTTTTGTTGTCAAAAAACATTTGAGTTACAATATAATCAGCACCAGCAGCCACTTTTTCTTTCAGCCATTTCATATCGCTGTATAAATTTGGTGCTTCAAAATGTTTTTCAGGATAACCTGCAATTCCCATACAAAAGTTGGTAGGTGCAGCATCTTTCATCTCATCATCCAGGTAAACGCCCGCATTCATTCCTTTGATCTGTTTTACAAGATCTATAGCATAATTATGTCCACCCGGTTCAGGTACAAAGTTCGATTCTGTTTTAATACTGTCTCCACGCAAAGCCAATACATTGTCAATTCCTAAAAATTGAAGATCGATTAGGGCGTTTTCCGTTTCCTCACGTGTAAAGCCCCCGCAAATAATATGTGGTACGGCTTCCACATCGTATTTATTCATAATAGCAGCACAAATACCAACGGTTCCGGGGCGTTTGCGAATGCTTACTTTTTCAAGATAGCCGCCATCCCGTTTTTTATAAATATATTCTTCCCTATGGTAAGTTACATCTACAAAAGCAGGCTTAAATTCCATTAAAGGATCAATGCCGTCAAAAATAGAGTGAATACTTTTTCCTTTAAGGGGGGGAAGAATTTCAATTGAAAATAAAGTGTTTTTCGCAGATTTAAGATGTTCGGTGATTTTCATATAAATATTATAGGCCACAAATGTAATTAATTAATTATTAATTAATGCAATATGACACAGGCTCTTAGCTAAAAACGTTGCGTGTAATAGCTTTCCCGAAGTATAAAATTATTCTTTAAAATCGGTATCCTAACGACATTCCCAGCTTAATGCTGTTAATAGGAAAGGAAGAATCGTAGAAGTTGTAGTAATACCCGTTTTTTATATAATTCTTAGGATTGTTTGATAAAAAATCGTCTACATGATAGCCAATGCCTGCTAATAGCATCATATTAAAATTTTTGGTGATTCTAAATAAAATACCATTATCAAGCATAAATGTATAACGGTTCATTACAAAATCATGCGGAGTTAAGCTATATGGGCCATTGTAAGGGTAGGTATTGGGATCATACCCTGACGAATTATAGGAACCCGTAAATTGAGAAATACCGATATAGGGCCCTATAAAATGCGTAACTGATCTTTTACCGCTGGTTTGAAAATGAATACCTATACCAGTTTCAAAGGTTTTTCTGGTGTATTTAAAATTCTGAATATTAGATTGGTTGTTATAATTCCCGAAAATAGTATTGCCGGGTTGGTTGAGCATAGGCTCCGAAATGCCAATATTAATGGGCACGTATACGTTTAAGTAACCATTGCCAAATTCTCTTAAGTAGCTTAGTCCGAAACCGGAGTTAAAAGTTTCGAGCAGGTTAATAGAAACCAGATTTTTAGTTGTGGTTACTTCATTATAACGGGCCATTTTGAGAGAATCGTTATTCATTCGCATGGGCATTCTTCTTCCGGGATAGTCGTCCCTGTAAACAATGATAGGCTGCTGCGTGGTTTGCACCGGTTGTTGGGCAAAGGTTTCGTGGCTCCCATTTTGGTATATGATAAGGGCTACATCACTTTTAGCAACAATAATGGTGGGGCCGTCCTGGTAGGTAAATAACTTATACTTAATTTCAGTAGGGTTGATCTCCAATATTTTAACTTCCAGTTTAGTGTTATCTTTCTTAAAAAGCTGGTCTTGTGCGTAGGTGCTTAAAGCCGTAAAAACGCTTAAAAACAGGAGTAAATGTTTCATAAAACAGAGAGTTTAGTAGTACTTAAATCTACTGAAAATATTTAAAATAAATTGTTTGCTCAACAATATTATATTTATAAATTTGACTAACTTTTTTAAAAAATCTTAAGAACCCCAAAGTATATGAGTAAAATTAAAGTAGCTAACCCGGTAGTAGAATTAGATGGTGATGAAATGACCCGCATTATCTGGAAATTTATTAAAGATAAATTAATCGTTCCTTATTTAGATGTAGATATTAAATACTACGATTTAGGAATGGAGCACCGTGATGCAACAAATGATCAGGTAACGATCGATTCGGCAGAAGCTATTAAAAAATATGGTGTTGGTATCAAATGTGCAACGATCACTCCTGATGAGGCACGTGTAAAAGAATTCAATCTGAAACAAATGTGGAAATCACCTAATGGAACTATTCGTAATATACTGGATGGTACTGTTTTCCGTGAGCCTATCGTTTGTAAAAACGTTCCGCGTTTGGTAAGTAACTGGACAGCCCCTATCATTGTTGGTCGTCACGCATTTGGTGATCAGTACAAAGCAACAGATTTCGTAGTACCCGGAAAAGGAAAATTAACGATGAAATTTGAAGGAGAAGATGGAAAAGTAATTGAACATGAAATTTATCAGTTTAAAGGTGCTGGTGTAGCAATGGGTATGTATAATGTGGAAGAATCAATCCGCGGTTTTGCACATTCCTGCTTTAACGTAGCTTTAAATAAAAAATGGCCTTTATATTTATCTACTAAAAATACCATCTTAAAAAAATACGATGGATTCTTTAAAGATATTTTCGAAGAAATTTATCAGGCAGATTATAAAGCAAAATACGAAGCAGCAGGTATTGTATACGAACACCGTTTAATTGATGATATGGTGGCTTCTGCATTAAAATGGAATGGTAATTTTGTGTGGGCTTGTAAAAATTATGATGGAGATGTTCAATCTGATTCAGTAGCACAAGGCTTCGGATCTTTAGGATTAATGACCTCTGTATTAATTACACCGGACGGTAAAATTATGGAAGCCGAAGCGGCACATGGTACAGTAACCCGTCACTTTCGTGATCACCAAAACGGTAACCCAACGTCTACAAATCCAATTGCCAGTATCTTTGCATGGACCAGAGGATTGGAGTTCCGTGGTAAATTAGATAACAACCAGGAATTAATTGATTTTTGCCACGCTTTAGAGCAGGTTTGTGTGGAAACAGTTGAAAGCGGTAAAATGACTAAGGATTTAGCAGTGTGTTCTCACGGAAACAATGTAAAACATGGTGAACACTACTTATATACCGAAGAATTTTTAGATGCAATCGATTCTAATTTAAAAAAGAAATTAGCTAAATAATAGCGTATCTTTGTTCTTTCAAGTTCAATATGGTTTTTGAAAGAAATTAAAATTAAATACAATGATGAATCAGGAATTATTTGACAGGGTTGAAAGTGCATTACAAACCATAAGGCCTTATTTAGAAGCTGATGGTGGAGATGTAGAGTTGCTTGAAGTAACTGCCGAACATACAGCAATGCTTGAATTAAAGGGAGCTTGCAGCACCTGTAGCATGAGTCATATGACCATGAAAGCAGGAATTGAAGAAACCATTATGCGTGCAGTTCCGGAGATAAAAGCCGTTCAGGCTGTCAGAGTTTAATTTACTGATAACATAAAATTTAAAATCCTTCCGTTATTTAACGGAGGGATTTTTTGTAAGTGCCGGTTAATATTTATTTTAAATAACAGGTTGAATACTGAGAAATGGAAACACGTATAAAGCAAATTATATGAATAACCCCAAATAGTTGATTTTATAGCCACAATCCTGAAGGGATTGAACATGAATATTTAGAAAATGAGAACACATATAAAGCAAATTATATGAATAACCACAGACAGTTGATTTTGTAACCGCAATCCTGAAGGGATTGAACATGAATAACGAACAATAATTTTTACGAGACTAACAATCCTAAAGGGATTGAATATACAACACAATTTTTTTAGTAAATCTTTAAAGGATAGAAATGCTTTCAGTAAAAATAGCCACAGACAAAACCACTATCGACAAAATTGTCGACCTGCGTTACGACATTCTTCGAAAACCCTGGAACAAGCCAAAAGATACCGCTACCGACGAACTGGAAGCTCAATCCGTTAATGCTTACCTCGAAGAAAATGGCAACATAATTGCCTGCGGACGTTTACAAAATAATGGCAATGGAGTAGGGCAAATCCGCTACATGGCTGTGAGCGAACAATACCAAGGGAAAGGGTTAGGTAAGCTTATTCTGAATAAGCTGGAAGAAGAAGCACATTCCATGAAGCTCTCTACCATTGAACTTCAAGCCAGGGAAAATGCCCTGGAGTTTTATAAAGCAAAAGGATATACCATAGTAGAAAAATCGTTTCGTCTTTGGGATATTATTCAACATTATTTAATGGTAAAATCCATTAAATAGTTTTCGCACGAATAAAGTAATAAGACTATATTTATTCTATTGGAAAAAAAGCTGAATATCCTGTTTCTTTGCTCGTGGTACCCAAATCCCGATGAAAAGAGTAATGGTATATTTATCAAACGGCATGCACAGGCTTTAGCATTAAAGCATACGGTTACCGTTGTTTTTGTAAAATCAGTTGCAGCAGTTAATAAGGCTGTAATGATAACCAACGAAACACAAAACTTTAAGGAGTATCTTTGGTTTTACCCTAAAATTGAAACTAAAACTCCTTTACTTGGCTCTGTATTAAAATTCCTGAAATTTAAAATGGCCTATAAAACAGCTATTGATAAGCTCTCCGGCTCGACCTTTGATGTGATACACGTTAATACCATTTTTCCTGCAGCTATTCCGGCTTTATATGCTTTAAAAAAATATCCATCTGCCAAATTAGTGATTACTGAACACTGGAGCGGGTATTATCCGGAAGATGGAAATTACAAGGGAAATCTCATAACGTATTATACAAAGCAGTTAGTTGCCAGGGCAAAAGCAATTTTTGTGATCTCAGAAAAACTAAAACACTCTATGCGCGCCCATGGGTTGAAAAATAACTATGAGTTGGTTAATAATGTAGTAGACACAACTGTTTTTAAACCAATGACTACCAAAGTCGGTAATAATACTATTTTAAACATACTGCATGTTTCTTCATTGGTAGATCGCGAAAAAAATATTTCAGGAATAATAGCCGTTGCGCATGAACTGAAGCAAAAGAACAAAGCATTTCATCTAACCATTGTTGGTGAAAATAAAACGGAGATGCCACTTTATCTATCTTTAGTGAAGCAATACAATTTAATGAATGAAATTTCATTTGAAGGATTTAAAACCGGTGAAGAAATTGTGATTTATATGAATCAGGCAGAAGTGTTTTTATTATTAAGTCATTATGAGGGAATGCCTGTGGTTATTTTAGAATCGCTGGCTTGTGGCCTTCCTGTAATAGCAACACCTGTGGGCGAAATTAAAAATAGTGTAAACCAGGGAATGGGTATTGTGTTGCAAAATAATAAGATAAACGAATGTGTAGAACAGCTGGTAAATTATAAAAGAAGTCATTTTTTAGAACCACATCTGATGCACGAATATATCCGTGATCATTATTCGCCCGAAGCGGTGTGCGAACACATTACCAAATTATATAACACCTACTAAATGCTGAAAAAAATAATAGTCACCTTATTTACCCGTGGTTTCGTAGCCCTGGTAAATCTGGCTATACTTTTAGTGTCTTCAAAACAGCTGGGAGGAGATATTCGGGGGCAGTTGAGTTTATTGATTTTGAACATCGCCATCATACAGGTAATTAATGAAATTTATACAGGGTATGCTTTAGTGTATTTTATTCCGAAGTACGATCTCAAAAAAATATATGCCACGGGCATTATATGGTCTGTAGCCTGTATAGGCATTACTACACTTATATTAATCGGTCTCTGTTTGTATTTTGATATAATCGTTAGCAGGTATTGGATCCATATCGCTATTCTGGCCTTCATCATTATTATCCATTCCTTTAACGGGGTCGTTATTTTAGCTAAAGAAAAAATCAAAACGTATAATTTCCTTAATTTTTTTCAACCTTCTGTTTTATTATTAGTACTGGTTTTGCAAATCTTCCTTTTCGATCTTAAAACTATCGATAGCTATATCACCGCATTATACATCTCTTTTTTAAGTTCCCTGGTTATTTCGGGAATACAGGTTATCGGGATTTTTAAGCACATCAAACATACTTTACCTGTATGTGAAACCGGAACCATCTTTAAAACAGGATTTTTTAATCAGCTGGCAAACCTGTCACATATGCTTAGTAACCGGTATAATTTTTACCTCTTAAGCAATAATGTGTTGGTAGGGATCTATTCCAGTTCAACCTCTTTAATAGAATCAGTATTAATCATCAGCAACAGTGCCGCTACTATTATTCTTACTTATATTGCTAACCAAAAAGAAGGAGATCATAATGTGAAGATCACTTTCCTCTTATCCAAGTTGTGTTTTTTACTGAGTCTCTTCTGCATAGTGGTTTTATTGGTAATTCCTGCCGAATTCTTTACATTTTTATTAGGAAAAGATTTTAGTGAAACCAAACAGGTCATGCTATGTTTATCTCCCGGAATATTATGTATTAGTTTTTCAACGGTAATTAGCCATTATTTTTCAGGCATGGGTAAACAACGTTTAATTGCGGCCGCTAATTTCTCAGGGTTATTTACTACCGTTGTAACCGGCTATTTTTTAGTGAATAAATTCGAATTATATGGAGCCTGCTATGCTACATGTCTTTCTTACTTTGTCGCTTCCGTCATTATGGTTACCATGTTTATGCGCGAACATAATTTATCCTTATGGTCCTTATTTAAAATTCGCAGCGATTTTAAACTTTTAAAAACGATCAGCTAAATAACATAATTTGTTTCACCGTGAATTGAATAAAGGTAATGGAACAGGTGAGTATAAATGCCCACATCACATATTTCCCTCCGTTATTCCGTTTTAAGATCAACTGTAGAATTAAAAGCACTATAGTGCATATAAGTGGAATGAGTGCGGCATGGTATTGCAAAGATTCAACCAGGTTGCCTTTTAAAAGACTGATTAATGCTCTCTGACTACCACAGCCAGGACATTCTACCCCAAAATGAGATTTGATAAAGCACGTTAACAAATGATGTTCTAACCAGTCTACCATAGTATAAAATTAAAAATGCCTTTGATATAATCAAAGGCATTTCAATTAAATGTAGTTTAAAAATTAATGACGCATCATTTGATCCCATGGCATAGCAGTTAATGCAGCACCAAGGATAGCAACATAAATAATCAGGATAATAAAATAAAGAGAAGAAAGACATGTTCCGATAATGGCACATATTTTACCTGCTTTTACATTATTATAAGATGCCTGTGTATAGCTGTTTGGATTTGCCTTATATAAAGCATTAGCTTTTCCGGCTAATACAATTGCTACGATCCCAAGTACCAGTCCAATAATTCCATAGCATATACAAAAAACAATAGATAAGATACCTAATACTAAAACAGCAGCAGAATTAGGAACAGGAATTTGTCCAAACTGGTTGTTAATAGGTTGATTCAGGTTTTGATTTTGAGGTTGGCCATATTGTGGCGGTTGATTCGATGAATTATTCTCTTCCATAAATTAATTTTTAGCTAATATATAAAAACTTTCGCTTATACCCCAAGTATCAGAAAAAGTTTCATTTAATAATAACTCGGAGTTTGGTTAATAAAATAGACGGCAAATACCATAACCTTTTTAAAACCTTCTCGTAAAATACTGAAAATGCTCTCCCGAGATGCATATGCTTTATTATAAGCAAACCAAAAAACCACTATTAACGTTTAACAACCAATTAAAAATAACATTATCAGCATGAAATCATTTTTAAACACACTAAAACCTACTACACATGAAAGCAATCTACCTAACCACATGGGCGCTCACGGGCCTTACATGTATTACGGCAAATGCCCAAATTTCCCAGCAACTTTCTACGATTGACAGTTTAGCTAATTTTAACCAACAACAATGTACCGACTTTTTCTACGCACATCACACCAACACTAACGAATTATCCGAATTCATTGGGGCCTATCAACGAAACTTTATTCGTTCCACATTTTACCCTTCTTCAGCAAGGCCATTAACCCCAAATCCAACACCACAACAAGCCTGTACTAACGTCGATTTCGAATCGGGAAGTTTAACAGGATGGAATTCCTCTACCGGATTTAATCCTGGATTTAATGCATTGGGCTGTTGTCAAAATGCCGGTGGTGCCCAGTTGGTAACCAACGGTGCAGCAGTAGATGGTTGCGGTGGATTTCCTGTAGTAGCACCGGGCGGAAATTTTTCAGTAAGGCTTGGTGATAATGCAACAGGAGGCATTGCAGACAGGTTAGAACAAACCTTTAATGTAACAGCCAGTAATGCCAATTTTACGTATAAATATGCCGTTGTATTTGAAGATCCCGGGCATGCGTTGGCTGATCAACCGGGTTTTAAAATTGAAATGCTCGATTCTAATGGTGTACAAATACCTTGTACTTATTACGATGTGGCTGCAGGACAAAATATTCCAGGCTTCCTCAATTCTACTACCTGCAACAGCGTAGTATATAAACCATGGACCAATGTAAGCGTTGATCTTACCAATTTTATCGGGCAAAACGTTACTATTCGTTTCACTACATACGATTGTTCTTTGGGCGGCCATTATGGCTATGCTTATATCGATGGAAGCTGCCTCAATTTCAATATCACTCAAAATGGAATTTTATGCCAGGGCTCTACTATACAATTAACAGCTCCTGCCGGCTTTGCAACTTATAACTGGCAGCTACCCGATAACAGCGTTCAAAACGGGCAGATATTAACTACCGGTATGCCGGGAGTATATACCCTGAATCTTATAACGTTTACCGGCTGTCCTGGCCCAACGTTAACCTATACCTTAACCGATTTTCCAAAACCAACTGCATTATTTACTCCAAATCAATCGTCAGCCTGCAGTCATACAATTAGCTTTACCAATAACAGTAATGTAAGTAGTGGCAGCATTACAGCGAACAACTGGAACCTGGGAGATGCAAGCACCGCAACAACTTTTAATACCTCTCATACATATGCTAATACAGGAACGTACAATGTAGAATTGATTTGTACTACTAATATGGGTTGCAAAGATACAACGATGGTACCTGTGGTAATAAGCCCTTTACCAAGTGTATCATTTGTAAATAATACAGTATGTTTAAATAGTTCCACATCATTTACAAATAATTCAACCGTAAGTTCCGGAGCTATTACATCTACCAGCTGGCAGTTTGGTAATGGAAATCAGTCAACATTAAGCCAACCAACACAACAGTATCTCGCTGCAGGTACTTATCCGGTAACACTAAGTGTTACAACCAACAATAATTGTACAAATTCAGTAACGCAACAGGTTATTGTTAATCCTTTACCAACTGTTGCATTTACGGCAAATAATGTTTGCGAAGGGTTAGCCACTAACTATATAAATACAAGTTCTATTACAGGAGGCAGTATCTCAAATTATATCTGGGATTTTAATGCCGATGGAACACCCGATAATACAACACAGTCACCCACTAATTTATTTACAGTGCCCGGAACGTATACTACGCAACTCATGGTGGTGTCAAATAATAATTGTTCAGCTACACGCACAGTATTGGTAAATGTATATCCTAATCCTGTTGCACAATTTTCGTCCACACCGGTATGTAACGGAATAGCGACACCATTTACGAATCAATGCACCATTTCATCGGGGCAGGTTGTAAGCTATAGTTGGAATTTTGGAGATGCAACAACTGGTAATACAGCCAGCCCTCTTCACAACTACACCAATTATGGAACCTATAATGTAGTACTTACAGCAACCAGTAATTTTAATTGTACCAATACAATTGCTCAATCGGCTATTGTATATCCTAAACCAAATGTAAATTTTGCCTCTACAATTGCCTGTCTCAACCAGGCAACACAATTCAATAATCAAAGTAATATCATTTCCGGAAATATTATTTCGTACCAATGGGATTTTGATAATAATGGAACGATTGATAATACTTCCCCTAATCCCAGCCACATCTATCCTGCAGCAGGTAGCGCACAAAGCCGGTTAGTAGCTATATCAGGGAATAACTGTTCAAACCAAACAATTAATCCTGTGATCGTACACTATAATCCAATGGCTAATTTTTATGCACCATCAGCCTGTATGCCTCAATCCAGTTCCTTTACCGATGCTTCAGTAAGTAATGATGGCTTAATTACATCCTATAGCTGGGATTTTAACGGAGATAATTTACCGGATAATGTTTCACAAAACCCTCAGTATAATTTTGCACAATCAGGAAATTACGGAGTGAAATTAGAAATACAAACACAATATGGATGCGCTAATACGATTATTAAATCAGCTTATGTAAATCCAACTCCTTCTGCTTTATTTAGCGGACAAAACACGATGGGTTGCCCTAGTTTATGTGTTAACTTTACAAATAACAGTACGATAGGCGGTGGATCAATTGTAACTTACCAATGGATCTTTGGAGATAATACCCCTCCAAATTATGACCAAAACCCTACACATTGTTATTCAAGCGGAAATTATGGCGTTACCTTAAAAGCAGTATCTGATAGTGGTTGCGTTGCCAGTTCTATGATTCCGAATTTTGTACATGTGTATCCTACTCCAATTGCCGGGTTTAATATTACACCTTCCGAAGTGGATATTACAACACCACTTATAGAAGTACAGGATAAATCAACCGGAGCAACTAACGTCGTATATTTCTTTAGCGATGGTACAACAAAAAATACGGCTAATTTTAATCATTTATTTAATACCGACGATGCTAAAACGGTGGCAATTCTCCAGGTAGTTACAAACTCCTACGCCTGTAAAGATTCAATCGTAAAACAAGTTACTATTAAATCTGCCTATGCCATTTATATTCCCAATACCTTTACACCCAATAGTGATGGCGTAAACGATGGTTTTAAAGCATTAGGTGTTGGTATTGAGGCATTTAAGCTTCAGGTATTCGACAGATGGGGCAAAATGATATTTGAAACATCAGATATAAACGATGCCTGGGATGGAGAAGTAGGCAAAGCAAGCGCCAGCGAGGCTAAACAAGAAGTGTACGTATGGAAAGTAAAGGTAAAAGATGTGAACCATAACGACCATGATTTAATAGGCCATGTAACTTTACTTAAATAATGTCAAAAAGACATGGAAAACTATTTGGTTTAAAGTTTGTTTATACCTTTAGCAAACCTAATTTTAAATCGAATAAATAACCTTAAAAAACATAATAATATGGCACTAGAAATAACAGACGCTAATTTTGAAGAGTTAGTATTAAAATCAGACAAACCGGTATTGGTAGACTTTTGGGCAGAATGGTGTGGTCCTTGTCGCATGGTAGGCCCTGTGGTAGAAGAGCTTTCTACAGAATACAGTGGTAAAGCAGTTGTTGGAAAAGTAAACGTTGATAATAATTCAGGTATCTCTTCCAAATACGGCATCAGAAATATCCCTACATTATTGGTATTTAAAAACGGAGAAGTAGTTGAAAAACATGTAGGAGTTGCTCCTAAAAATGTGTTAGCGGGTAAATTAGACGCTCACATGTAGTTAACACACGTTAATTTAGATTAAAAAGCCTTTCAATGTATGTTGAAAGGCTTTTTGTTTTAGGATCACTTGTCATTCACCAAACTCAGGACACAATGTACAGGTGCTAAACTGACATTTGTCCTATTATTCCCCAATAAAGTGTATTTATGTCGGCATATGACAGTTTAGCTTCAGTATAAAGGAGGTGTTTACTCAATAAGAACGTGGTTTCACAGTTTAATAACCTTAGTGTAACCATTCTATCACATTGTGGCATTACGTTTGTCTAATTAGACTTAATAAAAACGAGATACGATGAATACGACACAAGCAATGATCATCCTTAATAATGGGATAAGAAAATACGGTACTATAATTAATGGAGAAGATGAAGGAAGAATTAAATTTATACCTGCTACAGAAATATTTTTAATGGATGAAGCACAACTATCAAATTTAATTGAGCATATCCCGGTATCCAATATTTTTTCGATAGATACCTTTTTGAAATAATAATATTAAGTTTTAATACTAAAAAAAGTCTCCTGTGAAATCACAGGAGACTTTTTTTATTTAAAGATGCCGTCAATTTGTGCTGTATGGTGCATCCCATGCCAGGCATATATCTGGGTAGCTTCACCTAAAGTATATTGCTTTTGGTATTCAGGATGGTAATATGTTTTTTTAAAATCGTCTTCACTCATTACTTTTAATAAAGCCGATAAGCGTTGCTGAATCCCTTCAAATAACATCAGGGAACTTTCAATGGAAGCCGTCTTATAATCGTCCATTGCTGCCCACAAATCCTGGTTATAGCCTTTAATGGTAGGATTGTGTTCTGTTAGTGCCAGTTTAAAACGGCAAAGCATATTCATATGTGAATCGGCAACATGATGTACAATTTGCCTGATTGTCCAGCCACCCTCTTTATAGGTTAACTCAAGATCTTTCTCTGAAATAGTTTCAAGTCTTTTTCTTAATGTAACAGGTGCCGCTTCTATCATCATAATAGATCTGTAAAGCACTTCTTTGGTAAACTCTACAGGATTTGCTTTTCCGATAGGATAAATTTTTGGATCTAATTCTTCAGTCATAGGTTATGTATTAAATAAAAAAAAGATTAAAGTATTAAGATGAAAAATCTCATCGTTTAATACTTTAATCTTAATATCAATTGGTTTTAATTGTACTAAATATTCAACGCTCTGTTACCTGTAGCATTTAACGAAGCCTCTTTAAAAGCTTCTGTAAATGTAGGATGCGCGTGGCTTATGCGTCCAATATCTTCAGCACTTGCTCTGAATTCCATGGCAACAACCGCTTCGGCAATTGCATCAGCAACACGTGGCCCAATCATATGCACCCCTAATATTTCATCAGTTGTTTCGTCAGATAATACTTTAATAAATCCATCAGTATCCATACTGGCCTGCGCTCTTCCGCTTGCTTTAAACGGGAAAGAACCTGTTTTGTATTTAATGCCTTTTTCTTTTAATTGTTCTTCTGTTAAGCCAACAGCAGCAACTTCCGGCCATGTATATACAACCCCCGGAATTAAATTATAATTCACATGTGGTTTTTGTCCCGCCATTAACTCAGCTACATATACGCCTTCTTCTTCTGCTTTGTGAGCCAGCATCGCACCAACAATAACGTCTCCAATGGCATAAATATTATCAGCACTTGTTTTTAAATGAGCATCTACAGCAACACGTCCGCGTTCATCTAATTTAACGCCAGCTTTCTCTGCATTTAACCCTTCAGTATATGGTTTTCGGCCAACTGCCATTAATACATAATCTCCTTTTAATTCTACTTTCTCACCTTTATCATTGTCAGCAATTACAGTAGCTTCTTTACCTTTAGCAGTTACACTGGCAACTTTGTGCTTCATGTAAAATTCAATACCTAAATTTTTCTTAAGCACACGCTGTAATTCTTTTCCTAAGCCGGCATCCATAGAGTAAACCAGCCTGTCCATATATTCTACAACCGATACTTTTGAGCCTAAACGCGCATATACACTTCCTAATTCCAAACCAATAACGCCACCGCCAATAACAATTAAGTGTTTTGGAACCTCCGTTAATTCCAACGCTTCTGTTGAGGTAATAATGCGTTTTTTGTCTATTTCAATTCCAGGTAAAGAAGAAGGTTTTGAACCTGTAGCAATAATAGTTTTGGCCGATTCAATTTGTTCTGTTTTACCGTCTTTTGTAATGTTAATGATGGTGTTCGATTCAAAGCTACCAACACCTGCAAATACTGTGATCTTATTTTTTTTCATTAAGAAAGCAACACCCGCATTGTTATTTTTAATAACACCGCGTTTGCGTTCTATCATTTGTTTGAAATTTACTTTGGGTGATTTTATGTCGATCCCATGCTGCTCAAAATTATGAACTGCATTATGGTAATGTTCAGAAGAATCCAATAACGCTTTTGATGGAATACAACCAACATTTAAACAGGTTCCACCTAATACCGGGTATTTTTCAATAATAGCGGTTTTCATACCTAATTGCGCGCAGCGTATCGCTGCAATATATCCTCCGGGACCAGAGCCGATAACTGTAACATCAAACTTTTCCATAAAATTAATTGGGTTATTTATTGTTTTATAATTGACTGCACGAAGTTACTACTTTTTAAGACTTTTTAAAACGTAATATTTGACTCCAGATAAACAGTAAAATGGCAATAATGGACGCTATATAAGATATAAGATCTCCAAAACGTACAAAAAAGGTTTTAATATCATTTGGTGTCATGTTCTTTGTAATAAGTGCTTCTTTCCAGTAAGGTGTTGCTTGTTCAATAGTCCCCAAAGGTGTTATAAAACAGGAAATGCCTGTATTGGCGCACCTTGCAATTTCTTTCCGGGTTTCAATAGCTCTGAGTTTAGCATAAGCTAAATGTTGTTTATGACCTGGCGTATCTTCCCACCATCCATCGTTGGTAATAATAAAAATAAGATTAGCCCCATTTCTTACATATTGAGCTACATAATCGGGATACACACTTTCATAACAGATCACGGGGGCAATACCAACTTTTTTATCATGACTAAAAAATACTGTTCTATCGTCTTGTGTACCAAGGCTTCCCATTGTTCCGCCCAAATCAATGGCAAAGCTTTCAAAAGGTTTAAACAAAGCCGGAAAAGGCATTTTTTCAACGCCCGGTACTAATTTTGATTTGTGATAAAACGAAATACTATTCGTAGTTAATTGCATGCCCGTATTATAGGATTCAAAATACTGATTGGCATCACTGAATTTACGGGCTGTAGCCGATTTTTTTTCGCCGGGTTTGAACGTGTATAATGTGTTGGCCCCTGAAATAATTGTAAGGCGGGGAAATTTTTTAAGAATGCTGTCTTTTAAAAAATTAAGAGACAAGGATTCTGATTCTTTTCCTTCAAAAATATTCTCCGTTAAAAAAGTTTCAGGCATTACTAAATAATCAACCGTTGAATCTAATGTTCCATGAACCTGTTGTACTAATTTTTGAAGTTGAATTTCGGGTTCCGTATAAAATTTGTCGTTATAAGGATCAACATTTGGTTGAACTACCAGTGTTTTATAGCTTTCCTCTTTGTTTTTTAAAGAAAAAGTTAAAAGAATTGCATACGATAGAATGATCGGAATTAGGATCGCCAAAACAGGTTTTGTAAACTGTTTCAGATGATTAAAATTGTTTTTAATTAAATTAAAGAATAAAATATTTACAGCCAATACCCATAAACTTCCGCCCGAAGTTCCTGTAAATTCATACCATTGCACCCAGTTATGTGTGTTCGCAAATACATTCCCTATGGTTAGCCAGGTCCATGTCAGGTCCCAAAGTGTATGCCCGTATTCGAAGCCCAGCCATAATGGAATCAGTAACCATATGGCCCAGGGCTTATTTAAACGTCGTTTTAAATTATGCCATATCATAAACACAATGCACATTAAAATAGCATTGCAAATAATGGCCATGGCAGCCCCTTCCAGGGAAGCATAATAGATCCACCAGGTAACACAAATATTCCAGATGAAAAAAGTAAGATAACTTAAACCCGTTAGCTTTAATTTTTTTCTGCCCGAATTTGCTGAATTAGAAATTTTGTCTTCAATCACCAATAAAGGGATCCAGGCAAAAAATATTAAAAACGTAAATGGGTCGAACCACGAGGCACTGAGCAGTAATCCACTGAGTATGGCAAGTAAATAATTTGGGAGTCTTTGTAACACGGTTTAAATATAAGTAAAAAGTCTGTCTGCTAATTAGCAGACAGACTTTTATAACAATTGTTTCAATAATTCTTAATCAACACTCAAATCTTTGGCATTTGTTTTTAATAATTCTTTATCGCTTATGTTATCCTGAGGTAGTTTCGAATCAATATCGTTGCTTAACTCTACAGGTTTTTGAGCGTTATTTTGAGTTGTTTTGCGATTTATGTTACCTTGGTCATATGGTTCATTATCCTCATTTGTATTAGGTTGGTTATTAGTATTCTGTTGTCTGTAATAGGGGTTGTTAGGATCTCCATAAGGATTTGGATAATTACCACCACCGTTATTATACCCATAATCGCCGTTGTTATAACCGCCACCATTATTGTAATAATTCAACGTACTAATGGCAAGGAAAGCGGCACGTTCAGCATGATTTAAAGCGCCGGCATAGTCACCGTAAAAATATAACTGCCTCGCATATTGTTGATGTCTGATTGCTTTCGCTAACCAAGGAGAATAGGAGTCATTCCATTCAGAAGAATAAACAGCGTCTCCAATAATCTGAGCCGATCTCCGGATATTCATCCTTGCTGCTTTTTTTAAATTATAGGAGTTGTTATAATAATTCGATCCGTCTCCATAATTAAAGTAATATCCGCCACCATAATATCCGTTTACTGAATTATTTCCGTTACCCGAATAATATCTTCTTTCACTTTGAGAATTCCCATGGGTATCTTGTTGCCTTGGGTTGTTGTTTTGAGCGTTGGCAGCCATATGGATAACCATTGCAAAAAGGGTAGCGATAATGGTAAAGGATGTTTTCATGATTTCTTGTTTTTTACTTTATAGTTTTCTATAAAACAACGGTCGTACCGCATTTGTAGTTTTAACATAACTTTACAAGTCCATTTTACATCTGGTGGTTTTTGACTAATAAGTGGTAAAAGATGTTACAATATTGTACAAAATCACACTCACAATCATAAAATTGTATCTTTGCCAAAATTAATTTAGACTTGAAATTTTCACTTTTACATAAAGATTCTCAATCAAAGGCGAGAGCCGGAGTTATTGAAACCGATCACGGTACTATTCAAACCCCTATATTTATGCCGGTAGGCACTGCTGCTACGGTAAAAGCAGTGCATCAACGCGAACTAAAAGAGGATATCAAAGCACAGATCATTCTGGGAAACACTTACCATTTATATTTACGTCCGGGATTGGAAGTACTTGAAGCTGCGGGAGGTTTGCATAAATTTAATGGTTGGGACAAGCCTTTATTAACAGATAGTGGAGGGTACCAGGTTTTTTCCCTGGCCAATTCCCGTAAATTAACCGAGGAAGGTGCAACCTTCAAATCACATATCGATGGCAGTAAGCATTTGTTTACGCCGGAAGGAGTAATGGATATAGAGCGTACCATTGGTGCGGATATTATGATGGCATTTGATGAATGTACTCCTTATCCATGCGATTATAAATATGCTAAAAACTCTTTAGGTTTAACACACCGTTGGTTAGACAGATGCATTAAGCGCTTTCATGAAACCGAACCGAAATATGGTTACTCCCAGGCATTATTTCCTATTGTACAAGGCTCTGTATATAAGGATCTTCGGAAGGAATCTGCTGAATTTATTGCCTCAAAAGGGGCAGAAGGAAATGCTATCGGTGGCTTATCCGTAGGGGAACCGGCAGAAGATATGTACGCGATGACAGAAGTGGTATGTGACATTTTACCTGCTGATAAACCACGTTACCTAATGGGAGTAGGCACTCCGGTAAATATTTTAGAAAGTATTGCTTTAGGAATTGATATGTTTGATTGTGTGATGCCTACACGTAATGCGCGCCATGGCTTGTTATTTACGCAAAACGGGATCATCAACATTAAAAATGAAAAATGGAAAAACGATTTTTCTGTGTTGGATGAAAATGGAACAAGCTACGTCGATCATCAATACAGTAAAGCTTATTTAAGGCATTTATTGGTTTGTGGAGAATTTTTGGCAGCGCAAATAGCAAGTATTCACAACCTGGCATTTTATCTGTGGTTGGTTACTGAAGCAAGAAACAGAATTATTGACGGTACTTTTTACGATTGGAAAAATAAAATGGTGAAACAATTAGCCCAACGACTCTAACCGGTTAGACATCAGTTTGTTGCAATAACACATAACATCTTTAAAGTTAAATAAAAATAACGATGCTTAAAATACTGGATAGATATATACTTAAACGCTTTATAGGAACGTTCTTCTTTTCTATTGCGTTGATGTTATCTATTTTTATTGTGTTTGATATCTCCGAAAAATTGCAGGATTTTGTGGCTAGCCATATTCCTCTTTATGAAATCGTGTTTCATCACTACCTTAACTTTATTCCTTACTATGGTAACTTATTCAGCCCTTTATTTACATTTATTGCAGTAATTTTATTTACGTCTAAAATGGCTTACAAAACAGAGTTTGTGGCTATTTTATCCAGTGGCACAAGCTTTAGGCGGATTTTAAGGCCTTATATGATAGGGGCAGGATTAATTACAGTTATCTCATTGATATTGAATCATTTTATCATTCCAAAATCCAATAAAGTACGTATTGCTTTTGAAGATAAATATATTAATGATGGATATAATACGGAGGAAACAAACATCTATAAACAAATAGCACCCGGCACCGTTTTGTACCTTTCAAATTACGATAACCATACCAATACCTCCAACCAGATCTCTATTGAAAAAATATCCCACAACAGGCAATTATCCATGCTTAAAGCAGAAAATATGAAATGGGATAGTATTTCGGGTATGTGGAGTTTGATGAATGTGTTTGAAAGAGAGATTACTTACACCAACGTGCAGGATTCTGCCAATCCTAAAAAAACCAGGATACAGTTTAAAGAGAAACATAAATTTACCCCTTCCAAAAAAATAAAGATCGATTTTTCCCCTAAGGATATGGCACGCTTCGAAAGCAAAATTGAGGTACTTCCTTATTTCCAGTTGAAAGAATATATCGCCAAAGAAAAATTAAAAGGCTCAAGCCGTACCGAATTTTTTGAAGTGGAAATGTATAAACGAACAGCCTTTCCTTTCGCCACCTTTATCCTCACGATTATTGGAGTTTCCATTTCTTCCCGTAAAATACGTGGGGGTGTTGGCTTGCACATTGCATTGGGGCTGGTGTTGAGCTGTGTGTATATATTATTTATGCACGTCTCTACAACCTTTGCAACGTCAGGTATGGGCTTACAACCTATTATAGCAGTATGGATCCCCAATATCGTTTTTTCCTTTGTTGCTTTTTATCTCTATAAAAAGGCACAGCAATAGTTTAGTAAAATTAAAAATGAAATAAATTGTAAAAAGCTTCTCATGATCGATTCACTAAAACACTATTTCAAACTCCATCCTTTACGTTCAATTCTTTTTTTAGGGTTGGTATTCAGGTTAATTGCGACTATATTTTCTAAAGGTTTTGGGTTTTTCGACGATCACTTTTTAGTGTTGGAAGCTTCCCAATCGTGGGTTGACGGATTTGATTATAACAATTGGCTTCCATCTTCAAATGATCCTACGCGCCAGCCTCAAGGCCATTCTTTCTTTTATGTCGGCATACATTATCTTATTTTAAAAATATTAACCGTATGTGGGTTAACCGATCCGCAGGGCAAATTATATCTTGTTCGGTTATTACATGCTTTATGGTCAATGTTAACGATATACTATGGCTTTAAAATCGCTTATAAACGATCTAACTTAAAAGTTGCTACATGGGTAGGCATGGCCCTTTCCATCTATTGGTTCTATCCTTTTTTAAGCGTCAGGAATTTAGTGGAAATTACTTGTATTCCCCCTATGATGATAGCCACCTGGCTCGTTTACAAAAAGGATTTTAAATTTTCGGGTAAAGACGCTTTTTTAATAGGATCGCTTTTAGCCGTGGCATTTTCGATCCGTTTTCAAACCGTTATTTTTGCAGGCGGGTTTGGCTTAGCCTTATTAATTCTTCGGGCTTCTTTCAAAAATATACTCTTAATTATTCTTGGTTTTATTGTAGTTGCAGGCATTACACAAGGCGCATTAGATATGTATGTTTGGAAAAAACCATTTGTTGAATTCATGGCTTACATTCAATACAATATTGATAACGCAAATGTGTATGGAGTAGATATCTGGCACATGTATCTTTCGCTGGTATTGGGGCTTTTGATTCCACCGGTAAGTATTTTGATTTTTGCAGGCTATTTAAAAAACTGGAAAAAAGAGCCCTTATTATTCTGGCCAACCTTTTTGTTTTTTGCGTTTCACACCTATTTCCCCAATAAACAGGAACGGTTTATCCTGCCGGTAGTGCCGTTTATTATCATTTTGGGGATGATAGGAGCTTATGAGATCATTACAAACAGGGGCTGGGAGTCAAAAAAATGGTTTATCAATACCGTTAAAGTATGTATCGTTTTAAATTTACTCTTATTACCTGTGCTTACTTTATCTTATTCTAAACGTAACCGGGTAGAGGCCATGACTTACTTGTATCATAAAAAAGATTGCGTGCGTTTGGTGATTGAAGATTCTAACAGGGATAATGATTTTACAATGCCTCCGCAGTATTATTTAGGGAACTGGAGTTCAACCCTCGGGGTTACAAGAGAATTTACGCCCGATAGCTTATTAAAAGAATATAATAATACAATTCCTTCAGAAAGGCCAAATTATGTAGTGTTTATGCGTGCGGAAAATATCAACCAGCGGGTGGATTCCTTACGGAAACGCTTTCCTACGCTACATTACGAAACAACCATTGAGCCGAGTTTAATAGATAAAACCATGTTTTTTCTGAATCCGGTAAACGATAATCAAACAACCTACATCTATAAAATCAGGTAATTTTCTAATTTTTTCAAAAAAATTTCAAAAAAGATGGTTGTGGATAGAAAAAGATTCATACATTTGCAGCCCGTTATTTGAGGTTGTAGAAGAGGAAAAGGAGTAGACTTAAAAAAATAATTTAGAAAATAAATTAAAAAAGAGTTTGCGAATAGAAAAAGATTCATACATTTGCAGCCCGTTAATTGAGGTTGTGGAGAGTAGGAAAGAGGAGATTGAGATTGAGTTTATTAGTAAAAATTAAAGTAAAGATTTTTAAAAATAAATTTGGTTATTAGGAAAAGAGTTAGTACTTTTGCAGCCCGCAAATGAGAAAAGCGGTAGTTCATTAAGAGATTTAAAAATTAGTAAGGAATCGGCAACGAGGATATATTAAGGAATAGATATTAAACACTTGTTGTTTTAGGTTGTGAGGTTATACTTATAATTTAAGGTAAGAAGTAAGTTCTTTGAAAAAATTGAAACCAAAAAAATGTAGCAGATAACTCTAATAAGGAAGAGTGTACATCTGAATTAACCGATAAGTGATTTGAGGTTATAAATTACATGCTAGACCCTGAACAGACATTCCTAGATATGAATATCTAGATCAAATTTTTTTACAATGGAGAGTTTGATCCTGGCTCAGGATGAACGCTAGCGGCAGGCTTAATACATGCAAGTCGAGGGGCAGCACGAATAGCAATATTTGGTGGCGACCGGCGCACGGGTGCGTAACACGTATACAATCTACCTAAAACAGGGGGATAGCCTTTCGAAAGAGAGATTAATACCCCGTAATATAAGAAACGGCATCGTTTTTTATTGAAAGCTCCGGCGGTTTTAGATGAGTATGCGTCTGATTAGCTAGTAGGTGAGGTAACGGCTCACCTAGGCAACGATCAGTAGGGGATCTGAGAGGACTAACCCCCACACTGGTACTGAGACACGGACCAGACTCCTACGGGAGGCAGCAGTAAGGAATATTGGTCAATGGAGGCAACTCTGAACCAGCCATGCCGCGTGCAGGAAGAAGGCCCTATGGGTCGTAAACTGCTTTTGTACCAGAGAAAACCCGAGTACGTGTACTCGGTTGATAGTATGGTAAGAATAAGCATCGGCTAACTTCGTGCCAGCAGCCGCGGTAAGACGAAGGATGCAAGCGTTATCCGGATTCATTGGGTTTAAAGGGTGCGTAGGCGGACTGATAAGTCAGTGGTGAAATCTCTCGGCTTAACCGAGAAACTGCCATTGATACTGTTAGTCTAGAGTATAGATGACGTTGGCGGAATATGACATGTAGTGGTGAAATACTTAGATATGTCATAGAACACCGATTGCGAAGGCAGCTAACGAAACTATAACTGACGCTGAGGCACGAAAGTGCGGGGATCAAACAGGATTAGATACCCTGGTAGTCCGCACCGTAAACGATGATTACTCGTTGTTGGCAATATGACCGTCAGCGACCAAGCGAAAGCGATAAGTAATCCACCTGGGGAGTACGCCGGCAACGGTGAAACTCAAAGGAATTGACGGGGGCCCGCACAAGCGGAGGAGCATGTGGTTTAATTCGATGATACGCGAGGAACCTTACCTGGGCTTGAAAGTTAGTGACCGGTTCTGAAAGGAATCTTTCCGCAAGGACACGAAACTAGGTGCTGCATGGCTGTCGTCAGCTCGTGCCGTGAGGTGTTGGGTTAAGTCCCGCAACGAGCGCAACCCCTATTGTTAGTTACCAGCGAGTAATGTCGGGAACTCTAACGAAACTGCCCGTGCAAACGGTGAGGAAGGTGGGGACGACGTCAAGTCATCACGGCCCTTACGTCCAGGGCTACACACGTGCTACAATGGTCGGTACAACGGGCAGCTACACAGCGATGTGATGCTAATCTCTAAAAACCGATCTCAGTTCGGATTGAAGTCTGCAACTCGACTTCATGAAGCTGGATTCGCTAGTAATCGCGCATCAGCAATGGCGCGGTGAATACGTTCCCGGGCCTTGTACACACCGCCCGTCAAGCCATGGAAGCTGAGGGTATCTAAAGTCGGTAGCCGCAAGGCGCTGCCTAGGGTAAAATCGGTAACTGGGGCTAAGTCGTAACAAGGTAGCCGTACCGGAAGGTGCGGCTGGAATACCTCCTTTCTGGAGAAGAGTCTAGCAATAGATGTAACAGATGGAAGCTCTTTTGAAGAGTTACTGCTATTTTTTTGGAATCAATTATTAACTGGAATTAAAAAAACAAAACCCAAAAAGCGAGCCGGTAGGCTTTAATTAATGAGGAAAGGATTTTAGATTTAAGAAATAAGATTTAAGAGGTTGGATTATAAATCTAAAATCTCAAGTCTCAAAATCTCAAATCAAAATAGTCCCGTAGCTCAGTTGGTTAGAGCACTACACTGATAATGTAGGGGTCAGCGGTTCAAATCCGCTCGGGACTACACTCGAAATTTTGGGGGATTAGCTCAGCTGGCTAGAGCACCTGCCTTGCACGCAGGGGGTCAACGGTTCGAATCCGTTATTCTCCACATTTATCCGCTGAAACTTTGAAAGAAGCGTAAGAGGATTTTTTAATTCATGATTTTAAGTTGAAAGATTTAAAATTAATGAAACCAGTTCTTTGACATATTGAGAAAGACACGAGAGTATGATACAGTGATGTATTCATATGATCAAATAAACAAGAAGAAATATTAAGATGCGTTAAGCATAACATAAGAAAGTAAATAAGGGCGCATGGAGGATGCCTTGGCTCTTGGAGGCGAAGAAGGACGTGATAAGCTGCGATAAGCTGGGGGGAGAGGCAAATACTCATTATATCCCCAGATTTCCGAATGGGACAACCCAGTATGTTGAAGACATATTATCCACCGTAAGGTGAGAAGCAAACCCGCTGAACTGAAACATCTAAGTAGGCGGAGGAGGAGAAAATAACTAATGATTCCGTAAGTAGTGGCGAGCGAACGCGGAACAGCCCAAACCGGTGTTGTTACGGCAACACCGGGGTTGTAGGACTACAATGTGGACTTATAAATTATAGTGGAACAGGTTTGGAAAGGCCGATCAAAGAGGGTGATAATCCCGTACACGACATAGTTTATATACCTAGTAGTATCCTGAGTACTGCGGGGTCGGAGACGCCCTGTAGGAATTTGCCGGCACCATCCGGTAAGGCT
>CAXVYS010000027.1:130000-392389 GCA_963422675.2 Bacteroidia bacterium
AACAAGTTGTGAAAGTTTCAAAGTTTTGAAAGTTTAGTGGTTCGGTAAGAACTTTCTAATCATTCTAACTCTTTAACCTTCTAAACTGTATCCCCTTTATGGCGTCTATAGCGGTGGGGATCACCTCTTCCCATTCCGAACAGAGAAGTTAAGCCCACCAGCGCAGATGGTACTTGGTCTAAAGCCCGGGAGAGTATGTCGATGCCAATCTTTATAAACAAAACCCCTTCTATTCATTTAGTAGGGGTTTTTTTATTGAATAATCCCACATTTATACCACACAACATTTATAATCTTTCGAAGGGAAACACAGAGGTTATATCTTCATTAGAAGAGTAGCTAATCCATCCCACTATAACGTTACTCAGCTCCTATCGTATAGGAACGTAAGAGAGGGGAAGAAGGATCTAAACGATCATAGTCTATAATTGATTAGGTAATAGATAAAGCAAATGATTATCTATCAAGTGTTCTTCTTTTATCATTAAAATTCCGGTTATAGTATAGATTCAGAAATAACCGGGGATAAAAAAATCCCATCTACTAATTAGCAGATGGGATTAAATATAAATACAAGAAATACTTATTTTTCTAAAGCCTCTTTTACCAGTTGATTGGCCATTTTTGGATCAGCTTTGCCTTTACCAAGCTTCATAACTTCTCCTACAAATAAACCTAAGAGATTAACTTTACCTGCTTTGTATTCGGTAATTTTCTCCGGGTACTTTGCCAATGCCTGGTTCACTAATTCCTGTAAAGCCCCTGTATCGTTACTTTGCAGAATATCTAATCGTTGCGCAATACTTAATGGCGCTTCCGAAGGGTTAAGCATTAACTCGGGAAATAATTTTTGTGTTGCTGCTGCATTGCTGATTTTTCCTTCATCAATTAAAGCAATTAAATCAGAAATAGTTTTTGGTTTTACAACGAATTGTTCAATCGTAGTAGCGTTTTCATTTAGATAGGATTTAATGCTTCCCATCATCCAGTTAGCGGCTGCTTTATAATTTTTGGTATGACCTACCAATTCATTAAAATATAAGGCAAGGCCTTTCAGATCCGTTAAATTGTAAGCATCATATTCTGATAAACCAAAATCTTTTGTAAATTTTTTGAATAAATCACTTGGTAACTCAGGCATTTGAGCCTTAATGGAATCAATGTAGTTTTGTTTTACTAAAATAGGTTGTAAATCCGGCTCAGGAAAATAACGGTAATCATTTGCATTTTCTTTACTACGTAATGAGAAGGTAGAACCGTTCACCGCATCGAAACTACGCGTTTCTCCGGCTATTAATTCACCGGCTTCTATTAAATCAATCTGACGTTTAATTTCAAAATCAATCGCCCGTTGTACATTACGAAAGGAGTTCATGTTCTTAACCTCTACTTTTTTTCCATATTCGGTTGCGTCTTTCAACATGACTGAAATATTTGCATCGCAACGCAAAGAACCTTCCTCCATGTTACCATCACAAATATCCAGGTAACGTACTAATTTACGTACTTCATTCAAATAAATGTAAGCATCGTCGCCACCTGTAAAATCAGGCTCCGTCACGATTTCTAACAAAGGAGTTCCGGCACGATTTAAATCAATGAGAGATTCAAAGGGATGGATATCATGCATACTTTTGCCGGCATCTTCTTCCATATGAATACGCGTTAAATTAATTCGTTTTTCAGTCCCATCTTTTAATTTAATATCTACATAGCCGCCGGTACAAATAGGCGTTTTATCCTGTGTGATTTGATAGCCTTTAGGTAAATCGGCATAAAAATAATTTTTACGGGCAAATTGATTTTCCTCGCGAATGGTTGAATGCATGGCAATACCTAATTTTACGGCAAATTCAATAGCACGTTTATTTACTTTTGGTAATGTACCTGGATGCCCCAATGTAATCACACTTACATTTGTGTTAGGCATGGCACCATATTCCGCTATATCATTGCTGTACATTTTTGTTTTAGTGAGCAATTGTATGTGGCATTCCAAACCTATTACTGCTTTATATTTATCGTAAACTGACATTCTATTTATTTAATTTAGTGATGGATTGAACCTGTGAGCGATTTGTTTTAACGCATACATTCAGACTTTAAAGATAGCAATTTTTGCATTTATATAATTTACACTGCACCTAAACAATACATAAGCTTCATTTTATTTATTGAGGAGGATTACCAATGGGTGTTGGGCTTTCACCTTTTTCAAATAAATACTTTTCTGACCATTCCCGCATTAACATTACCGTTGGAATAAGATCAATGGCTTTGCCGGTGGGCATACAGTGCGATACTAATTTATTGGTGTCACTTTGTGTTTTGGTTATAAAACCTTCCTCTAACAATTTACTGAGTCTGTCTGATAAAATATTGGTAGCAATTCCTTCCGGCATGCGAGACATTTCCTTAAAGGTGGTTTTCTGAAATGCAACTATATCACGTAAAACCAACAAAGTCCACTTATCACCAATAATATCTAAAGTCCTGCTTAACGGACAATTTGACCTGAATTTACCCATTCCCGGAAGATACTTGTAAAACACAAGCAAGTGTTTTATATTTACTTGCAAATTTAAACTAAATAGTTTATCAACCATTAAAAAAATCAGAGATGACAACATTAGAGGTAGCAGAGAAATTAGTGTCGCTATGTAGAGAAGGAAAGCCTGAAGTAGCTATCAGAGAGTTATTTGCAGAGGATGCAGTAAGTATTGAATCGAATGATGTAATGGTTCCAAAATTTACAAAGGGAAAACAGGCAATTATTGAAAAAATAAACCTGTACCATTCGATATTAGAAGCTTTTTATGGCCAGGAAATCTCTGAGCCTGTTATAGGTGGAACTTACTTTTCTATATCCTGGATGGTAGACGCAACTTTTAAAGGGCGGGGAAGAGAGCTATTAACAGAGATTTGCGTTTATAATGTCATTGGCGGTAAAATTGTAAGTGAGCAATTTTTTTATTAAAAAGAACCAATTCAAAATGTATTAAAATCGCCTAACCATTAACTATACTTGATTATGAAAGAATACTTATTATTACTGCGCGCCGGAAAACCAATGGCAAGTAAAACAGAAGCAGAAAACAAGGCTGAAATGGATGCCTGGAATGTTTATATGGGAGGACTTGCACAAAGTGGCTCATTAGTTGGGGGATTACCATTAGTAGGAGGCGGGCAAACCGTTTCTGCAAATGGAATTACTCAGGAAGCGGTAACATCAGCCAAAGAAGGCATTGTTGGAGGTTACTTAATTGTAAAAGCAGAAAGCCTTGATGCAGCAACACTAATTGCAAAAGCCTGTCCACACGTTGCAAATGAAGGTAATATTGAGGTACGTGAAATAGCACCAATGCCTAGTATGTAATGTGTTTATTTGAAATTAGTTGTGCCTTAAAAGTTCAGAACAGAATTACTTGTTCTTATGTAGCATTAAAATAGATGATCATGGCAACCGAAGGGACAAAAGAAAATACCTGGAAATTAAAAACAGCTCCTAACACATCAGAATACGAAATGTATAAAGATGTAAAGGATGGAAAAGAGGTGATTGTTTGTGTAGTTGGAAAAACGACCTTACTTTACGATGCCCAATGTTTAAAGGACTTACAAGCCATGTTAAAAAAACATAAGGAGTGGATGGACCTGGGTGGTGCCGATGAACAAAAACCTGCGAAGGAAGGAACTGTTGAGGCATGGGGACGTTCTGAAAAAAATCCGGTTGGAGGATGGTATGGTTTAAAGAAAGGTCTTCGCGGAAGATTCGGTGTTTATATTCCACCATTAATGGAAAAACTGGGATTGGTTGAAATTACTCATGAAGCCAAAAACAATAAAATGAGAGCATTATAAAACACTCACTCTTTCTTTATCTACTCACACAATAAAAAGAATCATCAATTATTTTTGATAAACGTTGTCAGGTCATCAATTACATATTGTGGAATATGCCCGGGAGTATTGTATTCACTAGGGTTTGGCTTGCCTTCACCTTCTAAAAATAAGTGATTGAGTTTTGGATAAGAGGTAAACTGAACACGATTTTTAGTTGCCAAGGCTTGTTTCCACAACTCAAATTCTTTTAGCGTTACCTGGTAATCGCGCGCTCCATTTAAGATATAGACGGGTAGATTTAATTTTTTGGCAGTTGCGACCTGATCATAATTCATAATACTTTTCCAGTATTTAGGACTTACGCCCATCAGTATACCTTTTGGGGTATTGTATTTTAAATTCGGAGACCTGATCTTATCTACCATCCATTTAACAGAGGTTATCTGCATTTGTTCAGCAGTAGAAATAGTATCATTTAATTTAGCCATGTATTCGATTTGCTCCGGTAAAAGATCCAGTAAATTTCTTGCCGGCCCCGCCATCATAATAATCCCTTTTAATTTAGGGCATAATTCGGCAATTTTTGGAGCACACATTGCACCCTGGCTGTGGCCGATAATATAAATTTTAGTGGTATCAATAAATGTAAATTGTTTCGCCAGTTTAACAGCATCAATGGCATCATTAATAGTTTCTTCGTAAAGCGTTAAGCTGTCGTTTAATATTTTAAAATCATACTGGTAAGTAAAGGTTCGTTTATCATAGCGTATGCTGACAATACCTTGTTGAGCAAGGCCCTGAGCCAAATCACGAAAAGGTTTATTGGGTCCCATTGTTTCATCACGGTCGTTAGGTCCTGAACCATGAACAAAGATTACTAAGGGCGATTTTTGTTTGCTGGTATCTCCAAAAGCAATATTTGCTCCAAGGGTTAAACCATCGCGTGTTTTAACTTGTGTGCTAAGGTCAGTTACTTCCGAAAAGCCTTTGTAGCCTTTTAATTGAAAGAAAGGTGTTTCCGTATATTCATCGAAGGAAAAGCCTTCCAATTTATTTTTTTGATTAAAAACAAGGATTAGAAGCTGTTTTTCTTCTTTGAATTGAAGCGATAAAGCAGTACGTGTTTTAAAGCCATGAGGCTCTTCATCAATGTGGATAAGCTTTTGAAGCTTACCAAGTTCTTCCAGGTCTTTTTTGTAGTTTATTTTTTCCTGCGTAGTTATAAAATTTAAAATCCCCGTTGTATCAAACAAGGCATCAATTTTATTATATTCTTTCGCTTTTAAGAAGGTGAAAATTTGTTCCGAGATCTTGTAAGGAGTCTGGCTTTCTGATACTACAGCAGAAAATAAAAGGAACAGGAGTATTATTTTAGATTTTAAAGCACGCATTTTTAGTATATTTATACGGTAAAATTACACATTTTTGATCCCTAAATTCACCATAGATAAAATTATTGATGCAGCCCGTGTGGAGGATGTTATTGGCGATTTTATCACCTTAAAAAAACGAGGCGCCAACTTATTGGGATTATGTCCGTTTCATGGCGAAAAATCCCCTTCATTTACCGTTTCTCCTGCTAAGGGAATTTATAAATGTTTTGGTTGTGGTAAATCCGGAACCGCCGTTAATTTTATTATGGATCTGGAGAGCTTGAGTTACCCTGAAGCGTTAAAGTACCTGGCCAATAAATATGGGATTGAAGTTGTAGAGAAAGAGGTAACGGTAGAGGAAAAAGCCCAGCAGAATGAAAAGGAGAGCTTGTATATTGTAATGCAGTATGCGCAAAAATATTTTACAGACCTTTTGCTAAATGATGATTTGGGGCGCTCTATAGGCTTAGGTTATTTTAAAGAAAGAGGATTTACACAAGCCATTATCGATAAATTTCAGTTAGGCTATAGCTCGGAGGAACGTCGTAAATTTTCGGAAACAGCCGTTAAAAACAGCTATAAGCCCGAGTACCTGGTTAAAACCGGTATGTCAATTTTATCGAACAATCACGTAGAAGGTACTCCCATTACAGTTGCTGATATTTTTGACAGGTATACAGGCCGGGTAATGTTTCCTATCCATAATATTTCGGGGAAAGTTATTGGTTTTGGCGGACGTATTTTAACCAGTGATAAAAAATTAGCGAAGTATATTAATTCTCCGCAAACCGATATTTACGATAAGAGTAAAACCTTGTATGGTCTGTTTCAGGCAAAGAAAACGGTTATACAGGACGATAATTGTTACCTGGTGGAAGGGTATACCGATGTTATTTCCATGCACCAATCAGGTATTGAAAATGTGGTAGCCTCTTCGGGAACTTCACTTACGGTGGAACAAATAAAGCTGATTCACCGCTTTACCAAAAACATCACTATTTTATATGACGGGGATGTAGCAGGGATTAAAGCCAGTTTTAGGGGAATAGATCTGATCCTGGAAGAAGGAATGAATGTGCGCGTTCTGTTATTCCCGGATGGCGACGATCCGGATTCTTATAGCAAAAAGGTAACGAACGACGCATTTAAAGAATTTATAAAGAACAACAGCAAGGATTTTATTTCTTTTAAAACCAGTTTGTTATATAAAGAAGTACAGGATGATCCCATTAAGCGGGCGGAGCTTATTAAAGATATTGTGGAGAGTATTGCGGTTATTCCGGATGCCATCAACAGGTCGGTATATGTAAAGGAATGTTCCAGGATCATGGATATCAGTGAACAGATCCTACAGGTTGAAATCAATAAACTGATCCGTAAAAAAACAGGAAAACAATCACCTACAGCTCCAAATAATACGAACACACCTTCGTATGAAGACTATAGCAACATTCCACCCGAAGCATATATGGAAGCAGAAGCTCCGCAGGATGTTGTTTTGGATGGGGAAGAGAAAGAACTGTTGCGTATGATGATGCAGTACGGAAATGTGTTAGTGGATGTAGAAGCCGAAGATACGGATAGTGTACAGCAATCGTTTCAGTTAACCGTTTGTGAATTTGTGATTTTTGAAATGTGGAGAGATAATATTCAATTCGTTAATCCGGTGTATCAAATGGTGATGGATGAGTTTCATCACGAGCTGGAAGCCGGAAATATTCCTACCCTGCATACATTTGTAAATCACGCAAACCCTGCCGTATCACAGGTTGCTATTGATATTGCATCTTTTCCCGATACAGTAAGTGATAAGTGGGAAAAGCTTGGCGTAAATGTTCCTAAAGAAATTTATGCCATTAAAAAAGGGATAGAACATCAGTTATTCTCTTTAAAAGAAAAGCGTTTAGCCCAGATCCTTAAGGATGCTAAAGAGCTGTTAAAAGTGGCAGATCCGTTTGAAAATATCAATGTATTTGAATTTGTAATGATGCTCGAAAACCAAAAAAAACGGGTAAATAAAATTTTAGGCCGAACGGTGATAAAATAAACTCCTTTTTCCATTCTCAATTTTCTTTCAAAATCCTTGCTTAATCCCTTTAAGTTGGGTAATTGTTGCTGATTTTTTCTGAAAATTTAACAGTAAAAGTACAATAATTTAATTTTTTTTTAACGCAAGTAAATTCTCTAAACTGATTTAATAAAACTCATTTTTTAACAAATTAGTTGATTATAAGTGGTTTACGCTGAGTAAACAGACTCTTTTATTTAGTAAAAAAGTTCTCATTATATTATTAATCTCATATGTTTACATAAACGTCCCCCAATAAATAACATTTTTTATGAAAACACTATTTTTTACAATGGTCATGTGCATGGGCTGGTTTTTCTCTCATGCCCAATCCCTGGAAGCAAAAATTCAGGAAGTTTATGCTGATAAAACGCAGGAAATGGTCATGAATGACCCCGGCAGATTAAAAGTATTGACAGATCTTGTTCAAAATAGGGTTAAAGTTACTCAGATTCAGTTAGATCCATTGAATGATAAATACCCTAAATTATCGCAGGTAGCCTTACTTAATAAATATAACCCATCCATGCAAAGAGATGCGGCATTTGATCCTGCAACATTTAACCCTTTAAAATATGATTTTATAATCTCTGCTAAAAGAAACATGGTTTACAGAGTTGATAATACCAATTACGTTATTGTTATAGAGCCACAATCTTTTTAAATACTATTTATGAAACATATATATATACTACTAATATCCATTTTTTCATTAACAGGTTTTGGGCAAACCTATAATATGAGTACAACTTCCATCAGTTCATGTTCCGGAACGGTATATGATCCGGGTGGAACAGGGACTTATGCCAATAGTCAAAGTTTTACGATGACCATTTGCCCTTCTACGGCGGGGTCGAAAGTTCAGATGAATTTTACAACCTTTGCTCTTGAAAACTCGTATGATTTCCTGTATGTATATGATGGGAATAGTACAGCAGCCCCTTCTTTGGGTGGATATACCGGTACATCAGGCCCCGGTATGGTTCAGGCCACATCAGGTAATGCATCAGGTTGTATCACCTTACGCTTTACCTCTGACGGATCCAATGTGGATGTGGGTTGGATAGCTTCTTTGTCGTGTACAACTCCTTGCCAAACAATTAACTCAGTATTGGTTAGCAGTAGTCCTGCTGCGGGTGCCGGAGGCATTATCCGTATTTGCCAGGGACAATCGGTAACGTTTACAGGTAGTGGTACTTTTTCAAATAGTGGTGCGGGAGCAACTTATGCATGGACTTTTGGTAATAGTACTACCGGAACGGGAACCACTGCTACAGGTACTTTTCCTACAGCGGGATCTTATAATGTAAATTTAAAAATTACCGATCCAAGCGGATGTCAAAATAACAATACAATTAACCAGGTAGTACAGGTGTCAACAAATCCTGTATTTAATACAAGTGTGGCTAATCCAACAGTATGTTTGGGGCAGTCAACTATTCTCGGAGGAACCGTAACACCTACACCTTATGTGGTAAACTGTACTCCACCGGTAAGTGGTCTTACGTTTTTACCTGATGGTTCAGGATTATCCTATAATTCGTGTATCAATGTTAACTGTTTTTTATCAGGACAAACCATTACTGCAGCCAATCAAATACAGGATATTTGTGTAAACATGGAGCACTCCTATTTAGGGGATTTGGACATTTCTATTATTTGTCCGAATGGCCAACAGGTTTTCTTAAAAAGTTATGCTCAGGGTGGAGGCGGAACCTATTTAGGCAGTCCAATCGATGACGTAACGAGTGGCCCGGGAACAGGATCACAGTATTGCTTTTCAATGACAGGAACTACTTTATTGGTTAACGGCCCTACAGTTATTGCAGGTACCCCCGCAGGAAATTCCATTGCGGCGGGAACTTATTCGCCGGTAGGTAATTTCAGTGGTTTGGTAGGTTGCCCTTTAAATGGGAGCTGGTGTATAAAAGTAACAGATAATTTAGCGGCAGATGACGGATATATTTTTGGATGGGATTTGAATTTCCAACCAGGCCTTGCTCCGGCAGCTTCTTCATTTACACCTTCTATTGTTTCTCAAACATGGACGGGATCAAACATTACTTCTACAAGTGGAAATAATATTACAGTGACACCAACTACAACAGGTAATCAATGTTATACCTTAACGGCGGTAGATAATTTTAATTGCTCTTATAATACTACACAATGTTTTAATGTGATTAACGGCCCTTTTGCGGGGGTGAGTAACACCCTGGCAGCATGTAGTTCGGCAGGCAGTACAAATTTATTTGGCTTGTTAGGTAGTGGTGTTTCTACTACAGGAACATGGTCGGGCCCGGCTCCTGCATTAACCGGTGGTAACCTGGGAACCTTTAATCCGGCTTCTTATACTGCGGGAACGTATAACTATACTTATACAGTTCCTGCAAGTGGTGGTTGTCCTGCATCTACAGCTATTGTAACGGTAACCATAAGGCCTAATCCTGCAGCTACCTTAACGTTTACCAATCCTTCCTGTGGAAATAATAATGGAATTATTAATATAACAAATACTTCCAGTGGAGGCCAAACTATTTCTTCTTTTGCAAGTAGTGCGGGTTCTGTGAGCGGACAAACGGTTACCGGCTTACCTGCCGGAACTACTGTTATTACGCTGACCAATAATTTTGGTTGTACTTATACAGTATCAGCTAATTTAACGAATTCTCCACCGGTAACGGATGTTGTTTTAACGCCCAGTAATATCATATGTGGCGCAGGAACAGGTAGTATCACCATAGGGGCTGTAACAGGTGGAACTTCAGGGTTTACCTATGCGGTTAATGGAGGTGCTTTTTCTGCGAGCCCACCGGTTACAGGCTTGGCTTCCGGAACGTATTCCATTACGGTAAAAGACGCGAATGGCTGTACCTTTACAAAAACGGTAGCAATAACGGTTACTTCCGGTCCAACTGGTATAGCGGGCACTCCTGCTTCAGCCAGTTGCGGCCTTTCAAACGGTTCTTATAATATCACCGGAGTTACGGGAGGCACATCTGCATTTAGTTTTAGTGTGGATGCAGTTGCTACAACCAGTTTAACGGGTAGTCTTGCACCAGGCACACATTCGGTAACCGTTAGAGATGCTAATGGCTGTACCTATACAACAACATTTAATATTCCAAATATATCTGGCCCAACAGCTGCTGTTGTAGGTACGGTTAACGCAAGCTGTGGTTCCGCCAATGGAACGGCAACAGTAACTTCTGTTACAGGAGGTACAACACCTTACCAGTATTCATTTAACGGAGGCGCTTTTAGTGCTTCAAATACAGTAGGGAGTTTAGCAGCCGGTACAAAAACAGTAGTAGTTAAGGATGCAAACAACTGTACGTTTACCGTTAACTTTACGATAAGTAACACGGGAAGCCCTGTAGTGAGTATATCTGCAACATCCAGTGTAACCTGCAACGGAGGTTCAACCGGAAGCTTTACAGTAAGTACAACGGGAGGAACACCTGCTTATACGTATACAATTCTTCCTACAAATGCAACAAACGGGATAGGGATATTTACAGGCTTAACAGCGCAAACCTATACAATTAATGTAAAAGATGCATCGGGATGTATCACCTCTATTACAAATATAGTAACCCAACCTGCAGCATTAACCTTAGGATTAACACCTTCCGCGGTAAGTTGTAATGCAGGAGCTAACGGTTCAGTAACTGCTGTTTCTACTGGAGGTACAGGAGCATATCAGTATTCTTTAAATGGAGGAGCATATCAGGCCGGAGCAAGTTTTACAGGCTTAACAGCAGGTACATACAGTGTTACTGTAAAGGATGTCAATAACTGCTCTCTTACTCAAACAACTACTATTACACAACCTACAGCTCTGAGTTTAGCATTTGCTACCTCTCCTAATACATGCCTGGGTGCAGCTGGTGGAGCTACAATTACAGCAACAGGTGGTTCTCCTGCGTATTCATATAGTGTGGATGCTGTGGCAACAGCCAGTACATCTGCCGGATTAACTACAGGAACTCATACTGCAACGGTAAAGGATGCGAATGGTTGTATCATTACAGGAACATTTAATATTAGCGTTATTTCAGGACCAAGCGCAGCTACAGTTACTACCACCAATGCTTCCTGTGGAAGTTCAAATGGAAGTGCAACTGTAACGACTGTTACCGGTGGTACAACTCCGTATCAGTATTCTTTTAACGGTGGTGCATTTGGAGCGCCAACTACAGTAGGTAGTTTAACGGCGGGTGCTCAAACAGTTACTGTAAAGGATGCTAATAGCTGTACTTTAACGGTTAATTTTAATATCAATAATACAGGTAGTCCATCGTCCAGTGTAAGTGCTGTTTCAAATATAAATTGTAATGGTATGGCAACCGGAAGTTTTACTACCGCTACTACAGGAGGTACTTTTCCTTATAGTTATACTTTAACTCCCGGCGGAACAGTAAATACAACAGGTGTTTTCACAGGTTTAACAGCTCAGGTATACAACGTCTCAGTAAAAGATGCTATTGGTTGTATAACCTCAGTGACTTTAACTATTACCCAACCTGCAGCATTAACTTTAGGATTAACGCCTTCTGCGGTGAGTTGTAATGCAGGAGCTAACGGTTCGGTAACTGCTGTTTCTACAGGAGGTACAGGAGCATATCAATATTCTTTAAATGGAGGAGCATATCAGGTCGGAACAAGCTTTACAGGCTTAACGGCAGGAACGTATAGTGTTACCGTGAAGGACGTCAATAACTGTTCTCTTACCCAAACAACTACTATTACTCAGCCAACGGCATTAACGATAACCCTTACGACCGCGCCTAATTCATGTGCAGGCTCTGTAGGAAGTGCTACCATTGCTATTACAGGAGGTTCTCCATCATACTCCTATAGTGTTGATGCAGTTGCCAGCAGTAATACGCCAACAGGCCTTTCAACAGGTACGCATACAGCTTCGGTTAAAGATGCTCATGGTTGTTTGATAACTGGCACCTTTACAATAAATTTAATAACGGGGCCGGCAACAGGCACTGTAGTAACGACTAATGCGGCCTGTGGAGCTGCTAACGGAACGGCGACTATTACTACAGTAACCGGAGGTACAATGCCATATCAGTATTCTTTTGATGGGGCACCGTTTTCTACGGGTACTGTAAAAACAGGTTTAACAGCCGGAAGTCATACAATTGTTGTTTTAGACGCGAACACGTGTACGTTAACGGTTCCTTATACGGTATTAAATACTGGGAGCCCCTTGTTGAGTTTAACGGGTAGTGTTAACCTGTTGTGCAATGGCGGGACGACAGGGAGCTTTACGGTAACAGCTACGGGAGGTAGCGGATCGCCCTATACGTATACCCTGACGAGTCCCTTTCAAACCAATGGTAACGGACAATTCACAAACTTAGCCGCCGGCACCTATACGGTGAACGCCAAGGACGTAGCCGGATGCATAACGAGCATTACCGTTACGCTCACTCAGCCCACCGCCGTGACCTTAACCCCGACCAGTATCCCTGCCAAATGTTATGGCGCGAGCACCGGGACGGTAAACGTGAGCGGTTCAGGCGGCGTAGGTCCTTACCAGTACCAGATCAACGGGACAGGTTACCAGACCAGCAATAGCTTTACCACCGTAGCCGCCGGGACCCATATCATCCAGATCAAAGACGCCAACGGCTGCACCGCCACCCAAACCATTACCGTTACCCAGCCTACCGCCTTAGCCCTTTTACTCGCCAGCCAGAACGCCAACTGCATAGCCGCCAATGGCGTAGCCACCAGCACCGTAAGCGGGGGCACCCTCCCTTACATTTATAACTGGACCGGAGGCGGGGGCGCCGCCCCTACCACCAACAGCGTCGTATCCGGTAGCTATAGCCTTACCGTTACCGATGGAAACAACTGTACCATTAGCGGCGTAGCCCTGATCGGCAATACCCCCGGTGGCACCGCCGCCATCACCGGCAGCACCAACATCACCTGCAACAACTCTAACAACGGCAGCCTTACCGGCAACATGGCCAGTGGCGGTACCGCCCCCTATACCTATAGCTGGAGCCCCGGCGGACAAAACACCTCCACCGCCATTAACCTGGCCCCCGGTACCTACACCTGTAAAATCACCGATTACTATGGCTGTATAGCCACCGCCGTAGGCACCCTGACCCAGCCCACCGCCCTTACCTCCCTGATGAACTCCAATAACGTTAAATGCTTTGGCACCGCCACGGGCACCGTATCGGCCAGCGGCAGCGGCGGCACCGGCCCCTACAATTACCTGTGGTCACCCCTTTCCAGCACCCTGACCACCGTTAACAACGTGGCCATCGGCATCTACACCTGCCAGATCACCGATGCCAATAACTGTGTCATTAACCCCACCATTGCCGTTACCCAGCCCAGCTCCATCACCATCACCAGTACAGTAACCCCGGCTAATTGCGGACTATCCAACGGCTCAGCCACCATCACCCCAAGTGGGGGCACCCCCGCCTACAGTTATACCTGGAGCGCAGGATCCAACACCACTGTACAAACCAGCATCGGAGCCGGCACCTATACCATCAATGTCAAAGACGCCAATAACTGTACCTATACCGTAGCCGCCACCGTACCCAACCTCACCGGCCCAAGCATCAGCATCACCAGCTTTACCAACGTCAGCTGCTTTGGTGGGAATAACGGTGGCGCCACCTCTGCCGGCACCGGAGGTACCGGTGCCCTGACCTACCTGTGGAATACCGGGCAAAACACCCCCACCGCCACTAACTTTTTAAACGGCGTCCATACCGTTACCGTTACCGATGCCTCAGGCTGCGTAGCCTCCACCAGTGTAAGCATTACCCAGCCCGTCGCCCTAAGCGTGAGCATTACCCCCGTTAACCCAAAATGCTTTGGAGCCACCAACGGCTATGGCGCAGGAAGTGCCTTTGGCGGCACCCCCACCTATAGCTATAGCTGGAGCGGCACCGGAGGAACGAACCCCACCAGTAACCCCGTAGGCGCAGGCAACTACGCCCTAAACGTCAGCGATGCCCATGGCTGTGTAGCCACCGCCAGTATGGCCCTGGTTAACCCACCCGCCATGTCTGCGAGCATCACCTCTACCAACATCACCTGCTTTAACACCTGTAACGGCACCGCCATCGGCAGCGCCACCAATAACACCGGCGTAGTCACCTATTACTGGATCGGCGGCCCAAGCCCCGTTACCAGCCAAACCCTGAGCAGCTTATGTGCCGGCAGCTATACCCTCACCGCCACCGATCAAAACACCTGTAGTGCCAGCGCACAAGTCATCATTACCCAACCCACCCAGTTAACCGCCAACATCAGTTCCACCGGCAGCGTGACCTGTAACGGCGGTACCAATGGCTTTGCACAAGTAACCGCCGGAGGTGGCACCGGTACCTATACCTATGCCTGGACAGGCGTCGCAGCAGCAGCCGGGAACAGTGCCAACACCACGAACCTTCCCGCCGGCACCTACACCGTTACCCTTACCGATCAGAACAACTGTAGCGCCACCACCCAAACCACCATTAGCCAGCCAAGCCCCCTGGCCACCACCCTTACCACCACCAACCCAAAATGTAACGGCAGCACCGATGGCATCGCCAGCGTTGCCTTTAGCGGCGGAGCCGGAGCCACCACCTTTTTATGGTACCCCGGACTCCAAACCGGTAACACCGTTAACAACCTGGCCGCCGGGAACCACACCGTCACCATTACCTCCAACGGCAGCTGTACCACCAGCCTGACCTTTACCCTGACCCAACCCGCCGTTTTAACCACCATTGTCACCTCCACCAACTCCAACTGCGGACAAAGTAACGGCGCCACCTCCGCCAGCGTAGGCGGCGGTACCACCCCTTACAACTACCTGTGGAGCAATGGCCCTACCGTACTCAGCAACCCCGGAATCCTGGCAGGCGGCTACACCTTTACCGTAACCGATAACAACCTCTGTAAAGCCACCGCCGCCGGTCTTGTAAACGATATCGCCGGCCCATCCGTAGCCATCACCAGCACCACCGCCGTAAAATGCTTTAACGGCAACGACGGCGCTGCCACCAGTACCATTACCGGAGGCGTGATGCCCTATACCATTGGCTGGAACAACAACTCCGCCACCACCCCTAACGTCAGTAACTTCATCGCCAGCGCCAGCCCCTATATCATCACCGTTACCGATGCCGCCAACTGCGTAGGAACCGCCAGCCTTATCATTACCCAGCCCAGCCAGCTCAACACCGCCATCAGCTCACACACCGATGTGACCTGTAACGGATTAAGCAACGGGCAAGCCGTTATGACCGTAAGCGGCGGTACCGCCGCCTATAGCTATAGCTGGACCCCAAGCGCCCAAACCTCCTCCGTGATGGTGAATGTAGGCGCCAATACCTACACCTGTTACGTCAAAGACGCCAATAACTGTCCCGGCACACAAGTAGTCACCATTAGCCAGCCCTTACCACTGATCATGTCCGCCTCCAGCTCCAGTAACATCTCCTGCTTTGGAGGCACCAACGGCCAGATCTCTACCACCGTTCAGGGAGGTACCCCCGGGTATGTATACACCTGGTCGCCCGCCCAAACCAATGCCGGTGTACTGGGCGGCCTGTCCTCGGGGAACTACAGCCTTACCATCACCGATACCAAAACCTGTTCCATCAACGCCAACTTTACCATCCTGGAACCCTCCGCGCTGACCTCTACCTATACCTCCTCACCCGCCAAATGCGGTGTGGCGAATGGTTCAGGCACCGTCACGGTTAACGGCGGCACCCCAAGCTATACCCTTAACTGGAACAACACCGGGCTGCAACAAGGCCCCGTAGGCACCGGTATGGGGCCCGGCACCACCAACTGTGTCATCACCGACAGCAAAGGATGCAGCATTACCCAAGCCGTAGTCATTGGCAATGCCCTGAGTCCGGTAATCAGCAGCATTACCACCCAAAGCCCGACCTGCTTTGGCAAGCTCGATGGCTCCATTACCGTGAACTATAGCCAGGGCACCCCTAACTATACCGTATCCTGGACCAATCCCATTAACCCTGCCAGCCAAACCACCTCCGGATTATCACAAACCGTTACCGGAGTAGGCGCCGGCAGCTATGGCGTGACCATTACCGACAGCTATGGCTGTAGCACCGGTGGCTTCCCAACCGTAGGTCAACCACAACAATTAGTCATTATCCCGACCCCTGCCCAGACCATTTGTTTTGGACAAAGCGCTCAGATATCAGCGACCGGCACCGGTGGCACGACCCCTTACACCTATACCTGGACCCCTGCCCAGGCAGGCGCCTCCCCTTATACCGTGAACCCAACGACCACCACCCTTTACAATGTAAACATGACCGATGCCAATAACTGTGTGACCAGCCCGGTGGTGGTTACCGTTAATGTAACCCCCGCTTTATCGATGAATGGTTTTGCGGTTACGAAATGTCATGGAGACGGTGTGGCCTTAAGTCCAACGATTAACAGCCCTGGGAGAGGTGCTACGACCTACACCTATACCTGGAGTAATGGTGTGGTGGATGCCGCTCCAACGAGCACCCTTAATGTAACGGCTAATTATCCGACTAATCCTAACCAGTACACCGTGACCCTCAACGATGGCTGTACTAGCCCAATGGCTACTGCCACTTTTACTATCAATGTTAACCCACTGCCAACAGGTAATTTTACGGCAAGTACTTTAGCTGCCTGTGCACCGGCCAACATCACGTTTTCTGCAACGTCAAATTCCGCAACCGATACATATGTATGGTACCATGATCCGAAAGATCTTATAGGAACAACAAATCCTGTTACCTATACGGCTCCCGGTGCAGATACACTTTCTATAAGGTTACAAATTACCAGTAGCAATGGTTGTGTGGCCACTGTTGTAAAACCAAAATATGTGGTGATACATCCAAAACCAAAAGCATCTTTTTTTCCAACACCTCAAAGTGCCAGTATTTTAGATCCAACGATCGCATTTACGAACACGTCTTCGGGAGGAAATACCTATGCCTGGAATTTTGGAGATCCTACAGCCTCCGGAAGTTCAAATTTTTCTATGTTGTTTAACAGCACACATACGTACGGCTATGTTGGAACCTATACGGTTAACCTGGTTGTAACTTCTATTTATGGTTGTACAGATGAAGCCAATGAAGTGGTGGAAATTACTCCTGACTTCGTATTATACATTCCTAACTGCTTTACACCGGATGCAAATAATCTGAATGATTTCTTCCAGCCTGCGGGTGTGGGGATTAATGAGGATAATTACCGCATGGATATTTTTGATAGATGGGGTGAGAATATTTTCAGTAGCAATAACTTCCGTAAAGGATGGGATGGTTCTGTAAAAGGGGCTAAGTTAGCTGAACAAGGAGTATACGTCTATAAATTACTGGTGTATGACATACAAGGGAACAAACACCCTTATATAGGACACGTGACCGTACTAAGGTCTAATTAATCGTACAATCTTATTTTAAAAGCCCTCTATAGGAGGGCTTTTTTTATTTATAAAATTGTACTTTCGTGGCAATGAAAAATGTTGCCATATTTGCTTCAGGAGAAGGAACGAATGCTGAAAATATATTCACGCATTTTAATAATGATAAAAGAATAAAAATAAAATTAGTTGTAACGAATGTAGATACGGCGGGGATTGTTAAAAGAGCAGAAAAACATAAAAAAAATGTTCAAATCATCAGTAAAACAGCACTGTACGAGTATACTTCGCAAATCATAGAATTTTTAAAAACAGAAGAAATTGATTTTATTGTTTTAGCCGGTTTTTTATTAAAAATTCCTGAACAATTTATTAAAGCTTTCCCTAACCGGATTATTAATTTGCATCCTGCTTTATTACCAAAGTTTGGTGGTAAGGGAATGTACGGTATGAATGTACACAGAGCGGTTATTGAGCAAAAAGAGAAAGAGAGTGGAATTACGATTCATTATGTGAATGAGGAGTATGATAAGGGAGCAATTATTCTTCAGGCCAAGTGTGAAGTAGATGAAACGGATACGGCGGAGACATTGCTTTCAAAAATCAAAAAACTGGAAATGGAATATTTTCCAAAAGCGATAGAAAAAATTATTTCAGAATAATTACCGTCCTTCTTCTTTCCACCTTTTATAGCAATCCATTACACGACTGTAAAGATCGTAGCCATCATGTGTGAGAATAAAATCATCGCTCAGGTAATAGCAGTATTTTCTGAATTTTTCAAAGTCGATAGAGTCATTTCCTGTTAGTTTACGAAGCGTTTCCGCATTGAATTTTTTAGCGACTTCTTCTTTGATGAAAATATCTTCAAATATTTTAGCTAGCTTTCGTTGTTCGCGCCCTTTTTGACTAAACTGCATATATAGTGCACTGATAGGGCTTTGAATCGCATTGATAGCCGTTGTTTTGGAGCCCTGAATTACCCGCTTCATATAATCTTTTTCGTAAGGTTTTAATTTAAAATCACTTACTACCACCTGGTTCAATTTGTATTCGGTTTCAACCATTACTACTTTCGATTGTTTATAAACAGAGGTAAAGAGTTTGGACGCAGGAATTTTTAAACGGAGGTATCCAACAAATGAAAAGATAATGGAATCTTTATCGTTTGCTAACACGGTAAACTTGCCATTTCCATCACTCATTTGTCCCTGGCCTGATTCTGCATTAATTACATATACAAAAGGCATGGGAGTGATGCTATCTGGCTCGGTAACAACACCTTTGATAATACTTTGGCTATAACTCTGAAAAGAAAAAATACCTGTAAAGAGAAAAATAATATGGATATATTTTTTCAAAAAAATACGATTTGGGTTAGCTCAAACCAAATATATATACTTATTCACACACAGTTAATAATTTAACCTTTTTTATGGAGATATAAGTGTTAACTTTAAGCCTCTTAATTCATGGATAATTTTATTGTATCAGCTCGTAAGTATCGCCCCCAACACTTTAATACAGTTGTTGGGCAGAGCCATATTACCAATACATTAAAGCAGGCGATTAAGAACGGTAAAATTGCACAGGCTTATTTGTTTTGCGGGCCACGAGGTGTAGGTAAAACAACCTGCGCACGTATTTTCGCTAAAACGATCAACTGTACAGATCTTACAGCTGAAGGAGAAGCATGTGATGCCTGTGAATCCTGTGTGTCGTTTGATTCTGGAGCTTCGTTAAATGTATATGAGCTGGATGCGGCGTCCAATAACTCTGTAGAGGATATCAGAAATTTAGTAGATCAGGTTCGGTTTGCACCACAGTTAGGCGATTACAAAGTGTATGTGATAGATGAAGTTCATATGTTATCTAACGCAGCTTTTAATGCGTTTTTAAAAACGCTGGAGGAACCGCCTAAGCATGCTAAATTTATTTTAGCTACTACCGAAAAACATAAAATCATTCCTACTATTTTATCGCGTTGCCAGGTGTTTAGCTTTAACCGTATTAAAGCGGAAGATATTACAGAACAACTGGTACACATTGCAAACAGCGAACATATTACTTTTGAACCGGAAGCACTAAGTGTGATCTCTCAGAAAGCAGACGGTGGTTTACGGGATGCCTGTTCTATTTTTGATCAGATGGTAACCTTTACAGGAAATCATTTAACCTATAAGGCTGTCGTAGAAAATTTACATGTACTTGATTACGATTATTATTTTAAATTAACGGATGCTGCTCTAAACGGGAGATTACCAGAAGTAATGGTAACTTTTGATGATATTCTGAAAAAGGGATTCGACGGCCATAATTTTATTATTGGTTTCGGCGAGCACTTACGTAATTTATTGGTGAGTAAAGATCAGTACACCGTTCAGCTTTTAGAAGTAAGTGAAAATTTAAAACAACGATTCTCCCAACAGGCTCAATTATGTGCCATCCCATTTCTTTTAAAGTCTTTGGCCATTATTAATAAATGTGATATTCATTATAAGTCCGCTAAAAACCAGCGATTGCAGGTGGAAATGGCCTTAATGCAAATCAGTTATTTAAATGCCGCATCTCAGGATGCGGAAAAAAAAAAGATGAGTTAGCAACAGGCTTTGAAAATCAGGGTGAACAAAAAACTCTGCCACAAGCTACTCCTGCTAAATTTTCGGCTCAACCTATTATTCAAACAAGTAGTAAACCTGTTGTAGGGTTTAGCGAATTAAAAATTAAATCACAGTTTTTATTACAGGATAATGCCAAACAAGCCCAGGCAATTGCGGTTGAAGCTATTGATGTTACACAGAATGTGGGCATTGATGTTGAGCTAACCATTCAAAGAGTGGAAGATGCTGTAAAACAATTTGCAGAAGAAAAATCCAAAGCGGGAAGCAAGCAATTATATGCAACATTAACATCCAGTAAAATAACCCTGGAAGGATCAACCGTTTTGATCATATTAAGTAATGAGGTTCAACGCGAAATGTTAACGGACATTAAGCAGGATATGCTGGATGATTTACGGAAAATATTGAGCAACAGGCAAACGCAACTGGATATTAAAGTATCGGAGCTTACAGGAGAGGTAAAAGCCTATAAACCGCAGGATAAATTTAAACTGATGGCGGAAAAAAATCCGGCTTTACTGGAATTAAAGAAAAGATTTGATTTGGATATCGAATATTAATAACACCATTTCTTTATTTTAACTTTACTTTCTTTCGTTGAATTAGTTCTGTTTAACGACTAATGCATATGTCATTTCAACGTATTTAAGAATGTGCTGTACTAATAGGTTTTAGTGGGCTGTCAGCTGATTTTAGCAAATTAATAAGGCGTTAGCATAATGAATATTTATTGCTACTTTTAAATAAATATTTTGTTGATCATGGAAACTAAGAAGATCGATTTAGCCTTACAGGGGGGTGGTGCTCACGGAGCATATACATGGGGAGTGATAGATAGGTTACTGGATGATGATCGGATAGAAATAGATGGTGTTTGTGGAACGAGCGCAGGCGCTATGAATGGGGTGTGTACTATTTACGGCTTAAAAAAAGGCGGTAGAAATATGGCAAAACATTTACTGGTTAAGTTCTGGCATAAAATATCGGAAGCAGGAAAATTATCGCCCTTACAACCAAGCTGGTTCGATAAAATGATGAGTCCGGGAAATATGGATTTTTCACCAACGTACCGGTTGTTTAGCATGACCACAGAAAACTTTACACCCAAACAATTAAACCCCATGCAATATAATCCCCTGGAAAAAATATTGAATGAGGTGATTGATTTTAAAGAACTGCATAAATTAAATCCACCTAAATTGTTTGTTTGCGCTACTAACGTAAAAACCTGTGAGGCCCGTGTATTTGGCCATTCAGAGATCACAGCGAAAACAATCCTTGCTTCGGCCTGTTTGCCTTATATGTACGATGCCGTTGAAATTGACGGGGAGTATTACTGGGATGGAGGTTATATCGGTAATCCACCCTTGCAGCCTTTGATTGATTTTACGGATGGCACAGATGATATTTTACTGATCCAGATAAACCCAAAAAATATAAAAACGGTACCTACCAGTATTGAAGAGATAAAAGACAGGGTGAATGAATTGAGTTTTAACTCTTCGTTGATGCTCGAATTAAAGTCTATTCAATTTAAACAGGAACTGGTAGAGCAGGGGATTACACTCGATGGAAAATTGAAACCGGTTTACCTGCATAATATCAGTGCTGATAATGAATTGGGTGCTTTAAACTTATCGTCTAAATTAAATACCACCTGGGATTTTATGATGTACCTGAAAGACCTTGGCTATAAAGCCTGTACAGCATGGCTGGAAGAGAATTATGAACACATAGGGAGAATGAACACGCTTAAGCTGGCATAGCAGGCAGGTGCAATTAGCTACAATTTATAGCAATCAACTGCTATAACTTACTTTACCTTTGAAGTACTAAATAAAGAGAAAGTGGCAAAAACAAAAACAACTTATTTCTGTCAGAGTTGCGGTACGCAATCAGATAAATGGGCCGGTAAATGTAATAGCTGTGGCGAGTGGAATACCATTGTGGAAGAGATCGTGCAGAAGGATACAAAAAACAGCCGGCTCCAGATCTTTTCAGGTAAGCACGAAAAAGGAACTTCCAACAAACCCATTTTATTACAGGAAGTAGGTTCTCAGGAATATCCACGGATTCCTGTTGCAGGAAAGGAATTAACCCGTGTTTTAGGCGGGGGTATTGTTCCGGGGAGTCTTGTCTTGTTTGGTGGCGAGCCGGGGATAGGAAAATCCACTTTAATGCTCCAGGTGGCTTTGCGATTAAAGCATTTGAAAATTTTATACGTTAGCGGAGAAGAAAGTGAACAGCAAATTAAAATGCGGGCAGACAGGATTGGTATTACTACCGAAAACTGTTTTATCCTCCAGGAAACCAATACACAAAATATTTTCTTGCAGATAGAAGAAGTGCAACCACAACTGGTAATCATTGATTCTATTCAAACTTTGCATACCAGTTATGTAGAGAGCAGTCCGGGAAGCGTTAGCCAGGTACGAGAGTGTGCGGCGGAGCTTTTGCGTTTTGCCAAGGAAACTAATACACCGGTATTTATGATCGGACATATTACAAAAGATGGAAGCCTTGCCGGGCCGAAAGTGCTGGAGCATATGGTGGATACGGTTCTCCAGTTTGAAGGAGATAGAAATCATGTATACCGTTTATTACGTACCACCAAAAACAGATTTGGAAGCACCAACGAATTAGGAATTTATGAAATGCATGGCTCGGGTTTAAGAGAGGTAACCAATCCATCGGAAATATTAATTACGAGTAGAGAAACCCCAACGAGTGGAGTAGCTATTGCGGCAACCCTCGAAGGTAACCGGCCTATTTTAATCGAAACACAGGCATTGGTGAGTAGCGCTGCTTATGGCACGCCACAGCGATCGGCCACCGGGTTTGACCTCAGAAGACTCTCGATGTTGTTGGCTGTTTTAGAGAAACGTTGTGGATTCAGGTTAGGAGTAAAGGATGTCTTTATAAATATTGCCGGCGGGATAAAAGTGGAAGATCCCGGATTGGATCTCGCCTTAGTATGTGCTGTTTTATCAAGTAACGAAGACTTGCCCATTCCACAAAATGTATGTTTTGCAGCAGAAGTAGGGTTAACGGGAGAAATACGATCTGTAAGCCGGATAGATCAACGGATTTTAGAAGCGCAGAAAATGGGCTTTGAAAAAATTTATATTTCTTCATATAATCAGAAAGGGCTGGACTTAAAACAGTTTTCGATTGAGGTAATTACAGTTTCAAAAATGGAAGATGTTTTTGCCGGGTTGTTCGGATAACATCCGGTTACGATAAAAGAGCGCATAAAAAAAGGGAAGATATATATCTTCCCTTTCTTGTTTTAAAACAGTAACATGATTATTGAGGTAGCGGAGCCGTAGGCACCGTAACCGTAACAATAGTAGCTAATCCCGCTTTTGCCTGTGCATGGTTAGGGTTAATCTTCAAGCATTGTTCCCAATAGAATTTCGCTTTATCATAATTTCTTTTTTGATAATAAGCTCCCCCTAAATTATAAAAGCCTTCAGGGTTTAATCTATCAAGGATCAGTGTTTTTCTTAATTCATAAATCGCACTATCTAACTGGCCTCTCTGAGCTTTTTGATAGCCACGGTTTAACAGATCGTTATAAAACACGATATAGTAATTTTTTAAGTAAGGGTTATTAGGATACAATTGTTCCGCATGTTTCCAATAATAAAGGGCATCTCTGTCTCTTCCTAATTTGTAGCTTCCTAAACCTAAATTTAAGTAACCGTTTACGTAACGGGGATGAAGTTCAACTGCATGCTTTAAATATTTAATACCGGTTTCAAGAGATTCTTTACGTTTTTTTACAAAGTTCTTCGTGTCAGAAAGATCGATATAACGTGCTCCGGCATTACCGAGTACCAATACAGAATTTGGAACAGTTTCCACGTCTTTTAAGAAAAGGGTGATGTCGTTTTTCCAATCCCAGTTACGTTCCCATGTTTTGCAACCGTATAAAAAAGTCATAACGCCTAATAAACCAAGAAAACCTATACGCTTGGTCGTAAGAGATACTGATTCCGGAATTTTTTCAAAAGCTTTAAGAATCAGCCATGCGAATGCAATGACAAATCCTATTGTAGAGTGGAATAATAAACGTTCACCCATAGTAGCACCAATATCCATTAAGATATTACCGATCATTAATAAGAAAGCGAAGTATACCAGGATGGCAAAGCCCAGGATGTGTTTCTTCATAAACAACCAAAGTCCTAATATGGCAAGGCCTACATGTATGATTAAAGAAACAATCGTATCCCAGCTCGTCCATGATCTGAATTCGATAGTATTGAATGAGTAATCGGACGATAGGGGGTGAGGTAACCAGCACAGCATAAAGTATTTTAAAAGTACAAATACTTTTGTAGCCCACTGTTCAGCTTGCGTGGCTAATAAGTAAGGATTATTTAAGATTTCCGTATCAGGTACACCCGGTTTTAATTTTACAGCAACTAAACGCATGGCCAGGTAAAACAAGGTAACAAAATACACCCAACTCATTAATGTATGAAAGTTGTTTTGCTTGTTCGTTTTTCCTACTATAAAAATACCAAATAAGAGATAAATAAAAGGGAATATCCAGTACCCGAAATTTGGCTTGTGGTTAGGGTTCGGATCCATATCCGATTGGAATTTGATATAAAGCATTGCCGCCATACAGGCAATGAAAATGACTAATACCAGAAATATATTTAAGTATTGTTTAAAGTATTTATACATGGCATAAGCACCGGCAACAAAAACACCAACAGAAAATACTTTCATGATAACAGCGTATTTTTTATAGTCGGCAGAACCTGATTTGATAAGTACTACAGAGCCTAAACCTAAAAAGAAAACAAATGCGAATAAGGCAATTAAAAAAGGTTTGATCTCAAAGTCATTTTTGTAAAAGATGTACATCGCTACCGGAATTAATACTAATAACGTAACAGCATATTCTTTTGATAATAAAGAAAGGAAGAATGAAAATGCTGCCCAAAGTAATAGTTCGGTTCGGCTGTATCGTTGATTCTTGAAAAAAGTTAAGTAGGACCTGTATAAAATTAAGCCTGCAATAACAATAGAAGGTAACATCACCGCAACGCCACTAGCTCTCATTAAATACAGGAAGAAGCCAATAACAATGGTTACAATTACAAAATAAATCTTTTTAAGTTCATCGCTTGTATTACTAAAGAACCCCGGTGTTTTCAGGTAATTTTCGTAATCCGTATACTTAAAGGAATAAAAGAAAGTGAGAGATAGAAAGATGAGTGAAAAGATTTCATCCCGGCTTTTAACGTTGGCAATTACCTCTGTATGTAAGGGATGCATTAAAAACAATAAAGCCGAAAGAAAGGCCAGATCTTTATAATCGCTGAAAATACACGTACTCAAAAATAAATAAAACAACATGACGCCAATAATAAATGTTACGATGTTTACACCATGTCGTATGGAAGCATCTTTTACCTGGCAATCTACTTCATTAACAATCCCGTCATCGTTTAAATCTTCGCTATCAAGGTCCTGTTTCCCATTTTCATTAGTATCCCAGCAATTAACACATTCATTGCCTTCCACAACATTGTTATTATTTAAATCGTTGTATTTATTATATTCCGCTTTAAAAGGATCCGCATTTTTGTCGATGGTTCCATTATGGTTTTTGTCTTCGGAGGCTGTGTAATTTCCTGTTGGGTAGATCCCGATAATTTCCTGTTCAAGAGCAAAACTAACTACAGATAAAGGACGGTAACGACCACCGGCTAACTGATCGGTGGCGTTCATTTTACGGTAAAAACTTTCGTAGGCATCTTTGGTCATAATATCCTTAATACCGTGAGCACCTTTTATAACGTGGTCGTTTTGGTGGATGATAATCCCGTCATCTAAGGCATATTCATTATGCAGAGAGGTTAAATTAAAAATAAGGCCCAATAAAATGATGATGATGTATGGTGCTTTTTGGTTTTTAAAAGGGAAAAAACGGAAGCTATTATTTAATTCGTTAAAAACAGGTTCTTTCTCTGCTGTAGTCTTTTTTGCCATATTTAGATGTTATTATACAAATATACTTAAATCTTCAAAAAAATGATTTTTAAGATAAAAAAATTAGTTAAAATGAGTAAATTGCCTTGTCAAACATGATGCTTAAGCGCCCTTTAAATTTATACGTATTGCTGGGTTGTGCTCTGCTTAGTGCGTTTGTGGCTTTTATTATAGCAGAAACAAACAATTACACTACAGGCGAACTTGCTCAAAACGCTGAGTTAAAGTTACAGGCAAAAGAAGAAACGGCTCAAAAAAACCTTCGCCTTGTTTCCGAATTATTAAAGGTAACCACTCCTAAAAATCTCTTTAGTAAGTATGATGGAAATATATCCGAGCTTTACAAAAATGAAGGGATTGCTATTTATGTTTATGAAAACGACAGTTTGTGTTTCTGGTCGGATAATCAACCTGCGGTAGATCTTTATGCGTATGCTAAAATTTCGAACCATTATTATTTTGCCAGTGAAACAGCACAGAATATTAATTCTGATGCCGACACCTCCCGCTTTAATGTACAGCTTCTCAGGATACGGAATGGCTGGTATGAATGTATAAGGCAAAAAGATAGCACGCATAGTAAATGTACGCTCGCGGCACTTATTTTGATAAAGCCAACCTACGATTTTGAAAATTCCTATATCAATAATAATTTTAGCACCTGGCTCAAACTACCTGTAAATTCACAGCTTAAAACGGAGTTTAATTATGCCAATCCGGCTATTAAATCCAAATTCGGAAAAACATTATTTGAGATTTACCGCAGCGATGGTTTATATAAAAATAAAACCATTAATGTATATGCCATTTTCTTTGCTATTATTTCAGGCTTTCTGTTTTTGCTTTTTCTGTTTTTACGATTAAGACGTAAGATTGATAATAAAATTACGCTCTTATTGGTTTTTTCAATTATCTGTTTTGTGTTAAGATCCGTAATGATCTATTTTAAATACCCCGCCATCTTTTACAACAATGTTTTATACGACGCCAATGTGTTTGCTAATGCGTCCTCTTTTTACTTTTCTTATATGGGAGATGTATTTATCAATAGCTTCCTTATTCTTATGGTAGCGGTATTTATTTATAAACTGGATTATGATTTTACCCACAAGAGTACTGCTTTTAATATAACAGCGCTTTTTTTCGGTACAGTGTTTGTTGTTTTTCTATACTTTAATATTCCTGTTTTAATTGATAGTTTGGTAAACAATTCTACCATTTCTTATAATATTAATGAATTATTTAATTTTAATTGGTTAAGCTTAATTGGCTTGCTATCGGTAGCGTTGCTCCTGTTTTCATTTTATTTAGTGGTAGAAAAAACCATTATAAGTTTATTAGGTAACAACAGGCTTACCCCATTTAATACGTTTCTTTTCTTTCTCGTAGTGATTATAACTGCCGTATTGGTTTATTATTTGCACCTGAGCTATATCGATTACCTGTGGCCAGTACCGTTGATCATTATTTCCTATTTTTTAAGAAAATATAAAGCATCGTATAATTTCATTAACCTTGGCTTAATTGTATTGGTTTCTACACTTATTGTGTTTGCCCTTTTTAGTAAATATGAACAACTCAATAAAAAACAAACCTACGATGCATTATCCTTGAATTTGACAGACCGGCAGGATGTAATCGCAGAGAATGAGTTTACGAAGATCATCAATTCCATAAAAACGGATGTAAAATTAAAGAATTTACTTTCTCTGCTTCCACTAAGTAATGAACAAATTGAGCAACGCATCCGACAGGTTAATTTTAGCGGATATTTTGAAAGGTATGAAATTACAATGGCTCTGTTCACGAGCGATTCACTTCCCGTATTCAAGTCAGAAGACCCAATATATCTGAATGAGGATTACTTTATAAAACAGATCAAAGAGGATGGTTATCAAACCATATGTGACGACCTTTATTATATTGACAAAAATAAAAGACCTATAAGGTATGTAGCAAAAATTGAGATTGACGATGTAAATAAAGTTTCGGAGAAAGAATACCGCTTATATTTACAACTCGAACCAAAAGTTGCTGTAAACCTCGGTGCTTTTCCTGACTTGTTGCTTGATAAATCGATTGAAAGTAAGCTCCAGTCGAAAGATATTTCTTATGCTGTTTATGAATCCAATAAACTGCTTAGCGCACACGGAGAATACGAATACCCCTTGTTCCTGGAAAAAACATTTAGTAATACAGATAAAGGGTATACGCACTACGAGTATAGTTACCAAAAAAATACTAAAATAATTATCAGTGATAAAAAATTTGGGTTCTGGCAAAAATTCACGTCTAATTCGTATTTGTTTTTATTTTTCTCCATGATTGTGTTCATTGCCGTTTCTTTTAATTCTCTGGTGATAAAACGGATCAATACCATCAGTTCGTTGAATACACGAATTCAGTTTATTTTCGTTTCCATTATTGTACTTTCTTTAACAGGAGTGGTTATTGGTACTATATGGATTGTTAACTCACAGTTTGAGTTGAAGAATGAAAAAGAATTGATTTCAAAATCACGATCTGTTTTAAAAGAATTGCAGCAAAATATTGGAGACCTTAATGAGCTTGAGCCAACCTATAAAGATTATACTGCTTATTCATTAAAAAAACTGGCGTTATTATTCGGGAGTGATATTTCTTTATTTACTAAAAGAGGAGTGTTGTTTTCTACGTCTCAACCCGCTATTTATGAGCAGGGATTACTTTCCAAATTTATGAACCCGGAGGCTTACAGCTATTTCTCCAAACAAATAAGAGCCAACTATACTCAAAAGGAAAGCATAGGATCCTTAAAATACCAATCGGCTTACATTCCTTTTTATAATAAGAACGACAGGTTATTAGGGTATATAAATCTCCCTTATTTTGCACGACAAAAAGATCTTGAAAAAGAACTAACCGCTTATTTAACTACTCTTATTAATATTTACACGATCTTATTTGTAATGGCTACTTTAATTGCCTTATTGGTGTCTAATTTATTAACCAAACCTTTAAGGATTATCAAGCAGCAAATTTCAAATATCAAATTCGGGATGAAGAATGAATCCATTAACTGGCAGGCAGATGATGAGATTGGTGATTTGGTAAAGGAGTATAACAAAATGTTACTCAAGCTCGAAAAAAATTCTGAATTGCTTGCTCAATCGGAAAGAGAAAGCGCCTGGAGAGAAATGGCGAAACAGGTGGCGCATGAAATTAAAAATCCGTTAACGCCTATGAAATTAAATATCCAGCATTTACAAAGGGTTGCACAAAGTAATCCGGAAGATATGAAGGAAAGAGTTAACCGGGTTTCAGAGATTTTAATTGAGCAAATAGATACGTTATCACACATTGCCACAGAGTTTTCTAATTTCGCCAAATTGCCTAATACGAACCTGGAAATAGTAAATGTGCAGGAAATTCTTGAAAACGTATCGCACCTGTTTACCCAAAATACGGCTTGTGAAATTGTATTGGTTACTGAACCACAATTATTTACATTAGCTGATAGAGAGCAGTGCTTAAGGATTTTCACGAACCTTCTTAAAAATGCAGAACAGTCTATTTCGCCTAATAGGGAAGGGAAAATAGAAATAACAGCAGCGTCTACCGAACAGGATATTGTTATAGAAATTAAAGATAACGGGTGTGGTATTCCTTATGAATTACGGCCGAAAATTTTCACTCCAAATTTCACCACAAAAACAATGGGAACGGGTTTAGGATTAGCGATGGTAAGAAACAGCATCATCTCTTTTGCCGGTAGTATTACCTTTGAAACGGAAGAAAACATAGGAACTACCTTTACTATTCAGTTGCCTAAAGCAAAAATTAATGAGTAATCCTTATCAGGATTTTATGATTTAATTGATATAAAAACAGATCATTGTTTTTTACACAACTCCATAAATTACTTCCAATATATTGTATCGATGTAAATTCAGTATTCAACAAAAGTTCTCCTTTGTTACTGATTAACCCAAATAATCCGTTCAGTTCTGTTTGATAAAGGTCGTTTTCAGTTTTTTCAATTGATCCGTCTTTCAGCGTAAAGAGTGGTTTCCCTAATTTATTGATTAATTGCATGGTTCCTGTTTTTGATACAACTGCTGTGTTGTTTTCAAAATCGGTGGCCTTTTCAAATTCAATAGCGGTAACAGGTTTGAGCTTCCTGTCAACATACCCGAATTTTTTACCTTTTTGAATCCTGATAATATCATTTTTAGCAAAAAACAGATTGGTATAAGTGCCGAATCCTATGCTAAATCGTCCGTTCGCATCCACAAGGCCCACCTCCTCTTCTTCAATTAATTTAAATTGTTTTCCATTGGTATAATACTCATTATCAAAGGATTTATCATAATCATACTCAACAGCGGTTACATAACATTGCTCAATAGCATTATAAAAACCATATAAATTATCTTTTACAAGAATGTATATTCCATTTTTACAATGGCTGATGTAATCAAATTCAGGATTGAGTAGTAAAGATTCGTTTAAACGCATTAAACCAAATTTAGCGGCTTTTTTTACTACAACTAAATTGTTGGTGTCTGTTTCAGAGATCCAATCCCACTGGGCTTTTAAAATAGTATTGTGGATGTCTACCAATCCATATTTATCGGAAAGATAGTAGGCGTATCCATTTTTAAAATTTCCTAGTTTATTATATGTGAAAGGAATAACGGTTTCTCCTTTCATATTAATGGCACCATATAAATTATCTTTTTTACATACAAATAAATTATCCGATGCATGATTAATGTCCTGAAACCCTTTGGTGATCAATTGTCCGGAGCGATTGATTAAAAAGTAATTGTTTTGTTTTTTTACGATGGCCAATCCGTTTTCATAATCTTCCGTTTCTTCAAAATAAAGTTCAGAGGTTTTCATACCCTCTTTATTAATGTAAAAGCAGCTATCGTTTTTACAAACTCCCGCAAACCCTTCCTTAAAACTCCCGGCATCATCATAAAGAGGCTTAATGACCCAATTACCCAATGTATCAATAAAGCCGAATTTATCTTTATTGTTTTTAAGAGGGTATACTACCTGCTGCGATAAGAGAATTTCTTTTTCAATATCGTTTCTGTAAGGATAATCGGGATAATTATCCATAAAATTATTTAACTCTTTTTTTGTGTAATTTTTTACAGAGATACTATACAGCATTTTCCAGGCATCGTCGGTTGTAAGGCGGCTGTAGTGTTTAATAAAAGTATATAAACTATCTGTTATATGTAATTGTTTTGTGAGCTCAAACAATTTGTATTCGGCCATCGCAATATTTGGGTTGGATGAATAAGATGTAATAAACTGTTTGTATTGAAACGCCGTATTTTGAGTGGTGTTTTCAAAATACTGGTAATCATAAAATACTCTTTTAGCCTTTTGATAGAGGGCACTTTCGGGGTAATTCAACAAAAAAACGGTGACACTATCACTTGATTCGCTGGATATAAAATTTCCGAGGTATAACTCATCACGTAATAAACGGGCCTTATTGAGCAAAGAGTCGTTACTAAAATAAAAAGCACTTAAAAAATGATTCAAATGGGTTGTGTTGCGGGTTGTTGCATAAGCGTTAAATCCTTTGTTACTTATATCATACATCAAGTGATGAATGGTTTCGGGAGCAATAAAATAACCCGATAAAGTAACAGTATCTTTAAAGGTTTTTTTACTGTTTGCAATATATTTTGCCGCACTGTCAATATTTGAAAAAGGATTATCGGCCCTGTGAAAAATAGTAGCCAGGCCATAAGAAGCTTCCGCCGGATTTTTTGAAAGAGTACTGTAAAACAGTTCCTTTGCCTTAAAATAATCATAAATCCGTAAGGCTTTATAGGCAGCAGAAATTTTGCCACTATAAGCAGTAGCTGCATAACTAATTAATAAAACGAGCGCAATTTTTTTCATCAATTGAATGTAAAATTATAAATTGCGGCTTAAAATTAATTAAAAGATGTTGACAACCGGAAAAATAGTATTTGCAATATGTTTTATGGTTGTTTTCGTAGGGGCAATGGCCTGGTCTTACCGTAAAGACAGCCTTTCGGATAAAATTCACTTTAAGGGAGCTTCAAGGACACTTGTTTTTATAATGTTAATATTTTTAGCGATGTTTTTATTTGTTAAAATGCGCCATTATTTATAATTATAACCAATTTTTTGTTTTACTTTTGTTGTAAGTACCAGTAACTGTTTTATAATGAAAAAGAACCATATTTTAATTTTTTGTTTTACATGCATCGCATTACTTTCTAAAGCGGGAGTTTTGATTGTAGAGGGGAAATTCCAAAATAAAAATATTTATATCCAAAACTCCTTTGGAGGTAATGGAGTAGGGTTTTGTGCTACGGAAATTAAAGTAAACGGAGTTATTACTACTGATGAAGTAAACTCCAGTGCTTTTGAAATTGATTTGGCTGCCATGAACATTAAAGTAGGAGAAAAGGTTACCATTGAAATTTCACATAAAAGCGATTGTATCCCGGTGGTATTAAATCCTGAAGTTTTAAAACCCCGTCCTACTTTTGAAGTGTTAAGCATGAATATCAACCCATCGGATATTTTAAAATGGACTTCTAAAAATGAAAGTGGTTCCTTACCTTATATTATTGAGCAGTTCAAATGGAATAAATGGGTATTTGTTGGAGAAGTTCAAGGTATTGGTACTCCTGATACACACGATTATTCTTTTCAGGTAACCACACACAGTGGCGAAAATAAATTCAGAATTAAACAAGCAGGTTTAGGCATTGCACCAAAAGTATCAAATGCCGTTATCTTAAATTCAATGAAAGAAAAACCAACTTTCATGGTAAGTAAAGATCTTAAATCCATACAATACTCTTATGAAACGGCTTTCGAGGTATATGATGCCTTTGGAACGGTTGTTAAGAAAGGGTTTGGAAAAGAAACCAATATAGATAATTTGCCGAAAGGAAAGTATTATTTGTGTTATGATAACCAGGTAACCGAATTCGATAAAAAGAAATAAGAACCTTAAAAAATAATAAAAAACCTCTGGTAAACACCGGAGGTTTTTTATTTAGAAGCGATACCCCGCCCCAACTTCAAACCAGTTATGTAATAAGCGAATCCTGGATTCCCTGAGAGGAATGGTATTGTATTCGTACACATAAATAATATTTGCAAAAAAATGATTTCCATTATATCCCAGCTGGGCTTTAAAGCTTGCATAGGTAGGAGCATTGATCCAGAACCGTTTTCTGTCTGTTTGCCTGTAGCTTTGTATTTGTAACCCGGATCCTGCCATTAAAACAGGAGTACAATGAAATTTCCGGTAAACAAATTGGTAACCAAACCCAACCGAAAGAATAGTACTGGTAAAATTACCGTATTGAAATTTACTTAAGTTAGGATAATACACATCCTGCGTGGGCGGTACAAAGCTGGTATCTGTTTCAATACGCTGATAGCGTTCGGAAATGCCCATTAAAAAAGAACCTGCACTTTTTTTCTGTCTTTCTCCCTGGGCGAAAGCGGCATTCATGGAGAAATTTTTATTGAAATTGATTCCAAAATTAATACCTCCTTCAATAATCCGTAACCCAGGATGTTTGGGATATCCGGCAGAATCCTGGTTCCAGTTCGGGTAGTAATCCTTATAGTTGTCTAAATAAAACCCTTTGTAGTCGCGGTAAAATAAGGTCCATAGAGCAATGCGCCCCTGAATATTAAGATTGATATTCCTGAATTTTGTTGTGCCGTATTTTTCTTTCAAGGCATTATTGGGAGGGAGTTGAATGGCAAAAGAAATATATACTTTTTTTATTTTTAAGGATAAACCTACAACACCCGGCATAGCAGGCTTGTACCGGAACTTATCTCCTTTACCCAATAAACGGCTGTTTACGTTTAAAAATACCTGGGGATAAACATACCTGGGGCGGATTGAAAAGGTTTTAGGGAAAATCTCAATATTTTCCGGGATTGGCTTTTCTTTTTTTTCTTTCTTTTCCCTTTTTTTCTTTTCTTTTGAAGGCTCTTCGGTTTTAGGCGTGATTTGAGCAAAAGAATGAAAACAAAGATGCAAAAGCAGGCATGCTATAATCGTTTTTGTCTTCATAGGGATGGTTACAAACATAAAAAAATCCCTGAACTTTTTCGGGAAAAATTTAAACCTTCTCAATGCTATTATTTGATTACTTTTATGCCCGAAATGACAACTACACCTGATACTGAAGAGCAAAAGTTATTTGTAAAGCATAAATTTAAACAGCTTAAATGCTGTGTGTTAATTCCCACCTATAATAATGCTAAAACGATAGAAGCAGTTATTTTATCTACCCTGGAATATTGTGATGAGGTGATTCTTGTAAATGATGGTTGTACGGATGGAACAAAAGAGATTATTGCAAAATATCCTCAACTGGTTGTAGTAACTCACGAAGTAAACCAGGGGAAGGGAAAAGGATTAAGAAATGGTTTTGCCAAAGCCGTTGAACTGGGGTTTAATTATGTAATTAGTATTGACAGTGACGGGCAACATTTTCCGAAAGACTTTATTACATTTTTAACTAAAGTGGAAGAAGTTCCCGGAAGCCTTATTATTGGTGCAAGGAACATGACCGTAGAAAATGTACCTAACAAAAGTACGTTTGGGAACAAGTTCAGCAATTTTTGGTTTTGGTTGGAAACCGGCATCAATGTTCCCGATACACAAAGTGGGTACCGTTTATATCCGGTACAGCGTTTAAAAAAAATATGGCTGTTCACTACTAAATTTGAACTGGAAATAGAAGTTATTGTTAAAGCTGCGTGGCGCGGAATTCCTGTGCTATCGGTTCCTGTAAGTGTATATTATGCGCCGCAGGGCGAAAGAGTGTCTCACTTTAAGCCGAGTATTGATTCTACGCGAATTAGTTTTTTAAATGCCTACCTGGTAATATTGGCAGCTTTATTCTGGAAGCCGGTAATGCTGATTCGTAAAATGACTTTATCTAATTTTAAAAAAGCATGGAAAGAAGAAGTGATTGCAGCTCACGAAACCGCTGGAAGTAAAGCACTTTCAGTAGGGGTGGGTATATTTTTTGGAATAGTTCCGCTTTGGGGATTTCAGTTTGCATTGGCAATTTTAGCGGCCGTCTATTTTAAGCTTAACAAAGTAATTGTTGGCTTAACCGCGCAGATTAGTGTACCACCTATGATTCCATTGATTGTGTATGCAAGTGTAAAAACAGGTGAGTATGTATTAAAACAGCAGGTGCACTTGAGTTTTAGTCATACGATAACTATTAAAACAGCGATTAATATAGGATGGATTTATTTGGTAGGAGCAACTGTATTATCAGTAGTTGCTGGTGTTGCAGGATTGGTTATCACTTACTTACTGCTTAAATTATTTGGTTACAAGAAAAATGAGTAGTACTGCAAGCCGCTATTTTATTATAAATAAGCCTTACAAAATGGTTTCGCAATTTGTAAGTCCTGATAATGTAAACTTATTGGGTGACCTGGATTATCAGTTCCCGGAAGGGATTCACGCTATTGGCCGTTTGGATAATAATTCGGAAGGGCTGTTGATTCTTACTACCAATAAGAGAGTCACTAAATTATTATTTGAAAGTGATACCCCGCATAAGCGTACTTACCTGGTGCAGCTGGAGAGGATCATGACTCCCGAAACGTTACATAAGTTAAGAACCGGGATTTCTATTCGTGTAAAAGGAGGCGGCTATTATACAACCTCGCCCTGTGAAGTGGATATTATAGAAAAACCCGCAGATCTTCATAAACGCGACCATGAGTTTAGAACAGACCTTCCTCAGACATGGATTCGCATTTCTTTAACAGAAGGTAAATACCATCAGATTCGTAAAATGGTTGCAGAAGTATATCATCCTTGTAAACGCTTGATCCGTACATCTATTGAAGACCTGGAGTTGGGAAGCCTGCAAGCCGGAGAAGTAAAGGAAATTGAAGAGGAAGAGTTTTTTAGAAAACTTAAAATTGAAGACTGGGAAAAAGCGGACGATGATTCTGAAGAGCCTTTAATTTCTGAAAACTAAGGCTTTCCCCATTAGTAGTTTATTTATAGGCTATTTACTTAGTGTCGCAATTCCGGAAGTATACTATCAGGAAAGATCAGAACATGTATAAAACGAATACTTCAGATAACTACAGGTTGTTTATTTCTCTATCACAATCCTTTCAGGATTGAATATGAATAAACTCGATAATAACAATTTAAACAACCACAACGTGGTTGAATAAGGTTTAGAATTTCTTTAAAAATTTCTTTAATTCTGCCGCTGTTTTGTTAGCGTCCTCATCATTTAATTGCATCCCGAATTTTATGTGTTTGCCCTGGCAAACAAACTCAATGCGCTCTCCGCCTTTTACCCAAAAGCTTTGATTAAACGTGTCGGAAAAATTTCCTTTTTCCACTTCAAGAACAGCAATGTCAGAAATTAAATTAATGTCGTATTCTTTTATTTTACCTCTGCCGTTTATTTCCTGTTGGTAGAAAACGGTTCCGCTTTTCACCCAAAGTTTTTCTTTGCCAAAGCGTTTCCACATAAATACACGTACAATTTTAAATTCGAAATACGCCCAAAAAGCAAGCCATATAATAATGGCTATTTTGGCATTTTCAGGCACTTTTGGATAGCTCATTAATACGATGAGCCCACTTACAGTCCAGGCGAATAACCAAAGAAATAAGATGCCGATTTTTCTTTTTTCGTGAGTAGGTATAATTACTAAACTGAAAATTTTTTCATTAATAAGAACAGAGCAACGTTTACCAATACTTAACAGGTTTTCCATAATTACATCTTAACTAAATATTTACCTTCCATTACAGGTATTACAGGACATTGGTTAGAGGTAAGACAATATTTAATATCACGTTCAAGGTCTAATTTTGCCAGGCGTTTGCGGTGAGACGAATCCGATAAAAATGTAAACAGATCATCCTTGGCCAATTCATATAAATGTTTAGCTGCAATAGCGGAGTCGCAATCAATAGTATTTGAATCATCAGCCGTTAATTTATGAACCACAGCACCTGCAAATACTGTATCTTCCAGATTGAATTTATTTTTCCAACCGGCACATAATAAAATAACATCTTTATTTTGAGACATTAAATATTCGCATAATACATCAATGTTTAAAAAACTCCCGATCACAATTTTAGAACATTTCCTACTGGCTTCAATAGCCTGCGTACCGTTAGTAGTAGATATAGCAATGGTTTTCCCCTTTACTTTATTGTTCATGTAACCAAAAGGGCTATTGCCTAATTCAAATCCTTCAATCACTTCTCCGTCTCTTTCAGCCGCAGCTAAAAACCCGTTACGCTGGTATTCCCTGGCTTCATCAACCGTTGCAACAGGTATCATTTTACTTACGCCGTTATAAAATGCAGTAACTATAGCGGACGTAGCTCTGAAAATATCAATTACCACTACAATCGCATTTTCTTTATGAAAAAGGCTATAGGCCTGCGGCGTATGACAAACTTCTATGTTCATTTTTAGTAGTTTAAAATGAGAGTACTAAGATTAAAGATTTAGTTTATCTTGGGTCTTTAACCTTTTATCTTGTTTAGTTATTTTTTCAAAAACGGCATCTTCGTTACCTTTGCTTTAATCGCTTTATCCCTGATCATAATAAAGATTTCAGAATCAGACTTAGCAAAATCTTTATTCACATAACCCATGCCAATTGCCTGGTTTAGGGTTGGTGACTGAGTTCCGGAAGTTACTCTACCAATAATAGTTCCTTCAGCATCAGCAATTTGGTAATCGTGACGTGGAATACCACGGTCGATCATTTCAAAGCCTACTAATTTTTTAGAAACACCTTCTGTTTTATGTTTTTCAATAGCTGCACGGTTTGTGAAATCTTTAGTGAATTTTGTAATCCATCCTAAACCGGCTTCAATAGGAGATGTTGTGTCGTCAATATCATTTCCGTATAGACAAAAACCCATTTCTAAACGTAAAGTATCACGGGCTCCTAATCCAATTGGTTTAATGCCAAATTCTTTTCCTGCTTCAAAAATATCATTCCATATTTTTTCGGCATGCTGGTTTTCAAAATAAATTTCGAAGCCACCAGCACCTGTGTATCCTGTGTTTGAAATAACCACATTATCAATGCCATCAAATTTTCCTTTTGCAAAAGAATAATAAGGAATATCCGCCAGTTTAACATCGGTTAATTTTTGTAAAGTGTCTAATGCTTTAGGGCCTTGAATAGCAAGCAAAGACGTATCTTCAGAAATGTTTTTCATGTCAACATTCCAGGTATCATTTTGCTTAATCCAGTTCCAGTCTTTCTCGATATTGGATGCATTAACTACCAACATATAGGTTTTTTCATCAATACGGTAAACAATTAAATCGTCTACAATACCACCCTCTTTATTTGGTAAGCAAGAGTATTGTGCTTTTCCATCAGTTAAAACAGAAGCATCGTTACTCGTTACTTTTTGAATTAAGTTAAGCGCATTTTCTCCTTTTAAAATAAATTCACCCATATGGCTTACATCAAATACACCAACACTGTTTCTTACAGTTGCATGTTCATCATTTAATCCGCTATAAGAAACAGGCATATTATATCCTGCAAATGGAACCATTTTAGCTCCTAAAGAAGTGTGTTTTTGTGTAAGCGCTGTGTTTTTCATAAATAAGGTGTTTCAGTTTTAGTGAAAATTATTGGTTATTAGAATGTATAGTAATGTTTGTTTGAAATAGCATTTTAGAAATCCCCATAGGGTGAACAAAATTCTTGCACCGTTTCACGTAAATTTCGTTTGGGGTGGTATCTTTTTTAATAACAGAATTCATGACCCAAATTTACTGTTTTTAAAGAGAATTCAAAACCTCCAGATACTTATGTTTATTAGCATTAACGGAGTAGTTTTTAACCACGGTTTCTCTCCCTGCCATACCAATAGAGCGCCGTAAGTCACTGTTTTCGATCAATAGTGACAAATGATCTACCCATTCTGCGGTATTAGAAGCTAAAAACCCATTTTTGCCCTGTTCAATAATTTCCGGATTTACACCTACGAAACTCATAACGGTAGCTACTCCGCAAGCCATGTATGATAAGCCTTTTAATCCACATTTTCCTTTTACCCATTCATCGTCAGGTAAAGGCATAATGCCAATATCAAAACAATTTAAGTCATCTATTTCCGTTTCGGCACTCCAGTTTTTGCTTATCACATTCAACTCAGGGTGCGAGTAAGAACCTTGTCCAATAACATGAATTTCAAGTTTACCGGGATATTTTTGCTGCAATTGTTTTAAAACGGGAATTGCTATTTCAAAATGCTTAATGGTACTGATACTTCCGCTCCAACCAATTACAATTTTAGAAGTGTTTCGCAGTTCGGGTTTTGGCAAATGAAAGTCGGTATCAATAGTGGTTGGGATAATAAACGTATTTGGATTGAAGGGTTTAGCATAGCCGGCTAAAAAACTGTTTCCGGCAATAACGGCATGTGCGTGCTGTATATTAATCTTTGTTTTATCGGGATTTTTAAGGAATTCAAATTTTTTATTTTCGGGCGATGTATCCAGTAACCAGATACTATCATCAAAATCAAAAATAACTTTGTGACGCTTATGAAATTTTTTCTCAAAATAAGAAGAGCCAACTAGTAATGCTTCGCGCTGAATAAAAATAAGATCAAATTGTTTTGCTCTGCGCAGATCTTTCCAGCGGATGTAAAAGGATTTTAAGATGATCCCTGTTTTTTGAATATAATTTCCGGGATGATAAAAAACAGCATCATCTTTTTCAGTAATAATCTCAGAGAGCTCCCAGTCAAATCCTTCTGTTTTAAAGTAGTTAAGATATTGTTCAAACCTGTACCTCTGGCTGGGAGAACGGTTTAAACGATGGTCGGCTATAAAAAGAATTTTTTTCAAAAAAAGCAGTTAACTACCGGGATATAAAAAACAAGCTGAGGTATAATAAAAAATATCAAAAAAGTAAGCAGGGATTTTAGCATCGTAAACAGGTTTAATATCCGGCGAATATTCCGGGTATAAAAATAAGTAAAGATCGATGAATTATAATGTTTATTTTACGTTTATCGCCGGCTTAGTAAATAACGGCTACGATACCTTTTTTAGAGCTGCGGCTATTTATACTATTTTTAATATCCGGCGTATAGTTTACAATATAATTGTAAATGTCTTCTTTCACCAACTGCCCATGGTAGTATCCATTCCAGATTGCTTCGGGATCATTGGTTTCAAAAAGGAGCTCACCCCAACGGTTAAAAATCTGTAGGCTATACTCTTTGAAATCACAATGGTAAACAGGCTTAAAAACATCGTTTAATCCATCTCCATTGGGAGTAAAGGAATTGGGCAGATATACGGAACATTCACATTTAATATGATTCACCTGTATTGTATCTGTGGATTTACAGCCATTGTCATTTTCTATAGTCAGCCAATAGATGCCATCCTCAACCACTTCAATGGAGTGATTGGTACTCCCATTGCTCCAGCTATACTTGCAAGTAGAGGCATTCGGGGCACTTAATAGAAGAGTGGTATTTTCGCATTTAACGATATCGGCTCCTAAACGGGCTACAACGGCAGGTTTAACAGTCAGTTTAAATGTATCGGTTTGCCAAATATTATCGCAATGGTTGGATGCTTTTAACCAGTATATACCCTGTAGATGAACGTTAATGCCCGGAGTGGTTTGACCTGTAGACCATAGATAATTGTCGAAGTCGTTTCCGGAATTATTTTTTAACAGGAGGCTTTCTCCTTCGCATATCGTCGTGTCATGACCAATAATAAGGGTGTTGGCAATAGCACAGATATCTATAGTGGTGTTGATGAAATCTACGGAAGAAGCAGTATTGTTTCCACTTGTTATAATTATGGAGTTCGCAAATGTATTGTCAAACGATTGAGTAATAGGAGATGGATTGAAACTGATACTTACCGGATTTATTTCACAATCAATAGCATATTTTTTAGAAGTCTTAATCACAAATGGCATAGTTAACCCGTCAGTCGCACTTCCCACAATAATTGGGAATTGATCTGTCGTGAAACAGGCATCTTTACCCATCAGATTAATGACCGGTAAATTTGAGCTGAATGAATTTTCCGCGATGACATTCAGGTCTTTGTCAAACTCAACAATTGTAGGGTAATTATTGTAATTAAAGATGCCGAAAATATTGCCATTTTGCTTTCTTTTTAAAGTTGGCGGCACTCCTTCGTAATTAGACAGTTTACCGCCTCCCCATACTAAATTTCCCTGTAAATCCAGTTTGTAAAAACAGATATTCTTAGTAGCCGCAGAGGGATCGTATTTTGTAAAAATATACCCATCGCTTACCTCTATGGGTGCAAAATAATTATAAAAGCCGGTAAGGCATTTCGAAGTCCATAACACAGCGCCGTTATTATCCGTTTTAATAAATGTATCCCCGGTTCTCATCAAAATACCATTATCAGAAGTTAAAATGGAACCGCCCCATATGCCCCCATGGTTATAGATTTTGGCCCATATAACGTTCCCTGCCGGATCCAGTTTACAGAGCATATTATTGATATTACCTGTACCTGTATCATCAGATACATTACTGTCATAAACTAAATTACCGGCCGCATCTACATCAATGGTGTACAGGTATTGTGAATAGTTATTTAATTCAAATACTTTACTCCATACCACATTACCGGTTGTATCAATAGAGGTAATCGCAGCACCAGTTGTTGCAGAACCCAATAAAACAAAGCCGCCCGACGGAGTCGTTTTTATATCGGCATGGTATGTTGTGTTAAGTATGGTGTATTTTTTACTCCAAACCATGTTGCCACAGCTATTGAATTTGGTAAGTTTTAAACCATCCAGCGAAAATACCACCCAGCCAAGATCGTTTGTAGGTAATACTTTTAACGCATACCCATAATTTGCATCATTTATTTTTTTGATGAAGGGTTGTTGCGATAATGCTACAAAACCCAGGAAGACAAGCAAACATGTAAGAATACGTTTCATTTAAAAAGAGAATACAGGAACAAAAGTAGGCAAATGTTTTTATGCCGAACTTAAAATAAAAACGGTAATGAGTGCAGGCAGCATTGTAATGAGCAAAGCTCTGCTGCTTTTGGTGAAACGGATCCAATAGTTAGTTCCTCTGAAATGGATGTACTGAAGGCTTACAGTTTATTCAACGATCATTTTTTTAGTAATCATTTTTCCATCGGCAGTAATACCAATAAAGTAAATTCCTTTACTTAACCGGAGATCATTTAAGTCAATGACCAGGTTATTAACTCCTATATGGATGGTATAATCTTTTTGTTCTATTATTTTTCCTGTAGCATCCGTTAAATAATAAGATACTACCTGGTTCTTGTTACTAATGATGCTAATGGCTGTTTTATCATGAGCGGGATTAGGATAAACAGCTAAGGATTGTAAGGCTTCCTGTTCAGCTATCTCTGTTGGAAACAGATACAACACACCATCACTTCCTACACTATCGCTTACCAATCCCGCACCGTTCATAGCTTTCACCATCACAAAATATTTTTGACCGTTTTGCAGAGTCAGCATTTCTGTAGCAGACAAGGTTAAGCCGTTTGATGTCCAGCCAATGATGTTTTGTGAGCCTGCAGTAGTGCCAATTGCATAGTAATAGGTAGATACACCCGAATTGGTATCCTTTGCTGTTGTGTAATTAAGGTTGAGTTGTGTTCCGGTATAAGTAGTATCAATATCGGCAGCTGTACCGTCTTTAATGGTTGTGTTGGCAATGATTGGTTGTGTCCAGTCTATATCAAGTAGTTGCGTACTAATGGAAGAAATGTTATCGGTATTATCTTTTGTAATACTACTTATTTTTCCGGACGAAACAGAGGGCATCGGGTTTTCATTCCGAAGATCGTTGGTGGTAGAGGCTCCAACGAGTATGGTATTGGAAGCGGCTCTTGATCGGAATACTTTAAAATCATCTATTGTAAATTTACTGTTCCCGCTTCTAAAAGAAACCGCATTACCGTTTGCAAAAGGACTTGTATCTGTCCACGAAGTAACAAATGCATTATTGATCCACAATTTTATTTCTCCGCTGATTCTGTCGTAAGAGATTTTATAATCGTAAACAACATTGGGATTGATAATACAGCTTGTCGAAAAGGTAGGTGACCCAATGGTGTTGGCAACAGATTTATAAAATTCAACAGCACTCTGATCGGGACGAAGCCAAATCATATAACTATTTCCTCTTTGTGTTTGTGAAGCATTATCACAGGCAATGTAAATACCCGCCCGTCGGTTTGTTCCTGTACCGCTGATAGTTCCTTTAAAACAATACAAGTACCTGTTAGATAAACTTTGAGTAACGGCTGCATATAAGTTGGTATTGGCATTGGTTTCATCTGTTTGTACAAGTGCATTAGCGCTAATGCTCCATGTGCCGGAAGCCGCCGGGCTCGTCCAGTCGCTATGAAGTGTTGAGGTATTAAAATCATCATTAAAGAATCCCCTGTTTCCGTTCGCCCTCCATTCAATACCATTGTAATAGCTTGGCTGGTAAAAACTTTTTTCAATCCCTGTGCCACCAGTATTATCAATATCTGTATAATTAACTGTAAAGTTTTGAGTAATCCAGCCACCCGGTACTGTTATTTGCGTGGTGGGGCTTGTATTATCCTGTATGCAATTCCAAATGGCTTTAAAACCGGCTTTATTAGTTGCTCCGTCTGATTTAAATTTTACGGTAAGGCTTGGCCCTGTAGAATTAAGAATACCCGGAATAACGGTGCCGCTATAGGCACCTAATACAGGAGATGCTGTAGTAGCGCCATCAAAAATATATAATGAGTCGAACCCGGTTTCCAGGTCCATCTGGCTAAACGTTAAGCGTACTTTATTGGTGCCTGTTGGCGCTATTGTATAAACATAAGATTCATTATCGTAGTAATTTCTTCCGGGGCCACCCATATCATAAATACTGTCGGTACAGGCAACCACGGCACAACTGGAAAATTTGTTTTTTAATGCCTGCCAGTAATCCTGGTAGCCATCATCATAACCAAGTGCCCAAATACCAATACCTCCAAGCCCACGTTGGTTTACCATATCAAATTTCCGCTCTAAGCTATAAGCATCATCTATCCAGCATTGGCGGTTATTTCCACCACTCAGGTAACTATAATACGGATTAAAGCTATTGCTTTCCCAGTGTTTGTTTGCGGCAGAGTAGGTAGTAGGATTGCTTCGTACATAGGCATAAGTTCTGGAAGAACTAAAATTGCCTGTAGTAGAGGAGGGGGCCGTACTCCCTGCTGTTTCCCATTCGCGGCCGTACCATGGTAATCCCAATAATAATTTAGCGTTGGTAGCTCCCTGTTTTAAATAATAGGTAATGGATTTTGAAACGGTGTAATTATATCCTGTTTGAAAATTATATAGGGGTGCTTCAGGCCCTGCGGTAGTTGAACCTGAATAATAATAATCATAACCCATAATAATAAAATTATCTACAACGGCATTTAAAGCCGGAATATCAAAGCTTGTGCTCCAGTCAACGGCATACAACGCCATAGATACTTTATAATTAGGATTGGCGGTATGCATTTGGTTACACAGGTTAATCATAAAATTCTTAAAAGGAACTTTATCGCTGCTGCCCATGCCTTCAAAATCAATATTAATACCGTTTCCGCCACGGCTGTTTAATAAATTAATGGCATTGGTAATAAAGGTTTGCTGCGCGGCAGAGCTTGCCCAAAATGTAGAGTGGCTTGCAAATAATGTAGCACAAAAATGGATATTGACGCTGTTTGTTTTTGCGGCAGTAACAGCGGTACTTGTAGCCCATGCAAACGAGGTATTGGTGTTATTACCGGTGGTAGGACTTACCGAATAATCAAAATAACAAAAATCGCTTAACAGGCTCCAATCGTAATTCGTGTAAACAGATCCCACCCAGTAAGGATGCCAGCCATATACTTTTTTAGTAAGTGTACAGCTATTGGTAGTAGCTGATTTTAAGGAGGCGTTAGAATGCGCAGGAATGCTTTGTTCCATGAGACTTAAACTGTCCCATTGCGTTTCTTTGGAGAACCGGAAATTTTTATAATGGCTGCTTTGCTCCTGAATAATAGAGTGTTGAGCAAAAAATAGGAAAGGGCATACTATGAAAATAAGTACTATTCTTCTCATTATAAGGTTGATTTAGAATAGTAAATATAACAAAAAAGCCATCCGTCGTTGACAGATAGCTTTGTTAAAAAGATACTAAATTGCTTTAGAAAGCTATTATTTGTGAGTTTTTTCGCTCGAAACAGTTAATTTCTTACGTCCTTTTAATCTACGAGAAGCAATTACTCTACGGCCGTTTGGCGAAGACATACGCTCGCGGAATCCGTGTTTGTTTCTTCTTTTACGTTGCGATGGTTGGAAGGTCCGTTTCATGATATTAAGTATTTAAAGTTATTCAGTTTTTAAATTTTGGACTGCAAAGATAAAGGATTTTTATAAAGTCGCAAATTTTTTATGAACTTTAACTCTAAATATCGCTATTTTTTCAATAGAGGTCTGTTAAAACTGTACATTTGCAACCTAAATTATTGCGAAATGGCCAAAAAAGACAAAGCTAAGGACGAAATACCAAAAGCAAAGTTTTCCAAAGAAAATATAAAGAAATCGTTCCGTTTATTTAAATATTTAGGAAATAGTAAGTGGGTTTTTGTATTAGGGATGGTTTTTATTACCGGAACAGCAGCCGTTGGACTTTATTTTCCTATAGTAGCCGGTAAGATGTTTGGTTATCTCGGGCAAACCGGGATGGCAACAAATGTTTTTAAAGACATGGTTTCCGGCACAGGCCTCGAATTGTTTATTTTATTGGTAATTCAGGCCATCGTTTCTTTTGGCAGGGTATATACCTTTTCGGTAGTTACAGAAAATATATTAAAAGGCTTACGAACCGATACGTTTAATAAACTGGTGCGTATGCCCATGAGTTTTTATTCTAAAAATCAGGTGGCAGATTTAAGCAGCCGTTTATCTACAGATATTAACGTGATCTCAGAAGCTTTTACGGTAAGCATTGCAGAAGTAATCAGGCAAACCATTGTGGGGATAGGTGGTTTGGGCTTGTTGATTTATTTTACGTCCTGGGAAGTGGCTAAATGGTTTATTATTATTATTCCACCACTAACGTTGGTTGCCATTCTTTATGGAAGAAAAATTAGAAAATATTCTAAATCTTTGCAAGATAAAATTTCTGAATCGAGTGTTATTGTGTCGGAAGCATTAACCGGAATCACCAGTGTGAAAGCCTTTACCAATGAGCAACTGGAGATCAGTAAGTATGATAAAGTAACCTCAGCCATCAGAGCATTTGGCATTAAATATGGTATTATGCGGGGCTCTTTTTTCGCGTTTATCATCATGTGTATTTTTGGTTCCATCTTTTTTATTTTATATAAAATGCTTTTGTTAATGAAAGCCGGTGAACTGACATCCGAAAATTTCGGGATATTTATGATGCTTTCTTTGTTTGTGGCTGGTTCGTTAGGTGGATTACCGGAACAGTTGGCATCGATACAACGTGCATTGGGTGCAACCGACAGGGTATTTGATATTATTGATGATACGCATGAAGAGATCAATTTAGCACATAGGAATAATCTGAATCTGAACAGGGTAAAAGGTGATCTTGAGTTTAAAAACATTCAATTTACCTATCCTACCCGTAAAGATTTTGAGGTATTGAAGAACATTTCATTTAGTGTTAAAGCCGGGGAAACGGTTGCCCTCGTGGGAAGCAGCGGAAGTGGTAAATCAACTTTAGCGTCTTTGGCTTTGCGTTTTTATGAACCAAATTCAGGAGAATATTTAATTGACGGAAAAAGATCTTCTGATTATGAATTAACCGAACTGCGCGATCAGATGGCCATTGTACCACAGGATGTTTTATTATTTGGCGGAACCATCCGTGAAAATATTTTATACGGAAAACCAAATGCTACCGAAGAAGAAGTGATAGAAGCGGCAAGGCAGGCAAATGCTTACGACTTTATTATGAGTTTCCCTGATAAATTTGAAACACTGGTTGGTGATAGAGGAATTCAATTATCAGGTGGCCAGCGTCAGCGTGTAGCCATTGCGAGAGCTGTATTAAAAAACCCTTCTATTTTAATTTTAGATGAAGCAACCAGTAGCTTGGATAGCGAAAGCGAACGCCTGGTACAGGATGCATTGGATAAATTAATGGTAGGAAGAACGTCTATCGTGATTGCCCATCGTTTATCTACCATCCGAAATGCAGATAAAATTGTGGTATTACAAAAAGGAGAAGTGATTGAAACCGGAACTCATAAAGAATTAATTATGAATGATCTGGGGTTATATTATAAACTTAGCAAAATCCAATACGAATTGAATTAATTATAATACAATTCAAAATCGGTATCCAGTATTTTGATCATAGCTGTTTTCTCTTTCACTAAGGCTTTGTAAGGCTTTAGATCGAACGTTACTTTTACTAAAATCATTGATTTGCAAAAGGAAGGCTCCTGCCAGACGAGTTTTAAATTGAGTTTAGAATCGGAATCACTTATTTTATTATCGGTATACAATTCAAGATTTCCGTTACAACCGCCATATACAACGGTTAATTCGATACAGTCATCTATAATTTGTGCATCCCTGATATCGCAGCGTATACCAACTTGTCCGTTAGGAACAGGACTTAACACCTTGATTGTAGCACAGGCGTTGGTATTCACAGGCTCACCGTTTACACGTAATTGTTTTTGGCCAAATCCATAGATGGAAAAAGACATAAACAGGATATAAAAACAGGTAGGCAAATTTTTCATGTTACTTAAAAAGCTTTAACGAAGCATTTTCTTTTTTACGCATCAACTCAGCATCCGCTTTGGTTTTATCTTTATAGCCGCATAAATGCAAAATGCCATGTATCATAACCCGGTGAAGTTCATCATCAAAACTCACTTTGAATTTTTCGGCATTTTCGGCAACCCTGTCAATACTAATAAAAATATCGCTGTTTATTTTTTTTGCTTCTGTATAATCAAACGTAATAATATCCGTAAACGTATTGTGATTTAAATGTTTTTGATTTATTTCCAATAGCTCGTCATCACTACAAAAGATATAATTAATATCACCTAAAATATGTTTTTCTTTTTCAGTAATGATTTTTATCCAGCTTTTGAGTTTGGTTTTTTCTTTAAGTTTAAAAGAGATGCTTTGATTTTGAAATGTGATCATATTAATTAACGATTAACGTAAGTGTATCAGGAATAGTATGGCAGATTTGCGCCATAATAGAAGCTCCGTTGCTATAAGAATAGTTTTTACGGTTTATCTTATACCATGAGTCTATTTTATTGGTTGTATTTGTTTGTTGTATCGATCCGGAATTATTTGCTAATGTATTTACAGCAGTAACAGTTTTAATCCCTATTACCGTGTCATGAAACGGCCCGTACATTTTATAATAGGTGTTGGGGGAGGTGATATCCACTATAAACAGCGTATCCAAATTGGTATGGGCATTGTTTACTTTTACTTTATAATACACTTTGGAATTTGAGTAAAGGCGAATATCCCCTAAATCAGTAGTGCCTACACTAAGAGTTGTTTCTAATAATTGGATGGGAGATTTTTGAGCGGTAGTATATGAAATTTCAAAAGAGCCGTTATCATCACTCGTGGCAGATTCTTCAAAGCCTGCAGAACTTTTTGCCGGCGTTAAAGCATGAATTGCACTTTGCCTGGCTATAATTTTTACGTTTTTAATGGGAGAGTTATCGCAGCTATTTATAAGCCGGCCTTTAATATTGTATTGCTCGCTTTTGGGCTTACACGAAAAAAACAGGAAAGTACTTAAAATAAATAGAAAACAAACCTTCATTAATTTACATTGAAAGTCAATAAAACGACTTGTCCGTTATTATTAAATTCAACTTTATCGGCCAGGTTTTTCATTAAAAAAACACCACGTCCGTGAGGTTTGTCAATATTTAAAGGGTCTGTAGGATCAGGTAAGCTGTTGTAATCAAACCCATGTCCTTCATCTGCCACTGAGAAACGGATATTATCTTTACCCGAATCAAAGCCGATTTTTATGTATTTATCAGGATCTCCCTGATTTCCGTGGTAGATAGCGTTATTAACGGCCTCAGTCACTGCAATTAATATATTCCCGTAGCTATCTTCATTCACATTAAATACATCGCATACATCTTCCACTAATCGCTCTACCAATCGAATGTTATCAAACGATGAGGTAATATCCAATGTTTCTCCTTTAGCTGGTATCATTTGTTCATGCTATTAAAATATTCGTTTACTTTTTGTTTGTAATAAGGTGTTAAACTAGGAGGGACAGTATTTAACAGTTCTAATTCCTTTTCTTTTAGTCTTTTATACTCTAAAAATTGTGTAGGGTTACTTAAATTTTGATTTTTTGCTTCATTACTTTTTCGCTGCTCGTCCTGCTCGCGCTCCCGCTCAGCTTTTTCGCTTTCTAAAAGTTTAGTAATAATATCCTGTTGGCGTTTCATCGTTTCCTGTGTAATTTGTCGGTTAACAATGTCTTTCTCCGTTTGCTCCATCAAATCTGTTAAATTACCCCCGGGGTTCGATCCACCATCTTTTTTAATTTTATCCATCATTTGCTGCATTTGCCTCCTGATAGCTTCCTGTTGGGCAGCCATTTTTGCTAATTGTTCGCTCATTCCCGGCTGTCCTTGTTGCCCGGGCATCAGGCCTTGTTGCCCCTGTCCCATACCTTGTCCGCCTGGTTTTTGCCCTCCCGGTTTCTGGCCGGGTTTATCCCCTGGTTTTTGTCCTCCCGGTTTCTGACCTTTTTCCAATTGTTTTTTTAACTCTTCCAACTGCTGATTTAATTTCTGCTGCATTTGTTTCATGCTTTGCATACTTGGTTTACCTTCTCCCGGCTTTGGTTTACCTGAACCCGGTTTTTTACAACTTCCGCTTCCTGGCTTTTTACTTTCCTTTGCCTGTTTCTGCATTTGCTCTAACGATTCATTAAGCAATAAGGCTAAATTATTAATAGAGGTCATGGAATATTGCATACGGATCTGGGCATTAGCCTGCATGCGTTCTGCTAATTCAGAAACCGCTTTTCCCATGTTCATGTTAATAGAAGAAATTTCCCTGTTTACCGTTGCACTAATAGCGGGAACACGTTTGCTTAAAGCAAGCAGACTGTCTTCAATGATTTTAGAATCGTCCTGTAATTTTTTTTGAGTTTGGGTTATTTTTAAATATTGAGGATTATCAGAACGTAATTTTGATAATTGTCCCATGAGGTCCTCCTGGGCAAAGGATAAATTCAATAAATTTTCCAAGATCTGTCTAAGTGTTTGCATATCCTCCTCTTGCTCTTCTTTCTCCATCTTATCCATGGCTTGCTGCATTTGTTCTTTCATCTCCTGCATTTTATCAGAAGCTTCTTTTTGCGATTTGGAAGCATTTTTTTTGTTATTCTGATTTAATTGCTCAGAACTTTTTTCCATCTCTTTGCTTATTTCATTTTGTTTTTCTTCTGTTTTAGGAATATCATTAGGCTGTTCAAGAGCTGCATTTTTTCCCTGCATTTCTTTCAGGTCTTTTTTCAGGTCTTCAAATTCTTTATTTAACTCGTTTTGTTTTTTCTCCAGATCTTTAGAGTCCGCTATTTTTTTATCCTTGTTATCTTTCGGATCCTGATTTTTCGGATCTTTATTTCCTTCGTTCTTAGTATCTTTTTTATCCTGATTCTCTTTGGTTTTATCAGTCTCTTGTTTCAAGGCATCTTCTTTGTTTTTCAGTTCATCTAATTTATCAATGGCCTGTTGCATTTTTTGCTCCACTTCCATTTGCTTAAAAGCTTCCAGAGTTCTGTCGAGCTCTTTTTCCATATCTTTATTAGACAATTTTAATTCCTCCAGTTTTTGCTGAACCTGATTTTTGTCTAATTTGTCCAGCATCTTATTTAACTCATCAAATAATTTTTTCATTTCAGGAGTCATAATGTTTTCAAACAATTGTTCTAATTGTTTTTGTTTTTCCAGAAGTGATTCATCCTGAGGTGTAGATTCCTGTTGTTGATTGTTAAGTTGATTTTCCTGTTTGGTTTCTTCTATTTTGTTTTTAAGCTCGTTTTGTTTTTTTAAAATATCTTCCAGTTTTTTCTTTTCCTCATAACCCATTTGTTTTTTATCGTTCAGTTTTTTGCTGAGGTCGTTAATGTCTTTTTGTAGGTCTTTTGCTTTTTTAATACCATCGTCTAAATCTTTTTTTATCTCCGAATTATTTTTATCAGTAGCCTGATTTATTTCATCCACAGTGGGCGCTTTAAAAAGCATGGTTTGTGTTTTGGCTGATTTAGCACCACTCACGCCGTCATTATCCCACACTTCAAAATAATATTCGATCTTGTCGCCCGGCAATACATTAAAACGGGAGGCATCCAGAAAATAGAAATAAGGTTGTGTGATTTGTTGTTTGCTTACACCCATTAATTGCTCTCCGCTTTTAACCTGTGCCTTACCTGTTGAATCCTGTGTGTAATGGGTATATTTAAAAGCTAAACGTGTAAATCCGTAATCATCTTTGATGGTTCCCGAAAAATAAATATTCTTAGGATTTAAGGAATCCGTTTTTTCACTGACGTCAATTACAGGAATCTGGTCAGCAATAATATTTAAAGTGTAATTTACGGAGTCCGGGTTTTGTTTCAGGAAATGATTGAGTGTTTTAATGGTATAGGTTGTGCTCTGCATCATCCGTTTTGAAAAAGAAAATTCGTTTTCTCCCGAATGGTCAATATCAACCAGTGTATCAGCAAACTGTAAAAAGAGGTTATCCGTATTTTTAGTATGAAATACCCACTGCATTTTTGTTCCTTGTGGTAACTGCATATCTCCCACATTTGAAACCATTTCATTTTTTTTATTGAGATATGCAGGATAGGTTAACTGAATATCGAACTTCATTAACATTGGTTTTGGAAGCACACTAAGAGCATAGGATTTAGAATTATAGCCTGCAGCATTAAATACAAAGTCCTGATTTTTTTGAATGTTCTTGAAGGTATAGGTATAATTAACGTTATCAATTTTTTCCATTTTATGTTCCACTCCATCTACTGAAATAAATACTTCATTGGGAATTTCGTTCCCATTTAATTTTAATGCGAGTACATAGTCTTGTTGCTGAATGGCTTCCAGGGATTTGTTATTGATTACAAATTGAAAGGGAGCCATTTTTTCAAAATAGGTTTGATGGTAAATCATCCGTTCTGCACCATCTTTAATAATTCCTGGCTTTATTACAAATACCAATAACATGAGCGCAATTGGAGGCAAGGCATATTTCAGGTATTGTCTGTTTTCATTTAAATTGATGGCTGATGCAAATGGAATAGGTTTCAGCTCATTCATTTTTTGATTGATGCTTGCCGTTAACAGGTCAGTAGAAAGAATAGAGCCGGAATGGCGTTGAAGCTGTAAGGTGTTTAACAATTTATCATTGATAGAATGGAAGTGTGAACCAATAATAGAAGCAGCTTCCTCATAGCTTATTATTGCACCCAGTTTATTTAATTTTAACAGGGGAATAACCATATAGCGGGTTAATACAAAACCACTTGTAAGGAGAAATAAATAGAATAATATGGTGCGGGTGGTTGTTCCGAATTCGGCAAAATACTCAGCTACTACTAAAAATAAGAAAGCGGCGACCAATAATCCGGTAGTATAGAGCAACCCTTTTATTAACTGGTTTTTATAATACTTGCGAATAAACTCATCGAGCTTTAAAATAAGTATGTTCTGATCTTTTTGCAATTGGGAGGTCTTTCTACAAATTTAACGAAATCACCGCACGAATAATGAAAATTTCTGTTAATTAATATTAGCTATTTAGCTCACTGTAATAAAAAAGTAATATCCATATAGTAGGATAGAAGGGTTACGTTCAATCTTATAGATTTTACCTGTGTTTCTTACAGGCCCTTTCCTATTAATTATTAAAGTAAAGGTTTATAGTTAAGTCGAAGTGTTAAATTAGTATATGCGCACACTAGTTTTAAAACCAGCCATACATTACCCAAGTTTAACCTCTTTTTTTTCTTTTAGGAGGTCTTTCACTTCCTGTTGTATTTGATCTACTGAAAAACCACACTCTTCGTATAATTCGTTTTGTTCTCCATGTTCAATAAATTTATCAGGAATACCTAAGCGTTTTACCTGCGAAGGATATCCGTAGTCAGCCATAAATTCAAGTACAGCACTTCCCACGCCACCAACAATGGTACCGTCTTCAAGGGTAATTACTTTTTTGTAGCGGGTAAATACTTCATGCAATAGCGCTTCATCCAATGGTTTTGCAAAACGCAGATCGTAATGTGCTACCTGAATATGTTCTGCTTCCAGATTTTTAATCGCTTCCGCCGCAAAATTTCCGGGATGCCCCAACGAAAGAATGGCAATCTCTTTCCCATCTTTTAATTTACGGCCTTTCCCGATCTCAATTTTTTTGAAAGGTGTTTTCCAATTCACCATTACACCATTTCCTCTCGGATAACGAATGCTGAAAGGGCCGGTTACCTCATCCAATTGAGCGGTATACATCAAATCACGAAGTTCTTCTTCATTCATTGGCGCACTTACAATCATATTAGGAATGCAACGGAAATAAGCAATATCAAAGGCTCCGTGATGTGTTGGTCCATCTGCACCGGCCAAGCCGCCACGGTCGAGACACAATACCACTTTTAAATTTTGTAAGGCAACATCATGTACTACCTGATCGTAGGCGCGTTGCATAAATGAAGAATAAATATTGCAGAATGGCACTAAGCCCTGAGTTGCCAGGCCAGCACTGAAAGTAACCGCATGTTGTTCGGCAATACCCACATCAAAAGCTCTGTCAGGCATGGCTTTCATCATAATATTTAATGAGCAGCCGGAAGGCATTGCCGGAGTAATACCCATTATTTTTGGATTTTTCTCGGCCAATTCAACAATAGTATGCCCAAATACATCCTGGTATTTTGGAGGCTGAGGTTCTTTTGGAACTACTTTAATAATTTCGCCGGTATCTTTATTAAATAAACCCGGAGCGTGCCATACAGTTGGGTTTCCGGCTTCGCTGAACGGATAGCCTTTTCCTTTCTGAGTTAAAACGTGTAATAATTTAGGGCCGGGAATATCTTTCAGGTCCTGCATTACTTTTGTTAAACGAACTACATCATGCCCGTCAACAGGACCAAAATACCTGAACTTTAATGATTCGAATAAATTGCTTTGTTTTAGCAAACTGGTTTTAACGGCATTCTCGATCTTGGAGGCAATTTCCTGAGCATTGGGCCCAAATTTGCTGATCTTTCCTAACAGATCCCATACCTTGTCTTTTGCTTTGTTGTAAGTATGGGAAGTTGTAATATCTGTTAAGTATTCTTTTAAAGCACCTACGTTAGGGTCGATGCTCATACAATTATCATTTAAAATAACCAGGAGGTTGGCATTTTCAACACCTGCATGGTTCAATGCTTCAAAGGCCATTCCGGCAGTCATAGAGCCGTCACCAATAACAGCAATATGTTGTTTATCATTTAATTTATTGTAACGGGAGGCCACGGCCATGCCCAATGCGGCACCAATAGACGTAGAGGAATGTCCAACACCAAAGGTATCATATTCACTTTCCGAACGTTTGGGAAAACCGCTAATGCCTTTATAAATACGGTTTGTATGAAAAATATCTTTACGGCCGGTGATAATTTTATGCCCGTAAGCCTGGTGGCCAACGTCCCATACCAACTGATCGTAAGGTGTATTGAATACGTAATGTAATGCGGTGGTAAGTTCTACAACCCCTAAAGAAGCACCAAAATGCCCACCTTTTGTAGAAACGATGTCAATAATGTACTGACGTAATTCCTTACAAAATTCCTCTAACTGATCTTCTTTAAGTTTTTTTAAATCGTCAGGAGAGTTTACTTTGGCTAATAATTCACCGGGAATAACGCCTGAGCCTTTAACTATTTTCATGGTTGCGTTTCTGAAATTTTAATGATCGCATGCTAAAACAAAAGCGAAGAATTTTAGCGGATTAAGGCTATTATTTTTCAAGACAAAGATAAACTATTTTATCAATTCTAAAAACGCGCCGTTTTGAACATTATTACCCGGTTTTCAGTTAACAAACGTTAATGTTGGGCTCATTAAGGGAGGTTTAAAAGTTGGATAAAAATAATGAGCAGGTATAGTGTAAGATAATTTTAAACTGTTAATTTTCGGAGGTATAATTATGGATTTTCCGAAACAACAATTCGATCGTGTAACAGCCTTTCTGAACCAGATAAGGAGAATGTCTTTTTCTGATGAAGTGATTTTTAATGTGGCCGTTAGAAATTTAATTGATGAAAAATCCAGGGACGAGGATTTTAAGAAACAACTTACAGAATTTACATTCCTGGTTTTAGACAATGCATTTTTTGTAAATGCTTTTACGGATTACGGACTTCAGTCGAACCGCGAATTTTTCGCGGAAGTGTACAGCAGGATCAAACACAAAATTTTGCCCCCGAATTTACCGGAAAATGAATTAAGCCATTTCATTATATTTTTATTTACTAAAAAAAATGATGCTGTATGGCTTGAAAAAATTGATGCTTCTAACTGGACCAGTTTATTGGCACTTGTTGATACAAGTCAGCTCGTATCCCATTCTGAGAAAATATCCCAACAACTCTACAATGCGATCATTATTCTCTGCCATCGTTTAACAGCTATTGGGATTGATCAATATTTGGTAAATAAACTTCCTGAGATCGATGATAATGATTCTCCTTTCTTTCAATTGAACAGCCAGGTGTCTTTATTTGTGAAGAAACATTTGGAGGATAAAACACTGGAATTAAACCAGGAAGAACTAATGGGTGTTTTAAATACCATCGACCGGTGCGAGCAGATCTTTGCAGATATCCAGGATCAGAAAGATACGTTAGGCACCAGTTTGCATTTAACTTTTTTATTAAAAAGGGCCCAACAGCATATTGAACGTATTCGTTTATTACTACGGTTATTTATTACCAGGCAGTATAGTAACAAAGTAAATGTTGTTTCAAGGTTAATTACTCAATTGGTAAGAGCGGAACACTCTAAAAATAGTGTGGTGAATTTCGTAAAAGAAAATACCAATATGCTGGCATACCGCATTGTGAGCCACACTTCCGAAAAGGGAGAACATTACATCGGATTTTCAGGAAAAGATAATTACAAGCTATTTACATCAGCATTGGGTGGAGGATTGATTGTTGTTTTTTTAGTTTATATCAAGCACCTGATTCATCATCTTCATTTGTCATTATTTTTTGAAGGTTTTTTATTCGGATTAAATTATGGTTTGGGATTTGTGTTAATGCACCTGGTTCATTTCACATTGGCCACTAAACAGCCTGCGATGACGGCGTCCTACATAGCAGCCAGCATTGGGGATGGAGAAGCTGCCGAGGTAAAACCTTGGACGGTTTTTAAGCAAATTATCTGGAGCCAGTTTTTAAGCCTTGTCGGAAATTTGATTATTGTGTTGCCTTTGTGTTTTATTTCTGCGTGGATTCTGCATCATTATTTTCAGATCTCTGTTTTTGATGTGGCAGAAACAAAATCACACTTATATTCAAATCACCCTTTTTACAGTGCTTCTCTTATTTATGCTTGTATTGCGGGCTTTTTCCTGGCTCTATCGGGAATTATCATTGGCTATATCGATAACAAAGTAGTGTATTCACAAATTGCCGAACGCATTATTAAGCATCCCAATTTTGATCCTAATTACAGGCTTGGAAAAAGAAAAAAACTGGCAGCTTTTGTTGAGAAAAACTTAGGAGCTATTCTTGGTAATTTATTTTTAGGTTTTGCGTTGGGTATGTCGGGAAGCATTGGTAAGTTTATTGGAATTCCTTTTGATATACGACATGTTACTATTTCTTCCGGGAACTTTGGTATTGCCTTAGGGAGTGGAACTGAGCATAATTTGAAATTAATTATTACCGTTTTTGTAGGAATTATATTTATAGGAATTATAAATATTGCTTCCAGCTTTTTGATTTCCTTTATACTGGCTTGCCGTTCCAGGGATTTATCATGGAAACAATCCTTAAAAATATTAGTGGGAATCTCTAAATAAATATAATTTCTTTTTCTTTTCTGTTCACAACCGTTCCAACCTTAGCGAAGTATTGCCCTTGCGTATTCAACAAGCGGTCTATTTCGGTTTCGTATGCCTGATCTACACTAAATAAAAGACCTCCGGATGTTTGAGGGTCGCAATATAAGATGAAGTCGAGGTCTTTCATGCCATCAATAAAATTGGATTGAGCATTATAGTTACGGGTGGTGTTATCAGGAAATACAAATTGCTGAGCATAATTTTTCGCGGCATCCATTACCGGTAATACTTCTTTTTTTATGATAGCCGATAAATGAGTTCCATTCAACATTTCTAATAAGTGCCCGTTAAAACCAAAGCCTGTTACATCCGTTACGGCGTTCACATAAGGGAGCGTTCCTAATGTTTCGCCAATCGTATTTAACGTGGTAGTGGTATTCAGTAGCAGGTGATAATCTGAATCAGTAAGCAGACCTCTTTTTAAGGCTGTACTTAAAATGCCTGTTCCCAAAGGCTTTGTAAGGTATAGGATGTCATTTTCTTTTAAGGTATTGTTTTTTTTAATGTGTTCTTTTTTTACAATACCCGTTACAGCTAATCCAAATAGAGGCTCCTGTGTATCCACGCTATGCCCTCCGGCTAAAGGAATGCCTGCTTTTGTACATATTTCCTGGGCACCTTTAATTACCTGCTGAGCAATGGCAGCAGGAATTTTATCTACCGGCCATCCCAATATTGCTATAGCCATCAAAGGTTTCCCGCCCATGGCATAAATATCGCTTATGGCATTACAGGCAGAAATTTTTCCGAAGTCGAAGGCATCATCTACAAGAGGTGTGAAAAAATCGGTAGTGCTTATTACACAGTTCCCGTCATTTAGTTCAAAAACAGCGGCGTCATCTTTCGTATCATTTCCAACCAATAAATGGTTAAAAGAAATATCTTGTTTACAGCCGTTTAATATTTCGTCGAGTATGGCAGGTGCTATTTTACAGCCACAGCCGGATGCTTTACTATATTGCGTTAATTTAACTGACATGATTTTAAGTTAAAGAGTCAATGATCTGTTTTACTTTTTGTGCGTTTACAGTAGCGTCTATGGTATCGGAAGGCAAATCATAAATAGGCTGCGTTTTATTGTCATAGATAAATTCATAGGCTTTATCGTAGTACAATAATGACAAGCGGGCAACATCCGCTAATTTTTTTTCGTCGAGGTATTGCAGGCATAATTTTGTGTTGAGTGTTCCCAGTTGTTGTGTGATCTTTTTAACACATTCTTTTAAGGCATCCGTATCAACAGTTGTATAGTCTTCCACCAGTTTCTGTACACGCAGTTCAAAAGGTATTTCAAGTTTAATAATGGGTGCTTGTTTCATTTGCAACCATAGTTCGTGTGGTAGTTTGTTAAAGCCAATATTTTTTGATTCGTCTTCCAGAACCGTTATTCTGTGGGGATCTGCTAACTTAAATTCATTGAATAAATTGTTTTCAAAAATTTGTTGTGGATCCTGTTTCAATTCGTTAATAGATCCAAAGGCAGATCCTTTATGGTGAGCCAGCTTTTCAAGGTCGATGGTTTGAAACGATAGATGAGAAAGTTGTGTTAAGACATCTGTTTTCCCACTCCCGGTTTTCCCACCCAGTAAAACCAGTTTCTTTTTTTGTTCAAAATAACTCAACACGTGATTTCTAAATGCTTTATATCCGCCATTTAGCAGGCAGGCATCGAGCCCCGATGTATTCATCAGCCATGCAAAGCTATTGCTGCGCATCCCTCCTCTAAAGCAATACACAAATACTTTTTTGTTTTTAGAAAGTTGTTTTACCTGGTTTACAAAAGGAACCATTTTAGGGGAAACGATTTCCAAGCCTCTGGAAACAGCTGTGTCTTTACCTTGCTGCTTAAAAAGGGTTCCGATTTCTGCACGTTCACTATCTTCAAATAGGGGTATATTTATAGCATTGGGGATATGACCTTTTAAAAATTCGACAGGTGCCCTCACATCAACAACTAATTCACCTTTGCTCTTAGCTAAAAATTCAATAATGGATAATGCCTGTGCTGTCATTACTGCGAATCTACATTATATGATTGAAATAAATGAAGTTTTGATTTTATATTTAGAAATTGAATTTTTTCTGGATTGTGAGTTATAAGTTGGAAATTGTTAAAATCTTGTTAATTTATTAACGCATTAAACGCCCGATTCTATGGGATTTATGATTTAAATTGTATAATATTGTAATAATGAAATTATCTACTAAACTTTTTACAATCCTTGTTTTGTTGTTCTGTTTTGGGACAACAACTTCTGTTATGGCGCAAGGAAGAAAAAGAGAGCACCGCAATCAAAGAAGTGGCGGTGGCTTTTTCCACTTCAAAAAAAGTGGGGGTCATGCAGATTCCTTTGCTAAAGGAGGAAAAAAGAGCGGATTTTTCTCAAAATTATTTAAAGGGAATAAAAATGGAAGTGCCTGGGCTTATAAAAAAACCAAACCCGGGATGAAACAAAATAGGGAGCAGCCTAAATTGTTTACGAGGAACCGTACAAAATCTAAAAAATACAGAGATGGAGTATTGGCAAGGCAAAACAGGCAGCGATCTGCTACAAGGGTAAGAGGAAATTCAAGCTTCAGTAAATCAAAACGATAATAAGAGATAAAATAGTATAATTAAATCCCGACTTAATGGTTGGGATTTTTTATTTTTGCGGCATTAATACAATATACTTTAACGATGAACATATTAATTTTAGGATCAGGAGGAAGAGAGCATGCTTTTGCATGGAAACTGGCAAAAAGTAAACAACTCGAAAATTTATATATCGCCCCGGGAAATGCAGGAACTGCTCAATGCGGGACTAATGTTAATGTATCGGCAACCGATTTTGCGGCGGTTAAAAATTTAGTGTGGGAAAAAGGCATTGATATGGTATTGGTAGGTCCTGAAGATCCTTTGGTTTTGGGTATTCACGATTACTTTTTAAATGATGATGTATTAAGGGAAATTCCTGTAATTGGCCCTAAAAGAGATGGGGCCCAATTAGAAGGCAGTAAAGATTTTAGTAAACAGTTTATGTTCAGGCATGGTGTTCCTACCGCTAAATACCAGAGTTTTACAAAAGAAAATATTTCGGAAGCTTCTGCTTTTATAGATTCGCTAACACCGCCTTATGTTTTAAAGGCAGATGGCCTGGCGGCAGGTAAAGGGGTATTGATCCTGGATGATAAAGAAGAGGCAAAGCGTGAATTAAATAATATGATCCTGAATGCGAAGTTTGGCAGTGCAGGAAACACCGTTGTGATTGAAGAGTTTTTAAAAGGAATTGAGTTATCTGTTTTTGTATTAACAGATGGTAAATCCTATAAAATTTTACCGGCAGCTAAAGATTATAAACGTATTGGGGTTGGAGATAAAGGGCTAAATACGGGTGGAATGGGAGCGGTGAGCCCTGTGCCTTTTGCGGATGAAGCCTTTATTAAAAAGGTAGAAGAAAAAATTGTGAAGCCAACCATTAATGGGTTATTAAAAGATGGAATCGATTATCGCGGCTTTATTTTTATAGGTTTAATGAATTGTGATGGCGAACCAAGTGTTATTGAATACAATTGCCGTATGGGCGATCCGGAAACGGAAGTGGTTATTCCACGAATAGAATCTGATTTGTTGGATCTCCTACAAGGTGTGGCAACTCAAACCTTGCATGAAAAACAATTTAGTGTAACGGCTGATGTGGCAACTACAGTGGTATTAGTATCAGGTGGCTATCCGGAAGATTATGAAAAACATAAAGTGGTTACAGGATTTGAAGCTGTTACCGAAAGCCAGGTATTTCATTCGGGTACTACTTTAAAAGAGGATCAGGTGTTAACCAACGGTGGACGTGTGTTTGCGGTAACCTCTTTCGGGAAAAGTATTGAAGAGGCTGTCAATAAAAGTTTTAGATCGGCAGAAGCGATTAAATACGACCAAAAATATTACAGAACCGATATTGGTAAAGACCTTATTAACTGGAAAGGATAGGTTCCTTAATTGTTTTGTCGGCGAATTTTTATGGCCTCGGCAAATGTAATGGTATGGATCTTTGAATCGAGCCATGCATAGAAGTTGAAAAACTCCAGGGCATTTTTTTCGTACTTGTCTTTAAATACACTTTGTAATTCTTCCTTAAATTTAATGTAGGTTTCCTTTTGTTTGCTATCTCTTTTAGAGAGGGCAATCTTTTTAAAGTAATCTAAAAAAACCGTTTCGAACCTGTATTGTTTTTTCTGATGTGTGAAAAAACGAACGGTTGATTTGTATATGTAGGCAAGAAGATCATCGTTCCCCAATTCGAAATGAACAATTAAATTGATCAGTTTTGAAATACGGATGGTATCCTGCCTGAGGTCTTCGTAATTTGTATTGATAATTTTATTGAGCCATATTAGGGATTTGTTGTATTCGCCTACGCCAAAATAAACCATGCTAATGGTGTGGTAAATCTTTACGAGTTCCTCGTTATTAATTTTGGCTTCGTATTTATCCAGGCCCTTAATAACATACGGGATAATATTTTTAGCCTTATCATGCTGCCCGATATAGGCATACAAGGTTATTTCGGCAATATAAGATTGAATAAAAATGGCAATTTGCAGATCGGTAGCATTAAAAATTTTATTGAGAAATAAAGATTTTAATTTATCAATCATTTTAAAACCATCATTATATTGTTTTTTTATGGCGAAGTACCGCACTAAAAATCCATGTGAAATGATATAATAATCGGGCATTTCAGAAATGATCTCCGGTTTATTTTCCATATGAATGATGAGCTCTGAAAATGCTTTGTACACGTCATCCATTTCATTTAACAAACGATGGCCCAGGCCAATGGTGTATAAATAAATGATTTTCGATTTATAGGCCAGTAATCCGGTGGTTGAAGCGATCTGTTTGGTTGCTTTTAATACTTCCGTGATCTCTTTTACATCCTCTTTACTCCTTGCTATCATTAGCTTAGAGGAAACCGTATTTAATTTTGCGAGCTGAACTTCATATGCAGCAAAGTTTTCTATTTTATTGAAGACAGAGTTTTCTTCTTCAATTAATTCATTCAATGTTTTATAATTGATGTCCCCAAAATGGGCTTCCATATCTATTAACACTTTTTCCAGTTCAATAATTTCCAGTAAACTGTAAAACAATTCAAAATCGTGCGCTCTTTTTTTGATCACACTCAATTGCTTACGCGATTGTTTGTATAAGGATTTGTTGAAGAGGAGCTGAATGTTTTTAATGTCTTCGTCGATCTTGGCGCTGGTAATGGTTTCGTAGCGGTGAAAACGAAGACTTTTTAAAATGTGATGAAGCAATTGATTTTTTTCGGAGGCAAAATGCTGTACAAAGATCTCTTTTTTAAAATGATCCTTTACGGCATCTTCATCATAATTATCCTGGCTTTGTATATAATTAAACAGCTTAATATAGTTTTTATCACCCGCCTGCAAAGAGGAAAGAAGAGTGAATTTTTTTTCCTCTTCCGGAGATAATGACTTTATAAGGTCGAATAACTGATTGGTTGGCTTCATGTATTACGTCGTTAATTTTGCCAGGCTTTTAAATATTTTTGCTGCATTAAAACATTCATCGGAACGCCCTTAATCTTTGATTCTACGTAGGTTTCGATGTCGAAATAAAAACTTACATTTTTTTCGTGAGGATCTTTCATGGTTGCATCCAGTTCCTTTTTGAAATTGATAAAAATTTCTTTTTCGTTTTTTTTGCCGTTAATTTTTATGTCCGATAGTTTTTCAATATAATCTACAATCAGTTTCTCTGTTTTAAACAAGGATGTTTGTGTTTTATAGTAAATCTTTAAAGAAGCGATAACATAAGCCAGGTGCTTAAAATTATTAAGTTCATACAGCAATCCTATGTTTATGATCCTTGCAAAGGATTGCAGATCCTGTCGGAGTAATTTATCCCCTTCTGATAATACTCTGCTGATGTATTTGAATGCAATGTCAAAATCCCCTGCATAGGTATGCATAATGGCAATATTGTAATAAAAAATAAGCACTTCCTCTTTGTTTATTTTTCCTTTAAAATCCTGTAATCCTTTTTCAATGGAATCAATGATTTTGGTTGCTTCTTCAAATCGTCCGCTATCTGTGTAAGTGATAAGTTCTGCATTAAACGTGGAAGTAAATATTTTTAATTGCAGATCGGTTGTGTTAAACGCTTTCAGATTCATTTTACTTCGCAGCTGAGCTATATATGCATGGCAGGATTTAAACTTTTTATCTTCATAACAAATACTAATCAGGTTATTAATGGCTGTAAGGTACCGTTTAGGCATTTCTTCAATCATTTCAGGATGCCCATTCATAATATCAATGATGAGGTGGCACTCTTTATTCCGTTTTAAATTATCCTGTTTTTTAGCAAATAATAATAGTCTGCAATTATGATAAATGATGAGTGCCTTTGTTGATTTTGTTTCATGATGATGCTTTAATAAAGGAGATTCGAGATACTCATCAACAGTTTGTAATTCTTTATTTGTTTTTGCTTTGGTACTTTCGCGTGCCATTAAATTAATGGTGGAAAACAGTATGGAATATTCGCCCATATTCCGTGCTTTTTCAATTACATCCTGACTTTCCTTTACCAGGTTTTCAATGGTATTGTTTTTAATGTTGAATTGCGTTTCAATGGTGATCAGCAATTTTTCAAGTCCGATTAATTCCAGTATAAAATGAAACCGTTCAAACCGGTAAGCTTCCTGCTTTTGTTTATTTAATATTTTGCGGCATTGTTTATACTGCGCTTTATCAAATAGATTTAAAATATTAGTGATCTCATCTTTAATAATGAAGGATGCATTGCTATCCGCATGAAAAGAACGGAGGCATTGCAAAATAAAATTATAAAGCGTATCGGTCGAATCGCTGCTGAGTTCTTCCGATTGAGATTTTGTTTTTTTAATTTTCGAAAAAACTTCCTCTGTAAATTCCTGTTCATTCTCAATATCATTAAATAAGGTAATGAGGTTAGCAGGCAAATTGGTTGCAGCGGCATTTAATTTTAAAAATCGTTTTTCAGACTTGGAAAGTGACTTTACCAAATCAAACAGATCATTTTTAGAAATTAAATTCATGGTTAGAAATACAATTTTTAGATTTTACTATGGAACTCCTAATATAATATATTAATAATCAAGTAAATTTAATTAAATTAGTTTAAAATTTATATAATGAAATGTATTTACGCTCTATTTTATTTTGCATTTTTAGTAAACTTTGGCACTATAAGGTCTCAAACGCTTAATTGCCAAAACCATAAAAGCACTTCTTCCACCTCCTTGTACTATTCGCCCGAAAACCTGAGAAGCGATACAATAGACGTTATTAAATATACCATTAATCTGGATATTACGGACTTTGCAGGCCAAAAAATTAGTGGGAATACTATAGTAAGGTTTGCTCCAAAACTGAATAATCAGTCTAAAATAAGGCTGGATCTCCTAAAAATGATGATTGATAGTGTTAAACAGGCTTCAGCTCTTTTAACCTATACCTATAACGATACCGTGCTTAAGGTGAACCTGCCCATGGCATTAAACACAACAGATACCAGCAATGTAACGGTGTATTACCATGGAGCCCCCCAGGGAGACCCGGCCGGTTGGGGAGGTTTTTCGTTTAGTGGAAATTATGCCTATAACCTGGGTGTGGGGTTTGGCGCCAAACCTCATAATTATGGAAGGGTATGGTTCCCCTGCTTTGACAATTTTGTTGAAAAATCGGCTTATGAATTTAACATTATCACAGACCCTGCTAAACCTGCTTATTGCAACGGTTTATTGATGTCGGATGTTACCTCGGTTGGTAAACGTACCCGACAATGGGTGATGGTTAAGGAAATCCCATCTTATTTAGCATCTGTAGCGGTAGCAGATTATGCGCAGGTAAACATGAGTGTGAACGCCGCTAATGGACCTTTACCCATTGTATTGGCAGGTCGTTCTTCAGATACTACGGCTCTTAAAAACGGATTTCTTCATTTACCGAATGCCATATTGGGTTTCGAAAGTTTTTACGGGCCTTATGCCTGGAACCGGGTAGGGTATTGTTTAGTACCATTTAGTAGTGGCGCCATGGAGCATGCTACAAATATAGCCTATCCGCAGGCGGCCATTGGTAACCTGGCTTACGAATCGGAATTAATGGCACATGAGTTATCTCATCATTGGTGGGGCGATCTCATGACTTGTGAAACCCAGGAAGATATGTGGTTGAATGAAGGGATGGCAAGTTACAGTGAACGGATGTTTTTAGAATATACCTACGGTTATTCTAATTATTTATCGGAAGTAAAAACCATTCATGATGATATTGTAAAATTTATTCACCTGCGGGAAAAGGGATTCAGGGCTATTTCGGGAGTTCCCCATCAATATACTTATGGCGACCACGTCTATAAAAAAGGGGCTGATGTAGCGCATACTTTAAGAAGTTATATGGGAGACGCCGCTTTTTTTACGGGCTTAAAATATGTGTTGCAGCAAAAAGCTTATAAAAACATGAATAGCGCTGAGTTCAGAAATTTACTCCAGGTATCTTCAGGACAAAATTTAAACGACTTTTTTAATAATTGGGTATTTGCAGGCGGTTGGCCTCATTTTTCGATCGATTCGGTGAAAACAACGGGTACTTCTGCTCCCTATACATCGGTGGTGTATGTAAAACAAAAATTATTTGGCGCCCTCGCTTTATATTCTAATGTGCCATTAGAATTAACTTTTTTAAATACGGCCTGGAATAAAGAAATAAAAACAATTACCATGAGCGGAGCAGCACAATCTTTTACGGTGCAAACAAATGTGAAACCGGTTTATACGGGTGTTAATAACGACTCTAAAATCAGCGATGCGATTACTTCCGAGTATAAAACGGTAAAAACCAATACTTCTATTACTTATAATTTAGCGCACGTCACGTTGATTGTTTCCAATAAAGGAATTGATTCGTCTTTTATCAGGGTAGAACATAATTTTGCGAAGCCGGATGCGATTAAAAACAATAGCCATAATTTCAGATTGAACTCACAACATTATTGGAAAATTGATGGGATCTTATCGAATGGATTTGTAAGTAAACTGAGGTTAAATTACGACGGTAACAAAACAACTTCAGGTAACAGCTACCTTGATACCTGCTTAACCACTGTTAATGGAGATAGTTTGATTTTGTTATACAGAAAAAATGCAGCTGACGATTGGCATGAAGTGAACAATTATACAAAATTAAAACTTGGTTCAAAAACAGGGATTCTTACAGTGGATACTTTAAAAACAGGAGAATATGTTTTTGCGAATGGGAAGAGTAGTGTGATTCTTAACTTCAAAGAAACAGGCAAATCAATGGTTCAGTTAACTTTATTTCCCAACCCTGCTACCAATAGTTTGAATGTGAGTATTCAAAATTTCAGAGTTTCAACAACGTCTTTTATTAATATTATTGATATGCAGGGCAGGCAGGTTAAACATATCACAAATATAACTGATACCAACAGTATAGATATTTCCGATCTGCCAAAGGCCACGTATATCTTAAATGTGTTTGATAAGAATAAAGAAATTATCAGTCAACCGTTTATTGTAGAGTAGGCCAACTATTAAGTTTTTTGAGTTGGAGGGCATTTATTTAAGCACTTCAATCATTGCTCTGGCTTTCAATAAGCATTCCTCATACTCTTCTTCAGGATTGCACATATCGGTGATTGCACTGCCTACTGTAAAACTGAGGTAATGTTTTGCTTCATCATAAAAAATACTTCTGATTAATACGTTCAAATCGAAATCTCCGTTTTCAGTGATGTAACCCAATGCTCCTGAATAAGGTCCGCGGTTATAGGTTTCGAATTTATCAATGAGTTGCATGGCTCTTATTTTAGGAGCTCCGGTCATGCTTGCCATAGGGAAGGTAGCCGTAATGATATCATGAAAAGAAATACCGTCCTTTAATTCGCAGCTTACTGTGCTTACCATTTGATGAACCTGCTGATAGGATTCGATGTTGCATAATTCATCTACCTTTACGGTGGCTCTTTTTGCAATTCTTGACAAATCGTTTCTGGCAACATCTACAATCATCACATTTTCGTTGCGCTCTTTCGGGTTTACTTTTAAGTGTTGTTTAATGAGTTCATCCTCCTCAACGGTAGAGCCTCTTTTTGCCGTTCCCTTAATGGGTTTGGTACTGAGCATATTATTTCTTTTGGTAAGAAATAATTCAGGACTCGATGAAATAATATATTGGTGATCAAATTTTGCCAGAGCAGCATAGGGAGCATTACTAATGGCATTTAATTTTTGATAGAGTGATAAAGGGTCGATAGATACAGCATGTGCTTCAAACGTGATACAGTAATTAATTTCATAAATATTTCCCTGTTGAATGTGTTGTTTCAGCGCGGTTACTTTTTTGACGTATTCCTCTTTTGAAACAGTGGCTTTAATCTCAATGGGCTGTTGAGGTTTGGATTCATTATCAAAAACGAGTTCATGGAGCTCAATTGTTTTTTCAACTTCAACAAACACTATCTCCGGAAATTTTAAAGGATTAGTTTGTTTGATATCAAAAGATTCTAACCTGTTTTTATAATCATAATTTAAAAAACAGATCTGTGATGACCTGTGGTTTTGACTCGTTATAAAAGGTGTTTTATTGGAAAGCAGTAATTTATTGCTAAAGCCATTGCTATGCCCGTTGTTATTAAAGAGAGCCGCAAAGGTATGCTCTGAAAAATATGTGGCTAAGGCTTTAATAACTGCTATTTTGAAATGATAGATCTGATGGTGTCAACCCAATCGTCGCCACTGTTTAAGCTCTCTACCAATTGTACTTTATGGCCACCGTGTTTGTGGAAAATTTCCTGGTATTCCGTGCCAATTTCATAAATAGTTTCCAGGCAATCGGCTGTAAAAGCCGGGGAAAACACTAAAATGTTTTTAGCACCGTTTTTAGCGAGATCTTCTATTACTTTGTCACTAAAGGGTTTCAGCCATTTATCATCTAAACGACTTTGGAAACTGACTGTATATTTACCTTCAGGAATATTTAATTTTGTAACGATATCTTTTGTGGTTTGATAGCAACCTGCTTTATAGCAATAGTAATTTGTATCGGTCAGTTCATCTTCACAATGGTGGTCTTTACATAAATACCCGTCGTTGTATACTTTGTCTACCTGCCTTTCAGGCAAGCCGTGGTAACTGAAAACAACATGGTCATAATCAGCGATGTTATATTTTTTTCCGCGGTTGGCTACACAATTTAAATAATCCTGGTTATCGTAATACTGGCTTATGATTTTTATTTCCGGAATTACCCACCATTTACTTACTATTTCCATAAAACGTTGTAAAGCACTTCCGGTGCTGCTCGACGCATAATGAGGAAATAAAGGAAATACAATGATTTTATGGTAGCCTTCTTTTTTCATACGCTTCAAAACACTTTCCATACTAGGGCTTTGGTAACGCATGGCCATTTCTACTTTAATCGTTTCACCAATGGCTAACTGTAATTTTTTTTGCAGATCAACAGTATGCTTTAATAAGGGCGATCCGGTTTTTTCATCCCAGATGGCCTTGTACAATTTAGAGGAATTACCGGCTCTGAAAGGAACAATAACGCCATTAACCAATAAGGTCCTTGAAACCCAGGGGATATCTATGACACGCTCATCATTTAAAAACTGGGTTAAATATTTTCTAACATCCGATTTACCCGGACTATCAGGTGTTCCTAAATTTAAAAGTAATAGAGCTGTTTTTTGTTTCATAGTTTTAGGTTACTTAAACCGCAGGGTATGCAAAGTTATTTTTTTTAGCAGAGTTCGCAAAGAAGTAACAAAAATTATTCGTGATTGTTTGTTTTTAACGAATTAATAAACCCCTTACGGGATTCGCACCTGTACTTTATCACGATTAAAAGATTATTTCCATAATCTTAATTTTTTTGCCAATTTTACGGTTCATGAATCAAGAGCCAAATCAGGAAAAAGCACCTAAACGCATTGCCGTTATGGGAAGTACAGGAAGTATCGGAACGCAAACTTTAGAAGTTATCCGTGATAATCCTTCTCTTTTTGAAGCGGAGGTATTAGTGGCTCATTCCAATGCAGATCTTTTAATTAAACAAGCGATAGAGTTTAAGCCAAACGCGGTGGTAATAGGTGATGAGAGCAAATACCAACAGGTAAAAGAGGCTTTGTTTACGCATGATATAAAAGTATTTGCGGGAGCAAAATCAATTGAACAAATTGTAGAAATGGAAACCGTTGATATGGTTTTGGCTGCTATTGTTGGTTATGCCGGCCTCGCTTCTACGATCAATGCCATTAAATATAAAAAACAAATTGCGCTTGCTAATAAAGAAACCTTAGTGGTGGCGGGTGATATCGTAACCAGGCTTGCGTACGAAAATGGAGTAAACCTGTATCCGGTAGATTCTGAACACTCGGCTATTTTTCAATGTTTAGCAGGTGAATTTGAAAACCCGATTGAAAAAATTTATTTAACTGCCAGTGGCGGCCCTTTCAGGGGAAAAGATGCGTCGTTTTTAGCTGCTGTGAAAAAAGAACAGGCTCTTAAACACCCAAACTGGGTGATGGGTGCCAAGATCACGATTGACTCTGCAAGCCTTATGAATAAGGGGCTTGAAGTAATTGAAGCAAAGTGGTTGTTTAATTTACAACCTGAACAAATTGATGTGATTGTACATCCTCAAAGTATTGTACATAGTTTGGTTCAGTTTACAGACGGCAGCATAAAAGCGCAAATGGGCTTACCCGATATGAAATTGCCTATTCAATATGCTTTTGCGTATCCTGAAAGGATTAAAAATAATTTCCCGCGTTTCGATTTTTTAAACTATCCCCAACTCACTTTTGAAAAAGCGGATATGTCTGTTTTTAAAAATCTGGGATTGGCGTTTGAAACGATGAACAGAGGAGGTAATGCTCCCTGTGTTTTAAATGCAGCTAACGAAATTGTAGTACAGGCTTTCCTGGAAGATAAGATCGGTTTTTTAGAAATGAGCGAGGTGATTGAAAATTGTTTAGGAAAAATCGCTTATATGAAAACCCCAACTTATGAGCAGTATATAGAATGCGATACCGAAACACGGGCCGTAGCTACATCTCTTTTAAGAAAATAACAGCATAAATCTCCTTTATTATCATTTATTAGCCCGATTTTATCCTTTTTTTGGATAGTTTATTGAGGTTACTTTGCCATTTCGTTAGTATATTCGTAGATTAATTTTAAAAACAGCATTACAATTATATATGGGTACTTTTATTAATATCGCACAATTTATAACCAGTCTTGGATTACTTATTTTGTTGCATGAATTTGGACATTATATTACTGCACGAATGTTTAAAATACGTGTAGACAAATTCTATTTATTTTTCGATTTTTTATTCCCACTTCCGGGAGTTTTAAATTTTTCCATTTTTAAAAAGAAAATAGGAGATACAGAATATGGTTTAGGTTGGTTTCCAATGGGTGGCTATGTACAAATTGCAGGAATGATAGATGAAAATCTGGATACAGAGCAAATGAACAAACCCGCTGAACCATGGGAATTCAGAGCACATCCGGCATGGCAACGATTAATCGTGATGTTGGGGGGTATTATCGTAAATGTGTTGTTGGCATTTTTAATCTATGCGATGGTATTGTTTATGTGGGGCGAAAAGAAAGTTCCTATGAGCAGCTTAAAAGGTGGTATCGAATGTTCAGATTCGTTGGGTATGGCTGTTGGATTCAGAACAGGTGATAAGATCATTTCTGTGGATGGTAAACCTTTAAAATATTTGGATGATTTACGGATTGAAATTTTATTAGGGCATACTGTGCAGGTGGATAGAGCAGGAGAGAAGCTGGAGATCACACTGCCTAAAAACTTTGTTGACCAGATTGCCACTTCCGAAAAATTTGGATTTGGAAGCCCTCGCACACCGGCTGTATTTCTTGAATTCCCTAAAGAGTCCATTAATAAAAATGTGGATCTTCAGAAAATAGATAAAATTGTTGGGATCAATGATTCGATAAAAATTGAATACTATGATGAGTTGAAAAGCCATTTAAGCGAATTTAAAAATAAAACCATTGTTTTAAATGTGGAACGGAACATGCAAAAACTGACTATTCCGGTTAAAGTATCTCCCGAAGGTAAATTGGAAGCAAGAATTGGTGCCAGTTCATTTGATGATCTGGAAGCAATCGGTGCTGTAACGTTCGAGCGTAAAACGTACGGATTCTTTGAATCATTTCCTGCAGGCGTATCGATGACGTTTGATAAACTTGGCTTTTATGTAAAACAATTCAAATTATTATTTTCTCCTGAAACAGGTGCCTATAAACATTTAAGTGGCTTTAAAGGCATGGCAAAAATGTTTGGAGAGGAATGGGTTTGGGAAGATTTTTGGAATCGTACAGCATTCTTATCCATTGTACTGGCGTTTATGAATTTATTACCAATTCCTGCATTAGATGGCGGTCACGTTGTATTTACCTTATATGAAATGATTACAAGAAGAACGCCAAGTGTGAAAGTGCTGACTTACGCGCAATACGTAGGGATGGGCTTCTTATTGATCCTGATGCTGTATGCGAACTTAAATGACTTTGTTCATTTTTTCAGGTAACTTTTTATAAATCCGGCATTATATTATTTAGTTAAATGGGAGAGTTAAATTTCAAACATAACATCCGACTCATCTTAGGTGTTTTTTGTTGTGCTTTTTGTATGCATATACAAGCACAGGATAAAACGATTAATTCCGGAAATCCTACTACTACCAGGGAAGCTGTAAAAAAGCATAAAATTATGATCGTGCCTTTTGAGAGCAGGATGTATTTAAGTGAGATCGATTTCATGATCAATAAAGATTCCAAGTTAAGTGCAAAGCAAATTAAAGCCGTGATGAGAGACGGTATTAACGAGCAGTTGTATAAAAAACTGAAACCTAAAATGTCGGTGGTTGATATGTTGGAAGACACGGTTAATACTAAAAAAGACCTGCAAAATATTTATCAGTACCTGGGCTATCAATACCAGAAAGTGCCTGATCAGGCTAATTACAAGGCTCCCACTAAGGAAAAAGAAGAAAAAACCATTGATAAAGGGCAGATAAATGTAGAGAGCAAGAATGACGCCCGTTTTATGAATGCGAAATTGAAAAATGCTACCCTGGTTCCTTATTTATATGGAAAATATAAAACCGATCTTTATCTTTTTATTAATGAACTGGATATAAAATCCTTAAACAGCTCTCCGGCAGATATGACCCTAAACGCCGACCGCAAAATCTGTGTGCATTATACGGTTTATACCTATGATGCAAAGGAGATTAATTCCGGAATTGCTGAGGTAGCTTTACCGGCAACCGTTAATAACCCCACCAAAATCATTAATACGTATTTTTCTCAACTAGGGGATGTTATTTCTGCCAGAATCGAGAAAGCGTTACTGCCTGTTAAATAAATTAGCAAACATTGCCTGTTAATAAATAGTGGATTCCTGCAACGCTTCTACTGCTATAAGGTTTATTTTTGTTTTAAAACAATTTTAGATGAAAGCAGTTTATGTACCCCTGTGTATTTTTATAATTATAGTAAGTTCTTGTGTCCCACAAAGAAAGCTTGAAGAAACGGAAGCAAAACTTGCGAATTGTGAAACGGCTTCTGCTGCTGCAAAAAAAGCAAGCCAGGAATGCGAAAGTACCTTAGCTGAAGCTAAAGAGAAGATGGCTAAGGAAGCTAAAGAATTGGCAGGCTTACAAAGGGATACATCTATTATAGGAAATAATTTGCGTTTATTAAGTAATAAATATGATAAATTAAATTTAGTAAACGATCAGTTATTGGATAAATACAATCGTATGCTGGTGGGATCGGAAAAAGATAATGCGGCGCTTAGTGGAAAATTGCAATTAACTCAGGAACAATTATTGAAAAAAGAAGATGAGTTAAAAGCCCTGGAGTTAAGATTGAACAAGCAACAACAGGATCTGGATGCATTAGCTGCTGAATTGAAAAAACGGGAAGCCCGTGTGAATGAGTTGGAAGATGTGTTAAAGAAAAAAGATCAGGCAACAGCCGATTTGAAAAAGAAATTACAGGATGCATTATTTAATTTCGAAAACAAAGGCTTAACCATTACTCAAAAAAACGGGAAGGTATATGTGAGTATGGATGAATCCTTATTATTTGCCAGCGGTAAAACTGATGTGCAGCCTAAGGGTATAGAAGCATTGAAAAATGTGGCAAAGGTATTGGAACAAAACCCTGATATTAATATATTAGTGGAAGGTCATACAGATGATGTACCCATGAAAGGTGCGGGAGAAATAAAAGATAATTGGGATTTAAGTGTGATGCGTGCCACATCGGTTACCAAAATTTTATTACAGAATTCTAAAACAGATCCAAAACGAATTACATCGGCAGGAAGAGGAGAGTTTTTTCCTTTAGATCCGGCTAAAACACCAGAGGCGAGAAAGAAAAACAGAAGAACAGAGATTATCTTAACGCCTAAATTGGACGAATTATTAAAGGTTCTCGAATAATAAATAATTAAACTAAAAACAACTAAAAAACAATTACTATGAGTTTTGTAAAAGAATTTAAAGAGTTTGCCATGAAAGGCAACTTAGTTGATTTGGCAGTAGGTTTTGTAATGGGAGCTGCTTTCACCAAAATCACTACAGCGTTTATTAACGGAATGGTAATGCCATTGGTTGGGATGATTCAGGGGAAAGATTTTAATGAGTGGAAATGGATTTTAAAGCCGTCTCAGGTTGGTGCAGATGGTAAAGAAACAGCAGCTGAAGTAGCTGTAAAATATGGTACATTCATTACAGTAACTATTGAATTCGTTATTGTTGCGTTTGTGATGTTTATGTTAATTAAAGCAATTAACCGAATGAAGAAAAAAGAAGAGGCTGCTCCGGTAGCAGATCTTGAACCAACTACACAGGAAAAATTATTGATGGAGATTCGTGATTCATTAAAAAAATAAATCCCTTTCCTTAACAGATACTACACCTAAAACCCTTCGCTAAAGAAGGGTTTTTTGTTACCATAATTCGAATGCTGATCCATCAAAAAATAGTTACCGGATATATACTTGCCATCAATAGTTTGGCATATGCAGTGATGTGTTTTGATAAATTCCAATCGAAACGAAAAGGACAGCGTATCCTGGAGAGCAGATTGTTTATTATGGCTTTCCTGTTGGGCTCTGTGGGCATCTATTTGGGAATGAAGGCACCCTTGTATCATAAAGCAGCAAAACCTCGGTTTACGTGGGGAATTCCACTAATAATGATTTTAAATGTAGCGTGTGGTTATGTTATTTACAGATATGTTTAATTGAAAAAGAAATCAGTGTATCATAATAATGTGCAAACTTCAGCCAGACAAAGGCAAAAAAGGAGATGCTGAATCAAGTTCGGAATGACAAATGTTTAATTCCGCTTTATTATGATACACTATCAAAAAGAATAAACCGTTTTCAAGCGTTGTTATTTAGCGTAAAATCCTGTATAACAAAAAAAGCTCTCCGTACATAACGAAGAGCTTTTTAATATGGTAATATTGTTTAGTGGTGGTGATGTCCGCCTGGGCCATGTACATGACCATGGTCTAATTCTTCAGAAGTGGCTTCTCTTACATCAATTACTTCACCAACAAAGTGTAAGTTATGATCTGCCAAAGGATGGTTAAAATCCATAATAACGTAGTCGTTACCGATTTCAGAAACAAAACCCATTAACTGGTTTCCATCAGCATCATTCATCATTAATTCCTCCCCTTCTTTCACGCGCTCTTCATCAAATTTCCCATCTACATGAAATGCTTCTTTAGGGATTTTAGCGATCATGTCTTCATCAATAATACCGTAACCATTTTCAGGTGTTACTTTGAAATCAAATTTATCGCCAACTTTTTTATCTAATAAATTCTTTTCAAAATCAGGTAATAATTGTCCAACACCAAAAATAAATACGAATGGATTTTCTTTGGTGGTTTGCTCTACTAATTCAGGAGCTTCATCTTTAGTGTGAGAAGATAAATGATAATTTACCGTTACCACTTTGTTTTGCGTTATTGTCATTATTTAAATTATTTTTTTTGCCCGCAGATTTCGCTGATTCCACAGATTATACATTTACTATATTTTAGAAAAAAACAAATTGTATTTTTCTGTTCCGCGAGATTAGCGATATCTGCTGGAATGATTAAAAATCAAATTTAATACCCTGAGCGAGGGTTAATTTTGTTCCGTAGTTTATGGTATTGGTTTGGCGACGCATATATGCTTTCCAGCTGTCGGAGCCACTTTCGCGACCACCACCTGTTTCTTTTTCTCCACCAAAAGCACCACCTATTTCAGCACCGCTTGTGCCGATGTTTACGTTTGCAATACCACAATCGCTACCATTGGTTGATAAGAATTGTTCTGCTTCACGCATATTCATCGTCATGATAGAAGATGATAAACCCTGAGGAACACCATTTTGTAATTCAATGGCTTCTTCAATCGTTTTGTATTTCATGATATATAAAATCGGCGCAAATGTTTCGTGCTGTACAATTTCAAAATCATTTTTGGCTTCTGCAATACAAGGTTTTACATAGCAGCCGCTTTCATAGCCTTTACCTTCCAATACGCCACCCGGTACAATGATCTTACCGCCTTCAGCAATTACGCGTTCAATAGACGCTAAATAATCTTTTACAGCACCCTGATCAATTAACGGGCCAACATGGTTGTTTTCATCCAAAGGATCACCAATGCGTAATTGTTTATAAGCACTTACCAGTTTTTGTTTTACATCTTCATAAATATCTTCATGAATAATTAAACGACGGGTAGATGTACAACGTTGTCCTGCTGTTCCAACAGAACCAAATACGATTCCCGGTAAACATGCCTGTAAATCAGCGTTAGGTGTAATAATGATGGCATTGTTACCACCTAATTCCAGAATAGAACGGCCAAAACGGTTGGCTACTTTAGTGCCAACAATTTTACCAACACGTGTAGAACCTGTAGCAGATACTAACGGTACGCGACTGTCTTCACACATTTTTTCACCAATAGATCCAGGGCTTACCAATAAACAGGAAACACCTTCGGGTAAATTATTTTCAGCAGCTACTTCATTCCAAATGTTATGACAGGCTACAGCGCATAAAGGCACTTTGCTGGATGGTTTCCAAATACAAACATCTCCACAAATCCACGCTAAGGCTGTATTCCAGTTCCAAACAGCTACAGGGAAATTGAAAGCGGAAATAATTCCTACAATTCCCAATGGATGCCATTGTTCATACATTCTGTGGCTTTCTCTTTCGGAGTGCATGGTTAAACCATACAACTGGCGGGATACGCCAACTGCAAAATCGCAGATGTCAATCATTTCCTGAACTTCTCCCAAACCTTCCTGGAAAGATTTACCCATTTCATAAGACACTAATTTCCCTAAGTCGTTTTTCTTGGCACGTAATTTTTCTCCATACTGACGAACAATTTCCCCACGTTTTGGAGCCGGTACATTACGCCATACTTTAAACGCTTCCGCAGCAGCTTGTACTACTTTTTCGTAATCGGCAGCATTACCTACTTTTACCTTTGCAATTAATTTTCCGTCTACCGGGCTAATTGAGTCAATTACATCACCGTTGGCAAAATAATTTTTACCTGTAGAACAGCCAATGTTTATGTCTTTAATTCCTAATGATTTTAATACTTTTTCCATATATGTTTCGATCTGATAATTTTAATTTTCGAAGGTTAAATATAGGAAATATATTAGGGCTGAGGTGCAAAATTAAGCCAAAAAAGAAATTAATTTTTACTGAACTATTTAGGGCAAATACCTTTGAAACCCTTGTTAAACCTTAGTTTGTTTCCCGGAGAGCTCTCCGTATTATAACATGGCGGGGTATTTTGTCGAAAAGAGGTAAAGCTGCGTGAAGAATAGGGGTAGAGGGTAATATATCTATAGCATTTCGTTTAAAGGAATTCTTTTGCAGGAAATAGGTAAAAACACCGAACAGCCATTACTTCTGTATTACATTTTGAGAAATTATTTTCACTTAGTTTAACATGTTCAATCCTGCTGCCTGAAAACAGGGGAAAGTGATAATATAAAGTGTTTTTATTTCTTTTCCTTATCTCTATGAGGTCGATTCAGCTTGCTATTTTCATCAATTTAAATTATATTGCATTAATTAAAGTATTTGCTTTCAATTTTTATTTATGAATTCTTTTCTTAACCGGATAATTATACAATACGTACTCAAGGAAAAACATGAGGATTCCGAGAAGAAAGTGTCGTACTCTAAATTTGAGATTGCCAAAGGGTATCATGAATTAAGGTTATTAGGATTTAGATTATTAAAGGATATTTTTTTAATGGTATTGGGCATTTTTTCTGCGGCATTCGGACTCGAAAGCTTTTTACTTCCCAGTAGTTTTATCGACGGTGGGGCAACGGGGATTTCACTTTTAGTAGCTGAATTAACGTCTATCCCTTTATCTCTCTTAATTATTGTTGTTAATGCTCCGTTTATTGTTTTAGGGTTCAAAATTATAGGAAAACAATTCGCTATAAAAACGGCTTTTGCCATTACCGGTTTGGCCATTTGCATGTCTTCATTCCATTTTCCGGAAGTAACACACGATAAACTATTAGTAGCTATTTTTGGAGGGTTCTTCCTGGGATCAGGAATTGGCCTGGCTGTTAGAGGAGGTTCTGTTATTGATGGTACTGAAGTACTGGCCATTTTTTTAAGCCGGAAATTTGGTACCACGATGGGGGATATTATTATTGCGATTAACGTGCTGATTTTTTCAACGGCAGCTTATTATTTATCTATTGAAACGGCCCTGTATTCTATGATCACTTACCTGGCTGCATCTAAAACGCTCGATTTTATTATACAGGGAATCGAAGAATACACCGGTGTTACCATTATTTCGGCGCATAGCGAAGAAATCCGTAGAATGATCATAGAAACAATGGGTAGGGGAGTAACTGTGTATTGCGGTAAAAGAGGCTTTGGTAAAAAAGGAGAAGGAAGTGATATTGATATTGTTTATACGGTTGTTACACGATTAGAATTGAATAAACTTAAAACCGAAATTGAAACGATTGATCCCAATGCTTTTGTAGTAATGAATAGCATTAAAGATACCAAAGGTGGTATGATTAAGAAAAGACCTTTACAGCACTAATTTACTTATGCAGGAAATCGTTCCCAGGATCTGAAAAAGGATTAAGGGGAATGTTAAACCACTACTTTTAACGGATGCCCGGGTGGCATCGTTAATTTTGTGGTTAATACGTTACTGCACTTCTTAAATTGTAGCAATTACTTTTAATTCAATGGCTATTGGCGTAGGAAGGCAGTTGATCTCAATCGTTGTTCTGCACGGAGGATTTTCTTTGAAATACTCAGCCCATAATTTGTTGTATTTAGGGAAATCATCTTTCATGTTGGTTAAAAATACCTGAACATCCACGATCTTATCCCATGAGCTTCCCGAGTCTTCTAAAATATATTTGATGTTTCTGAACACACTGTGGCATTGGGCTTCTATATCGTAAGAACTGATATTTCCGTTTTCATCTAATTCCACACCCGGAATTTTTTTTGTACCTCGTTCACGTGGGCCAACACCGCTTAAAAATAATAAATTGCCAACGCGTTTTGCGTGAGGGTATAACCCAACAGGTTCAGGGGCTTTAGAGGATTCAATGGATGATTCGTTACTCATGCTGATACAATTAAAGGTTTAAAAAATGGGATGGTTTTACTTCAATATTAATGTTTTGTCGTTTAAGTCGATATTCTCTTTTTATGCTTATGTTTTTCTGTCTTTACCGGTGGTAATCCATTTGGTTTTTTAATTAAATTATTTGAAAGCATTCCAGCCCTGTGCCGTTATAGGATGTGATGTACCGGCTTTGGCAATTAAATTTAATCCGCTTGTTTTAGGTGTAATATGACCAATGATGGTAAAATCAGGAACGTTTTTAATTTTTTCGTATTCTGTCATGGGGACAGTAAACAGTAATTCATAATCTTCTCCACCACTTAACGCACAAACAGTTGGGTCTAAACTAAATTCTCTGGCTCTTTCAAAAGTTTGAGGATCCAAAGGAATTTTTTCTTCATATAATTCGCAACCAACGCCCGATTGTGTGCAAATATGCATTAACTCAGATGCCAGGCCATCACTCACATCAATCATGCTCGTTGGTTTTATGTCGAGGGTTTTAAATAACTGAATGATATCCACACGGGCTTCCGGTTTTAGCTGACGTTCAAGGATGTAATCATTTCCAACTAAATCGGGTTGTAGTTTTGGGTTATCTTTAAAAACAAATTTTTCTCTTTCTAAAACCTGTAATCCCATGTATGCCCCACCCAGATCACCACTTACACACAACAGGTCTTTTTCCTGAGCTCCGCTTCTGTACACAATGTCTTCTTTTTTTGCTTCGCCGATAGCGGTAACACTAATAATCAATCCGCTTGTAGAAGAGGTTGTGTCGCCCCCAATCAAATCTACATTGTATTTTTTACAGGCAAATAACATTCCTGCATATAATTCTTCCAACGCTTCTACCGAAAAACGATTAGAGGCTGCAATACTTACCGTAATTTGTTTTGGAACACCGTTCATCGCGCAAATGTCGGAAAGGTTTACCATTACTGCTTTGTAGCCTAAGTGTTTTAAGGGAACGTAAGTGAGGTCAAAATGTACACCTTCCACCAACATATCGGTTGATACCAATGTTGATTGTTCTGTATCATATTTTATAACTGCCGCATCGTCTCCAATTCCTTTTAAGGAGGATGCATTATATATTTCTACGTGTTCTGTTAAATGGTTTATTAATCCAAACTCTCCTAATGCTGTTAATTCCGTTCTTCCGCTGTTTTCTAACATTTCCTATTAAATTATTTTTTATTTCTGTTTGTTGTAACTTGTCTGTTGTAGGCTGTCCCTTGTCTATTGTAAGTTGTTCATTTTTTTTGTTTATGTTCTTTCAAAATACAATGGAGAATAAACAATGTTCTATTTCAATTTAACACACACGTTTTTTGGTTCTGTAAAGAAGTCCAATGCTTCAAAACCGCCTTCTCTGCCTACGCCCGATGATTTTACGCCACCAAAAGGAGTTCTCAAATCTCTTAATAACCAACAGTTAACCCATACAATACCAGTATGCAAATTCATCGCAACCCGGTTTGCTTTGGTAATGTCCTGTGTCCATACCATGGATGCCAAACCGTATTGTGTAGAGTTAGCGTATAACATAACGTCTTCTTCTTTATCAAAAGGCATAATGGTAACTACCGGCCCAAAAATTTCTTCCTGGTTTGTGCGGCAATCGTAAGCAAGGCCTTCTATAATGGTTGGTTGCAGATAATATCCTTTTTCAAATTCACCACTAACGGTTTGCGGTTTACCTCCACATAAAATCGTTCCACCTTCTTCTTTTGCTAATTCTATATAAGAGATAATTTTCTCCATATGTGATTTTGAAACAACGGCTCCTATTTTTGTTTTATCATCCATAGGCGCACCTACTACAAGCTTTTGTGTTTTTGCTACGAAATCGGTTTTAAATTTTTCGTAGATGGATCTTTCAACAAATATCCTTGAGCCGCAAAGGCAGATCTGTCCCTGGTTAGCAAAGGATGATAACATAGTAGTGGATAACATTTTATCATAATCGCAGTCGGCAAAAATGATATTCGGATTTTTCCCTCCCAGTTCCAACGATAATTTTTTAAACATAGGGGCTGCAATGCTCGCAATGCTGGCGCCTGTTTTTGTGCCACCAGTAAAGGAAATTAAAGGCACATCTTTATGGCTCACAATGGCATTTCCTACTTTATGGCCGAAACCATGTACAATATTTAATACTCCTTTTGGCAAACCTGCTTTGATACAAATTTCGGAAAGCAGGTAGGCTGTCATAGGTGTAATTTCAGATGGTTTTGCCACTACGGTGCAACCTGCAGCAAGGGCAGGAGCAATTTTCCAGCTGAATAAATACAATGGTAAATTCCAGGGAGAGATACAACCCGCTACGCCAACCGGTTGACGCAAGGTGTAATTGATGGCCGTATCTTCCATGCTATGTGCATGTGCTGCATAATGTAAAATACCTGTCCCATAAAAATGGAAATTAGCCGCAGCCCTTGGTATATCTACCGTTTTTGCCAGATGTAATGGTTTTCCGTTATCTAAACTTTCGGCAACAGCCAGTTCGTGCAATTGTTCTTCAATTAAAGCAGAAATCTTTAAAAGATAGGCTGAACGAATATCTTTAGGAGTAATACTCCAGGTTTTAAATGCTTCTTTTGCAGCAACAATAGCTTGTTCAGCATCCCGTTCGTCGCTATCAGGAATTAAAGAATACACTACTCCGCGTGATGGATCGTAGTTATCAATATATTGATTGGAAATAGGTTCTTTTAACTCTCCGTTAATGTAATTTCTTAGTTTAAACATGGCTTTAAATCAGTCTGCTAAAGTAAGAAAAATAGGTGATTAATTCTAATCGTTATTTAAGGGTTCAAAATACTCCGGATTGTTTGATAACACTCAAAATCCTTCATTTATTCAGTTTCCGACCCAATGGGATTCCATCGAAACTTTTTGATCTGTTTTATAGTTACTGTTTAACGGAAATTCCTCACGTATATAATTCAGAGCGGTTGCATTTTTTATTTCGGGATGGGTGAGGAGTACGTTATTTTTTTCAATTTACATGGCTTACTATTAAGTTAGAGGTTAATATTCCCAACTGAACTAATTCGTTGGTGTTGTTCGCCTTTTTACAGGCTATTTCTTTCAATTAATACAATCATTTTTTTATTTATTTTTTTTCTGTATTGTGAGTTTGCTTTCGCCCCAAGAAGGTATTAACACCTTACTATCAACAAGTTTTCAGTGTGAGCATCATAAAGAGTTTTTATATCAGTTATTAATGTATACTTTTATAATTATAATAAGCAAATTTCATGAAAAGAGTGTTACTATGTGTGTTGTTTACCCTGGCGTTTCTTGCTAATGGGCATGCACAGGATATTCTTTACACAACCGGTGGAAATAAAATACAGGCAAAGGTAACGGAGATTAATACAGTGGACATTAAATACAAGGATTTTTCGAATTTAGAAGGCCCCACCTATGTTATTTCCAAAGCAGAAGTTGTGTTAATTCGTTTTGCCGGTGGATCTACACAAATCATCAATAATAATGCTCCTGCTTTTTCGCCAAAAACAACTGAATCAACTTCTTCGAAATCTCCCGATAAAAAGAAACAATTCAATTTATATTATCTGAACAAAAATTTATTATCTATTAATGCTTTGGCCCTTGCTAATGGCGATGTGACGCTTATGTATGATCGGGAGTTATTAGACAGCCGATTATGTTTATCGTTTTTGGGTGGGTATAATTTTAACCCGCAAATGGGAGGATTAAACGCATCTGTTTTAAATTCATGGAACCACTCCAAAAAAAATTATGATGCCGGTTTTGGTATTAATTTTATGCCGAGGAATACCAAACGTGTTCAGTATTTTGTAGGTTTATTGGGAAAATATATGTCTTATAATTATGAGGATATTAGTTATGTCAATAACCAGTCTGTTGTTACTGTAAAAAAAGGATCGCAGCTTGCTATTATGTTTAGTAACGGTTGGGTATACAGAGTAACGCCAAATTTTAATTTTAAAATATTCGGCTCTATTGGAGTTCCTACTTATAGTCCGGCACTTATTAAATCATCTTACCTTCCAAAAGTATATTTAGGATATTGTTTTGGATATCGATTCTAAAAAGAACATGAACTATTTTGCACATATCCTTTTTTTGTTTCTTGTTTTCACAGGCTTTCAATCCTTTTCGCAGGATAAATTATTTTTAAGAAAAGGTTCTTTTGTCAACTGTAAGATCATGGCTATTTCAGAAAAAACGATTACTTACCGGGATACCATGCCGGGTTCTCCGTTAATTACAATTCCTAAAACAGAGGTTGTATTGGCAGAATATAAAAGTGGAGATGTTTTTATTTTCAGTTCAGAAAGCCAGATAGCACAACCAACCGAGATCATTGAAACGAGAGAGCAGCGTAAAGAACGCCGCATGAAAGAGTGGAAGGAAAAAGAACAAAAATTGCCGGATAATATCTTAGGATTTTACATTCCCGAATTACTTTTGGGAAGGTTTACAGTTTCCTATGAACGTTTAATTGCCAATAAATCGGTAGGTGTTACACTTCCTTTCAGTTTAACGTACGATTCCTTTGGTGCATTGGCTCAGGCGAGTGCCAACTCAAGCTCGGCCAATACAGGCACTACAGTTTCGAGTCCTATTCAACGTAATAGGGGTGTTGGGTTTATTGGAGGTATTGATATCAATTATTACCATGATCTGAAACCTGAATTAAAATATTATTTTGGGCCAAGAATACGCTATGGCACAGATATGGTTTTAGGCGGCCTGCAAGGGCTTAGCTTTCAATTACAGAATGGAATTTTTAGAAGCAGAGGTGAAAAAATGACAAGCACCCTCGGTATTGGTTTTGGTTTTGTAAAGCTGACTGAGAAAAACATAGGAGCCCGCGACCCTAAGCAGGTTTACCCATGGGCATCCTTTACCTGGCGGTTGGGATTCAGGTTATAGCGTTCCTCATAGCCTTTGTTGCCCTGTAATCCGCCTGTATGAATAATTAAGATTTCATCTGTTTTAGTAAGTGTATGTTGTTTCATCAGATCGAATACCGCGAAGCATAATTTGCTTGTATACACGTAATCCAACTCAATTTTAAAGCGTGTTTCAAACCAGGTTTTAAAATCTAATAATTCAGAAGTGTGTTTGGCATAGCCACCAAAATGGTAAGTGTTTAAAATAGCCGTTTGCGGTAAAGTGGTTTCTGCCTCATATTTAAGGACATTAATTCCTGTTAAGGTTTGATGAGGCATTAGCGAGTGCGCTATCCCGTTAAACGTAGTTCCCGTACCATAAGCACAAAACAGATGCGTCATTTTTTTAGTAGCATCCGATAAAATTTCTTCACAGCCTTTTTGTCCATAAACATTATCTCCCCCTTCCGGAATAATAAATGCCGTTGGAAAATCGGTTTGTAGCTTCTCTAAATAATCCGGATCATTTTTGCGTTTATATTCCTCCCTGCTCACAAACCTGAGTTCCATACCATTTCTTTTTGCAAGAGATAAGGTAGCATTGTCTGCAGAATTTTCTTCCCCACGAATGATGCCGATACTTTTAAAATGACCGTGATTACAGGCAAAGGCAGTGGCAGCAATGTGATTAGAAAATGCTCCGCCAAACGTGAGGATGGTATCCTTTTTCCGGCGTTTTGCCTCCAGTAAATTATATTTTAATTTAAACCATTTGTTTCCTGAAATTTCCGGATGCAATGCATCCAGGCGAAGCATAGAAATATGATAACCATCATAGTTAAGGGAATCAATTATGGGGTCATCGTTTAGCAATTAAATACCTATTTCAGATTAAGCTATAAATATAATACCTTTGTAGTGTAATGTTTAAGAAAGAATTAGATCCGGAAGATTTTTACTACAGCCCTGAAGGTTACCTGGTATTTACCGAAAAATACCATTTAAAGCGTGGTTATTGCTGTAAAAATGGGTGCAAGCATTGCCCTTATGGGTATAATAAAAAAACGGGTCAGTTCGAAAATGATAAAAAGAGCTAAGAACTCTATTCAAAAATTTCACCTTTCCATTATATTTTCAGATATTTGGGTGTAACTTTTACTTCTCATTTTGTTTAAAATCGCTAACCTTAATAACGATCAAATCAATTACATCAACATTGGGTTAATGTTGGTTTCCTGTGTTTTGGCGTTTATACTTCCCTTCGAATTATTTTTGTTTTCTTATGCTGTTTTGGGGCCTTTACATTACCTCACAGAAATTGGCTGGCTTCATAAAAAAAGCTACTTCACTAAAGGTAAATATGATTTTGTGGCTTTAGGTTTTTTATGTGTACTGGTATTTTATTTTTCTATGGTAAAGCCTGCAAGAACAGAAACCCTGGTGCCAAATATTATAGCACTGGGTGTATTATTTGCCTGTATCTTTGTATTTATAAAAGATAATTTATACCGTGCTGCCTTATGTACATTGGCCCTTATTGGTCTGGCAGTGGCTAAAACGGGCAGTTCCTATTTTATGTGGATAGGCATATTTTTGCCTACCATTATTCACGTTTTTATATTTACATGGGCATTTATGCTGTATGGTGTTCTAAAAAATAAATCGCTGTCGGGGTATTTATCCATTATCGCATTACTGCTTATTGCCTTTTCTTTTTTTATAATCAAAGCGCCGGGATTACAATACCAGGTTTCTGAATATGTGGGAAGCAGTTACAATTTATTTGGCCTGTTAAATAAATACCTGATCCGGTTTTTTGGCTTAACCACTGAGTTTACCTCCTCAGGAAATACTATTTTCAATACCAACGCCGGGTTTATCGTCATGCGTTTTATCGCTTTTGCCTACACGTATCATTATCTTAACTGGTTCTCAAAAACATCTGTTATTAAATGGCACCAGGTTCCCAAAAAAGCATTAGGCATAACACTGGCCTTATGGGCTTTTTCGGTGGCAATATATATTTACGACTATTCTATTGGTTTGAAAGCCTTGTATTTTTTGAGTTTTTTACATGTTTTTTTAGAATTCCCCCTTAATGTAACATCGTTTCAAGGTATTGTAAAGGCGTTTATTCCCTCAAAGAAATAACATTATGCATGCATAATTTAATAAAAAATACATATCTTAGAGACTTCAAATTTTTTGTTTGTGAAGATTACTAAAGAATTAAAAATAGGCGTTGTTGTAACGGCAGCCATCGGGTTATTTATCTATGGGTTTAATTACCTGAAAGGAAGTAATTTATTTAATCGTAAATATGTGTTATATGCTGTTTATCCTCAAATTGACGGGTTAATAGAAGCTAACCCCCTTTTAATAAACGGTTTTAAAGTTGGTCAGATCAATGATATTTCTCTTGTTCAGGATAAAACCGGGAAGTATGTTGTTTTAGTAAAATTTCTTTTAACAGAAGATGTGCAGATTCCCAAACATTCTATTGCCCGCGCTGTAAGTTCCGATTTACTGGGTTCAAAGGCGGTAGAAATTCTTTATAGTAAAGAAACAACGTTTGTGCAATCGGGAGATACTCTGTTAGCCGAATCGGAAGAAGGAATTAAAACAGCAGTGAGCAAACAGTTAGCCCCTTTACAAAAAAAGGCCGAGGGATTGATCTCATCCATGGATTCGGTAATGAATGTAGTAAGCGCTATCTTAAATGATAAAACACGCGACAATTTAGATAAATCGTTTGAGAGTATTAAAAAAGCGATTCAAAGTTTAGAGCAAACAGCTTACAAACTGGATGATCTGATCGCTTCTGAAAAAACAAAAATTTCATCAATCCTTACGAAATTAAATAACCTCGCTGCCGTTTTAGATAACGATAAAGGAAAGATTGATAATATCATTACAAATTTTAGCTCAATGTCTGACAGCCTTGCCAAATCTCAATTGAAGAGTGCTGTGGATAATGCTGATAAAACATTGAAAGAGCTGAATGCTATTATGGCTCAAATCAATAGTGGGAATGGTACTATTGGTAAATTGATTAAGAACGATTCGCTTTATACAAACTTAAATAACGCGAGCGCGGATCTGGATAAATTGTTACTGGATCTGAAATCACGTCCGGGACGTTATATACACATCTCCGTATTTGGTTCAAAAGACAGACATAAAGACGACGAAAAAATTCCTGTTAAACCTTAAACTTTACTTATGATAGCTTCTATACTATTTATTGTATTTCTCATTACAGGCAGTACATTTTTTTTCATTAACTCAAAAAAAATACGCCGTAATATTTTGTTAGGTAGAGATATTTCTATTACTGACAGTATTGGACAACGTATTAAAACCATGAGCCTTGTGGCTTTAGGACAAAAGAAAATGTTTGCCAGGCCCATTCCGGCAATCTTGCATTTATTTTTATATGCGGCATTTGTAATTACTCAAATTGAGCTCATCGAAATTATATTTGATGGTGTAACAGGGCATCATCGTGCCTTCAGAGCGTCATTAGGAGGCTTTTATACATTTATTGTCAGCTTTATTGAAATATTATCGGTATTAGCATTTATTGGTACCATTGCCTTTTTATCACGCAGAAATTTATTAAAAGTACCCCGTTTGGTTAAAAGCGAATTAAATGGCTGGCCTAAACTGGATGCCAATTTAATCCTGATCGCTGAGCTGACGTTGATCTGCTTTATTTTCATGATGAATGGTGCCGATGAGGTTCTTTATTCGAGAGGTGCTTCTCATGCAGAAAACCTCGGTGATGGCTCTTTGAGATTGTCCATCAGTAAACACATTGGTCCTTTAGTGTTTGGAGGCTTATCAACCGAATCGCTTCATGTCATTGAGCGCATTGGCTGGTGGGGTCATATAGCAATGGTATTTGCCTTCTTAAATTACCTGCCGTTTTCAAAACACCTTCATATTTTATTGGCGTTTCCAAATACGTATTTTTCTAACCTTAAAGCAAAAGGTCAGTTTAAAAATTTGTTTGAAGTAACGGATGTTGTAAAACCTAATTTTGATCCTTCCTACCAACCGGTATTGGACCCTAATGCTCACATTAAATTCGGAGCGAAAGATGTGATGGATCTTAACTGGAAGCAATTACTGGATGCTTATTCCTGCACCGAGTGTGGAAGATGTACTGCAGCTTGCCCTCAAAATATTACCGGTAAAGCATTATCTCCACGGAAAATAATGATGGATACAAGAGATCGTTTAGTAGAAGTTGGAAAAAATATAGATGCCAATAAAGGAACTTTTGTAGACGATGGAAAATCTTTATTAGGTGATTACATTAAACCTGAAGAGATCTGGGCTTGTAATACGTGTAATGCCTGTGTTCAGGAATGCCCTGTAAATATAGATCCCCTGGCTATTATTATGGACCTGCGCCAGCAATTAGTGTTAGAGCAGAGTTCTGCGCCAAATGAATTAAACGGTATGTTCACTAATTTAGAAAATAACGGTGCGCCATGGCAATTTAGCCCTGCTGATAGAGCAAACTGGATAAACGAAAACTAAATCATTATGAGTAACGAAAAAATAAACGTCCCCACAATGCAGGATATGATTGCAAAAGGACAAACACCGGATATTTTGTTTTGGGTTGGATGTTCAGGCAGTTTTGATGACAGGGCAAAAAAAATAACAAAAGCAATTGTCCGGATTTTAAATCATGTTGGCGCAAATTTCGCTGTATTGGGAGTTGAAGAGTCTTGTACCGGTGATCCGGCAAAGCGTGCAGGCAATGAGTTTTTATTTCAAATGCAGGCCATGCAAAATATTACCGTATTGAATGGATATGATGTAAAGAAAATTGTAACCGGGTGCCCGCATTGTTTTAATACCATTAAAAATGAGTATCCTGAACTGGGCGGTAAATATGAAGTCATTCATCACACCCAACTGGTTCAGCAATTAATAGATGAAGGAAAATTAAAAGTACAGGGAGGAGAATTTAAAGGCAAGAAAATTGTATACCACGATCCTTGTTATTTAGGTCGCGCCAATGATGTGTACGAAGCTCCAAGAGAAATTATTCAAAAACTGGATGTAGAGTTAACCGAAATGAAACGCAGTCGTGCCAATGGTTTATGCTGTGGTGCCGGCGGAGCGCAAATGTTTAAAGAAGCTGAAAAAGGTGCGAAAGAAGTAAATGTGGAACGCGCAGAAGAAGCTTTATCCCACAATCCTGATGTGATTGCAGTAGGTTGTCCGTTCTGTAATACAATGATGACGGATGGTGTAAAGCATTTTAATAAAGAAGATAAAACAAAAGTATTGGATATAGCTGAGTTAATAGCTTCCGCCAACGATTTGTAATTTGTCATAACAGGTTTGCCATAGAGCTGAGCAAATCATTTTTTAATTCATAACAGTATATATAAATGAGGTCATTTATTTCTTATATTTTTTTCGTTTTTGTTGCAATTTCTTTCTTTGCGTGTAAACCAACAGCTACCAATCAGGTAGACGATACGCGCAGAGCCGATTCCTTAATGAGCAGGTTGAATTCACCGGAATTAAAAGCGATTAACCAAAAAATATTAGAGAACCCTAATGATGCAACTCTTTATAATGAAAGGGCGAAATTGTATTTGAGTCTGAAACAAATGGAAGATGCCATTAATGATGCTAAAAGATCTATCAGGATTGACAGCAGCAATGCGGCATTTTATTTAACAGAGGCGGATGTGTTTTTTGCAGCGAATGAAACCCGCAATGCGAAAGAAACTTTGGAGAAAATTGTCAGAAAATTTCCTGAAAACACAGATGGCTTGTTGAAGTTGGGTGAATTGTACTATTTTGTAAAACAGTATGAAAATGCTTTTGCAGCCATTAATAAGGCTTTGAAACTAAATGAAAATCTGGCGAAAGCATATTATTTAAAAGGAAGTATTTATAAAGAAACAGGAGATACAGCGAAAGCTATTTCAAGTTTGGAAACGGCGATTGATCAGGATAACAGAAACTATGGTGCTTTTTTAGATATGGGAATTATTTATGGAGCAAGAAAAAATACTATTGCGCTTGAATATTATGATAATGCCATTCGCATTAATCCCACAGCTACAGATGCTTTATATGCAAAGGCAAAATTATTGCAGGATCTTAACAAAACGGATGCTGCTGTTTTATTATATAACCAGATCTTAAAAATAGATTCTCTTAACGAATTTTCTCTTTATAATTTAGGAGCTATTAACCTGGGAGTAAAAAAAGATCCAGAAAAAGCCCTTGATTACTTTACGCAGGCTATTAATAGCAATCCTAAATATGCAGAAGCTTATTTCGCAAGAGGTGTTTGTTACGAAGAATTAAAAGATAAACACAATGCTTATGCAGATTACACGATGTGTTTGCAACTCAAACCAAATTACGAACCGGCAGTAGATGCTTTAAATAGCCTGGGGAAAGTGAAATAATAAAGCATGAGGTTGTCGTTGCAAGCGGCCGATAAAACCATCTGTTTCTCTCAAGGTTAATTCATCACCATTTTAAAGTTCTGTTCCTATAAACGTTATACTATTTAGAAACCTCTTGAAAACAAAAAACCCTGGTTGAATTTCAACCAGGGTTTTTTTGCGTTATTAATTTAAAATTATGCTTCTGTGTTTTCTGAAGGAGTTTCAGGAGCTGCTGTTTCTTCAGTAGCCGGAACTACTTCTGCTGCTGCATTTTTTGCTGCAACTTTAGCTGCTTTAGCATCTTTAGCTGTATTTTCTGCTTTTAATTTATCAGCAACCGCTTTTTTAGCACCTGTAGAAAGATCATCTTTCTTAGAGTTGATTTTTCCAGCTTTGTTGTCTAACCATTTAGCAAAACGCTCTTCAACTTGTGCGTCAGTTAATGCTCCTTTTTTTACACCATCCAACAAATGTTTTTTCATCAAAATACCTTTGTAAGATAAAATAGCTTTACAAGTGTCTGTAGGTACAGCACCGTTTTGTAACCATTTTAAGGTAGATTCGAAATTCAAATCAATTGTTGCCGGGTTTGTATTAGGATTGTAAGTTCCTAATTTCTCGATAAAAGCTCCGTCTCGTGGTGCACGACCATCCGCTGCTACTACGTGGAAAAACGCTGCGTCTTTCTTACCGTGTCTTTGTAGTCTAATCTTTACTGCCATTTTATTGTTTTTTAAGTTTGGGTCGCAAATATCGGTAATTTTCTTCAAACAATCCTCCATTTTTAAAAAATATTTTTATAAAGGTCTAGATACCATTAATTTGACTATTTTTGTATGTTAAATTAACAATCTTATGGATATAATTAATTCAAAACCTAAAACAGGTTTAGGGATTTTTTTGCTATATTCACTACGATAATTATGAAACTATAACCTTAACATATGAAATTACAAGAACGCGGCACTTTATTAATTCCTATTGATTTCACAGAACAATCGCTTTTAGCCATTACTCAGGCTTATAATTTAGCGAAGTATACCCACTCCAAAATTATATTATTACATACTTACGAAAAGGTGGGGGAAGAGCGTTATGAGGAATTAAAAGCCCTTAGCAAGCAAACGCAACAGGAAAGTGGCGTGCCTACTGAGTTTATGAATGTAAAAGGAAACATTTATACTGAGGTACCAAGGGTTGCAGAAGAAGTAAACCCTGTAATTGTAATGGTAGGTTTGGAAAGCCACATGAGTTCCAAACATATTGTGGGTGCAAGTGCTTCAAAAATGATCAGGGAATGCAAATGCCCGGTAATTTCAATCAGGGGAAAAGACCATAAAGATGGTTGCGAAAATATCTTATTACCCCTCGATCTTTCCAGAGAATCACGCGAAAAAGTAGACGTAGCCGTTCAGTTTGCGCACTATTTTGGAGCTTCTATCCGTATTTTGGGAGTTTTCAGTTTGTCTGATACTGCTTATGAGAATCAATTACTGGCTTATTCTCACCAGGTAAAACAATACATTAAAGGAAAAGGAATCTCCTGTTCCAATAAATCACTGGCAAGCGATAATGTAGCGGAAACAGTGGTAGAATATGCTAATAAAATCGAATCAGATCTGATTATCATTATGAATAAACCAACATTGAGCATTAAAGAATTCTTTAGTGGTACGGAGGCTCAAAAAGTGGTAGATATCAGCAACTTACCGGTTATGACGATTAACCCTGAGAAAAAAGAGAGTATGAACCATTTCGGTACAGGATTCTAAACCCCGTCATTTATAAAATACTTAAAACGCCCTGTATTTTGGGCGTTTTTTTATTTACATTTTTACAAATACAGGCAAATGTTTCCCAAAGTAACATTTTTTAATTTCCTGATTATTCTACAACACCGCTAAATAAATTAAACACTTAATCGTATATTAGCCACTCTAAAATTATGAATTTATTTTTCCATTTAGGCAGGTACTTTATTCTTATTAAACGTGTGTTTAGTAAGCCCGAAAAGATGTCTGTATATGGGAAACAAATCATCCATGAAATAGATAATATCGGGATTAGTTCTTTACCCATTATTGCTATTATTTCTTTTTTTATGGGAGGTGTAATCACCATCCAATCAGCCTTTGGATTTACGAGTCCCTTGGTTCCTTTATATGCAGTAGGTTTTACGGTAAGGGAATCTATGTTGCTGGAGTTTTGTCCAACCATTGTTTGTCTTATTTTGGCCGGTAAAATGGGTTCTAATATTGCTTCGGAAATAGGTTCTATGCGTATTACTGAGCAAATTGATGCTTTGGAAATTATGGGAATCAATTCGGCAGGCTATTTAATTTTACCTAAAATTCTCGCAGGAGTTGTTATTCTTCCTTTTCTTATTGCTATTAGTATGTTCCTGGGGATTTTTGGTGGATATGTGATGGGAATTGCTACACATGCCTGCTCATCTTATGAGTATATTTTTGGGATTCAGGCCTTTTTTGAACCCTGGAAGTTATATTATTCGTTTACCAAAGTGATCACTTTTGCTTTCCTTATTACCTCTATTTCAGCTTATTTTGGATATTACACTCATGGTGGAGCATTAGAAGTAGGTAAAAGCAGTACTTCGGCGGTTGTATACAGTAGTATACTTATCCTGATCTTTAATTTCCTGTTAACCCAATTATTCTTAACATGATCGAAATTAAAAATATCTCTAAGAGCTTTGGCGATCGTTTGGTGGTAGATGATGTTTCCTTTCAGTTTGAACAGGGTAAAACAAATTTAATTATCGGGGAAAGTGGAAGCGGTAAAACAACTATTATGAAACTGATGGTTGGTTTGCACGAAATTGATGCCGGAGAAGTACTGTACGATGGGTTAAACTTCCCGACTTTAGCGGTGAAAGAAAAACAGGAAGTACGGAAGAAAATAGGAATGCTTTTTCAGGGAGGAGCATTATTTGATTCTCAAACACTGGAGGAAAATGTGCGTTTTCCTTTGGATATGTTTACTAATATGAGTCCTGAAGAAAAAATGGAAAGGGTCGATTTTTGCCTTGAAAAAGTTCAGCTGGAAGGTAAAAATAAATTGTATCCCGGTGAATTATCCGGTGGGATGAAAAAACGGGCAGCCCTGGCAAGAGCTATTGCCAATAGTCCGCAGTATTTATTTTGTGATGAACCTAACTCGGGGCTCGATCCAAAAACATCTATCGTTATTGATAATTTAATACAAAGTCTTACAAAAGAATTTAATATTACAACCATTGTTATTACCCACGATATGAATTCGGTTGTGGAAATAGGTGAAAAAGTATTATACATTTACAAAGGAAAGCCTTGGTGGTCGGGCAACGGCAAAGATATCTTAAAAACAACCAACCCCGAATTATTGGATTTCGTATTTGCTTCCGGCTTTATGAAGGAAGTGTTTAATGCCGTAAATCAAAAATAGACCTGTTCATTTTGTCAACTATAATTTGACATTTTTTTTAATTTTTAAACTAACATTCATTGAAACAAACAAAAAATACCGACTCCGATTTTGAAATGAAAGCCACAACCTTGCATGGTTTGGAAGATACCCTGGCCAATGAATTAATGAAGCTGGGAGCCCGTGATATTGAGCCTTTTAAACGTGGCGTTTCTTTTACAGGAGATAAAGGATTTATGTACAAAGCAAATTTATGCCTGCGTACAGCCTTAAAAATATTAGTTCCCATTTATTCGTTTACAGCAGGAGATGAGCATGAGTTTTACGCTAAAATGAAAGAATATAACTGGGAACAGTTTTTAAATCCTGATGATACTATTGCGATTAACGCTACATTGAATTCAGAAATATTTACGCACACACTTTACGTTTCTCAAAAATCGAAAGATGCTATTTGCGATCGCTTTGTAGAAAAATTTGAGGTAAGGCCAAACGTTGATCTGGAAAATCCAACACTGAGAATTTACGTACACATTTTTAAAGACTTTGTAAATGTAAGTTTAGATAGCAGTGGTGATTCTTTATTTAAAAGAGGTTACAGGGTTGATATTGACACAGCTCCCATGAAAGAAGTATTAGCCGCAGGAATGGTTTTATTATCAGGCTGGCAGCCACATTTACCCTTAATTGATGGGATGTGTGGTAGTGGCACTTTAGGTATTGAAGCTGCATTATTTGCTAATAATATTCCTCCGGGATGTTTCAGGGAAAGGTTCGGGTTTATGAACTGGCACGATTTTGAACCTGAATTATGGGATACCATTTTCACATCCTCTATCAACCGTATTAAAGAAGATATGCCTTCTATTTATTCGAGTGATATTGACAGTGTTCCTTTAGAAATGGCAAAACGCAACGGGGCAGTTGCAAAAGTAGAGGACGTGATTCAGTATGAACAGATTTCCTTTTTCGATATTATGCCAACCAAGCCGAGAGGAACCATTTTATTGAATCCTCCATATGATGAGAGGATAAAAATGGAAGATACCAATGCATTTTATAAGCAAATAGGCGATAAGCTAAAAAAAGATTTTGGTGGTTGGACAGCCTGTATCATCACTTCCAACATGGAAGCCATAAAACATATCGGCCTGCATCCAAGCAAAAAAATAACTTTGTTTAATGGAGCTTTGGAATGTAAACTGTTAAAGTTCGAAATGTACAGTGGTTCTAAAAAAGCATCCAAACAAAATAAAGAAGAAGAATCTTAACTTTTTAATGTTATAGTATAATGGCCCGGAATTTCCGGGTCATTCAGCTATATTTAAAAATTATTCAGGAAAATAATTATTCAGGAAAATAATTATTCAGGAAAATAATTATTCAGGAATGTTACTAATTTTTTTAAAGCAATAGCCCGATGCGATATTTTATTTTTTGTTTCAAAATCCATTTCTGCAAATGTTAAATTATAGCCGTTAGGCATAAAAACAGGATCGTATCCAAAGCCATTAGTGCCTTTTTTAGCCTGGGTGATAGTACCATTCACAATGCCTTCAAACAGGTATTCTTTACCATTTAAAATTAAAGCCATTACCGTTTTAAAATGCGCTTTTCTGTGAGGGCTATCTTGTAATTCCGCTAATAATTTATCTATATTATCAGTATCATTTTTTTGTTCACCGGCATACCGTGCCGAATAAACGCCCGGAGATCCGTTTAAATCATCTACTAACAGGCCACTATCATCGGCAAAACAGTTAGTGGTATATTTTTTTGCAATAGCCTGTGCTTTTAACAAAGCGTTCCCCTCAATAGTTTTGGCCGTTTCTTCAATCTCTTCAAGATAATTGATGTCGTAAAGACTTAACAAATTAATAGCTTCAGGCATTAGGCTTTTAACCTCTTTTATCTTATTTTTGTTATGTGTTGCGAATATTAATTCCATATGTCGCACAAAGGTAATAATATGGAGTTTGAAATAAAACCGCAGAGTAAATTTAGTTTAGGATTAAAAGAATTATGGGAATACCGTGAGTTGTTTTATTTCTTTACCTGGAGGGATGTAAAAGTTAAATACAAGCAAACGGTTCTTGGCTTTTTATGGGCTATTCTTCAGCCCTTGTTTATGACGGTTGTTTTCACCGTTTTTTTAGGAGATTCTATTTCTCAAAAAACACACCTTGCTATCCCTTATCCTGTTTTTGCATTAAGTGGTATGCTGCTGTGGGGTATATTTAGTGGCGGTATGAGTAATGCTGCTAATAGTATGGTAAACAACGCTAATATTATTAAAAAAATTTATTTTCCGCGCTTAATTATTCCTATTTCGGCCATATTGGGGGCATTGGTTGACTTTTTTATTGCCTTTGTTATTTTTGTTATTTTGCTTTTGATATATAAAATAGAAATCAATTATGCTGCATTGCTTCTGCTACCGGTTAGTATTTTGATAACATGCCTGGCGGCAATGGGTTGTGGATTATTGTTAGCCGCGTTAAATGTTAAATACAGAGATGTAAGGTATATTATTCCGTTTTTAGTACAAGGTCTTCTGTTTTTAACTCCGGTAATGTACCCGGTAACCATTTCCTCTAATCCTGTAGTACAACTTATTTTAAAATTGAATCCCTTAACGGGAGCTCTAGAGTTGATGAGGGGGCTGTTTAAAGGATATGAAGTAAATATGGAAACAATATTACTGAGTTTAACAACGTCCATTATATTATTTATTATAGGAATCGTTTATTTTAGAAAAACCGAAAGTTACTTTGCAGATTTAGCCTAAACCTTGAAGCCAATATTAGAAATACACAACATCGGTAAAAAGTTCAGAATAAATCATGAACAACAACCTTATTTAAGCATTCGTGATTCTGTATCTAATGTTTTTAAAAGTAAAGGCAGTAAAGAAGACTTCTGGGCCTTAAAAGATGTTAGTTTTACGGTGGAACAAGGGGATACCGTTGGTATCATTGGAAAAAACGGTGCCGGTAAGTCAACGTTGTTAAAAATACTTTCTAAAATTACACCACCTACATCCGGTAGAATTATTGGTCGTGGCCGTATAGCAAGTTTACTGGAAGTAGGAACGGGGTTTCATCCTGAATTAAGCGGGAGAGAAAATATTTTCATGAACGGTTCTATTTTAGGAATGCGCCGTGCAGAGATCCTTAAAAATTTTGATGCCATTGTTGATTTTGCCGGAGTAGAAACATTTATTGATACGCCTCTTAAGCACTACAGTAGTGGAATGCAGTTGCGTCTTGCTTTTGCAGTAGCGGCTTTTTTAGAAAACGAGATTCTGATCATTGATGAGGTATTGGCTGTAGGCGATGCAGAGTTTCAAAAAAAGTGCATGGGTAAAATGGGCGATATCAGTAATAGCGGCAGAACTATTTTATTTGTAAGCCATAGTGTAAATGCTTTAAAAACACTATGTAAAAGAGGTATTTATTTAAAAGATGGGCTGGTAGATACAGATTCAGACATGAATCACGCTTTAAAAAATTATCTTAATATTGATATTAAAAAAGGAAATCATTATAATAGAACGAATAGTAACAAAAATAAAGATTGCGAAATTACAGGGATTCGCTTATTAAATGATAAAGGTGAGTTATGTTCTGATTTTAATACACGTGAAAATATTCATATAGAGATCACCTGGGAAAACAGAAAAGGGGTGCCTGCAACACCAAATATTGAACTTCATAATTTGTTTGGATATAAAATATTTTGGACTACAGATTCTGTGATAGATTATGACGGAAAACATAAATCACAAAAAGGGATTTATAAAAGTACAGTCGTTATTCCAAAAAACCTTTTAAATAATGGTGAATATCTTTTACACGCCGGCCTGGATCTTGCTGTACCAATAACAAATTACGATTGTGTAATTAATGAGATATTTTTTATAGTTAAAGATAGTTTAGAAGAGCAAAGTATTGCTAAAGGCGGATTTAGTTTTAATAGTAATGAATTTGCGTTGTTACCGGCCTTCGAATGGAAATATGAGTTGTTATGTTAAGGAGCAATAAGGGGTTCAGACTCAAATATAAAAGCAGAACCATTTTAAACTCTATGATTAAACATTATGGAGGGAATGGCATTTATAATATAAAAGGCCCGAAATCTAAAAAGGATAAGCGGGCATTGATAATATATACGGCTGAAGCGTTAAGTAAATATTTAAGCAATACCCTTTCCTCATTTTCTTCGCTTACATCTCATTCAGGCTTTAATGAGTCTATTTCCATGCTGAATGTAGTATTGGATCTTGGTTATACCGTCGATTATTTTAATATAACAGATACACCGGCGATAGAATGGAGTAAGTATGAATTAGTGATTGACTGCAATAATAATCTTCAACATGGCAAAAATATTTCCGGCCAAAAAAAGATCTATTACTCCACAGGATGCCATTGGAAAACGTTTTATGATAATGCATATAAGCATACAGAATCTTTTTATAAGAGAAACGGTTTGTTATTGTACCCCGACAGAGAATTAAAAACGAATTACTCTGATGAAGCCGCTGATATTATTACCTGCTTTGGAGGTAGTTACCAGGCAGAGAGTTATTTTTTAAATAAGGAAAAAGTAAGGCAGCTAAATATTTCAACTACTTTTGTTCCATTAGATTTTACTAAGAAAATTGCTTCCAGGAATAAATTTATCTGGTATGGTGGGCATGGCCCATTTCATAAAGGAATTGATTTAGTAACAGAAGCTTTTTTAAAGATGCCGGATATGGAATTACATATTTTCGGAAATATCGAATTAAATCATAAGTTATATGAATGGTTTGTTAAAACTACCACTCATGCAAAAAATATTATTTACCATGGTTGGGCAACACCGGATAGTAAAAAGTTTCAAGATTATGTTCAGCAATGTGATGCTTTTGTGTTTGCAAGTTCATCAGAAGGAGGTGCAGGATCTGTGATTCAATGCCTTCAATTCGGACTTATCCCAATTATTAATAAATCAACTGCTGTTGATTTGCACAATGATAAATTTAATATTACCGGAAATAATCCTGAAGAAGAAATTAATTCGATCATAGAAAAGGTTCGGTTGTTTTCTAAAACGGATGTAGAGGAACTTTCAGAATATTCGGATAAATTGAAAAAGCAGTATTGTGAATTGAATACGCTTGATATGTATGAGAGTAGTTTGGAAAAAGTGATCCGGGCCATTTAATCGAATCAAAAAATAGTTAAATTATATATGAAGCGCATTATTTATTTTTTCCTTAACCACATGTTCGGTAAAAAACGCTATTACCGTTTTTTTTTAGTGCTTAAGAATATTGGTTTACAAGGATTAAATTACAGGAATACCACCATTGAAAAAAATGGAGAATTGTTTTTAATTCAGAGTATTTCTGCTTATTTAAAAAATAAGAGCAAAAAGCTTGTATTGTTTGATGTAGGGGCGAATATAGGGAACTATTCCAGCGTGTTGGCAGAGTCATTCAAAGAGAGGGCAACGATCTACGCTTTTGAACCATTTTCTGTGCCGTTCATTAAATTAAACGAACTATCGGTTTCACATTCTCAAATAAAACCTTATCAACTTGGGTTCAGCGATAAAAACGAAGACCTTACCATTTATTCGAGTGATGAGTTCAGTGAGATCGGAGGGGTTTATAACCGTGATTTTATTTTTCATAATATTCCTCATGATAAGGAAGAGATTAATCGTTTTGTAACCGTTGAATCTTTTTGTAAAGAAAACACTATTAATCACATTGATTTTTTAAAGATTGATGTAGAAGGCCATGAACTCTCTGTTTTAAAAGGGGCCTCTGAACTATTAAATAATAACCAAATCGATTTTATACAGTTCGAATTCGGAGCAGGTAATCATTTTTCAAGAACTTACTTTATGGACTTTTTTACTTTAATGAGTGAAAAATATACATTTTTCAGATTGTTAAGCGACGGGTTGGTTAAAATTGAAAATTACAATTCGGAATTTGAAATGCAGAGTGTAACCAATTTTGTGGCCATTAATAAAAAACAAGTTGATTCTTTTTTAAGTACAATTTCATGATTAACAAAAAGGAAACCACAATATATCCTGCCTTTAAAATTGAAAGGAAACTGCCTGTTACTTCTTCTGATACAGGGCCTGCAGCCTTTTTAAAAAATGTAAACAAGGATTTCAAACAGGTTTCTTTATTTGAATATGCTGATGTAAATGTAACTCCTGAAGGTATTGTGTTTAAAAGATTTAAGATAGATGAAGATCTTTTGATTTATCCTCAACATAAAGAGATTTATAGTTTTTTATACCTGGGATCGTCGATGGTGAAAAGAAAAAAAATTGTATTACCGGATAATGAAATGTATTTATTATGTTTCGATTATTGGTCAAACAGTATTTTTCATTGGATGTGTGATGCTATGCCGCGAATAGAATCGGTAAAAGAATTAGCAAAAAAATGTGTGTTGTTACTGCCTGAAAATTTCACTTACCCCTATATTTTAGAAACCTTAAAGGCGTTTGAGTTTAAGGGCATTTATCGTTTTAAAGATAATGTTTATTTGAATTGCAGGCATTTGTATGCTCCTCAGCAAATTACAACTTCAGGCCAAATTAACCCCGAAAACATATTGAGCCTTCAAAAAACATTATTGGCTTATTTTAAGCCGAAATTCAGCGGGAATATAAATTTTCCAAATATTTATATCAGTCGCAATAAAGCCAAATATAGGAAGGTAATTAATGAAGCAGAGATACTACCCTTATTAAATAAATATAATTTTAAAGTGGTTTTTTTTGAAGATTATACTGTTTCCGAGCAAATTGAAATGTGCTATAATGCTCATAATATTGTGTCTATACATGGTGCAAATCTCACCAATGTCATATTTATGCAACCTGGAAAAAATGTATTAGAGCTGAGGAAAAAGGATGATTTGGATAATAATTATTTTTATGAGTTAACTGATTCTGTAAATTGTAACTATTACTATTTGAATTGTGAATTTGAAGATCTTAAACCTGGAACAAACACATTCAGCTTATACGCTAACTATGAGCAATTGGAAGAAAATATTTGTAAATTGGTAACAAAATAGTATGAGGTATTGCCTGTATGTAAGAGAAGATTTGGCTTTATTAAAAGATGATTTTTTTAATAAAGCAGATCTCAATGGAATGAAATCAGATACATACATGTATAAAGATTTAAAACAATTTTTGAGTGATAAAGGAATAGATTTAAATACGCAGTTTATTAATAAGCCTGAGGAGAGTGATGTGGTAATATGTTTGAATGAAACAGAATATTTCACACATTATGAAAGGCGGAAAATGAATAGGCTTATCATTCTCATTCTTACTGAACCTCCTGTTTATAATAGTATTGATTGGTCAAAGGAAAGACATGTGTTTTTTGACAAAATTTTAACCTACGATTCCGACCTGGTAAATGAAAATCCTTCAAAATATTTTCATATCAACTTTCCAATTGATTTGAATTTTAATTCAAGCAGTGATTTCCCCGGAGAGGATGACTTTAATAAAAAATCATTGGCTAGTCTTATTGCGGGAGCAATATCTATTACAAAAGGGCCCGATAGCAAAAAATCTTTGTTATTTGAAAGATATAAAATATTAAAGTGGTATAACAAAAATGACCCTTCTTCTCTTGATTTTTATTCAAGGATAAGTCCTTTGAATAAATTCGAATATTTTAGAGGCGCTTCTTTAATCAATAAAATAAACAGGAATATTACACTAAGTATCGCCAGGTTTTTGTTTAAAAAAAATATCGCAAAAGTGTACAAAGGTGCTATTCCGAGTTTAAACAAAAATGATGTATTAGGGGATTATAAATTTAATTTTTGCCTCGAAAATTCTTATGGGATAAAGGGATTAATTTCCGAAAAAATTTTTGATTGTTTCATCGGGAGAACAATTCCCATATATTTTGGAGCCCCCGATATTTTACAGTATATACCTAAGGATTGCTTGATATTATATACCGATTTTAAGGGAATAAAAGACCTTAACAATTTTTTAAAACAAATGAATTATAACACGTATCTTCAATACTTAAAAAATGCGGACAAGTTTTTAAACACGGCAAAAGATATTTTCTCCACTAAAACCTTTGTTCAAAGTATATATAATGAAACTAAATTATGATCATTGATTTTTTTAATACATATGTGTCGCCCAGAGCAGGTAAAGAAGTTGGTAATGTTTTAAATTCCACCTTTTTAAGTGAGGGGAAAATAACGGAGCAATTTGAAAAAGAATTGTGTAACGTTTTTAAGTTTAAAAATGTTATTACGCTTAACAGCGGCACATCAGCCCTACATCTTGCGTTGGATCTCCTGGATATTAAAGAGGGGGATGAAGTCATTATTCCCGCACAAACTTTTATTGCCACAGGGCTGGCTGTTTTATATTGTAAGGCAACTCCTGTATTTGCAGATATCAATTATGAAGATGGAAACATAAGTGTTGAATCTGTAAAAGATAAAATAACTGCTAGAACAAAAGCAATTATTTGTGTTCATTGGGGCGGAAATCCCTGTAAGATGACGGAATTAAAAGAGATCGCTAAAAATGCAGGTATAAAGCTGATTGAAGATGCAGCACATGCTTTGGGTTCTGTATACCGGGATGATTTTATAGGTAATATTTCTGATATTACCTGTTTTTCGTTTCAGGCCATTAAACATTTAACAACGGGTGATGGCGGAGCAATTACAGTAAAGGATCCGGAACTTTATGAAAAAGCATTACGCAAAAAATGGTTCGGTATCGACCGTAAAAATTCTGAAGTATCCGAACTGGGAGAAAGAGTGTATGATCTCAACGAAATAGGCTATAAATACCATTTAAATAATTACGCATCGGCTTTAGGACTTGCAAATCTCGTAGGTTACCACGATCGTTTAGAGAAACGAAGAGCGGTTGCTTCTTTTTATAAAAAAGAATTGAGTACTGTAAAAGGAATAGAGTTGTTTAAAGAAGAATTACATAACATTAGTGCTTACTGGCTCTTTGGATTTCATACACAGGAGAGAGAGCGACTGATTAGGGAATTAAAAGAGGTGGGCATTCCAACATCTGTAGTGCACCAGCGAATCGATAAATATTCTGTTTTTGGTGGTGTAAGAAATGAATTGGTTAATCAGAAAAAATTTGATGATACTCAGCTTCACATACCAATTCACGACATGATAGACCTGGAAAAAGCAGCCTATATTACAGATCACATAAAAAAAATTACCGAATGAATGTACTTATTTTAGGAGCTACAGGTTTTGCAGGGAAAAATGTAGTTAAATTTTTAAAGCAGACGAATAAATTCAAGGTTATAGAAAGCTCTAAATCATTAGGGACAGATCTGATCAATTATGATCAAACGGTTGCTCTTTTTAAAGAAGTAAAACCCGACTTTATTGTTAATTGTGCGGCGCATGTAGGGAGTCTCAACTACGTAACACAAATGGCGGCAAATGTGGTGTTGGATAACTCACGTATGATCTTAAATATGTACCAGGCTGTTGCTGAAATATGTCCAAAGACAGTTATTATAAATCCAATTGCAAATTGTGCATATCCTGCAAATGCAGATACATTTTCTGAAGATGAATGGATGTCAGGGCATCTTCACAGGTCAGTCCTCTCTTATGGGGCAACAAAACGATTATTATGGCATGTGGGAGAGAGTTTTTTTATGCAATACCAAATAAAATCCATTTATTTATTTGTTCCTAATATGTATGGCCCCGGTGATAGTACTGATCCGAATAAAGCACACGCTTTAAATGCGCTTATTTCAAAATTTGTAAAAGCAGAAAAAGAAGGGAAAGCGGAAATTAGTTTATGGGGAACAGGAATTGCCATAAGAGAGTGGCTTTATGCAGAAGATTTTGCAAAAGTAATTGGAGAGATACTCGATAAAAAAGTAATAGTAGGTTTGGATGAACCTTTAAATATAGGACAGAATTTTGGTTTAAGTGTTAGGGAACTAAGTCAAATCATAAATCAAAATTTTAATGATAAATTTGTCATAAAATGGGACCATACAATGCCTGATGGAGCACCCAAAAAAGTAATGGATGACAGAAGATTTAAGAAAATTTTTAAAAACTTCACCTTCACGGAATTTAACTATGGTATTGAGGAAACAATTAAATATTATAATTCTGTTTATCCTTATTAATTAATATGACACATTCTATAAATTCGCCGGAATATGATTATTCGCTTTTAAAGCAATGTGGTACAGATGTGTTTATCAGTGCCAGGGCTGAAATAAGAAGGCCCCAATTGGTTACAGTCGGGAATCACGTAGCAATAGATTCAGGGGTATATATTACAACACAAGCCGAAATTAAAGATTACATCCACCTTTCGCCTTATATAACGGTTATTGGTGGGGCAAAAAGTAAAATCATAGTAGACGATTTTGTTACGATTGCGGCGGGCTCGCGTATTATAGCAGGAAGTGATAAATTTTTAGGAGATGGTTTTACAAGTGTTACTGCTCCTGATGAATACAGAGATACAGTAACTTTTTCAACAATATGGTTTCAACGTTTTGCAGGAGTTGGAACGAATGCAGTTATTATGCCGGGTGTTACAATTGGAGAAGGTTCTGTGATAGGTGCCTGTTCCCTGGTAACAAAAGATACCGAGCCATGGACCATTTATGTGGGGACTCCTGCACGACCGGTTAAAATGAGACCGAGAGAAAAGATGATTGAATACGCAAAAAAACTGGGTTACTTATAATGGAAAAAATCGTACTCTCTTACGTTATGACAACTTTTAATAAGTTGGCCTATTTACAGGTTACGCTTCCTTTATTGATTGAGGGTAAAAGAGCGGATGAAGAGATCATTATTATTGATGGAGGTTCAACCGATGGTTCAGTAGAATATTTACAAAAACTGTTTGAAGAACATCAAATAAATCAATTTCTTTCGGAGAAAGATTTTGGTGAAGCACACGGAACCAACAAAGGATTTTTAGCTGCAAAGGGAGAACTTATTAAAATCATAACAGATGACGATGTGTTCCATTATCCCTCTATTTATACCTGTAGGGAATTTATGTTGAAGGATAGAACGATTGATATACTTGGTTTTGACGGCTTTGGTTTTAATATTAACCATTCAGCTTATTCGTACAAACAAATAGATTATGTTAAGGGATTTCATAAATGGAAAGCAACTAAAACACCTTTTCTGTTTTGTGGGTTAAGTTTTATGATCAGAAGATCTTCTCTCGCCTATTTGGGATTATTTAATGTTAATTTTAAGATTGTGGATATTGAATATGCCATAAGGGTATCCTCTTTAAAATCCAAAATTGCTTTTTATACCGGCCTAGGGTACGTTAATATTGTGAACCCACAGAGTAATTCTCACAAATTTTATGAGCAAATTGCGAGAGAGAAAAAAACACTAGCGAAATTATATCCGTCTTTTAAAAATAAAATAAACTATAAGAGTAGTATTGTTAAATTAAAAGATTTGATGGCTCAATTTATTCTTCGAAAACCATTGATAGCAGAAGCTCAATACGATTATAAAAATATTGTTGCAGAAGGTATAGAAAAATTAAATGAGTATAATACCGGAAAAACCTTTACTTTTTTAACCTGATCAGCCAGAACTACAATTTAGTTTTAAGATACAATGAATATTCTATTTTATACCCCTTTTAATTTGCGGTCAAGAGACACAGAATCTCTCATGGAGGCCTTTATTAAACAAGGTCACAAAGTTTCGGTGTTAACTCAGGCAGAAGAAGGTATTTATCACGAGAACTGTAGGAAAATTGGCGTTGAGACGTATACACATGTTTTAGAAAAGAGCAATAGTTATTTATACTTTATTAAGCATGCTTTTTACCTGATTAAATTTTGTAGAAAACATAAAATAGATGTATTATACGCACACCTGGAAAACTGCAGGTTTACCGGCAGTGCTCGCCCAATATTTTATAAAAGCGAGGGTATTTGCGTGTAGGCATGTTATTGATGAAGCTTATTTGTTTAACAGTAAAAAATTTGTGTTTGTTAACCAAAATCGTTTATAAGCTTGCAAAAAACATCATCGTTGTTTCTAATCGTTGCAAACAGTTTATGGTTGAAGTTGAAAAAGTTAATGAACATAAAATACAGGTTATTTTTCTGGCCTATAATTTTAAATTGTATCAGGATCCAAACGAATTAGTAGTAGCAGAAATAAAACAAAAATACCCTGCGAAACTATTACTGATGGTTGCTTGTAGATTGGTGGCACCAAAAAGAACAGAACTTGCTATTAAAGTAACTAGGAAGCTTGTTGAAAGAGGAATAGATGTTAAAACAATAATTCTCGGAACAGGGCCTGATTTTGAAAACATTAAAAACTATATCGTTAAGAATTCTTTACACGAATCTGTTTTTATGGAGGGGTTTAAGTTAAATATTATGGACTATCTCTCTGCAAGTGATATTCTTGTACATCCATCCTTATCAGATTCAAGTTCAGTGATTATAAAAGAAGCCGGGCTACAGAAAAAAACAGTTATTGCCTGTGAGGGTATTGGTGATGTGGACGATTATCTCTCAACAGGGCAAAACGCGATTCTTGTATCAAAAGAAAATACAGAGGAAGAGATGCTAAATGCTATAATTGATCTGTATAATGATAAAAGTATAGGAAAGAGACTGGGAGATAATCTATACAACTCAATTATTGAACGATTTTCTATAAGTTCTATATTACCTGTTTACGATCGAATACACTCAACTATTAAATAATACTCCATGAGCTTTGTTAAAAATAGCATTTATAAGATAGCCGATATACTTACTTTAAATAAAGGGCTTCCCAATCGCATAAATAATTACAGGATTTTATTTCCTGCAAAATGGGCAAGGTATTTTGAAAAAGATTATGAAAAAGAAAATATCGAATTTCTTACAAATACCTGTATACCCGGAATGACAGTGATTGATATTGGAGCACATTTAGGTTTAATGTCGGTTATTATTTCCAAACTTATAGGGGATAAAGGGAAGATTTATTCTTTTGAGCCTACACCAAAAACATTTGCCATTTTTAAAGATATTATTAAAAAAAATAACGGAGATAAAATAATTTTTCCTTTTAATAAAGCAGTCTCAAATTTCGATGGTAAAATGGATTTCTTTGTAGATGAGAATGAAGGAAGTAATGCTAACAGTTTAGTTGGAAGAAAAGATAAAAGCAGGATCTCAGAGAAAATGGACGTAACAACATTGGATACATTTGTAAAGGAGATGAAACTTGATAAATTGGATTTAATTAAAATTGATGCGGAAGGCTCTGAGCTGGATGTATTACATGGTGCTTTAGAAACCTTTGAAAAGTTTAAACCAAAAATTGTTTTGGCAATTCACCCTTCCTTAATTAAAAATAATAACCAAAATATTGGGGATATCTTTGATGTAATTCATAGCTTAGAGTATGATGTACATTACAGGTCGGAGATTCTTACCAAAGAAATTTTTATTGGGAAACAAGATTTTTTTGATGTGCATTTAATTTCGGCAAAAAAATGAGCCTTCACTTTTCCATAATTATTCCAACCTATAACAGAGCCCATCTCATTAAAAATACGGTTCGTACTGTTTTTGATCAAACTTACTCTGATTTTGAATTAATAGTAGTAGATGATGGAAGTACAGATAATACCGAAGCGGTTATAAACGAATTGATGATTGAATATGGAAATAAGATCAGCTACATTAAACAAAAGAATAGTGAAAGAGGTGCGGCCAGAAATACAGGCTTAAAAAAGGCAACAGGTGATTATGTATTGTTCTTCGATTCCGATGACACATTATACGCCAATCATTTAGAAGTAATAAAAGAATATATCGAAAAAAACAAAAGCCCTGAATTCCTCCATTTAAGGTATGATATTAAAAATTCGAAAGGTAAAATTATAAAAGAAGGACCTGTTTATCATACTTTTCCAAATAAGCATTTGATCACCGGTAATTTTTTGAGTTGCAATGGGGTTTTTTTGCGGAGAGATATCGCCTTGGAAAATCCTTTTAATGAAGACAGGTCCCTGGCAGCTATGGAAGATTGGGAGCTGTGGCTGAGGCTGGCTTGTAAATATGATCTGCATTATATTAATGCCATTACTTCCAGTATCATAGACCATGAAGAACGAAGTGTGGTTGCTACCAATAAAGATGCATTGATCAATAGGGTAGAAGCAATTATTAAATATATCACCGCTAATAAAGATGTTGTAAATTATTATCAAAAGGACATTTCTAAATTCAAATCAAGTTGTTATTCTTATGTATCTTTGCACCTTTCATTATTAACAGGAAAATATAAAAAAGATACTTTAAAATATTTAGTGAAGAGTTTCCAATTTCCACGCTCCTTATTTCAAAGACGATTTTATGCTATTGTAAAGCGTTTAATGTGAACCAACCAAAGAACATATTAGTTATTACTTATTGGAGCTTCTCAGACGCTTTGATACAAACCTACACACTTCCCTATCTTAAAATAATTGCGCAAAAATTTCCGGAGAATAGTAAGATTTTTTTAGTAACGCTGGAAAAAGAGAACTATGGAACAACTGTAGAAACAAATTTCTCCCGAATCATAAACATCCGGTTTAAGTATTCGGCTTTCGGGTTAGCGGCTTCTTTCGATTGGCTGAAAAATATTTTAGTTTTGAATAAAACGGTAAAAAATAATAATATTCAGTTTATTCATTCGTTTTGTACGCCGGCCGGAATGATCGGCTTTTTATTATCTAAAATTACACATAAACCGCTTATATTGGATAGCTACGAGCCACATGCCGAATCAATGGTTGAAAACGGAGAATGGAAGTCGGGCAGCGTATCCTACAAAATATTAAATTATTTTGAGCGAAAACAAACGGAGAGAGCTTCTCAAATTATTGGTACAACTGCGGGTATGAAGGATTATTCGTTAAAAAAATTCAACATTCAGCTCAATAATTTTTTTGTTAAGCCAGCATGTGTCGATCTCAACGCTTTTAATCCTGGGTTAAAAAAAGACAGTGAATTGTTAGAGAAATTAAATTTAAAAAATAAAATTGTTTGTGTATATGCCGGCAAATTCGGAGGTATCTACTTAAGAGAAGAAGTGTTTGATTTTTATAAAGCCTGTTATCAAAAGTGGAAAGAAGATTTTGTGGCATTGATCTTAACAGGACATTCGGTGGAGGAAATGAGCGAATTAATACAACAGGCAGGTTTACCGATATCTGCTTTCAGGATCGAATTTGTTGATCATGCCTTAATTCCAAAATATATAGGTTTGGGAGATTTTGCTATTACCCCTGTTAAACCTGTAAACACCAAGAAATACTGTACTCCCATAAAGAATGGTGAATATTGGGCTATGGGTCTTCCTGTTGTAATTACCAAAGATATTTCGATTGATAGTGATATTATAGAACAGAATAATATGGGTTATGTTTTAAAACAGCCTGTGTTATCTGAATACATCAATGCGGTTAATAAAATAGATGAATTACTTAAAGACCCTTTTCTTCCTTTAAAAATAAGAGGTATAGCCGAAAAAGAAAGAAATTTTTCGATAGCTGAAAAAATATATACAGCTATTTACGCTTAAAGCTTTGCCTGTTTAAATGATATAATATAAACAGGGAAGATAAATAAAAAGGGATACAAGGAATTTTTAATCTTACCAAAGCGCCATAGTTTGCGGTAGTTAAGCCAACCGAAAACGCGAAAAATAATGCAAATAAAAAGGAAAAGATAAGCAATGGATGGCTGAATAAGGATTTTATCAGCGTTGTAAATTTTACCTTAATCACAATAAAAATACTAAAACCAAGCATAAACAAATTTTCAAGGCCGGATATAAGCATCACAGGATTTCTCGCATCCCATATAAAAGGCCTGAAAAGTGCCATATTTAGGGCAGCAGGTATTTTCGAAGATATTCCGTTAAGCGTGGGTTCAAATTCCCCGATATCGTAATTATTTCCACCATATTGAGATCTGATAAGATCCTGCTGGGTTTTAACGGCTTTTACCAATACATTGTCTAAGTTATACTCTCCTAAATACTTGCCAAAAAATTGTAACCCTAATGTTACAATTGTTCCAATCAAAACCAAAATAATTGGTATGCTCATCACCCGTAATAATGGATTTTTTATGCTTTTAATTTTATAAAAATAATTCCAGATAATAGAGCCCGGAGCCAATGCGAAGAATATATAGGGTTTAATGAGAATAATGATCAAGGCAGAAGTCAGTAATAACAATAAATACTTTATTTTTTTATCTTTAAGGATCAAAAATTTATAAAAAGCATAAGTATAAAAGCCCACGGCGCTTAAAGAGTAAGTGTCTTTTAAAATCCCCGAACCCCAAAAGAATACAGATGGTATAAAAAATATGGCAATCGCAAATTGTTTTTTTAATTCAGGAAAATGATCAATAAAAACCCCATATAATTTCCAAAGCCCTATAAAGCTAAAACTCGACAATAAAATAGTGCTGGCAATAAAACTTTTACAACCCAAAAGACAAAAAAGTAAAGTTAATCTAACCGTAAAGAGGGCATAGGTATCTGCTGTACTGAAACAAATATTTCCGTATTTACCTGTAGTCGTAATAAATGAAATACCATCGGTTGATGAAAAAGAAAGTAAATCAAAAAACTTCGAAAACTCTCCGTCGAGCAATACATTGATATAAGTACAGGATGTATAATAATAATTAGTAACGTCACCACCTTCAGTATAGTAATACGTGTAAATGAAACACAAACATGTGCCACCAAAAATCTTACAGGCTAGTGCCGGTATAAAATAAACATAATGATCCTGCTTATGATTGTTTTTATATCTGTAGGCGATCGCAAAAACAATTATAAGATAAAACGGGGTCAGTAATAGATCAAAAATATCTAAGGGAAATGTTTGCATTTGAATATCATAAATATAGGAATTTGAACGCTTTAATACCAAGTCACGCAAAAAGAAATTATTTCATCTATATTTGTGTAAAGGCTTTAATTGATATAAATGCAACTTTCCCAATTATTTCATGTAAAATATAAACGGTTGTTTTTTACAGTAAACGACCGTTTTATGAGCAAAGAGCATAATTTAGATGCAGATATCAATTATTTTATCCAATGCCCTGTAAATAGTGATAATAAGCTTAATGAGTTCTACACCTTATTAATTGATCTCCGCGAAACAAAAGAAGAAATCTGGAAAAAAATATATCACCGTACCCGTTCAGAAATTAACTCCTTTATTAATAACCAAACATTCGAACAGGTTGTTTTATTTCACCTGTCGGATCGTGATTTAACTGCATTCATTGAGTTATTTGATAAATTTGCTGCAGTACGGGATATTAGAAGAGCGGAAGCCTTTCGGTTAAAAGCGTATAATGATAGTGGCATATTGGCAGTATCATATATTAAGCAAAACGGAGCGTACCTCTGTATTAATTTTTACAGGCTAACAAAACAAAGAGCTACCAATTTGTATTCTTTTACATTAAAACACAGTTCTTCTTCTTTCAACAACTCTCAGTATGGCCGTGCGCACAAGGCTTTGCACTGGATGGATATAGTACGGTTTAAAGAAGAAGGAGTGGAGCACTATGATTTTTGCGGATGGTATGATGGCAAAGATGATCAGGCCCTCTTAAATATCAATAAGTTCAAAGAGCAGTTTACATCCAATAAAGTAAAAGAATACAGTGGTGTTATTTACAATCACTGGCTACTGAAGCTTTTAAAAAAATGGAGATGAAAGATCCTAATATCAGAACATATAATACCGGAAATGTAATAACATGGTACGAGCATTTAACAGCTATTACACCTATTGAAGAGGCTGTTTTTAATACTTATGCTGGATTATTGAACCATTCCAATGTATTGGATATAGGCATAGGAGGGGGACGTACAACCCGTTATTTAATAGATAAATGTGAAACCTACACCGGAATCGACTATTCTGAAGGATTTGTGAGTAAAGTAAAAATGTTGTATCCGGAATCAGATATCCGGTTAATGGACGCCAGGGATTTGAGCTCTTTCGAAGATAACAGCTTCGGTTTTGTTAATTTTTCATTTAATGGAATCGACTACGTAAATTTAAGTGATCGTGAGCTCATCTTAAAAGAGATCAACAGAGTTTTAAAGCCCGGCGGAATTTTCTTTTTTTCAACTCATAATATGCTTCATTCATCCTTTAATAAACATCCGTGGCTAAATAGCCGGGATTCTATAATTATCAAACTCAAGACCTTTATAAAACTCGCCCCTTTTTATTTTAAACATCTATCCCAAAAAAAACAGGAGGTATATACCCCGCATTACGCCATTATAAATGATAGTGCTCACCATTACGGATTAATGACGTTTTATACTTCACTTGATTTTATAGAGGAACAATTACAACAAGCTCGTTTTTCGAGGAGTAGTTTTTACTCAAAAAAAGGAAAGGTAAATGATCCCGGTCAGCTGGACGACTGGATTTTTGTCACCTGTGAAAAATCAGCGATCTAAGTTTTTATGAAAACTATTGATGAGTAAAAACACTTCCTCTGCTGTATCATGGTGAATGTTAAAGCGGGGAAGGTCGTAAAGATAATTCTCTTCTGATTTTATTTTTTTTAAATCTACAGGAGCATTTATTCGTGTAAAACATAGTTTATAGATGCGCTTCACAATCTCAAAAGAGATATCGTTATGCTTGGCAAACGGAAACGCGAATAATTCCACATGTGTATCCAGTTCTTTTTCAATAATTTTTTTCGATTCCTGGAGTTCATGCTCAATAAACCCGGTATTTGTTTCTTTTTTAAAGCTTGGATGTGTTAAGCTGTGAGACGCGGTAGTAACAAATTTTTTATCCAATAACCTGAGTTGGTCAAACGATAAAAGTTCGTGCTCAATGATCCGTTGATCACTTACAAATTTATGTTGTAGTTCATTAATGATCCCCGCTCGTTCGGAATGCATCATTTCACATAAAAGTAGAGTAATGTCGAGGTTTATTCTAAATCCATCAAAAACATCATAATAGGTAATTAGGATACCTCTTTCTCTGAAAAAAGTATTAATTTCATTAAAAGAATAATGTTTTACGAAAAACACAATAGTCGAGGTCCAAATATGTCCGTTATTTAGTATATCTGTTGGTAAAACAAACAAAGTAGACGGTATATCATGTTTTTTTAAAATGGGGTAGGCATAGTCTAAAAAATCTGTATACCCATCGTCAAAAGTTATAAAACACGCATTCCTGAGCTCTTTAGGTGTTTTTTGATAGAGATCGGTAAGTGGTAAAATGGTATAATGTTTCTTTAATAAAAGAATAATTTCTTCAAATAGCCTGGGGTGTATTCCGGGCCATACTTCATCATATTCAGGGATAATTTTATGAAAAACCAATACAGGAACCCTCTTCCTTTTTCGATTTAGGCTCAGAAAAATGTTTCCAATCCCCGACTTGTAAAGAACCTTAAAAAAACTATTTCGCACAGAACCCATTGAGTAAATAAATGTAAGAGAATAAACGCTATAACACAATTTTTTTTTATATTTAGTAGCACTAAATTTTAAGCTCGTATGCAAACAATTATCGTAACCGGAGGCGCCGGATATATAGGTTCCCACACCATCATCGAATTATTAACACAAACAGATTATAATGTAGTTTCTATTGATAATTTTTCGAATTCGGATTCAGATACTTTTAACAGAATAGAGAAAATTACAGGGAAAAAAGTAAAAAACCTCAATGTCGATATCTGTAATTTAGAAGCATTGGAATTTGCAATTAATACAATTAAAAATCCGATAGGGATTATTCATTTTGCTGCTTTTAAGTCTGTACCACAATCTGTGGCGGATCCTTTATTATATTATCAAAACAATTTAGGGTCTTTAATGAATATTTTAACAATTTGTAAATTGAAGAAAATTTCAAATTTTATTTTTTCATCCTCTTGTTCCGTTTATGGAAATGTGGAAAAACTTCCGGTAACGGAACTAAGCCCTCTCGCTTTGGCAGAATCTCCCTACGCTCAAACCAAACAAATGGGCGAAGAAATTGTTATCAATGTTGTAAAAAGTGATCCCGCTATAAAAGCCGTTTTATTGCGTTATTTCAACCCGGTAGGAGCCCATATGTCGGCATTAAACGGAGAATTATCTAACTCTAAACCTGATAATTTAGTGCCGTATATCACCTTAACGGCGGCAGGCCTTTTACCCAAATTAACCGTGTTTGGTGGCGATTACGATACACGCGATGGCTCATGTATCCGGGATTATATCCACGTGAGCGATATTGCTGATGCACACGTAAAAGCGATCAACTATTTAATTAACAATAAACAAAAAAATCCATGTTCTGTATTTAATTTAGGTACAGGAAATGGAGTAAGCGTTTTGGAGGCGATTCATTCTTTTGAAAAAGTGAGTCAACAGAAATTGAACTATGAAATAGGCCCGCGCCGTGCAGGCGACGTTGTAAATATTTACGCAAATAATGATCTTGCCAAAAGCGAATTAAAATGGGAAACAAAATACGATCTCGACGATATGATGTTAAGTGCCTGGAAATGGCAATTATATCTCAAAGAACATAAATAATTTTTTAAATTTTCACTCATGGAAAAGCGTTTTAAATTTAAGAGTCTGTCTACATACTCCTCTGATGAGTGGATGGCTAATTCAACAAAAAGATACCGTACGATATTTGATAAAGCTGAAACTACCTATCTGCGTTTTGAAGTTGCTTTGTATAATAAATTATTTGATGAAGAAGATTGGACAGCCAGGACTGTTGTAAAATGCGAAGAAGTATTAACGTCGGGTAATAAAGTTCTCTGTACGCTCGATTCTGAACTTAAGGTGAGTAAAGAGGATAACATCATCTATATTCGGGATGGTTGGGGAACACCAAATCTGGGTGGTTTCTGGACCAAAGGAATTTATCAGTGGGTTGCCAGCATAGATGACGTTATAATCGGTACAGAACGGTTTTATGTAGAAGATGTTGGGATGGTCACCAATCATTCCAACCCTTATTTTTCTATTGAGCATGTTAAGTTATACCATGGTGATATAGAAGGTTGGAGCCAGCGTCAACGCAGATACCTTAAAACATTTAATAAAGAAACCACGCAATACATCTGGGCAGAAATTAAAATTAAAGTTGCAACCAACCAGGCATTTAATTACGAATTGTATCTGAATTATGTGGACGATTCGGGTCAGCACAAAGCACATCAAAAGAAAGCAGGCTATATCGATTCCAATAAAAAAGATTACAGTTACACCTTAGACCTTGGCTGGGGAAACAATATTCCGGGCTCATGGAAGGATGATAAATATGCTCTTGAAATTGTATTTATGGATGCATTGATTGGTGCTGTTTCCTTTGAATGCAAAAATAGTGAAGAAGAAGGCGAACTTGTTTTAATAAGTAATATAGATCAAACTATAGCGATTAATTCAGGTAGTTCAACAGTGATAGATGGTAATACAATTATTGTTCCCGAAAAAACGCTTGACGAATTATTAAAAGAGGTAGATGATTTGATCGGGCTTGAAGGAGTTAAAAAGAGCATCCACGAAAACATTACCTACCTTAATTTTACAAAACTTCGTAAGGAAAAAGGATTTGAAGATGGTGCCGCAATCTCTCTTCATTCTGTATTTACGGGTAATCCGGGCACAGGGAAAACAACCGTGGTTAAAAAACTGGGAAAGATTTATCAGAAAATGGGCTTATTGAGTAAAGGCCATGTGTATGAAGTTGACCGTTCTGTTTTGGTTGGAGAATACATAGGCCAAACGGCTCCTAAAGTGAAAAAAGCCATTGATGAAGCGCGTGGTGGGATCTTATTTATTGATGAAGCGTATTCATTGGCACGTTCGGGAGAAGACAGTAAAGACTTTGGAAAAGAAGTGATTGAAATTTTAATAAAGGAAATGAGTGATGGAATAGGCGACCTTGCTATTATAGTAGCGGGATATCCTAAGGAAATGAATACATTCATTGATAGTAACCCGGGTTTAAAATCACGGTTCTCCGAGTATTTTCATTTTGATGATTATATGCCTGAAGAACTTTATCAGATAGCCTTATACGCTGCCGATCATAAGCAATTAACTATAGCCGTAGAAGCACAGGAATACTTGAAAGAACAGTTAACAGAGGCTTATCGCAAGCGCGATAGTAGTTTTGGAAATGCCCGTTTTGTAAATGGTGTTATTGAAGAGGCTAAGCAGGATATGGGTTTACGGTTAATGAAATCGGAAAACATGGACGCATTAACTAAAGAAGATCTTTCAATTATCACTTTAGCCGATCTTAGAAATGTTTTTTTCTCTAACGAAAAGAAAAAATTAAAATTAGCGGTCAATGAAAAAGACCTCCAATTGGCTTTGGCAGAGCTGAATGAGATGGTAGGAATGGATAACATCAAACAGGACATTAACGAGCTGGTAAAATTAATTCGTTTTTATAATGAAATAGGAAAAGATGTAATCAACAAATTTTCCCTTCACTCCATATTTACGGGTAACCCTGGTACAGGTAAAACAACATTGGCACGTATCATTGCAAAAATTTATAAATCGCTCGGCTTGTTGGAACGTGGCCATGTGATAGAAGTTGACCGGGAAGGATTAATTGCCGGTTACACAGGACAAACAGCTATTAAAACCCAGGAAAAAATTGAAGCCGCCATGGGGGGTATTTTATTTATTGATGAAGCTTACGCATTGGCTGAAGGCACTGGTTTTGGTAATGAAGCCATAGAAGTGATCCTGAAACGAATGGAAGATAAGCGTGGCCAATTTGGTGTGATCGTAGCCGGTTACCCTGAAAATATGCACCATTTCATAGAAATGAATCCGGGATTAAAATCACGATTCGATAAAACGTATTCATTTAAGGATTATGAACCAGAGCAGTTATTGGCGATTGCTAAAAACCTTCTTAAAAAAGAAGGCCTTGTAGCAACAGACGAAGCCGAAAATCATTTAAATAATTATTTTACAGCATTAGTAAATAAAAAGGATAAATTTTTTGGTAACGCGCGAACCGTTAGGCAAACCGTTGGTGAATGTGTGATGAAGCAAAATTTAAGAATGGCTTCTATACCAAGCAGCGAGCGTAAACCGGAAGATCTTACTATTCTTACTTTAGAAGATGTGAAACATTTTTCAGTGGAAGGAACCCCAACCCGCTCAACCTTAGGCTTTAGATTCGGCGCACAATAAACGCATAAAAAGAGTATAGTTGAAATTAAATGTATCCCTGCAAAAGCAGGTAGGAGGAGAGTCGAAAGATTCTCCTTTTATTTTATAACTTTAGTTTTAAAAACAAGGCTATTAACTAATTCTTCTTTTCCTGCATGTATATCAGGAATTAAATGATAGGAAGAATCAATGTAGTTTTTAAATATAAATCTGAAAGTATTTATTGAACTTATCTTTTTATAAAGTCCTTCTTGTTTGCTTAAATCAGGGCATTTTATAGCATTTAATATCAGGGATCTTGCTTTGAAAATATCATCTGTTTTTTTTGACGTAATGTATGGGCCATGATCAGATTGTAAAATAAAAATAGACGTAGGATCTTTAACAGATATTTTTTGAATAAAGTCTTGAGTAACTTCATTTATATACAACAGTTGATCTATATATTTTTCCTTTGGTTCCCATGAATTATCATTGTCTTTTTTCGTAAAAGTTCTTTCACCCTTTTTGTTAAAAACGAATGGAGGATGCGGCGCAACGATATGAATGAAAACGAACTTAGGGCTTACATTTGCTAATGTGGTGATGTCATTTAATTTTTCTACCTGGCTTTTTAATCTGGCATAAGGAATAAATCCAAAAATATCATCTAATCTACAGATGGTGTATTTTAAAATGCATCTTTCAAATTCATTTGGCACATTAATAGATATGGTAGAGTCGATGTTCGTGATATTACCTGTTACAGCGTAACCCGATTCTAATCTATACGTTTTGTAACCATATGCTTTTAGCTTGTCAACAACTTTATTATCTCGTATTTTATTAAAATCAGGTATCATTGATTTCTCAAGATAGGTCATATTAAGAGTGGATGATAACGATTCGTATGTGTTGTAATAATTAGAAGATGAGCTATCCGCAATATAAAATCCTTTTGATTTTAGAAAGTCTATAAATGGACTATTATCAAATTGATAATAGGTTTTTAAAACAGATTGATTTGCATACCCGTCGAGTACCATAAAATAAATGTTGGGTAATTTACCACCGACATTCGATGTTGTCAATTTCGGAATGGAAGTATACTTAATCGCTGTACTACTGTAAGAGTTTGAAGTTGTTTTTTTTATAATTATTTTAAATAAATTAAAACAGATTAAAAAAATCACTAATAGATTAAAAAAATAATTGATACGCTGGCCTACAATAATTTTGTATTTTATAACCCATATCATTGTAATTATAATAATTACGCAAAGGAATACCAGATAACGATGAATGCTTTTGAAAGGCCAGAATCCTTGATAATACAAGCCCTCAACAAAATCATAAATTACACCATAATTAAATAATATTAAAATAATAGCAGATGTTATAATTCCGGCTTTTGTTTTTTCCCTAACAAAGAAGTAAGAAATTCCATAAATGGCAAGTGAAATTAACGTGCCATAAAAAAGGGTGCGGTATATGATGTGGATTTCCACTAGATCTGTATTATGACCGTAAAGAAATAAAGTCATAAACCAACTGATCAATATGCAATGAAGAGGGTTTTTTTTAAGAAATGCTATCATACTTTAGTCATGAAAAACAATACTCTGTCAGAATCATTTAGTTTTTCAAACGAATTGATCGTGAAATGTTTTTCAAATTGGTGTTTAAATTCTTCGAGTGTATAATGAGTGAAGATGTCTTTTTTAGTAACGAGTAATTTTTGTGTTTGAGGATCTGTTTTTGGTACAAATTCAATAATTAAATGGTTAGTTATTGAAGCAAATAACTGTACAATATTCGCAATAGGAATATTATTGCCAATAGCTAAATGATGTATAACCGCTAAAGCTAATACGGTATCATATTTAGTACGATTATAAAAGGAAGCTCTCTCCGTATTTGCCCAACCGATAGCAGGGCTTGGATTTGATAAATCCACTATTAGCGCCGTAATATTTTTAATTGATTTTTTTTGAATTATTTTAAATAAATTTTCTATAACCATGTAATCAAAATCTATGGCTATCACTTGTTTGGCGTGTTTTGAAGCAATCACCGAAAATTCACCGGTATTACATCCAACATCTAAAATGGTATCCGATTTTATATTGGTTAGAAATTGATTTACTATTTCCTTCTTTTGATCAAATGTTTTTTCAGAGTAGGAAAATGTGGCATAATAATTTGACCAGGTTGTTTTGGATAATGGTAACTCTAATTTTTCTACACCTGATTTCAGGAAGAGAAGAAACGCTTCCAGTTTAGATTTAGAAAGAACTATTTTTTTATCCTTAAACGTTTGATTGGAATTATATTTCAATTCCAATTTAGCATGATAATGAATGTGTGTCCATACAAAAAAATTGAATCGTGATTTTAACGGCAATATTTTTGCAACCGTGGTTAAAGGTATACCATCAATACTTGACCATGCCAGTTTAACAGCATCAGGAATCCCATATTTATACAGTAATAATGGAGCTAAAAAATGTTGACAAAATTGTTTGTATGCTACCCATGGTTTCCCTGGCTCATAGATCTCGAAAGAAGTGGTATCAATAAATAGAGGTTTTCCGTTTAAAAACTGAACATTATAGGCTGTAGCATCTTTTAGAGTTAAATCCTTTTTTAAGGCTTCTAATTGAATGTCTAAAGTTAGAATAGCAGCTTGCTTTAATTGAGAAAAACTCCACTCATAAGGATAAGAAATAAAGGGAATGTAATCCGGCTTAATGATTTTATAGATCGATTCCTTAGTTTCTATTTCTTTTATTTCAGAAGTAATGTCCTTATGAGGAATAAGTTTTTGTTCTTTTATTAATTGTTGCATGAAACCACCATTTTCGAAGGCTTCAAAATGTGGTTGGTAGGATGTGTAGATTACACGAATAACTTCATTATGATAGTTTAAAATGACAGAATCATTATCTCTGAATGAAGATTCATGCGGTGTAAATGACATATTTATTCTTTATCTTCTTTTTTCTTAAAAATAGAAAACATTTTTTTGTAACTATTTTTGAAAAACAAGCCAAAAGTAACAATTCCTCCTATTACCAGTTGCAATAAAAGACTTCCTGTTCCCGGATCTATATATAAAATATACTGAAGCATAAACCGCTAAAGTACTAACTTTTAATGTAAAATTACCAAAAAAATATGTTCGGAATGATACAATTTCAAGCCCTTTACAGATACCATAACTCCCTATTATATGTAATAGAATAAGTGGCTGGGATTCATATATGTTAAATATGTGAAAATCAATTTATTATAATAATGGATAAATCCTTCTTTGAACGACGGCGTTCCTACCTTGCAGGTTTTATAAATTCCAAATTTCGTTTAAAGCCTTTATATTTAGTACGTTTAACGGCACTTCCTTTAAATACTTTCGTAAAAATCTCTTCGCTCAACTCATACCAGTCATCTCTCGAATAATCCAATAAGCCGTTTGTATTTAAAAATTTTTCTTCTTTGTTAGGAACTGCAAAGCTATTCCACGGGCACACATCCTGGCACACATCACAACCAAATACCCAGTCGTTAAATTTGTTTTTAAAATCATTAGGAATGCTGTCTTTTAACTCAATGGTAAAATAGCTAATGCATTTGCTGCCATCAACGACATAAGGCTCTGTAATAGCCTGTGTAGGGCAGGCATCGATACATCGCGTGCAGGTGCCGCAATAATCTTTAATAGGCCCATCGTATTCAAGGCTCAAATCAATAATTAATTCGGCAATAAAAAAGAAAGACCCCTGTTCTTTATTAATAAGATTTGCATTTTTACCGATCCATCCAAGTCCACCTTTTTTTGCCCAGGCCTTATCCAATACAGGCGCGCTATCTACAAAAACCCTCCCGTTCACATCCCCTATTTTTTCTTTCAGGGTGTTTACAAATTCTTTAAGTTTTTCTTTAATCACTTCATGGTAATCCTGCCCGTAAGCATATTTCGAAATTTTTGGAGCATCGGGATTTTGATGTTGTGAAGGGAAATAATTATAGAGCAGCGATACAACCGATTTGGCTTCTTCTACCAATAACGTTGGATCGAGGCGTTTATCAAAATGATTTTCCATATACTCCATTTTGCCATGTTTGTTGGAGTTGAGCCATTTCTCAAGGCGTGGAGCTTCTTCTTCCAGAAATTCCGCTTTCGAAATTCCGCAGAAATCAAAGCCCAAACGCTTTGCTTCTTCTTTAATAATGGCAGAATATTTAAAAGCGTTATTCAAAAGAAAAGGATATGGATTTTAAACAGGCCGGGAAATTAGGTGGAAAATTTTTGACGGATCACATTTTTGATAATATCAGTAACAGAATTTCCTGATTCACCGGAGGCCTCTTTATTTGCAAACACATTTTTTATGATCTTAAAAATGCCGCTTACTGCTCTAAATAAATCTCCGTTTAAAATACCCGTAACTGCTTTTGTAACACCAGTAGTTACAAGCTCTTCCGGTAAAGTCCGTAGTTTGAGCTTAAGCTCTTCCTCCTGTTTTTTCAAACGTTTTTTTACACGGATCTCTTCCCGTTCCAGATCAGCGTAACTCTGTATGTTATAATTACTCTTCATCGTTTTCATCAATAGCGTTAGGATCGTTTTCGAAAAATATGTCAGTAACCATATTCATAATTTTACCCGAGAAATAACTCTTGTAAATAAGAACAAACAAAAGAAATACAACTAAATAAATGCCTGATACCGTAGCAAAACCATAAAAATTACTGTTCATTTTTTCAGCAAAGAAATAGGCCATCATAAAGCCAATAAACATGAACATGAAAAATAAAAGAACAGCTGCAATAAAAATGAAAATAACTTTACTGGTAATTTTCGCTGTTTTTTTCGCCGCCTGAATCTTTAATAACAATAACCTGTCGTCGGTATATTTTTTAACTAACCCATAGGTTTCATCAAAGTAACTATCCGTTTCGTTTTCCATAAAAATAAGTTTAAATCCCTAAACGTGTGTAGAAGTGGTATTTCCTTTTTGGGTATTGATAAGCTCTGCCAGCTCACTTTCAAGCTGATGAATTTTTACTTTAATATCCTCGGCAGTTGAATTCGCTTTTTCTTTGGCACTCTCAACAAACTCTTTGCCCTTATCAGATTCAAGCAATTTTATAACCGCAATGGCTGCGATAGCACCAAGTGCAAATGCGCCCAGTAATTTGGAGTTATTTGTCATAGTAATGGAATTTAATAATACTAAGGTACGATTAATTTCTATAACCAAATTCAGAAGCTTTTCGGATTCTAATCGTCAAATAAGCCACCGCTTCTTCCCTTGTAAGATCTCCCCAAATGTTTATAGGCTTTTTCGGTAGCTTCCCTACCTCTTGGTGTACGGGCTAAGTAGCCTTCCTGAATTAAAAAAGGTTCGTACACTTCTTCAATCGTTCCCGATTCTTCCCCAACAGCGGTACTAATAGTGGTGATTCCTACGGGGCCACCTTTAAATTTATCGATGATAGCAGATAGAATACGGTGATCCATTTCATCTAATCCGTCCTTATCTACATTCAAGGCTTTTAGGCCATAAGTAGCAATATCAATGTTAATGGTTCCGTCTCCTTTAATCTGGGCAAAATCCCTTACGCGTCGTAGCAAGGCATTAGCAATCCTTGGTGTTCCACGGCTTCTACGGGCAATTTCATATGCCGCTTCCTCCGCAATTTCCACACCTAAAATAGCAGAACTGCGTTGTACAATGCCGGTTAATACTTTACTGTTGTAATAATTTAAACGGGAAGTAATTCCAAAACGAGCCCTTAATGGAGACGTTAATAAACCGCTTCGTGTAGTAGCACCTACTAAGGTAAAGGGATTTAATTTTATCTGAACAGTTCTTGCATTGGGGCCACTGTCAATCATAATGTCAATTTTGTAATCCTCCATCGCAGAATACAAATACTCTTCTACAATGGGGCTCAAACGATGGATCTCATCTACAAATAAAACATCAAAAGGTTCCAGGTTGGTTAACAGGCCTGCCAAATCTCCCGGTTTATCAAGTACAGGGCCGCTGGTTACTTTTAAATTAACACCAAGATCATTGGAAATAATATGGGCGAGAGTCGTTTTTCCTAATCCCGGGGGGCCATGTAATAATACATGATCCAATGCTTCCTCACGTTGTTTAGCCGCTAATACAAACACACGTAAATTATCAACTACCGCTTCCTGCCCGCTAAAATCATTAAATTCTATGGGGCGTAAGGCTTTTTCGTAGTCTCTGTCCGTGTTGGTTTGCTTTTCGTTACTGGCGTCTAAATTCTCATTCATTACTGTAAAAGTACAAATTTAATAAGTAGAGCCCTGCTACAATTTATAGCATTTGTATTCACCCGTTTTGTGGTTTTACCCTAAAATTATCAAAGAAGTGGAGCTGTATTTTTGAAACTCAGAATAGCTTAAATACTTACCAGTAAGCAGGGCCATACCTTTTGGTGATCTTTGATTTAGGAGCCACCATAAAAAATATCTGATCAAACCATATCAATAGTTTTGGTGCCACAGTAAAAGAATTTAATTTATCGCCTACCTTATTTGTATTCTTTAAAGCAAACCGATAGCCCATATCCAAACCTAAACCACACCATTTAACTACTTTAAACTGTACAGAAATTCCGGGTTCGTATATCAGTAAAAAATGTTTATCGGATTTAACCCACACATTATTTTCTTTATGCTGAAACCACGCCAGGCCTGTGCCCACCTGTATTGGAACACTTAATTGCCAGCGTTTATTTTTGTAGAAAACAAAATCCGCGTAATAACATAAGTAACCAAACTTAAGGTAATTATCTACCAGTAGCTGGTTCCCAAACAAATCGCGTGTTTTTAATTTATCGCTCACATCACCGTTTAACCAACTATAACCAATACCCACCCTCAGTTTTCTTCTGAAACTTAACCCTAATCTTACCCCCGAAACTTTAGTGGCTGTGTTACTGAAAAAAGAATAGCGCGATTCTATTCGGGCATCAATACTGGGTCTCGAATGCATAAACACTTTAAAGGTGTCTAAAAACTGAGCCTTAACACTAACGCTTAAAAAGAGTATAACTATAACGCTGCAAATTTTCACTTCACAAAAATAGCTTAGAATAATTGTTTACAAATCCTCCTGTAAGAATTGTATTAACAAGCCGTGTGTAGTAAATTTGACCCTCATGAGCGCTACCCATTCTTTTTTAGATATTTCAGTAGTTTACCTGAAAGGTATTGGGGCCGCTCGTGCAGAAGCTTTACAAAAAGAACTGGGCATTTTTACCTATAAAGATTTGTTAACCCATTATCCGTTCAGATACGTTGATAAAACTCAATTTCAAACGGTACGTGAAGTCACAGAAGAATCGGTGTATTACCAGTTGCGGGGACAAATAACAGAGCTTCAGTTTGCAGGGGATAAACGTACCAAACGCTTAGTGGCTAAATTCAGAGATGCAACAGGAGTAATTGAATTGGTGTGGTTTCAGGGAGCTAAATGGATGTCCGAAAAATTAAAATCGAATACTGATTATATCGTATATGGAAAAGCTACTTCTTTTATGGGACGTTTTAATATGGCGCATCCCGATATTGAAGTAGTAACACCCGAATTACTGGCCACACAATCTTCCTTTCAATCGGTGTATAATAGCACCGAAAAATTAAAATACAGAAACTTGGATAGCGAAGGAATCCGTAAATCGATACGGGTACTGGTATCGCAGGTAACTGAACAGAATTTGCCTGAAACATTAACACCGGTTGTTATGGCTGATTTTAATTTAATATCGCGGGCGGAAGCATTGAAACAGGTTCATTTCCCTGATTCTAAAGTACTATTGGATAAAGCCCGCTTTCGTTTAAAATTTGAAGAATTATTTTTTGTACAATTAAAATTATTACGAAGCAACAATTTAAGGCATCAGGCTTCTGCAGGCTTTGTATTTAATAAAGTAGGGGATGTATTTAACAATTTTTATAATCATCATTTACCATTTCAGTTAACTAACGCGCAAAAGCGGGTAGTTAAGGAAATACGGGTAGATATGGGTTCGGGCAGGCAGATGAGCCGCCTGGTACAGGGAGATGTTGGAAGCGGGAAAACACTGGTTGCCTTACTAAGTATGTTACTGGCGTGTGATAATGGGTTCCAGTCGTGTTTAATGGCTCCCACAGAAATTTTAGCAAAGCAGCATTTCGAAACTATTTCTCAACTCGTTGCTCCGCTTGGTTTAAAAGTATGGTTACTTACAGGTTCTACCAAAACAAAAGAGCGGAGGCTGTTACATAAAGATCTGGAAGCGGGGGAGATTGATATTTTAATTGGAACGCATGCCCTCATTGAAGATGTGGTGATATTTAAAAATTTAGGTTTAGTGGTTATTGATGAGCAGCATCGTTTTGGTGTGGCACAGCGGGCTAAAATGCATAAAAAAAACACACAACCTCCACATGTGTTAATTATGACAGCTACGCCCATTCCAAGAACCCTGGCCATGACCTTATACGGTGATTTGGATACTTCTGTTATTGATGAATTACCGCCGGGAAGAAAGCCAATTACCACCATGCATTTTATGGAGAGTCAAAGATTGAGACTCATTGGTTTTATGAAATCAGAAATTGCTTTGGGAAGGCAGGTATATATTGTATATCCGTTAATACAGGAAAGTGAAAAAATGGATTTTCAGAATTTACAAAACGGATACGAAGCTTTATTAAATGATTTTCCGCAGCCTCAATACCAGATAAGCATTGTACATGGCAAGTTAACGCCCCAACAAAAAGAATTTGAAATGCAGCGTTTTGTAAAAAATGAAACGCAGATCATGGTGGCCACTACAGTAATTGAGGTAGGGGTTAATATTCCCAATGCCAGCGTCATGATCATTGAAAGTGCCGAGCGTTTTGGTTTATCGCAATTACATCAGCTAAGAGGTAGGGTAGGCCGGGGGGCCGAAAAATCATATTGTATCCTCATGACTTCCTATAAACTGGGAGCCGATAGCAAATTGAGGATGGAAACCATGGTGAGAACCAATGATGGATTTGAGATTAGTGAGGTGGATTTAAAATTACGTGGCCCCGGCGATTTAGACGGAACGCAGCAAAGCGGCGTACTGGATCTTAAAATTGCTGATCTGGCTCAGGATGGTCAAATATTATCTCTGGCACGCTCATCGGCACAAGCTATTTTAAATGAAGACCCCTTATTACAGGCAACAGGGAATCAATTGTTGTTGAATTACCTGCATAATATGCAACACAGCAGGCATTCCTGGAGTAAGATAGGCTAGTAAACCTTTTGGTGAAGGACGCCTGCCGATTTATGTGTGTTTTTAATGAGTTGAAGGGTTTAAAACAGCAGTTCGGGTATAACTCATCTGTAAATACATAAAACAAGAGTATTTGTTTATATACAAAAAAGGGTTAATTTTGATATATAAAATTATTAAAATGAAGACAATAGCTTTTCTATATGTGTTCTTATTTGTGTGTTTATTTAAGGTACAGGCTAGTCAGTCTCAACCTAAACAACAGCAACCCAAGGATTGTGTAAAACATCCTCAAATTGTAAAGGCTCGTCCTATAGAAAAAACCAAGCTAATTGTTGAAAGAGTAACTCCAACGGTTCATACATCAAAAGGAGGGAATTCAATACCACATTTTTCTGTTTTAAATTTTATCAATTTCTTCTATTCTAAAGATACCCTTGATAACCTGCGCGTAATGTAATGTCTCGCTTTTCGTTCATCTGGTTTTTTATTTTTTTTGCTTCTGTTTTTTTTGCTTCAGCACAGGATTCTCTGTACATGAAACTCCATTTTGTATATGGTTCAAAACCTAAACATGCGTTTAAACAAACCGAACGAAACTATTTTGGCGGCATCCATGGCGGGCATGTTTACATGGAGGTTAATCATGAGTTTTTTAGTTTTGGTTTGGATAACGGGCAATGGCACGTGATTGCCCATAAAAGAAAGATAGTAGGTAAATACAGGATCGACAGAAACCTTGTGTGGAGCGGTGATACCGGTAAATTGAAGATCACCACGATTGAAATTCCCATTACAAAACAACAGCTGGAACAATTTAAACAAACCGAAAAAAAATACCTGGATAAAGCGCCTTATGATTATGCTTTTATAGGAATGCGTTGTGCCGCCGGAGCTTATGATGTATTAAGTACAATGGGTATTTGCAAGCACAGATCGCGCATGGGTATTATCCTTAAAAATTTTTATCCGAAGAGGTTAAGGTTAACCCTTTTAAGACAGGCAAAAAAAGAGCATTGGAACGTGAAAACGCAGCAAGGCAGAAATACCAGAAGGTGGGAGAGGGATTGATCTTAGAGGGATCAGGCTTTTAAATGTTAATTTTTTTATCATTTAAAAGATCAGAATCCGCTAAATTAGTTATTCATCTCACATTTATTTTTATACCTTTCGAAAAAATACATTCATGAAAGGTTTAATTATAACATTTGCAGTTGTCTCTTCTATCTTAATGTCTTCTTGCGGAGGTCAGCAAGGTTTAGCACAGGAAGTATCAAGCGTGTTTCCTACACAGGAAGCTACTGTATTAGCAGAAAGTATGGCATCTAAATTAGGATTAAATGCGCTGCAAAAATCAAGTGTATATAATACCTTATTGAATTATTATAACAGCAAAAAAGATTTGTATACAAGGTTAAAAAGCAATGCTCTAACTCAGGCAGCGTTTAATTTAGCAGAATCTAAACTTGGCGCAGAAAAAAACACAGCTCTTAAATCTATTATGGCCGGAAGTACACAATTAGCCGGTTTAGCTCAGTTTTTTGGCATTCAATAATTGCATCAGTTCATTCGGATTGAATTACTATTAGTTTCTGGTTTTTAGTTTACCACTTTAAAGAATTTTCTATTATTGATGTAATTACTTTGCATTAACTCAGTCGATCACATTACTAAAACGATTAAGGGAATGACATAACTATTAAATAACCAATAAGAAAAATTTGTATTTTAAAATAGCTTATTTTTGTTAAAATTTAAACATAATTTCAACATTATCGTATGGCTAAAAAAATATTCCTTCCGCTTATTACGTTTTTTTTATTTTTTCTCAGGTTAAATTCTCAAACTGCCGGTGGATTAACTTCTGTATCATCCTCAGTGCCTGCGGACCTTACTATATGTGGAAATGCAAAAGTGTTTTCATTTACGATTAATAATCCATCTCCCTTTACATTAACCAATGTAACAGTTAACCTAACCATGCCCACAGGTATTGTGTACCAGGTTTCTTCTGTTAGCAATGCTTCCGAAGTTTCTATTGTGCCTTTGAATGCTCCTACCTTTTCATTGGCAAATATACCAACCCTTAGCTCTGTAGTAGTTACGTTTACGGCTTCTGCTAATTGTGATGTCCTGGGGTTTCTATCCAGTGGTAACCCCATCGAAAATCATATTAAATTAAACTATACAGCTAATTCAAATTCGTTTTTTGATAATTACACTACCGGTAATTATTTAATTAAACAACCTAACTTATCTATTACAACGGTTACCAATCAATCATTTGCCGGTAGCATTGGAGGAACATTTACGAGGTGTATCACTATTGTTAATGGTGGTTTAGGTGAATTGTACGCAGTAACCTTAAAAGATATTCATGGCAGTGGAATCCAGATTTCTTCAGTAAATAGGGGTAACTGGACAACTGCTGCCGGTACCGAAACATTTTTATTGGGAGCAGCCGATTTTACTACAACCGGGAATAACAATAATGTATTTGAATCGGGAGAAAGTATTACAGTATGTGAAACAATAACTATTTTAAATTGTTCGTCGGTTCAATCCAGTTTAGAAGCGAGTTGGGGTTGTGGAGGTCAATCATGCCAAACATCCATATCCAATGCCAATGTAGTGTTTCCTAATTTTATTCCTAATTTAATCATCACTCCTCAACCTTCAGCAAACGTGTGTTTAGGAGTTGGCAATTATAGTCAACAAACGCTTAAAATTGTAAATACAGGAGCAGGTCAGGCAATTAATACACTATTAAAAATTTATCACACGTCGGGTCCTGCTTATTATGACCCATCCCAGCAAACGGAAATAGACGTAGCAAGTATTACTATAAAAGTTAATGCTGGTGCAGTTTCCCCATTAGCTGCGTCAACAACATCTGCCAGCAATAATGCCCCTTGCTTATCTGCAAATCCAATTGGAGCGGTAGATTTAACTATTCCCACCATCAATCCGGGTGATACAATAAGAATAAGTTGGCGAACACAGAGCTGTTGTCAAACCGGTTATGGCTATTATAATGGCTGGGCCTATTCTGCAAGTTATCAAAGTATTTGTTTAAATAATTATTTGGTGCCTGCCGCATGGGGCAGAGTATACAACCAAAATTATATATCCAACCTTGTTAATAATGGTTCGCCGTCTACGTTAACAGCAGGGCAAACGAGTACGTTTAATTATTTATTAAACGGTGTTCAAAATAGCTCTCCCGCTTTAGCAGATGCGTATTTGAAAGTTACATTTACAGTATCACCCTGTTACGTATATTCACCCGGTTCTGTAAAAATTATTAATTTTAATGGAACAGCAACCTATACGCCATCAAGTGTTAACCAGGTTGGAAATGTTATTACAGCTATTTTTTCAGGATCTGCCCCGTTTAATGCAATCATGTATAGTTCCTTAGAGCAGGCACAACTCTCAATAGATTTTACGGGTAATTGCGCTACATGTGTTAGTGGTCCCGGAACTATTGATATCGGTATTTCATACTCTCCATCAGCTTCCTGTACCTGTGAAATGCTTCTTATTACCAGCAGCTTTAATTTAAGTTTAGTTTGCCCTGTTACATGCGAGGGATTAAATTTTTTAAATTATTCGATCAAAAGAACGAGTTATGGATTACCGGATAATAATGATGATGGATTACCTGATGGCTCAGGATCTTTAAATTTTGCCGCCCTTAAAACATCGCGGGCAATGTATGGAGATACGCTAACATCCAGTTTTTATGGTAAAATAAAAACAAGTTTAGCACACCCTACCTGGCAATTCTGTTATGCCGGTTCTACCATTACTAATGGAAATAATTTAACTTCTATAGGAGGAAAATTAAAAATATTCAGATCAAATGCATTGTTCGCTACCTGCACCATTGGGGGTGTTGCGGCGGTTTTGCCTGCAGCTACTTTTGAATATGATTTAAGTGCATCTGTATTAATTGCATCCGGGGGTGTTGCACCGGGATTTGTATTCCTCAATAACGACTCGTTGGTTTTTGAACAGCAATATAAAGTCACTACAAATATTGGTGGTGCTATTATTCCGGCAGCAGTTACAAATACGTTTGTAGTTTCTGATATTGCTAATCCAATAAATGCGATAAACAAATTTTCATGTAATACCTTTCAGGGTAATTTTTCAATCATTGGTTATTATTATACTAATTATGGCCCGGATAGCTATAATGTGACTAATTGTAATAATATTAATATCACTCAAAACTATTACCTTAGCATAGGGCCATGTTGTAGTAATTACGCCGGTGGGAATTTATTTCCTTTTGAATATAGGCAATGGGCCACCATTGATACGCTTGAAGTAATTGTTCCGGTAGGCTATCAGTTTATTTCTGCCAGCTTTTCTGAAGTAAGAACTGTCGGAACCTTTGCAGGTGCAGGTTCTCCTGGCTTTACGCTTACTCCAATGAGCACTGCAACCAACGTATTTAAATTTCCCATAAACCAGTTTTTTACAGGGGCCAACCCTCTGATTACTCCAAGTGACGATGGCTTCTACGGAAATATCACTTTAGTGATACAACCAAGTTGCCAGGTATTACAAAATGTACAACTACCTATTAACTATAACTGGAAATTTAAACCGGGAAGCTATTTGAATCCGAATCCGGCAGCAAATATTTCAAGCACTACTGGTCAGGATGTAATATTGTACAATGGCCCTGATATATTTTTGCAATCGCCCTTGCCTAATATTATTGCTAATACAAATGTTGTTACCTGGGATATATCCTTATCCAATACGTCCAATTCTTCTGCGGCCAATACCTGGTTTACGGCCCCTGTTATTTCCGGTGTAACCATTACTCAGGTAGTAGATCTTGCAACATCGGCTACTCTTACACCTGTGGGTGGTATATACCAGGTAGGTTCTATTCCTGCAGGAAACACACAAAATTATCGATTAAGTGCTACTTATACTTCCTGTTTTGCTGACAGTATTATTGTATATGCAGGCTGGAATTGCCAGGGCTATCCTACCAGTCTTGCAAATTATCCGTGTACACCAAAAAAAATCAAATTGCAATTAACGCCACAATCTCCTTTGTTGATTACAAATGTGGTGAGTCCACCATCAACTATAAATTTATGCGATACGGCATTCTATACAGTGGAGGGCGTTAACATTCAGCTTGGTAGTGCTTATAGCTTAACACTCACTGTTAATTTACCTTTAGGTGTTACGATTATTCCGGGCTCTTCACAATTGAGCTATCCTGCAGGATCATCGTTTGTAACCATTAGTAATCCTATACCTATTGGCGGAACATTTTATCAATATAATGTTTCAGTGTTAAGTCCTTCTATTGGAGTTAATGGCTTACCGGGAATTTTGAGTCCTTCTTTAAATTCTGTAAAAATTAAATTTAAGGTGGTTACATCCTGTGGTTATACTTCCGGAAGCCCTGCCAGTTTTAGCTTTCAGGGTAAAAGCGCCTGTGGAGCACCAACGGGTCAATTGGTTTCTTTATCATCACAATTGGGTATTAATGGCGCAACAGCTCCTTACACTACAGATGTAAGGCTTAGAAGTTCTTATATATCGCCCTGTAATAATTCATCTGTTTTAAGTGTTTGTGTGAAAAACCTTGGAACATTAAGTTTTGGAAATACAGATTCGGTTACAGTTATTCTTCCGCAAGGGGTTACGTACGTAGGGGGCTCATTTACAGGGATTAATAATGCTCCGGTAAATATGAATCCTACCTTATTTACCAATAATAATCAGCAGGAGCTTTCGTGGAAATTGCCACCGGGTATAACCATGGGAGATAGTGCAAAATTTAATATCAGTTATATTGGTGACCCAAACCTGTTAAGCTGCAACATTTTTAATTTTATTTCCAAAACAACCAGTAGCACAAATCTATATTGCTCTATTACAGGAAATAATTGTGGAGTAAAGGTTTATACCGGTGGAGATACACTACCGATTTTTACCTACAAAGGATACCTTACGTTAACCAACCAAACGGGGTATTCTGTTCCTAATCCGCCAACAGGTGAAACAGGGTATATTAATTTTACCATCAATAATTCCGGTGAAGCTATCAATTCGATCAATAAAACAACGGTTAGTTATTATCAGGATGTAAACAATAATGGTATTTATAATGTTGGTGACGTTTTAGTAGCTAAGGATTCTATTAATGCATCCATACCAAATAATGGCTCGTATAATTATTCTTATACACTTTCTATTCCATCCGGTAGTGCCTGTAATTTAATAGCGGTGGTTGATACTGCTATCAATCCATGTGCCTGTAATCCGGCACAGATCCCAATTATATTACCGCTTAAACATTTTGCAAAAGATACTATTATTTGTTCGGGGCAGCTGGCAAATATTGGGATTGCTGCTATTAATGCCTACACCTATTCATGGACACCGGTTACGAACTTAAGTTCAGGAGGTATTGCTAACCCTGTTGTAACGGGTGTTAATGCAAGTGGTAATCCTGAATCCACAAACTATGTCGTTACTGTAAACCGGAATAATTGTATTTCAAGAGACACGGCAACCGTCGTCGTTAATTTAACGCCAACGGCTAATGCAGGAACCGATCAGAATTTGTGTGCTATTTATTCAGCAACCTTAAATGCCGTTACGCCATTAGGAATATTAACGGGGGCATGGACTCAATTGAGTGGTCCCAATGTAAGTATCGTTACAACTCTTACACTTAGTTCGTCACAGGTTACCGGGCTCACAGAAGGAACTTATAAATATATCTGGACCGTGAGTAATGGTAGTTGTTCTCCGGCACGTGACACCGTTATTGTAAATGTATTTAATACACCGGTTGCCAATGCGGGGCCTGACCAAAATTTATGCGCTGTTTCTAGTGCAACACTGGCTGCAATAACTACTACAGGGACGTCTACAGGAGCCTGGACACAATTTAGCGGACCAAATGCAGGTACTGTTACAGCACCAACATTTGCCGCCTCACAAGTGACTGGCTTAATAGAAGGAACGTATAAATTTGTATGGACAGTGAGTAATGGCAATTGTGCTTCTGTAGCTGATACGGTTAGTGTGAACGTGTTTAATACACCTGTTTCCAATGCCGGGGTCGATCAAAACCTATGTTCTACTTATTCAGTCGCTTTGGCCGGGAATACTCCTGCCGGTATAGCTACGGGTGCCTGGACACAATTTAGTGGGCCAAATGCCGGGGCTATTACTACAACAACCCTTGCAACCTCTCATGTGACCGGATTAATAGAAGGAACCTATAAACTCGTATGGACAGTAAGCAATGGTAGTTGTTCTCCGGCACATGATACCGTTAGTGTAAACGTATTTAATACACCGGTTGCTAATGCGGGAGCAGATCAGAATTTGTGCGCGGTTTCAACAACAACATTAGGCGCAACCATTCCGGCAGGTACATCCACAGGAGCCTGGACACAATTTAGCGGACCAAATCCAAGCGCTGTTACAACACCAACACTGGCAACATCACAGGTAACAAGCCTTATTGAAGGAACGTATAAATTCGTATGGACGGTGAGCAATGGTAATTGTGCTTCTATAGCTGATACGGTTAGTGTGAATGTATTTAATACACCGATTGCCAATGCAGGGATCGATCAAAACCTATGTTCTACTTATTCAGTAGCTTTGGCCGGAAATGCTCCGGTGGGAACATCTACGGGAGCATGGACACAGTTTAGCGGACCAAATGCAGGAGCTATTACAACATTAACACTTTCTACTTCTCCGGTGACAGGATTAACAGAAGGTACTTACAAATTTATATGGACCGTAAGTAATGGTAGCTGTTCTCCGGCGCATGATACGGTTATGGTAAAGGTATTTAATACACCGGTTTCCAATGCGGGTATTGACCAAAATTTATGTGCTGTTTCAGTAATAACAGCGGGAGCAACCCTTCCGGCAGGTACATCCACAGGAGTGTGGACACAATTCAGCGGACCAAATATCGGAGCTATTGCAACAACGACCCTCGCTACTTCCAATGTGAGTGGTTTAATGGAAGGAACGTATAAATTTATGTGGACGGTGAGTAATGGAAATTGTCCCTCTGTTCGTGATACGGTTGTTATAAATGTATTTAATACACCGGTTGCCAATGCAGGAACCGATCAAAATCTGTGTTCGACGTATTATGTCATACTCGCCGGAAATGCTCCTGTGGGTACCTCCGCAGGAGTATGGACACAATTTAGCGGGCCAAACATCGGAACCATTATAACCTCTACGTTATCTACTTCGCAGGTTAACGGCTTAATAGAGGGAACGTATAAATTTGTATGGACGGTGAGTAACGGTAATTGTACTCCTGTGCATGATACCGTTATGGTAAAGGTATTTAATACACCGGTTGCCAATGCAGGCGCCGACCAGAATTTATGTGCTACCTATTCAGTAGCCCTTTCAGGAAATATTCCTGCCGGTACATCTACAGGAATATGGGTACAATACAGCGGGCCAAATGTAGGAGCTATTACTGCCTCAACTCTTGGAACCTCTCATGTGACCAGTTTAATAGAAGGAACGTATAAATTTGTATGGACGGTGAGTAATGGTAATTGTACACCGGTTCATGATACGGTTATTGTAAAAGTATTTAATACGCCGGTTTCAAATGCAAATGCGAACCAGATCCTATGTGCTAAAAACATCACTACATTAAACGGGAATATTCCTGCAGGAACTTCTACCGGATTATGGACTCCTTTAAATGGAGGGTTTATTACATCTCCTTCTGTTTATAATACAACGGTTACCGGTCTTGTTTCCGGAGGGTCTTATAAATATGTATGGACTGTGAGTAATGGAAATTGCACCAGTGCAACCGACACGGTTTTGATTGAGGATTATGGATTGCCTGTGGTAAATTTATCGGCAGATGTAAATTACATTTGTGAAAAATCGTGTGTAACGTTTACGGATTTGAGTAAACAATATCTGACGGATGCAATTGTAAAATGGTCGTGGGATTTTAATACCGGGGTAATTTCCAATTTGCAAAATACGATTGGTTGCTATGGATTACCGGGTGTTTATCCTGCAGTGCTTACAGTAACTTCGCAAGTAGGTTGTGTAAACAGCGCCACATTAGCGGGAGGGATTACTGTTTATCCTAAAGCAATTGCTGATTTCACTATAGATTCGGATAATATTGACCTTACAACAATTCTGCAGTTTACCGACAGGTCAACAAATGCAAATATCTGGAACTGGAATTTTGGAGATGGTATTTTAGAAAACTCACTTCAAAATCCAACACATCTTTACACTGATACCGGAAAATATGTGATCACTTTAATTGCGAATAATCAATATGGATGTTCTGATGCGGCATCCTTAAATATACATGTGAAAGAAGTAGCAGGTATTTATATTCCTAACAGCTTTACGCCGAATGATGATGGGTTAAATGATATATTCTATGCTATTGTACGTGATTATGAAACGTTTGACATGAAAGTGTTTGACAGATGGGGGGGACAGATATTCTCCAGTAATGATCCAACTATTGGATGGGATGGAACGTTTAAAGGGACGAAAGCAAAAATGGACGTGTATGTTTATAAAATTGCCGTTAAATTTAAAAGCGGAAAAGAGAGTTTCTTAACCAAAAATTATATCGGTAGTTTAACCCTTGTAAAATAAGTATCAGTTACAACGTAAAATCCCCGCATGTTATATCTACACGCGGGGATTTTTGTTTTTTAAAATGTAGGTATACTCTTATTTGAGGTCAAATAAATTCTCTACACCCATATATCGCGTAACCGTAAAGCCTTCGGCATAATCGCAGTTAATGGCTCTTCCAAATAAAGCAGCTTTCGCTTTTATATTTTCTATAAAATTTCTACTGGAAATAGGTGTTTCAGGTTCTTTGGAATTAGGATCGTAAAATTGAGAAGAGAAAGCGAAAATGCTTTCCATTTTTTTATCCATGTAAGCAGTGATGTCCACAACAAAATCGGGTTCAATAAAATGATCCTGCACATAATGATATACGGCTTTTGGTCTCCAGGGTTGTTGCAGGGAATTATCTTCCGCACGGGTTTCAATTTTTACAAGGCCGCTATAAAAACAGGCATCAGCCGCAAGTTTGGCAGCACGCCCATGATCGGGGTGTCTGTCGTCGATGGCATTACATAATACAATTTCAGGCTGATATTTTCTGATGGAATGAATGATGTGTTTTTGATTGCTTTCATTATTTTCAAAAAAAGCATCTGCCATCGTTAACTGTTCTCTTACAGATAAACCCAGTATTTTTGCAGATCGCATCGCTTCTTCTGTTCTCAAAGCCGGATTTCCGCGGGTACCTAATTCACCTCTGGTTAAATCCAGGATCCCAATCGTTTTACCTAATGCTATATGTTTTAAAATAGTTCCGGATGCCGATAATTCCACATCATCGGGATGCACGCCTATTGCAAGTATATCAAGTTTCATGTTTTATTTTCTTATACAAAGATACTGAATGTCCTTTAAAACTTGACGAAGAGATGCTAAAAATTATCAGTTAAAAGAGGCGCAGATTTGAATTTTTAAGTGCAAATTATCTTTAGATGTAGGAACGTATAGTTCTATATCTTTTTAGAGTCTGGAGGATTCAGTGAAGTTCGCGAATGTCGGCAGTAGATATCTGCAAAACACGGATCTATAGCTATTAGGACAGACTTTATCTAACACTTAATTTATTGATCAGTTTCCTCTTTTATGATCTCATCAATCATTTCTAAAATACCTTCATTTTTCAGAATTACTATTCCTAGCCTCTCGGACGATATTCCATCTATTAGTTTATAATTGTATACAGGTTGTTCTCCATTTAATTTAGATTCAAAACATTTAAAAAAAACCTTGTTCGACTTTTCAAGCTCCTGGCCAACTTCTGTTATATGTGAAGAAATATAAAAAAGAGAATGCTTAATTTGTGCAAATCCATTCGTTATTAATAAGGTTCCATCATATGCATCTTTAACATTGGTGCCTCTAAATAACTCGTCGAATATTACAAATAACTTTTTCTTCTCTTTGAGCATTAAGGTAATGTCTTTAACTCTTTTTACTTCACTGTAATAGTGGCTATATCCTTTATTAATATCGTCGGGGATATTTATAGTAGTGTACAATCCATTAAATAGGGTTGTTTTCATTGATTTAGCAGGAACAGGAAACCCTAAATGAGAAAGATAGACACATAATCCTACACTTTTTAAAAATGTTGATTTTCCAGCCATATTTGCACCTGATATAAAACAAAGGTTCTTGTTTTGAATTAATGCAACATCATTTTTTACAGGATGGTTGATTAAAGGATGAAAAATAGAATCAATTTTAAAGATTGGTTCGGTTGCTTCGATAAAAACCGGAAAACTCAATGTGTTTTTTTTTAAAGTAAGTGCAAGCGAAATATAGGTATCAAGAAGATACGTCAGGTTTAGAATATTTTTTATTCTTTCTTTCTCTTTTTTTCTAATCAAAGAGTCATAACGGATTAATTGTCTATAAGTAAAATGTGATTCTTTCGATGCTAAAAAGTGCTTAAATTCAGTAGTGTCATATATTTCGTCGATTTCATTTTTAAGTACTTGAAAGAAAATAGGTGTAGTATTCGGATTTATTTTATCCAAAAAATCGGATAAGATTTTTAAGTGAATCTTTAAGTATTCAAGCCCTTTTGATATGACATAATATTCGTTTTTTGGTCTTATTTTATTTGAAATCCAACATAAAAATGAATCAAAAGAATTGTTATTTATAATCGTAGTATTTTGCTTTAAATAATATTCTACAAAATCAATATGTTGCCTGTTTAACTTACATGTAAAATTATTTTCCGCAATATAACTTATAGTTGAAATTCTGGAATTTATTTCCTGTAAATCATTTAAGGGCATTCGCATCATATTTGCTAATGTCTCTTCGCCTCCTTTTGTCTGGGTTTGATTATAATATCCGAATAAAGATAATTCTCCTTTTGTTTGCGGAAAAATATTTAAGTCTAAGCTAGTTTGTTTATCTATTCCAAATGTCATCATCATGTCTGGTTGTTTGGTATTACCCATAATGCATTACAACCGGTTATCGTTTGGTTTAATAGATTAGTAGCTGAACACAAAATAACAAAGCTAAATGCTTATCATACATTGGCAACATAAAAGTATTTTTGCACGTTAAATTTTTATAAATATTAAATAGGATGGGTTTATTAAGCATATTGAACCAAGTGCTAGTCGTTGTTATTTTCTTTGCAACAAGATCATAGAGAGGACAGCACTCACAGGTGTATATCGTTTTACTTTAAAAATTTTTGGAATAGATAATATCAAGTCATCCGAATCATTATAGTTTGAACACTTTAAATTTTTATTTGTAAGGACATTAAATCTACCTCCAGAAAAGCAAATAAATTTACTTTTCTGGAGTATTAGGATAATTTAGTTCCAAAACATTTGTATAATCTTTCAAATAGATACTCTTGTCTCACATATTTTTACTGTATCTCCCCTGCTTTCCTAATAGTCACCCATCTTCCGGCAATGTGAGCAGAAATACTGTTATCATACATAGCTTCACAATTTACACCTGGTAAATAGTATAAGCCATTGTAGGAAGCATTTAATAATACTTTAAATGTTTTACCGGAGCCTGCTCCAAGATCAAAATAACTATAAACCCTGTCATCTCTAATATCCTGGTAAGTTGGTACATCACCTTTCAGGTAAGTAATATTATCCAGTCGCTGGTTTCGTATTTCCCATCCACTGGCAAAGATCTGAGATAAAGCAAGGTTTCTGTACATTCCTCTTACACCGGGGTTTTTGACTGTAACTTCCGCCATAAAATCAGTTCCCTGTTCTAAATTGGCAACATCGATAGGGTTTCCTGATAGGGTTTTATAAATTACCGATAACTCCAGATTACTGAATTTATCAGTTTCATTTCCGGCTTTAGGAATTCCTTGTCTTACTAATCTCGCAAACAAGTTGCCACTTCCTTTCACTGTAACTTTAACCGGTGCAGTGTTATTGGCATTTTTAAATTCAATTAATTTGAATTTTGTTTTACTAAAGTCGCTAACCGTTACTACTTCAGTACCAATTTTTATATCTGCTGAAATGTTTGAGGTGTTACCGTTTAACTTAGCGTATTTGCTAATGGCCATTAAACAATAAGCGGTAGACTGTGTACTGAACCAGTATTCACTGTTTCCTAATTTAGTAGCCAGGTTTTTTACTTTTAAGAAAGCGTTATTATTGTCTTTTAAAAGTGTCATGGTTTCCAGTATCATCGCGTCATCACGTTCAGGGCTGCCATAGGTGTAATAATAATCCTGGTAAGCTTTTGCAGTTGCAGGCACATGATACACCATTTTTTTAGCAACTTCCAATTGGCCTGCAAGTGCATAAGCCGCTGCTAAACGCCATTTTACTTCATTGGCCATGGATGCTTTTTCTTTTAATCTGTTCATGGCACCTAATTCCGGACTACCCGCTAAAGCCAATGTATATAAACGATACGCCTGTGTAAGGTCTTCACCATAGTAGGCTGTGTTTTTATTACTTACATAACTTTGCGCTCTTTGTTTTTGATATTTTTTCCAATTATCCAGTAAGCCATAAGGAATTGTATAGCCTTTTGTTTTAGCTTCAATTAAGAAATTACCGGCGTAGTTGGTTCCCCAATCATCTGCCGTATTAGATCCCGGCCAATAGGATAACCCTCCGCCGGATGTTTGAAATCCTTTTAAACGGTTGATTGCTGCTTTAATGGCGTGGTCAATAAATGCTTTTTGATCTGCATTTAATTCGGTAATATCATTAAGGTATAAGCCGGCAAATACCGAAGAAGTGGTTTGTTCCACACATCCATGCGGATATTCTACCAAATAATTCAGGCGTTGCGATAAATTGATGGATGGGAGTGTCGATAATTCTAAATACGCTTTGTTAGTTCCGTTGATACCAAGTGGTGTATAAGTAGCATTTAAGTTTTTATTGGAAGCCAATACAAACTCCTGAGCTTCCGTCATAGAAGGGTTGTTTGCTCTTATTGCAATTTCAATGGTTTCAGAGGTTGTTTCGCCCGATCCTTTAGCTGTGATTTTAATTTTAGAAACACCTAATGCATCTTTAATTTTCAATTTAAACGTCACCACTTTATCACCTATGGCATTAAAACTAACGATCTGCGAGTTGCCATTAACCACCTGTGCAAATTTATCTGTTGTTACAGTAACGGTGGCCATTTTTACTTTTTTCTCCATCGCAAAAACTGTTACCGGTAAATTTACTTCTTCACCCGGGCCTAATACCCTTGGTAGCGTAGAGAGGATCATTAATGGTTTCCTTACAGGTACAGCTTTTTCCGAATTGCCGTAAGCACCCTGGTAACCCGCTACTACCATTACTCTCACCGAACCAACGTATTGCGGAATATTTATTTTATGTGTGGCTGTTTCTCCTTTTTTCAAATGGAAGGGACCAACAAAACGTACCATCGGTTTAAAGCGAATGGCACTGTTTTCAGGTTTATTGTTTGTAGCATCGTCACCACCAATGGATAAGATACGGCTCATCGCATTCCCAAAAGCTCCAATTACGTTATCATAAATATCCCAGGTTTTTACTCCTAAGGCTTCTTTTGCATAAAATGCTTTCCATGGATCAGGAGTTTTAAAACGGGTAATATCCAATAGGCCTTCATCCACAACAGCTAAGGTATAAGCCATTTCTTTACCATTTTCTTCACTTACTTTTACAAACGCTTCTGTTTCCGGTTTCCAAACGGCATCGGTTTTTATAACCGGTTTTAAAATGGTATTGTCATCTTTGATCATTAAAGAAGCAACGCCATATAAGCGAATTGGCAGATCATTGGCGGTTTGCGCGTGAGGTTGTATTAAATGCACAAACACATAAATATTTGGTGTCATTTCTTTGGTTACTGTAAATTCATATTCAGTTACCTCTGCTTTTGTATCGATCCATTTGCTGATTAAAGTACGTGAACCGTTTTCAATGTTCACCAGTATTTTCCCACCTTTAGGGCTCGGAATTAAAACCTTGGCTTTATCACCAACTTTGTATTCTTCTTTATCTGTATTTACAGTAAGCACATTGCTACCTTCGTTTCCTTTAGGTGATTTACCAGCCCAGCTTGGCCAGTCAATAAATACAACCTTTCCGCTTACATGCCCGCTTTCCACATCTTTTACGTATACCAGGTAACGTCCCCACGAGGGGCGGTTCACACGTAATTTAAAATCTGCTTTTCCGTTATAGGAAGAAATGTTTTGTGTATAAATCGGTTCATGGTAATTACTTCCAATGTATGAAGACAAGTCCTGGTTGTAATTATCCCACCACCAACGCCAGTCTAATTTATAAACTTTTACTTCAATGTTAGAGCGTGAGGTGGCCTTACCAAATTCATCAACGGTAGCGATTTGTATGGTGTGGTCAATGTCTGTTTCCAGGTATTGTTCATTGTCCTTGGTATCCGGAACTTTTAAGCCCACATAATTGGTAAAAGGAGAAACCGGAATTGTAAACCGGTCTGTACTAAAAGAGCCACCTTCTTCAAACGCACGAATCGTAAAGTTTGCAGCGAGGAACCCCGGCGCATCTTTTGTATCATTTAATTGTGCACTCACGTTTACCAAACCATTCTCATCAGTGGTACCAGTAAAAATGGTTTGTGTTTCCGAGTAAAAATTCTGTGCAGGATTATCAAAGGTATATCCTTTGTATCCTTTAAACTCAGTGGTTAGTTGCGATAAGGACACATCAATTTTTGTTTCCAGGTTCTTACCCGGCGCTCCGTGAAGCCAGTTAATGGATAGCGGACTATTAAGACTCAGATCGTTGCTGTATATTTTATCTTTTTTATAATCTAAATTTATTTTTAAGCGGTTAGGCATTATGGTTTCAATACGAATGCTTTTTGTAAACACGGCACCACCTACTTTTACCTTAGCTAAATACACACCGGTAGGAGCGGAGCTTTCCGTTTTAGTAGAAAAATTATAGAAACCATCGACGTGCTTTGTGCGTGTTAATTTTTGTACAACCTGCCCTTGAGGATTTTCTAATTCTAAAGAAGCCGGATAGTTTTCAGGAAATTCTTTCGTTTTATTTTCTAGGATAAAAGATAAATACAAACTATCTCCAGGGCGCCATACGCCACGTTCTCCATAAATAAACCCTTTAATGCCTTTTTGTACTATATCGCCTTCAACTTCAAAAGAACTTAATGACAGAGAGTTTCCATCGTCCAACTTCAGGTAGGTACGTTCCTGCCCTCGTTTAGCGATGATAACAAACGGTTTTTGTTTGGTTTCTAAAATAGCAATTCCATCACCATTAGTAGTTACTTGTTTTAATTTTTGCTGTTGGTAATCAAACGCTTCAATGGTAACATTTCCTAAAGGTTTTGTGGTGATTAAATCAGAGGTAAAAATGTTTATTTGTCCATTATTCCCACGTTTTGCAATTAAGCCAATATTGGTAGATAGTATGTTTTTGTTAACCGACTTATTATTGTAGTAGGCTCTTGAGCATGGATTATTTCGTTCGCGGTAATTATAATAATAGTAGTCATCATAATAATCGTCATAAGAATTATAATAATCCCATTCTTTTTCTTCCTCATCTTTATCACGATTTACATAGTCATTTTCTTCAACATCCGATATGGTATCGCCCTGGCAATTATAGGTAGAGTAGTTGCGGTTATAACTTAAACGGATGTTATAGAGAGCTCCTGGTTCCGCTTTAATTAAGGAAGATAGATCAATAGAATACTTATTCCATTTGTTACGCGTTGGATTACCTGTAGCCTGTAAAGCCACTTTCTTTTTAATGATCAGCTTACCTACGCGGCGTAATTCCTGACCTCCTTCTAAACTATTTACCTGTAAAAATTGCAGCATATTACTTTCATATACGCGTGTAATCCTTACGTCTACGGCATTAAGATTTACTGCTTCAAAAGGAAAAATTAATCCACTCGAATTTGGCATAATAACACCTTTACCTACCAGGCGAACATTTGGTTTCAGATCTTCAAAAAATGCTGAATAGGTAATTTGTTCTTTTAAATGTTTGCCATCGCTGTTTTTAACCCCATTACTAATCTGTATATCCTTTGCTTCGGTATAGCGTTCGCCAGCGTATACTTTAATGGAATTGTTTTCTATCAGAAAAGTTAATTTCGATTCTTTTGCATCCTGTTGCGGAATTTCTTCTTCACCGTATTCATTATAACTCGATACATTGGTGGCTGTTCCATCAGAATTTACAATGGATATAAGGCCTTCGAGGTTTTGATTAGGATCTATTTTATCTGAAAATTGCAGAGTAATAAACTGATCGGGTTCGTTATCAATAAGCACATTTAATAATGTAAATTCATTGCTGTTAGGAATCGTAATTTCTCTCGTGTCTTTTTCCGTTGCGCCAATGGCTTCTCCGTCGTAAGTGATGACAACATTTCCTTTTCCTTTTTTAATATTACCAATTGTAAAATGGTGAGTGGTTCCGTTTTCGTGTAACCACGTAACGGTTACAGGCTGCGATCCCTGTGTGATCTGCGTTGTTTTTTCAACAAGAGCATTGTCTGCATAATCAGCTGTGGCAAGTGTCCCGTCGATTTGAAGTGCGTTTTTTTCGTCCGTTTTAAAATTATCAACGGTTATTTCCATGGCTTGTTTAAGTGTGGATAATTCAAATTCAAATTCTTTAAGATCATCAGCCACATCCAATACGTTGCCCAAATGGAATTTCACCTTATAGGTTTGATTGCTGTTTAAGCGCTGTGCGGGCTTAAATTCAAGGGTTTTATGATCTATCCAGGTCATTTTTCCTTCCACGTCGGGGCTAATGTTAAATAAGGTATTATCCACTTCTTTTCCTTCTTCAATGGCAATGGTAGTTTCCTGTTGTAAAACAATCAGGATCTTGCTTTCCACAGATACAAAACCGGCAGTGTAAGCTGCAATGTATTCTTTGTAGGCAGGATTTACGTAGCCAGAATCACTTTTTGCAGAAGTAGAGGTGTAATAGGTTAATCCAACAATGGATAATGCTGTGATAAGGAACACAGCAATAATGGTTTTAATTGACATAGTTTTAGGAAAATTTTGAGTAAAATTAAGTAAAAATCAATCGTAAAAACAAAAAACAGATGTATATATTTTATGGAGACATAATTAAAATTTTGGTATTTGCACAATAAATTGAAAGAAGTGCCGTTTCCAATATAAACACTAAACAATGTCTATGCATAAAACCTCTACTCTTGTTGCTAAATCTCAAAAAATTACCAAAAACAAGCATCAGGCTGAAATTCCTGCTGAAGCGCCCGAAGTTTCGGATTCTATTATCCAATCTATTCTTAACTATTCTAAATCATTAACCTTAAAAAGGTCTGATTCGGTTGGTTTTATTGAAGTTGTAGCGAGTTAAAAGTCGCTTTTTCCATTGTATTGTACTAATATACATTTTCGCATATATTAGTAATAGTGCGGCTGTCATGGCAATTCAGTGCGAAGTGCAATTTTTTCGGTGGCAATGGGTAGGCTTTTGTGTGAGAATTGCGAAGCATTCATTAATACAAAAAAGAAAAACTACAAAACATTAATAAAAGAATTGAAGTTAGTGAATTGTCTGGTTCCGATAGCTATCGGGATTTTGTTTTTTTTCATCAAGGAAAAAGATAGGAAAGAGACTAAAATCAAGGTTAAAATACTATATCTTCCTTTAATGACAATCATTAATAAACAGAGTTGTTAAATCCCTACATTATTTATTCTAAAAACGTTTGAGCTAAAAAAGCCCATTCGCTGTAGGTAATTGGGATTAATTATCCGAGGAAAACCTTCTTAAATTTGCCATCAAAAAGGCCTATTACAAAGAAATTGGATAAATTTGAACAAGCTCTTATTAATAAAGTTTGTGTAATAGACAGATTACCTTATTTTTGCGTTCTACTTTACTTAATTAAAATGGCACAATTTGAATTAACAATGCCCAAAATGGGCGAAAGTGTTGCGGAAGCAACTATTATTAAATGGACTAAAAATGAAGGTGATTCTATTAAAATAGATGAAACCGTTTTAGAAATAGCTACTGATAAAGTGGACTCAGAAATCCCCTCGCCATTCGAGGGTAAATTAATCAAAAAGTTATTTAACGAAAATGATGTTGTACAGGTAGGTGCAGTAATTGCGATTATCTCTTCCGATGCAAATGCTGTGGTAAGTGAAGCTCCTAAAACAGTGGCTCCTGCACAGGAAACAAGTACCACTACTTCTTCCAATACAACATCTGCTCCTGTTAAAACTGCAGAAGCAAACGATTATTCTGGTACAGATAAATTCTATTCTCCATTAGTAAAAAGTATTGCAAAAGAAGAAGGTATTTCTTTATCTGAACTGGATTCCATCAAAGGATCAGGACAGGAAGGAAGAGTTACCAAAGCGGATATTTTAGCTTACTTACCAAACAGAACTCAGCAGTCTACAACTCAGGCCCCTGCTAAAACAGAAGAAAAATCTGCTTCAGCAAACGGTGCTAAAGGAAGTATGGGTGTTCCTGATAATACCGTATTGGTTCAGCGCCCCGCAGTATCTGTAGGTGCCGGTGATGAGATCATTGAAATGGATCGTATGCGTAAAATGATTGCTGATAACATGGTAATGAGCAAACATGTATCGCCTCATGTGACTTCTTTTGTTGAAGCTGATGTTACTAATTTAGTACAGTGGAGAGACAGAATTAAAAAGGATTTTGAAAAACGTGAAAATGAAAAAATCACGTTTACTCCTTTATTCATTGAAGCTGTAGCCAAAGCTATTAAAGACTTTCCAATGATCAACGTTTCTGTGGATCAAACCGGAACTAAAATCATTAAACGTAAAAATATTAATATTGGTATGGCTGCAGCTTTACCTACAGGAAATTTAATTGTACCGGTTATTAAAAATGCCGATCAAAAAAACCTGGTAGGAATTACCAAAGCTGTAAATGACCTGGCCGGTAGAGCACGTGCCAATAAGTTAACTCCTGATGAAATTCAGGGAGGAACATTCACTATTAGTAATGTTGGCAGTTTTGGTAATGTAATGGGAACCCCTATTATTTTACAGCCACAGGTAGCGATATTGGCCGTTGGTACTATTAAAAAGAAACCGGCGGTTATAGAAACTCCTCAGGGTGATGTGATCGCTATCAGACATTTTATGTTCCTGTCATTATCATATGATCACAGGGTTGTTGACGGATCCTTAGGAGGAAGCTTCTTAAGGAAAGTAGCTGATTATCTTGAAAACTGGGATATTACCAGAACCTCTTAAATATGTTAAAAATCCCGCCATTAGGCGGGATTTTTTTTTATAACCAAAATTGTGCTTTATATCTAAATTATACTATTTTTGTTAACTTGTTATTCTAAATTATGAAGAAATTTTATTTAATTATTATAGTCCTGGCGTTTGGGACAAATCTTTTGAAAGCCCAATTACCTGCAGGTAGTTATTCGGATTATTTCAGAGAAGGAACATTTCTTTTGCAGGAAGAAAATTATGACATGGCATTGAAAAACTTTTTAATAGCGTATCAAAAAGATTCATCTTCTGCTAATATTAATTATAATGTAGGAGCCTGTTACCTTAACTCCCCAACAAAAAAAACATGGGCAGAAAAATATTTAGCGAAGGCTGTTACAAATATTTCTAAAAATTACAATTCTGACAGTCCTTCTGAAAAAGCTGCTCCTCCTATGGCTTATTTACTTTATGGAAAGGCGTTACACCTTAACTATAAATTTGATGAAGCTTCTGCGCAGTATGATATTTTCGAAAAAAATTATGCTAAGGATAAAGCCAGTAAAGAAGATGTTGCTTTTTTAAAATCGCAGGTGATGTACGCTAAAGAATTAGTAGCAGCACCCATTAATGTAAAAGTTGAAAACTTAGGAGATAGTATTAACAGTGAGTATCCTGATTTTAGCCCTTCATTAAGTGCTGATGAAAGAATGTTGATTTATACAACAAGAAGAAAAATGCTTTCGGGCTCAGAAAAAGGGTTGGATGGACAATACGCTGAGGATATTGTTGTAGCGTATAAAGATGATAACAATATCTGGTCGAGCCCAAAACCTATCAGTGAATTTATTAATACAAACGGTAACGAGGCTTCTGTCAATTTAACTCCTGATGGGCAAACGTTAATTGTATACCAGGATATTGGCAAAGGTGGCGGTGGAGATGTGTTTTTTAGCAAGTGGGACGGAAACGACTGGAGTTCTTTACAATCGTTTGGATCAGATATAAATACTAAATATTGGGAAACACATGCCTGTCTTAGTGCAGATGGAAATACGCTTTATTTTGTATCCGACAGGCCGGGTGGTTATGGTGGACGTGATATTTACAGAAGCGTAAAATTACCAAACGGAAAATGGAGCTTATCGCAAAATGTAGGACCTGTTATTAATACAAAATACGATGAGGACGGACCATTTATTCATCCTGATGGGATAACATTGATTTTCTCATCGGATGGGCATAAAACGATGGGAGGCTTTGATATTTTTGTTTCTATGATCGAAGAAGACAAAAAATTCTCTGAACCCTATAATATGGGGTATCCTATTAATACACCGGGCGATGATATTTTCTTTGTAACATCTCCGGATGGTAAACGTGGTTATTTCTCTTCTTCTAAAGAGGGTGGCAAAGGTGAAAAAGACATTTATGTGATGTTTATTCCGGATGCAAAGGAAAAACCACTGGCTTTATTTAAAGGATCAATCTTACCTGCTGACGGAGAAAAATTACCCGATGATTTAGAGATCGTTGTTATTAATAAGGAAACAGGAGAAATTGTTGGCCGATACAGACCTAAAGCTAACGGATCATTCTCTACCATTTTACCTCCAAATAAAAACTATAACTTTTCTTACCAAAGCAAAGGAGAAGAATTTTATAACGAAGATCTTTATGTATCAAATGAGGTAACCTATCAGGAAATTAAAAAAGAAATTAACCTGGAACCGGTAGCATTATTAGGAAAAGTAAAAGTGAAGGAAAAAGCTGTGAATTTAAATACACTGGTATTTAACAACAGTAAAGATAAACAACCTGTACCAAATGCTAAAATAACCCTTACAGTAAAAGGTGGAACAGATTCTAACTTTGATGTAGATGCAAAAGGTAAAAAAGAAGGAACGCCATTGGCTTTTGATAAAACCTATACAGTATTTGCAGAAGCCAACGGAAAAAAATCGGAAGTTAATAGTTTTAATACGATTGGTATCAAAGGAAGTAAATCCATTACACAGATCTTATACCTTGAGGGGAAACCAGCTAAAGAATTCGACCTGTTTTTAAATGTATTGGCTGTAAATGCAAAACATAAGCCGTTACCAGGTACAAACATTACATTAACAGGAAATGATGGTAGCAAATTCGATGGTATAACCGATGAGAAAGGACGTATCAAAAACATTGAATTGTTTAAAGATGTGAACTACAATTTAACGGGAGAAAACAGTGGTATTGTTTCTGATAAAACTTTATTCACCACTATGAACGTTATTGCTAAAAAAACATATGATAAAACGTTAATCATTGATGTTATCAACCCAATAGTTTCTAATAACGGAGGAAATAATGGTAACAATAACAATGGCAACAACGGAAATAATAATGGCAATAACAGCGGTAACAATGGTAATAATAATGGTAACAACAACGCTAACAATGGCAATAACTCCGCATCTTCAGGGAACGGTAAAAATGTTGGTTGCGGTACACCGGTGCATTACAAACATTTCTTCGCTTACAATAAAAATGAAATCGATGATGCCGGTAACTGGAGTAATTTAATTGATGGTATCATTTCTAAAACGAAAGAATGTAATCCTACCGTTAAAATTTTATCAAGTGCGTCTCAGGTACCTACCCGTGCATATTCTTCTAACCGTGAGTTGGCAAAATCAAGAGCGGAGAAATTAGAAGCTAAAATTAAAGCGGATGTGACTGCAAAAGGCGGTGATGCTTCTAAAATTGAGTTTAAAGTAATTTATCAGGTAAGAGGTCCTATTTATGAAGGCGACTATCTGGACACTGAAAAATATGGTAAATTCCAATATGTAAAAGTAATTGCAAGATAAAAATTGTTAGATATTTATAAAAAACACCGGACTAATTTAGTTCGGTGTTTTTGTTTTAATACCTTTGTGGGCTATGCAAAAAGAATGGTTTTCCTCGTGGTTTGATACACCTTATTATCATACCCTTTACAAGAACAGAGATTATACCGAAGCCGCTCTATTTATTGATAATATTCTTAATTTTATTAAACTAAAACCTGATGCCAGTTGTTGGGATCTGTGTTGCGGGAAGGGGAGGCATAGTATTTACTTAAACCAAAAAGGGTTTAAAGTGGTTGGAACCGATCTTTCTACACAAAGTATATTAGAAGCAGCTAAAAGTGCAAATGACGACCTTCAGTTTTACCAGCATGATATGAGGAAACTATTCCGTACCAATTATTTTGATGCTGTATTTAATTTATTTACAAGCTTTGGCTATTTTGAAAGAAGACAGGATGATTTAAATGTATTTAATTCTGTACAAAAAGCATTGAAACCAAAGGGGTTATTTGTGTTCGATTATTTGAACTCGGAATATGTAAAACAAATTATAAAAGAAAAAGATACCATTACAAGAGATGGCATGTCTTTTTCTATAACAAAGAAAATAGAAAACAACACCGTCATTAAAAACATTAATTTTACCGATAAAGGAAAACTTTTTCATTTCGAAGAACGGGTTAAATTATTTGACGAATCTTACTTCTGCGGTTTGGCAAACGATTGCGGCCTAACTATTTTAAATACTTTTGGTAATTATCATTTAGAGAATTTCGACCTGAAAACCTCACCACGTTTAATTTTAGTATTACAAAAACAATGAGTCTTTGGCTATTAACCCTCTTATTATCATTACCTGTGCTAATTACAGGTTTTATTTTTTTGTCATTAAAAATTAAAGCAAAAAACCTGCGGTTTTTACTGGCATTTAGTGCGGCGTATCTGTTTGCTATTTCCGTGATGCATTTATTACCGGAGAGTTATGAAGGCGCTAACGGAAAAACAATTGGCTTGTTTATCCTCATCGGCTTTTTTATTCAGATCATTATTGAATATTTCAGTGCAGGTATTGAGCATGGTCATGTACATGCGCATACCGATTCCTGTAAAACCCATTTGCCTTTGGGGATGATTACAGGCTTATACCTTCACTCTTTGCTGGAAGGTTTGCCAATATACCAAAGCGGTATTCTGGAATTAGGGACTTCTTCGGGGAATATCCTTTCTACACAACAATCTTTAATTTTTGGAATTACATTACACAACATCCCTATTGCTATTGCATTTGTAACCCTATTGCTTGAACACAAAGCCACTAAATTAAAAACTGTATTGTTGTTAGCCGGATTTGCTTTAATGGCCCCTTTGGGATGTTTTATCAGTTATGGGCTAAACTCAATAGGAGTGCATAATTATGAAGGCTTCCTGAAATTATCGTTTGGTATTGTGATAGGGATCTTTCTGCATATTTCAACAGCTATTATGTTTGAAACCAGCGAAAATCACCGTTACAATATAGCAAAGATTGGTTCTATGATTGCAGGTGTGACTCTCGCTGCATTTATTAGTTAAACACATGAGCTTAGATGCCTATATGGTTAAATAAAAATGATGGAAACCAACGATACTTTTTTCATAGATGTGATTGTGCCGCTATCAGTGGCCAATAAGTTTACGTATCGCGTTCCCAAGGAGATGAATGATTCAATAGCTATTGGTAAGAGGGTTATTGTTCAGTTTGGTAAATCAAAATTTTATACAGCGGTTATTTATAACGTCCATACAAATCCTCCGAAAGAGTATGTAGCAAAATACATTGAAACGGTTCTCGATGATGAGCCCATCGTTACGGCTTCTCAGTTGCAACTGTGGGACTGGATCTCACACTATTATGTATGTAATCCGGGAGATGTAATGAATGCTGCATTACCAAGCGGTTTAAAATTAAGCAGCACCTCACATATAACATTAAATCCTGATTTTAGTCTGGAGGAAATGCCTTACGATTATTTTACAGAAAAAGAACATACGGTTTTGGAAGCCCTTCAGGCAAATGCCTCTTTAAGTTTTGAAGATGTAAGTGTGATGCTCTCCGTTAAAACGGTTCAGGTATTTATTAATAGATTAATTAAAAAAGGGGCTATTGTTATTTATGAAGAAATAAAGGATAAGTACAAGCCTAAACTGGTTGATTATATTGGGGTTAACGCCGATCTGTTAAGTAATGGATTGCAATTAAAAGAAGCGTTGGATACTTTAGAAAAAAAAGCGTTCAAACAGGCAGAGTTGTTATTACTCGTTCTTCATTTGTTAAAGACAGATGAAAGCGCTAAACAATTAGGATTGATTAAAAAATCAATATTGCTTAAAACCGTTGATACGGCTGTTATTAAAGGCCTTGTGAAAAAAGGAATTTTAACTGAAACCGAAATTGAAACCAGTCGTTTATTATTTGATCATAAGGAAAAAACATACAAAGCCTTAAATGAATTTCAATTACAGGCTGTAAAAGAGATTGAATATCAATTTGAAACCAAACAGGCTGTTTTATTGCATGGTGTTACAGGAAGTGGTAAAACAGAGATTTACGCCGATCTCATCAATAAAACCATTACTGATGGAAAGCAAGTGTTATACCTTGTTCCCGAAATTGCCTTAACCACACAGTTAATTAACCGTATCCGTGCGGTATTTGGAAACACCGTAGGAATTTACCATTCTAAATTCAGTGAAAATGAACGGGTTGAAATATGGAATTCTATTCTTCATGAAAAGGACGATAGTTTAAACGCCAAGCATTTTAATATTGTTTTAGGCACGCGTTCCGCTCTGTTTTTACCTTTTAATAATTTAGGACTGATTATTATTGATGAAGAACATGATAATTCCTACAAACAACAGGATCCTGCTCCCCGTTACCACGCGCGGGATGCAGCCATGTATCTTGCCGGTTTGCATAAAGCAAAAGTGCTGTTAGGAACTGCTACGCCTTCGTTTGAAAGTTATTATAATGCCTTACACCAAAAGTTTGGGATGGTAAGGATCACACAGCGTTTTGGAAACGCAAGTTTACCGGAAACCGTTATTTGTGATCTAAAAAAAGAAACGCAGCAGCAACAAAATAAATCTATTTTTTCGCATCAATTGGTAAATGCGATTACCGAAGCATTAGCTAAAAAGGAGCAGGTTATTTTATTTCAGAACAGGCGTGGTTTTGCGCCATATACCGAATGCAATGCCTGCCATTGGATTCCACATTGTATACATTGCGATGTGGCTTTGATCTATCATAAACAAACCAATAAATTAAGCTGCCATTATTGTGGGTATACTATGCAACCCCCAACGAGCTGCCATGCCTGTGGAAATAACAATTTAAAGTACAAAGGCTTTGGTACTGAAAAAATAGAAGAAGAAATAGAGATCTTGTTTCCATCGGCTAAAGTAGCGCGTATGGACCTGGATACGACCCGCAGTAAATATGCCTATAAACAATTAATAGATGAATTTGAACTGGGTAATATTGATATTTTAGTAGGAACACAAATGGTTACCAAAGGCCTTGATTTTGATAATGTGAGTGTGGTAGGAGTATTAAATGTAGACAGTGTACTAAACTTTCCTGATTTCCGTTCCTTTGAAAAAGCATACCAGTTAATTGTACAGGTAAGTGGTAGGGCAGGACGTAAACAAAAAAAGGGAACAGTTTATATTCAAACCAATCAGCCCGAACATGACGTCATTCATCATGTATTGGCAGATAATTATTTACAGTTCTACCAATCGCAGATCAATGAGCGTGAGCAGTTTCATTATCCTCCGTTTACCAGGGTAATAGAATTATCAGTAGTTTCAAAGGATATAACCGTGGTGAATGATATTGCCGAACAATTAGCTGTTCAGCTGAAACCATTATTTGGTGGGATGTTACTGGGGCCTGAATTTCCCCTCGTTGCTAAAATAAAAGATCAATACCACAAACGCATCCTGTTAAAAATAAACAGGGAATATTCTCCTACGCAGGTACGTAACTTATTGAAGCAGGAAATAGATACACTTCAACACAATAATAAAAAAAGTATTTACAGGTTGCAGGTTGATGCAGATCCTGTTTAGGATGGCATTGTAACGGACAACCAAACAAACATGAAAACCATTATAAAATATCTGGCTCTTTCTACTGGACATCAAGGTATTTGCAAAAATCCACTGGACATCTATCGTTGTTATAAACGTTTTATACACAGCGGTTTCAAATCAAACCATTACCTGGAGTACTAAGTAAAGCGCTTGTTTTTTATTCTTTACTGGATAATATGGATTTATTTGTAACAATTTTGCTCAATTCTTCCAGAGACGCATTTTTATTTGTTGAAAAAATATCATGGTGATGATAATCTAGTTTTTTGAGTAAATAGGCTAAGCTATTTTTTTGAGATTCGTTTAAAATCCCCACTGAAATGCTGGATAACATTTGCATTTTTGGCATCAAAGCTATTATCTCTTGCCTGCCTTTTTCAGTAATAGATACCCGTACACTTCTTTTATCTTTTTCATCAGCAGATTCAGTAATTAATCCGTTACCAAGTAGTCTTTTAATAATTTCTGTGCCGGAGGTTTTTTCAACCACCTGCTCATTAATCAATTCAGTCTTTGTTAGACTGCCATAGGTCATTAAAGCGATTAAAAACGAAAATTCTTCTTGAGTATTTATAATGCTATTTTCAAATGCCTTTTTTGCATATACCTTGGTGTATCTGTGAATTAGACTAAACAAAATAGATATATCCCTATCCGTATTTGTAAACTTTTCTTTTACCCATTTTTCTTCGTCGCCTTCAACTTTCCGCAATGCAAGGCTATCAGGAGTATATTTTGTGTTGAGATAACCAATAAAATCATTCATATCGAAATCACTTTCAGAGTTGCGTTCTGCTCCATACGCATATAAATCATTTATAACTTCTATTAAAATATCTTTCTGTTTCATGGTTGTATGATTAAACCCTAAAGATACTTATTTAAAGCGAAAACATATAATAACTATGTAAAGTTAATTGTTTACGTAATTTTATTGATCTGTTTTTCAGATAAATAGGTATTTTTTAGAACTAAAACATATTAATTATTTTAATAATACACTTTTACGTATTATTTTTACAGAAAATAAAACTAAAACATATAAAAATGACTATAATAAAAAACATAATCAGGAATCATAAACTTAACGTTATTTTCAAATTCCCGCTACTGGTTTTAGGTCTGATTTTCTCAGATGTTGTTTTTTCTCAGAATGCCTTTCAAAGTATTGAAACTAAAATCATCCAAAAGGATAACGAGTTACCGGTTGAAGGATTTTATGTTATCGAAAAAAAAGAAGCCACAGACTCCATACTTCATAAACGCATTCATTTCTCAATATTCCCCTCATTCAAAAGACACGTTATTCATGATGTTTCATTAAACGTACTGTTTTCTTATTCAAAAGGGAATAGATGTATTGGTATATCGGGCATTGGTAATATCACCGATGGAAGCATCAGAAGTTTACAAGTTGCCGGGCTTTTCAATATAGTAAAAAAGAATGCCTACGGTATTCAAATGACTGGCGGGCTTAACTATGTGAAGGATACCTTAAAAGGTGTGCAGTTGGGAGGATTATGCAACGTGGTAAACTATTCTAAGGGTAAAATTCAGATGGCCGCTATTGCAAACATTGTAAAAAAAGGCAAATTAAATGCTCAGTTCTCCGGTATTGTGGGCCTTGCAGATTCAATTACTGGTGTACAAGTAGCGGGTATTTTTAACGATGCGAAATATGTAAAAGGAATAAAGATAGCCGCCGTATTTAATAAAGTAAATTCTTTAAAGGGCTTGCAAGTTGCAGGGCTTGCCAATCAAGCTAATTCTTTAAAAGGGTTACAAGTAGCAGCAATAATTAATATCGCAAAACAGGTTAGGGGTGCACAAATTGGTTTAATTAATTATGCTGATAGCATACAAGGCATGCAGGTGGGGTTAATCAATTATTCAAAACATGGGGGATATAATATTGTAGAATTGAGTGTAAACGAAATAAACTATTTAAATATCGCTTATAAATCAGGAACTAAAAAACTTTACACTGCTTTTGTTGCCGGGATGAGTCCTTATTCGTCCGGTAATGTTTTAAGTTATGGTGGTGGAATTGGCACGATGGTGCAGTTGACAAAATGGAGTGATTTAAATCTGGAAGCATTAATCAGACATGTTAACGTAGGCGAATCTTATGACTCGAATCGTCAAGAGTGGATTCAGCTGGGTATTTATTATGCTATTCATTTAAGTAAACGTTTCGAAATTGTTGTAGGTCCTAATAATAATGCCGTATTTTTTGATAAATCGGATCCAAACTTTGAGAACCATAAAAGTAAAATTTTCTCCTCCCGTATTGACGCACAAGAATACGGCACAGGTAATTTGGTTTCTAATCTCTGGGTTGGCGGGACATTAGGACTAAGAATCAGGATTTAAGTTAGCCCAGGCTTTTAAAGAGTACTAAAATATAATTAAACTATAAACTGAGTGTATTATGAAAAAATTGAATCCCATAACTATAATATCTTACTACAAACTTTTTATCACATACATACTGTATAGTAAAGATAGAAAAAAATCCAAAGCGTATTATTCCGGTATTTTAATATTACTCGCGTCCACAGTCGTTTCGCCTTTATTTGTAAATGGGCAAACACGAAATGACGTCGTGTTTTTCAATTATTCTTATGCCCCCCCAACTAATTTCCAAAATATAACTGGTAAAAGTAACTTATATAAAAATATAGAAATTCAACTCGGAATCCCTCCCATTAAGTTAATAAATAATCTAACAGTGATTAACACCTTTTATGGGAGGTCGCTCAATTATGATTTCAAAAATTTACCCGATCCTTTATTAAAGATTCAAAAGAAGTTAACGGATATTAGGTATTCACCCTTGCTAACTTACAAAGTTAATAGCAAATGGTCGGTAATGGCTTTGCCAACTGTAATGTTAAGAAGCGATCTCCAACATAAATTATCAGGTAAAGATTTATTTTATAACGGCCTCATAGTTGCGAACTTTAATCCAGATGAAGAAAAAAAGGTCATATTTTCATTTGGTGTTATACTCACGAATGATCTTACTCATAATCAAATAAATCCTGTTGCAGGCTTCACCTATAAAAGTAAAAAATTACTGGCAGAAGTAGGATACCCCAGAACAAACATATTTTTTAAGCCTAAGAGTAAGATTGAATGGGGAGTAACTGTTGCTGTTGATGGCGCCACGTTTAAGGTTAACGAGATACAATTAACAGATACTTTAACCGCAAAGTATATCAGATCAATAGATGTATTTGCAGGCCAGGCTCTAAATTTTAACCTCTTTGGAAAAGTTTGGCTGAATACACAAATAGGCTGTGCCTTTTTACGCCGTTACGACCTAATGAATAGTGATTATAAAAAGATTACAATTGCAAAAACCGAATTGAACGGAAGCTTTTACGCAAAAGCCGGGATTAGTCTTAGAATTGGCAACCTATAGTACAGTAAAAAAAAGAGTATTAACCTAAAAAATAAAACCATGAAAGCAACCAAAAAAATATCAGCAATTAAAAAAGTAAGTTACTCCATCATTTCCTGTTTTCTGCTTAGCAGTTCATTTGCTCAAACAAAAGATATTACGTTAACCCTTTTAGGCTTTAAGTCAAATCAGGGCGAATGTATTATTTCTCTATTTAACAGCAAAAATGGCTATCCGGAAGAGACTACAAAATGTTACAGAATGATGAGTAGCAAAATAGTAGAGGGTAAATGTACTATTCTCATTAAAGATTTAACAACAGGAGAGTATGCTATCTCCGTAATACATGATGAAAATTCAAATGGGAAAATGGATACGAACTTTTTTGGTATACCGAAAGAAGGATCAGGAGCATCCAATAATCCTAAGTCATCCGATGGCCCTCCTACGTTTACGGATTCCAAATTTAAATATACCGGTGCAAGTCAAACAATGAGTATCACCATAAAATATTTATAAATCAACCAGATCTGAAAAAATGAGAAACAACAACCAAAATCAAAACAACTTTAGTGCAAAAAGATTATTATTTGCGACGGTGCCTTCTTATATAATCCCGGCTATTATGTCGTTTACATCCGGTTATTTTCTAAATAAACCAGATTTGATGAGAGCAAGCTACTCTACAATCGCTACGCCTTCCTTAATAGCTTCTCTTCTAACGTTTATACTACTCTGGAGAATGGAAGCCGCTCAAAAATTCCCGGCAAATAAAATTGTAAGAGCCTTATTTATGGTAATTGCAACGGTTACTCTTGGGTTTATGGCGATCCTTTGTTTTGGACTTCAGGAAAATGCCTTTGATATATTATCTTCTTCGTTTTTAGGGGCAGTAATTACAACGTTAACACAACCAATGACTAAATTAAAAAGCAAATATGAATAATAGTAAACCAACAATTGTAGTATTTGGATGCACAGGCACAGTTGGGCTTGAAGTAATGTACCAATTAAGCACCAAAGAATGTTTTGTGAGAGGAATATTAAGAAGTCCCAATAGACAATATCCGCTGCCAATTAATAAGCAATTATCAAACATAAGCTATTTGGGTGTAGATTTAAATTCAAAGGCGCAAATTAAACAAGCTTGTCTTAAAGCAGATACCGTCTTTCTTTTAACTGCAACATCACCAAATCAAGTCGAGATTGAAATCAATATTATAAATGCCGCAAAAGAAGCAGGAGTTACTCGTATTGTAAAACTATCTGCACCTCTTGTAACACCGCCAGCCAAAGTCGAAGTGAGCCATTGGCATCGCCAAGTAGAAGAACATTTGGATAAGAGCGGACTAGATTATTGTTGTTTGCGGCCTCACGCTTTTATGCAAAACTGGGAGCGAAATACATTTACAATTCAACGATTTGGCAAAATTTATGGAGCCATGGGAGATGCTTCGAGAAATTATGTAGACTGTAGGGACGTTGCTGAAATTGCCGTTAATAGATTGCTGTCGGAAAATAATTTAGATAAAGAATTTATAGCGATTTCGGGCCCGGAATCGATCACTTACAAAGATTTTGCAGAAAGGCTTTCTTATGTTGCCAATAATAGAATTGAATATATAAATATCTCTCAGGAGGAATTACTCAAGACTTTAACGAAAAGGGCAAAGCTACCAAATTGGTTAGCAAATCATATTGTTGAACTGGATGATTTAGCAATTAAAAATCCTGAACCGAAGGAAGATACTGTAGAAAAAATATTAAATCGGAAACCTCGCCTGATAAACGCTTATTTACAGGAATCCAGGCATTTGTTTATTAAAAAGCCAATCTGGAAATTTTGGGATTGATCATAAAACACATGTATGTTTAATGCCCTCTATTCCAATAAGGGCAGGAGCTTATAGCCTTTTAGTATAAACCAGTTATTACTCGCTTTATAGTTTGAACCAATAGTGTAAGCAAAAACGCAATTAATCCTTACACTATTTAATCAAAAAATCCCGAAGAAATTTTCTTCGGGATTTTTAATTTAAAACTTCTAATTATTATAAAGTACCTCTTTTTGCTTGTTCTCTTTCAATCGATTCAAACAGAGCTTTAAAGTTACCGGCTCCAAAACCTTTAGCGCCCATACGTTGGATAATTTCATAAAATAAAGTCGGACGATCTTCTACCGGTTTTGTAAAGATCTGTAATAAATATCCATCCTCATCAGCATCTACTAAAATAGATAGTTCCTGTAATTTAGTAATATCTTCATGCATGATACTCATGTGTGTACCTAATCGGGCTGGAATATCATCATAGTAAGCTTGTGGAGGTGGTGGTAAAAATTCAACACCACGTGCTTTTAATTCAGTTACCGTTTTAATGATATCATCCGTTGCCAAAGCTAAATGCTGTACACCGGCACCTTCATAAAAATCAATATATTCTTCAATTTGTGATTTCTTTTTGCCTTCAGCCGGTTCATTAATTGGAAATTTAATACGGCCATTTCCGTTACTCATTACCTTACTCATTAAAGCAGAATACTCAGTCGTAATTTGTTTGTCATCAAACGATAAGAAGTTTACAAAACCCATTACTTCTTCGTACCATTTTACGGTAGCATTCATTTGATTCCAACCCACATTACCTACCATATGGTCAATAAATTTTAATCCAACAGGTGTTGGGTTATATTCGCTTTTCCACTCTTTAAATCCCGGTAAAAATGCGCCTTTGTAATTTTTACGTTCAACAAACATATGCACTGTTTCACCGTAAGTATAAATACCGGAACGTACCACTTCACCATGTTCATCGTTTTCAACTACTGGTTCCATGAAGGATTTTGCTCCACGCTTGATCGTTTCTTCGTATGATTTACGCGCATCTTCAACCCATAATGCAATTACTTTAACGCCATCGCCATGTTTTTTTACGTGTTCGCCAATGGCCGAATCACTGGTTAATGCAGTTGTAAATACCAAATGGATTTTATCCTGTTTTAATACATAGGAGGTGCGGTCTCTTAAACCTGTTTCTAAACCTGCATAGGCGTAGGATTGGTAACCGAATGCTGTTTTATAATAGTGTGCAGCCTGTTTTGCATTACCCACATAAAATTCAACATAATCTGTTCCTAATAGAGGTAAGAAGTCTTGTGCACCTTCAAATATTTTTTCTAATCCGTATTCTACGTTTTTAATTTCTTTTGACATGATATTTTAATTTTTTAATGAAACAATAAATTAATTTGGAAATACATCTGGTAAAGATCAGTTCACATGAACCAATTTGTTAAGTGTTGCATTGCCCGAATTACCAAATAGTTGGGTTAAACCGACCACATGGCCATATATAAAGCGCGTAGCTCTAATTTATTTTTCAGGAGTTTAGATTCCATGTTGTTTAACAAGTGATCGTACTAAAAGTCGATTCACAATTATACTAATAAATATATTAAAAATTCACCTTTTATGGTTAATTGTCAAATAAGCTCATGCCCAAAATTACTCCACCCAACTCTTGTAATACTTACCATCATCAATAGCCATCGCTGCTTCCGTTACTTTTAACGGGCGAAATGTATCTACCATAACCGCTAATTCCTGAGTTACAGTTTGCCCTATACTACGCTCCATTGCTCCCGGCGCGGGTCCATGAGGAATTCCTTTAGGGTGTAGAGTAATATGACCTTGTTCAATATTATTACGGCTCATAAAATCACCGTCAACATAATACAATACTTCATCGCTGTCGATATTACTGTGGTTATAAGGCGCAGGAATTGACAAAGGATGGTAATCATATAAACGCGGACAAAAAGAACAAACTACGAATGCCGGAGTTTCAAACGTTTGATGCACCGGTGGCGGCTGATGTATGCGCCCTGTAATAGGTTCGAAATTATGGATAGAAAAAGCCCAGGGGAAATTATAACCATCCCAGCCAACCACATCAAAAGGATGTGTAGCATAAACGACTTCATGCATCATCCCTTCTTTTTTTATTTTAATCAGGAAATCTCCTTTCTCATCATACGTTTCCAAATGGCTTGGTAATTTAAAATCGCGCTCACAAAACGGGGAATGCTCTAAGTGTTGGCCACTCGCATTTTTATAGCGTTTTGGTGTATATAAAGGGTGAGGCGTTTCTACATAAAAAATACGGTTATCGGTGGTATCAAACTGCATCTGGTAAATCATGCCACGCGGAATAATTAAGTAATCACCATATTCGAAAGGAATATTTCCCATAAAGGTTCTGAGTGTTCCTTTTCCTTTATGGATGAATAACATTTCATCGGCATCCGCATTTTTGTAGAAGTAAGACGTCATGCTTTGTTTCGGAGCAGCTAATCCAATATGACAATCACTGTTAAAGAGCATCGTTTTTCTACTGTCTAAAAAATCATCAGCAGGCTTAACGTCAAACCCTTTTAATAGTAACGCTTTAATATTTTTGTCGATAGCTACTTTAGGTGATACATCATAGCTTTTAATAATTTCTTTAACCTGGGTAGGTCTGTGTGTATGATACAGTAAAGAAGAAAAGCCATGAAAGCCTTCTGTACCAAATAATTGCTCGTAATAAAAATTCCCTTGCGGAGATTTAAAGATCGTATGGCGTTTTTGTGGAATTTTTCCTAATTGGTGATAAAGTGGCATAGGATTATTTTTTTTTATTATTTTAGTAAGCTTGCTTTAACGTGAACAGTTTCATCCATTTTAAGAGTTTGGTCGGTTGAACTTACTCCATCAAATATGGCTAAAACCCTGAATTGAATATTATCCTGAAAAATGTAATTTTTAATATTCAGATCCTGCAGATCCATAGCTACAGATGTTACTCCGGCAGGAATGTTTGATTTGGTAGCAATAATCTGTTCCCCAACATTGGCAGCTTTTATATAAACGGTGAGTGATTTTAAAAAATCCAAGTTTGCACCTGTTCCCGAAACGGAAATATTAAACTTTGTCATTTTTATTTCATCTATTAAACTTTGCGCCGTTCCTTCTGCGCTAAACTTGGACGACTGTTGCGTAGGGACATTAGGCGTTGTAAATTCAACAGAATTTGTTCCCGTGCTTACCGTAATGCTGCTCGAAGGGATGGTTAAATTAGTTGAATAATTAATATCAAATTCAGTTAACTTGTTTGCTTCATCTTTCTTTTTGCAGGATACCGCCAAGCTAATCAGGGCACATAGTATAGATAAGCTTAAAATTTTTCTCATAGCGTAAAAATTATAGTTTCGTTAAAGAATGAATGCGTTTATAAGTGAGTAAGATAATGTTATATTAAAGATAGGTCATTTTTTATAATTTCCGCTAAATTAGGCCTTAACCTGCTTTTATATACAGCTAACGATTCTTCTCCTTTTTTTATCCTTCCTTTTCTCAGCGCACGTTGTTCTTCAATCGGCAAAGCAGCGATATCCTGGCATTTAGCAGTGCAGCAACCCTGCATTTTTTCGGCACACGCATCGCACTGAATAAACAGTAAATGACAATCATCATTTTTACAGTTCACATGCGTATCGCAGGCTTTTCCGCATTGGTGACATTTACTCAATACATCATCCGTAATGCGTTCTCCTATCCGCTCATCAAATACAAAGTTTATTCCCCTGAACTTACTTTCTATTCCCAACTCTTTAACCTCCTTGGCATATTGTATAATGCCACCTTGTAAATGGTTAACATCCTTAAAGCCTTTATGTTTTAAATAAGCACTTGCTTTTTCGCATCTAATACCACCGGTACAGTACATAATTACTTTTTTATCTTCCTGTCCTTTTAAGTGGTCTACTACCAGAGGTAACTCTTCTCTAAACGTATCGGCATCAGGGCAAAAAGCCTTATCAAAACGGCCCACTTCACTTTCGTAATGGTTGCGCATATCAACTACAATGGTATTTGGGTCCTCAATCGCTTTATTAAATCCTTCCGCATTTAAATAAGTTCCGGTATTACCGGCATTAAAATCCGGATCATCAATACCATCGGCAACCACTTTTTCCTTTACTTTAATAATTAATTTGTAAAAGGATTTTCCATCATCGTCTACCGCAATTTTAAAAGGGACATCCATAAAACGGGTATCCTTATAAACCTCTTCTACAAATTGATCCCAGTTACTTTTTGGAACACTCATTTGGGCGTTAATGCCTTCATGCGCCACATAAATGCGACCAAAGATATTAAGCGCTGTCCATTGCTTAAATAAATAGTCCCTTAATTCTTTGGGATCCTCAATTCTTACGTATTTGTAAAAAGATAAAGTAACGCGCTCAATGGTTTCATGAGCTAAACGAACCTTTAGTTCGTCTTTATTAATTCGGTTTCTTAATTCTGGCATTTTCATAATAGATATAATTGCAGGTTATACTATTTAATTTTTTTTAACTAAAAATGGGATATTAAAACTAAAAATAAGTACTTACTCAATTTTAAATTTAACATATTTTCAAATCATCACATTTTTAGTTACGTTTGCAAAGATAGTGAAAAACTAAAAAACATAACTGACTTTTATCATGTACAATAAAGAAGATAAAATTTTAATTATAGGTGCCGGCGGGCAAATTGGAATCGAATTAGCGCAGGAATTAAGTATATTGTATGGTTCAAGTAATGTAGTAGCAGCTGATGTAAAGCCCATTCCGGTTCTGAGTAATAATCCTTTCGAAAAACTGGATGTTTTGGATAAAGACGCTTTATTAAATGTGGTTAAAAAACACGGCATTTCCCATGTATATCTTTTAGCGGCACTTTTATCCGCTACCGGAGAACAGAATCCTATGTTCGCCTGGAAATTAAATATGGAGGGTTTGTTTAATGTATTGGACCTTGCCAAAGAGAAACATATTACCAAAGTTTACTGGCCTAGTTCCATTGCTGTTTTTGGGCCAACAACTCCGCGGCTTGATACTCCTCAGTATACGGTTATGGAACCTTCTACTGTATACGGGATTAGTAAACAGGCCGGCGAAAGATGGTGCGAATGGTACAACAATAAATACGGTGTGGATGTAAGAAGCTTGCGTTACCCCGGATTAATTGGATGGAAATCGGCACCGGGAGGTGGAACCACCGATTATGCCGTTCATATTTTTCATGAGGCTTTAAAAAACAAGAGTTACGAATGTTTTTTATCAGAAAATACAGCTTTACCAATGATGCATATGGAAGATGCTATTCGTGCAACGATCGAAATTATGCATGCGCCATCTGATAATGTTAAAATAAGGGGCTCTTATAATATAGCGGGAATAAGTTTTACCCCAAAACAGATTGCAGAGGAAATTAAAAAACATATCCCTGATTTTAAAATCACTTATAAACCTGATTTTCGACAGGATATTGCAGATAGTTGGCCACAAAGTATTAACGAATCTGAAGCTCAAAAAGATTGGGGCTGGAAGCAAAAATATAATTTAACAATGCTGGTTGACAACATGTTGGAAAACTTGGCATAAAAAATGCTATTCGTGTTGTAACTTATAATTTGAAAAAACGTATCAATGTTAAATTTCTCAAATTGAGTGCCTAAAATACAGTCATCGTTCATTTAATCGGTTTTGTCTAAAATATTTACCTAAATACAACAATATTACATAATTTAGTAAAAGTTATTGCCTATGAAAAAAACATATTTTATACTGATTTTCCTAGTGTATCAGATAAGCCAGGGTCAATCTCAGTCGTATGAATTGGGAGGATCTACCGGTAAGGATACCATAAACCTGATTGACGCTTTGGGTAAAAAACAAGGTAAATGGGTATTAAGAGGTAAGCATAAGCCAGGCTCATGTTTCGGTCCTGATCAAAAAGCAGAAGAAGGTAAGTATACCGACAACCGCAAAGTGGGTAAATGGTTCGAATATTACTGTAATGGTAATATGAAAAATCAGCTTACTTTTCAAAACGGGCGCCCTGATGGTTATGCTATCATGTACCATGAAAACGGAAAGATTTCTGAAGAAGGAAACTGGAAAAATAATCGCTGGACAGGCCCTTATAAATTATATTACGAAAATGGCCAGCCACAACACGAATTTAATTTTAATGCAACCGGAAAAAGAGAAGGTGCTGTAAAATATTATTACGAAAATGGCCAGGTAGCTATTGAAGGTAACTTTGTAAATGGTAAGGAAGCCGGAGTAATTACCGAATACCATGAAAATGGAGATTTGAAAGCTCAAAAAACCTTTAATGATGGCAATGTAGATGTAGCATCTATTAAAGAATTTGAACCTAAAAAACCAATCATTAAATCTGTTGAAGTCATAGAAGGTCCTAAAGTTGTATTAAAAGCAGATGAAAAACCAAACGGAGCAATGGCTAAAGGCCCAATGATTCTGAATGGACAAAACATTACTTACAATAAAAATAAGCAAATTACAAAAGATGGTCTATTTAAAGATAACCGTTTAATGGAGGGTAAAAATTATATTTATGACGAAAACGGGATCTTACAACGGATATCTGTTTACAAAAACGGACTTTATGTTGGTGATGCCCCAATCGAAAATTAAGTTTAAAAATTCTTAAAAGAAACGAAGACGGCCACGTGCCGTCTTTTTTTATTTACTAAATTTAGGATCTTATTCGTCTTATGGAAAAACTCTTTATATACAATACACTCAGCAGAAAAAAAGAAGAATTTAAAGCAATTAACGCCCCCTTTCTTGGGATGTACGTTTGCGGTCCAACTGTATACAGCGATGTGCATTTGGGCAATTGCCGTACGTTTATGTCTTTTGATATCATTTACCGTTATTTGACTCATATTGGTTATAAAGTAAGGTATGTAAGAAATATTACCGATGCAGGTCACCTCGAGAGCGATGGGGATGTGGGCGAAGATAAAATTTCTAAAAAAGCAAAGCTTCAACAATTGGAGCCCATGGAAATTGTACAAACCTATACTGTTGGTTTTAGAGACGTAATGGGCTTGTTTAATGCATTGCCTCCAAGCATTGAACCCACCGCAACCGGTCACATTATTGAACAGCAGGAGATCGCTAAAAAGATTATTGAAAATGGGTTAGCCTATGAACATAATGGAACCGTGTATTTTGATGTGGAAAAATATGCAAAGTCAAATAATTATACAGCATTAACCGGAAGAAAATTAGATGAACTCCTTGAAAATACAAGGGATTTAGACGGACAAAATGAAAAACGCGGACGCCTGGATTTTGCCTTGTGGATCAAAGCAAAACCAGAACATTTAATGAAATGGTCAAGCCCATGGGGAGTTGGTTTTCCGGGCTGGCATATCGAATGCTCGGCGATGAGTACAAAATATTTAGGAGAGCAATTTGATATTCATGGTGGTGGTATGGATTTGCAGGCAACCCATCACACCAACGAAATTGCTCAAAATGTAGCATATTGTGGTAAAAGTCCTGCTAACTACTGGATTCATACAAATATGCTAACTGTAAACGGACAAAAAATGAGTAAGTCTTTAGGGAATAGTTTTTTACCGTTGGAATTATTTACAGGGAACCATCCTTTATTAAACAAAGGCTACAGCCCAATGGCCGTAAGGTTCTTTATGATGCAAACGCATTACAGAAGTACTCTTGATTTTAGTAATGATGCCCTGGCAGCAGCAGAAAAAGCGTTTCACCGGTTAACGGAAAGCTATAAAACATTACAAACATTGAAAGCTTCTGATTCATCTTCCGAAAATATTGAAGCATTGCAACGTGCTTGTTATGAGGCGATGAATGATGATTTTAATACTCCTGTATTAATTGCTCAATTATTTGATGCTATCAGAATTATTAATTCGGCAAACGATAAAAAAGTTTCTTTAACACAGGCCGATATTGATTTGTTGAAATCAATCTATCAGCATTTTGTATTTGATATCATGGGCCTTAAAACTGAAGAAGAAAATAATAAATCAACTACAGCTTTAAATGATGTGATGCAGTTAGTGTTGGACCTTCGTGCAAAAGCCAAGGCCAATAAGGATTTCGCCACATCAGATGAAATAAGAAACAAATTAACTGCATCAAACATACAGGTAAAAGACGGAAAAGAAGGAGCAACCTGGAATTTATAGATTAAATTTTTCAGATCCATTTTAATATTAAAAAACAGTTTCATGAAATTCTTAAAATACATTGCTTTAATTCCGGTAACATTACTTTTCTTTAAATGCCAACCCGAAAAACCTAAAGTGGAAACGGTAGTAGTTCCCCCGAAGGCAGAGAAGAAACATATCGTACCTCCCGATTTTAATACCGATAGTGCTTTTGCTTATGTGAAAGCGCAGGCTGATATGGGGCCGCGAATTCCGGGTAGTAAAGCACATGATGCAGCTGTGGCGTATTATGAAAAGCAATTTAAAAAGTTTGGTGCTGAGGTAATCGTACAAAAAGGCAATGTAACAACCTATGATAACAAACCATGGATCTTAAAAAACATCATTGCATCCTATAATCCAAAAGCAGCAGACCGTATTTTATTATGCTCACATTGGGATAGCAGGCCTTTTGCAGATAAAGACCCTAAACCTGAAAACAGGACCAAGCCTTGCCCCGGAGTAAATGACGGAGCAAGCGGAGTAGGTGTGCTGATAGAAATGGCCCGTTTATTTTCTTTACAAAAACCTAATGTAGGAGTTGATATTATTTTATTTGACCTAGAAGATTATGGGAATGATGGTGGTAATGCCGAAACATGGTGTCTTGGTTCCCAGTACTGGAGCAAAAATTTACACGTGCCTTACTATGGGGCAAAATTTGGCATTTTGTTAGATATGGTGGGAGCAAAAAATGCTACCTTTTTTAAGGAAGAAATCTCCATGAATTATGCTTCCGAAGCTGTAAACAAGGTGTGGGGCACTGCTCAAAACCTGGGGTATAGCAATTACTTCATTAACCAGCAAATGGGGGGTATGACGGATGATCATAAATATGTAAATGAATTGGCCCAGGTTCCGTGTATTGATATCATTCATTATGAAATGAATGTTCCATCAGGACGAGGAGAGTTTTTTAAACATCATCATACCACAACCGATGATATAAACACGATCGACAAAAGCACTTTAAAGGCAGTAGGCCAAACGTTATTGGAAGTTATTTATAACGAATAAAGTTTAGTATTCATGCGGCTTTAGGGCTATTCTTAAATTTTTAATATTTAGTAAATTTTATCATGATCACAAAAGATACTCCCAAAAAATTATTTCTGTTAGATGCCTATGCTTTAATTTACAGAGCCTATTTCGCTTTTAGCAGTAATCCGCGTGTTACTTCCAAAGGCTTAAATACATCGGCTGTTTTTGGTTTTACAAATACCTTACTCGAAATCCTTACAAAAGAAAAACCAACGCATATTGCTGTTGTATTTGATATGGAAGGGCCAACGGTAAGGCATACCGATTTTTCTGATTACAAAGCAAACAGGGAAGAAATGCCGGAAGATCTTAAAATTTGTATCCCTATCATTACCAATCTTATTAAAGGGTTTAATATTCCTATTATTGGTATGCCCGGTTACGAAGCCGACGATGCCATTGGTACTTTAGCTAAGATTGCAGAACAGCAGGGCTTTACAACTTATATGATGACTCCTGATAAAGATTATGGACAGTTGGTGGATGAAAATACGTTTATCTATAAGCCAGCCCGTTTAGGAAATGGCGCGGAAATATTGGGAGTGGAAGAGATCTGTAAAAAATGGGAAATAAAGAATGTGGCGCAGCTTATTGATATTTTAGGATTGATGGGTGACAAAGTGGATAATATTCCCGGAATACCCGGAGTGGGAGAGAAGACGGCTATACAACTGGTAAAAGATTTTGACACGATTGAGAATTTATTAAAGAATACGGATAAACTAAAAGGTAAGCTGAAAGAAAAAGTAGAAAATAATAAAGACAAAGCCATACAATCGAAATGGTTGGCCACTATTATTTTAGATGTGCCAATTGAGTTCAATGAAGCTGAATTAGCGATTAAAGAGATTAATAAAGAGGCTTTGCGTGAACTATTTACAGAGCTTGAATTCAGAGGCATTGCCCAAAAAATATTAGGCGAGGATATTGGAGGTGGTAAAGAATTATTTGCAAACACGTATAAACCTAAGGAAGCTAAAGCCGCAAAACCCGATTTGTTTAATTCGGGCAGTTTGTTTAGTGAAGAAAATATTGCACTCGAAGAACAGGAAGCTGCGAAAGTATTTAAAACCATTAAAGACCTTAACCCGAATTATATTTTATGTAATACACCGGAATCGTTGGCAAGTTTAATGGCTGTATTAAATGAGAACCAGGAATATTGTTTTGATAGTGAAACAACCGATCTGGATACGATTAAAGCGGAATTGGTTGGCTTGTCGTTTTCCGTTAAACCAGGGGAAGCTTACTATGTGCCGGTTTCGGAAGACAGAGCCGAAGCACAAAAAACAGTGGATCTATTTAAACCATTGTTTGAGAACGAATCAAAAGTATTGATTGGCCAGAATATAAAATACGATTTACAGGTATTAAAAAATTATGGTGTGGAAATAAAAAACAGATTATGGGATACCATGGTTGCACACTTTTTATTTATGCCCGAAATGCGCCACAATATGAATGTGCTGGCGGAAACGTATTTGGATTATTCTCCTATAAGCATTGAAACGTTAATAGGAAAAAAAGGAAAAGACCAGTTGAATATGCGGGATGTTTCTTTGGAATTAATTAAAGATTATGCAGCAGAAGATGCGGATGTGACCATAAAATTAAAGTATGCGTTTGAGCCGAAGTTAAAAGAATCGGGTACCGAAAAATTATTTCATGAAGTGGAATTGCCGTTAATAGAAGCATTAGCGGGCATGGAGCGGGAAGGAATTAATTTAGATGTTAATGTGTTGAAAGAATTTTCAGCGCAGCTACAGGAAGATATTACTAAGGTAGATGCGGAGATCCAGGAGTTGGCAGGTACAAAATTTAATATCTCTTCGCCTAAACAGGTTGGAGAAATTTTATTCGATTACCTTAAAATTATTGAAAAACCTAAAAAGACCAAGACAGGGCAATACGCTACGGGTGAAGATGTGTTGTCGAAGCTGGAGGGAAAGCATCCTATTATTGCTAAGATTTTAGATTACAGGGAACTCGTTAAATTAAAATCAACCTATGTGGATAGTTTACCTTTACTGGTAAATGAAAAAACAAACCGTATTCATACAACCTTTAACCAGGTGGTAGCGGTTACCGGGCGTTTAAGCAGCGATAATCCAAATCTTCAAAACATTCCTATCCGTACAGAACGTGGACGCCAGATCCGTAAAGCATTTATTCCACGTAACGAAGAGTATGTATTGCTAAGTGCCGATTATTCACAGATTGAATTGCGTATTGTGGCTTCTATCAGTGAAGATCCTAATATGTGTGAAGCATTTAATTCAGGAAAAGATATCCATACGGCCACTGCGGCAAAGGTATATGGTATTGATGAAGCGGATGTAACCAAGGAAATGCGTTATAAAGCAAAGAGCGTAAACTTTGGAATTATTTATGGGCAGGGAGCTTTCGGTTTGGCCGACAATTTAAATATCCCCCGTGCCGAAGCAAAACAGCTGATTGATAATTATTTTGCGCAATATGGCTCCATCAGAAATTATATGGATGCGGAAATTGCCTTTGCAAAGGAACATGGTTATGTACAAACCCTAATGGGAAGAAAACGCTGGTTAAAAGATATTAATTCGGCTAATCAAACGGTTAGGTCGTATGCCGAACGAAATGCGATTAATGCCCCCATACAGGGCTCTGCAGCAGATATGATAAAAGTAGCGATGGTTAATATTCATAGAGAGTTGAAAACCATGAATGTAAAATCACGTATGATTTTACAGGTGCATGATGAGTTAGTGTTTGATGTATATAAACCGGAACTTGATCTCATTAAACCGATTATTGAAAAACATATGCAGCAGGCATTACCATTAAAAGTTCCTGTTGAGGTAGGAATGGGAGTGGGTGTAAACTGGTTGGAAGCGCATTAACAGGTACCCTTAGACCAATTGTAACAATATAAAATTTTAAATGCTACCCTGTCATACTATTTCAGAGTCTCACAGGGATACCTATATACAATCCTGACTTGAGTTCACTATTATTTGTTTGAACTTTTTTCCTGGTTACGTTTATCGGCAATACGTTTTAAATTCGCCTGACGTCGTTTACCACCTAAGTTCACTTTTTTGTTTTTATCTTTTTTCTCATGAAATGCTCCGGTTGGAGTAGCGATCTTAGGAATTTTTTTCAAGCTCTTATCCCGTTTAACCGGTTTTTCGTCCTGGGTTAAGTTTACAGATACTTCTACGGCTTCAGGAAGATCCAATAGCTGAATTTTTTTATGCATCAATGCTTCTACTTCTTTTTGCATGGGCTGTTCTGCCTTGGTAATAAAGCTGATGGCAATACCTGTTTTATCTGCTCTTCCTGTTCTTCCTATACGGTGAATATAAGCGTTAGGATCTTTTACAGGCATATCAAAATTGATGACGTGTGTTACATCTTTTAAATCTAAACCACGGGCAATAACATCAGTTGCAATTAATAAACGGTGTGTACCTTCATCAAACTGTTTAACCGCGCTAAAACGCTGAGGTTGCGATTTGTTTGAGTGAATAACTCCTACTACATTAACAAACTCTTCCCCCAGTTCTTTATAAATTTCATCTGCTATCTTTTTATTCTTCACAAACAAAAGCACTTTATTAAATTCCTTTTCCGTTTGTAATAAATACTCTAACAGGTTTACTTTAGTATAGAAATTAGGAACGTGGTAAGCTTGTTGAATGATTTTTTCCAAAGGTGTTCCTCTGCTGATCAATTCAATGTATTCGGGTTTCTTAAAATGATTCTCGATCATTAACTCTACATCTTCATTTAAGGTGGCCGAAAACATTAAGTTCTGACGCCTTTCAGGAAGTATATCGAGAATCTTGGTTAACTGTGAGCGAAATCCTAAGTTCAACATTTCATCTACTTCATCTATCACCAATTTTTGAATCCCGGTAAATTGTAAGGTTCTGCTCAACGTTAAATCAATTAATCTTCCGGGCGTAGCTACTAATATATCCAACCCATCGTATACCTGTTGTTTCTGAATATTGATATTAGAGGCACCATATACGCCTAAACATCTTACGCGCATATAAACGGTTAATTTCTCAATTTCATTGACTACCTGCACTACTAATTCTCTTGTTGGCACTACTATTAAAACACGTGGAGCACGTTGTTCAGAATAGGTTAACTGCCTTAAGATGGGAAGTAAGTATGAAAACGTTTTTCCTGTACCTGTTTGAGCGATACCAACTGCATCTCTTCCCGACATAATGATAGGGAATGCTTTTTCCTGGATAGGCGTTGGATTTTCGAAGCCTATATCACTTAAAGCGTTTAATAATGGTTTGGTAAGGTTGAGGTCTTTAAACGTTGCCATGCTATTCAATTTTTGGCAAAGATACACTAAAAATTCCGTTGCCCCTAGATTTAGGAGATTAAGAGATTGCCTTTAAAACAGCCTAATTTGCTGGATCTTAGAGAAATTCCTACATTTTCCTCAATGGATCCAATAAATACTCCAATCCGTTTGATTTGATCTCATACATGGTTGCCAGTTGCATCCCCAATTTACCGTCAGGAAAACCTTTGCGTTGAAACCACTCCAGGTAGGATACAGGCAGATTGGCTAAAATGGTTCCTTTGTATTTACCAAAGGGCATTCTCATTTTAACCAGATCGAGCAGTATTTCAGCGTTATCCATTGTTATCAGGCAAGTGTTTTAAATGCTTAAGCTTTATCTGTTTTAGGCTTACGTCTTTTACTCCAGTAATTATAACCTACAAGCGCTAAAATAAGAATAGCCACCGGTATTTTCCATGATACTAAGCCATTTTCGCCTACATAGCACATAAAACGATCCCAACGGAATTTACCATCATGAGAATTTTTAACTAAAGACCCCAGAATAGATTTCCCTGTAAGAGGATTATTTTTAGGATCTTTCATACTAAACCATACAAATACGGGTCTTCCAACCACATGATCAAATGGTACAACACCCCAACTGCGGCTATCGGCAGAATTATGCCTGTTATCACCCATCATCCAGTAATAATCCTGTTTAAAGGTATAGGATTTAATAGGGGTTCCATCATATAATACATTAGCACCGGAGGTACTGATATGGTGAATACCATCGTCATAAGTACTCAGCATTTTTTCATACAAACAGATGTTACCGGTATCAATAGCAACCGTCATGCCTTCTTTCGGAAGTGTAAGTGGACCAAAGTTATCATTGTTCCATGCATAGCTTTTGTTGTGCGGGAAAATGCGTTCATCGCGATATCCTTTAGGCTCTATTTTTTCGCGTGTATAGTACACACCGGGTAATTTTTTAATTTTTTCAACCACATCCAATGGCATATTCAAATCATAGTAATTTGTATCTATTCCTGCCGGGCTTTCAATTTTTGATGCTTCTGTTACATAGATATCATATTCTTCCAATAATTGAGCATTGCCCAATACATTTTCCCGTTCTTTATTCTGCATGTTCTCGCCAAACATAGCATCTTTCGTAGCTACAATGTAACGGTGCTGGGCATGCTCCGGCATAGCTTGTTTCACATCATTAATATACACATTGCCATCTTTTATTTCCAGTTTATCACCGGCAATAGCTACACAACGTTTTACGTAATGTTCTCTTTTATCTGCAGGTCTTGCAACAATTTTCCCATAAGGTTTTCTGGGGCCGTTTACAAAATTCCAGGCTTGATTTTGATAGAATGCATCCGGATTTTTATGGTTATCATTTTCTTTGTATTCCCGGGCTATTTCACGTACCAACTGATAGTAGCTCATAGTCTGTAAGCCAACAGCAACGGTATCTCCATCAGGGTAGTTAAAAACAACGATCTCCCCGTTTTTTGGTTTGGAATATCCCGGTAAACGTAAATACGGAATTTTGATCCACTCTAAATACGATTTTGTACTCTCGGTAAATGGTAGGGTATGATGAGCAAAAGGAAAGGCAATAGGCGTTTGCGGCACTTTGGCGCCATAGCATACTTTATTCACGAAAAGAAAATCACCCACCATTAATGATTTTTCTAATGAAGAAGTAGGAATTGTGAAGGCTTCAAAGAAAAAGCCACGGATAATACTTGCGGCAACCACAGCAAAAATAATAGGGTCAGCCCAGTTTTTGATGAAAGAGGATTCGGATTTAATATCACTGACGCCAAAGTATTTTGTGTCTTTACTAAACCCTAAATACGCAAAATATAAATAAGGCATTAAGGCTGCCATTGCAAGATCACTGTTTTGTCTTTTCTTAAAGGCACGGGCCAGCTGAAAGCCGTAAACACCATACATAATAAGGTTTACACCTGGTACGATCATAATTAATCCCCACCATTTAGGGCGGTTAATGAGTTTCCCCAATTCCCAGAAATTGTAAACGGGGATTAACGCTTTCCATGCAGGTAAACCGGCCTTTTCAAATATTTTATAAAGACCTGCAAAAGATATTAAAACCAGTATTAAAAAAATGATGTTGCCCATAGTATTAATTAGTTAAAGAGGGAGTTGATGATTTAGAGATTAAAAATAGTTAGTGTAATGTCTTAATTTTTGAATTTTATGTTTTAGCGTTTATATCAAATCATTCATGGTAAATATACCTTTTTTACCAGAGATATATTCGGCTGCAATAACGGCTCCTAAAGCAAAGCCTTTACGGTTATGTGCCTTGTGCATGATTTCAATATCATCAACGGCAGATCTGTATTTTACAATGTGAGTTCCCGGCACTTCTCCTTCGCGCACATCTTTAATAAAAAGAGTTTCCGGATTTATATCTGTAATGCTCCAGTTTTTTTTACCGTCGGTCTTTTCAATAATTTGATTAGCCAGTGTAATAGCTGTCCCGCTTGGTTTATCTAATTTGTGGATGTGATGAATTTCTTCCATTTCCACCTGGTAGGTATCATATTTATTCATTAACTCCGCTAAATAACTATTGAGTTTAAAAAATAAATTTACGCCTAAACTAAAGTTGGTGGCGTGAAACAGAGCTCCGTTTTTTTGCAGGCATTCCTTTGCAATATCTTTAAAAGAATCATACCATCCTGTAGTACCAACTACAACAGGCACCTGAGCTTCGAAACATTTTTGAATATGTGCTACAACTGTGTGCGGGGTACTGAATTCAATAGCCACATCCGCTTTTTTAAGATCTTCTAAACTGAAGGTTGTGGCATTGCTCTGACCCACTTTTAAAACAATGGTATGGTTTCTTTGTAAAGCGATAGCCTCTATCTCTTTACCCATTTTACCATATCCTAATAGCGCTATATTCATGTTGTTTTGAACGTTATGTTATTGAACCGTTTATTTTTGGTCTTAATTCTTTTTAGTTGTCTTTGTTATTTAAAATTTAACCTGATCGTAAATCCTGTTTGCAAATTATTATTGTAATCGAATGTGGAGTAGGGCTTAAATTGGAGGCTAAGGTCATCACTTACATCAAATGTTTTAAGATGTGCAGAAACATTGGCATCTATGATATTTAGTGTATAAGCTAAGGCGCCAAAAATAATGGCCATATCCCTTCTCTTTTTATAGGTGTTTTTTTCGGTAACTAACTGGTCGCTGGAATAACCACTGGTATTAGTGGTGTTAGGGTCATCATCATAGATCGCTTTTAAGTTTTTACTATAATATTTGTAATTGACATTGTTGTTATATCCCCAATAACCTAAGCCTCCCAGGGCTAAATATACGATAGGCATTTTCCAGTACTGTTTGTTATAGGCCTGGCCTGATCCGGGAAGGATAGTACTTAATAAGGCTGCTTTTCTGGCTTTTGAATAGATTGCTTTTTTTACTTCCCGTTTTGATCTTACGGTATCATTAGCGGATGTCCTGATAGTATCCACACGCTGCGCATACGTCGTATGGCAGGTTAAGATAAAGAACAACACAATATATGAAAGAAGGATTTTCACTCAGTCAAAAATAAAAACAGGAAACTCATTTATGAGTTTCTTGTGATTAACGGTTAGTTAATTTATGTCAAAAAACGATAAAATATGTTCTAATTCAGTATCGTTACTAAACGTTAAAGACAGGCTGCCAGTGCCTTTTACACTGCGTTTGAACTCAAACGATTTACTGAATATTTTCTCCAGTTTTTTAGCGATCTGTTTATCCTCAATAGTTAAGGGTTTCTCTACACGAGTGGTTTTTGGTTTGAACTGTAATTTTTCTCCGCGTGCCAATTCTTCTACCTGACGTACAGATAATTCGTTTTCAACCGCCATCGCATATATGGCCAGTTGTTTATCTTCATTCTCAATACTTAGTAAAGCACGGGCATGGCCCATAGAAATATCTTTATCGCGAACCGCTTTTTGTATAACGGCCGGTAATTTCAGGAGTCTTAAAAAGTTAGTAACGGTACTCCGTTGTTTATTTACTTTTTCGCTTAGTTGCTCCTGTGTAATATTACATTCGTCAATTAAACGTTTGTAGCTTAAGGATATTTCAATAGGATCAAGGTCTTCACGCTGAATGTTTTCAATTAATCCCATTTCAAGCATAGCCTGGTCGTTGGCTACCCTGATGTATGCGGGAATTTCTGTTAGGCCGGCAAGCTGAGTTGCTTTGAAACGACGTTCTCCGGAAATAAGCTGGTATTTATCGTATCCTAATTTACGCACGGTAATAGGTTGTATGATACCATGTTGTTTAATCGATTCAGAAAGTTCCTGTAGAGCTATTTCTTCAAAATTAGTACGTGGTTGAAACGGGTTTGTTTCGATATCTTTTACTTTGATAACGGCTATTGACCCAACAATTGGAGAACCTTCCCCGGATTGTTTGGTTGTAATATCTGTTTTGGCATTTTCTAACAATGCGCTTAATCCTCTTCCTAATGCCGGTTTTTTGTTCGTGCTCATTTTTTATAGTGATTAGTGATTAGTAAATAGGGATTAGTTTTTTCTAATTACTAATTCCTATTCACTGATTTCTTGTTTTATCCTTCGTTAAATTCTGATTCTTCCTGTGTAAAGGTCATGGTGCGGTCTTCATCACTGATTTTGGTTAACCCGTTACGTTGTAAAATTTCACGGGCAAGGTTTAAGTAATTTACTGATCCTTTTCCGATAGCATCATGCATAATAATGGTTTTACCATGACTCGGTGCTTCCGCTAATTTAATATTACGTTGCACAATCGTTTGAAATACCATATTCTGGAAATGCATTTTTACTTCTTCCACTACCTGGTTCGCTAATTTTAAACGTGGGTCGTACATGGTTAATAGCACACCTTCAATATCTAAATTAGTGTTGATGTGGGCTTGTATCAATTTAATGGTTTGTAATAATTTGCCCATTCCTTCCAATGCAAAATATTCACATTGTACGGGAATAATTACGCTGTCGGCAGCTGCTAAAGAGTTAATAACAGTAAGGCCCAGCGAAGGGCAGCAATCAATGATAATGAAATCATAATCTCCTTTTATTTTTTCCAGGGCTGCTTTCATCATATAATCCCTGTTAGGAAGATTAACAATTTCAAGCTCTATTGCTACCAGGTCGGTATTGGTTGGAAGTAAATATAAATTGGGTGTTTCAGTTTCAAGAATCACATCTTTAGGATGTGTGTTATTGATAATACACTCATACAATCCTTCTTTTACATCTTTAGGTTCAATACCAACACCTGAAGTAGAATTAGCCTGCGGATCGGCATCTACCAACAATGTTTTATATTCTAAAACCGCTAATGAAGCTGCTAAATTAATAGCAGAGGTTGTTTTACCAACTCCACCTTTTTGATTTGCTATTGCTATTATTTTTCCCATGATCGTTAATTTTAAGTTTCAAATCGATTCAATATTGAGTCGACTTATTTAGTGATCGTTTCACCTATTTCCAACAGGGCCAGTTTTTTGCCGGCATGATTAAATTTATACTGCGCATCGTGTTTATCAATCTTAATGTACCCAAACGTATCATAGTGCATTCCAATGATATCACTACAATTAATGAATTCCGTAGCAATGATGGCATTGTCAATTCCCATTGTTAAATTATCACCGATAGGCAAAAAGGCAAAATCAATTTTACGGTATTCGCCAATTAATTTCATATCGTAGGTTAATGCGGTATCGCCTGCATAGTAAAAATTCTTAGCTGTACTTTCAATCACAAAACCCATTGGATTACCACCATAAGAGCCATCCGGCAAGCCACTACTGTGAACCGCGTTCACACATTTTACAGAGCCAAAGTCAAACAATTTTTTTCCACCAATATTCATTGGATGGATGTTTTCTACACCTTGCTTTTTAAGCCACAAATGAATTTCCCAGTTGCATACAACAGTTGCTCCTGTTCTTTTTGCAATAGATACGGCATCGGCAATATGATCAACGTGACCATGTGTAATTAAAATATAATCTGCTTTTACTGTTGTAGCGTCAATGTTTTTTGCAAGCTTATTTGGAGTGATAAATGGATCAAAAAGTAAATGTTTACTGTTAATTTCAACTCCAAAACAAGAATGACCGTAATACGTAATGTTCATTATAGAAAATTCAAGATAAAGTGCTTATTATATCACGTAAAAATAAACTATTTGGGCGTTTTATCTGTTTTTAGTTTTTAACAGTAAAATTCATAACTTCGCCAAAATGTTAATAATATAATGCATTCTATTACAGTTATATCTGCCACCAACAGGCATAATAGTTATACCGAAAAAGTTGCAAAGCACTACGAAACTGTTTTGAAGCAAAAAGGTGAAATTGTTCATTTCCTTAGTTTACAGGATCTTCCGCATACTTTTTTAGATTCTGACATGTATGGAAAGCGTTCCGCGGAATTCCAGGAAATAATAGACGAATTTATCATAAACCAGACAAAATTTATTTTTATTTGCCCTGAATATAACGGAAGTTTTGCAGGGGTATTAAAAGTTTTTTTAGACGGTATTTCGCCACGTTTATGGGCCGATAACAAAGCCTGTTTAGTGGGTGTTTCTTCGGGAAGAGCCGGAAACTTAAGAGGTTTGGAGCACCTTACCAATATTTTAAATTACCTTAAGGTAAATGTATATCATAACAAATTACCTATTAGCAGGGTAGATACTTTGGTGGATGAACAGGGTACTTTTAAAGATGAAGAAACTCTTAAAGTTATTGATCTACAGATAGATGGTTTTTTGAAGTTTTAAATTTGAATTAACCGGATAGAAATAGAGTTTCTTTATTTAAAGGAACTATAATCCTAAACCACTTGCTTTTTTCGAAAGCTCGTAACCCTCGTCGATCAACTTATGCGGGCTTTTACTTGCTGCCACAGCTAATTCGTCGCAACGATTATTTTCCGCATTAGACGCATGGCCTTTTACCCAGATAAATTTTACATGGTGAGTTTTATAAATGAGGAGGAAGCGTTTCCACAAATCAGGATTAGCCTTGTCTTTAAACCCTTTTTTTACCCAGTTATGAACCCATCCCAGGTTAATAGAATCAACTACATATTTACTGTCGGAATGAACCATAACGTTTAACCCCTCTTTTTTCAAGGATTCCAACGCAACAATTACACTTAGTAATTCCATTCGGTTATTGGTGGTTTTAACGTAGCCCTGCGCAAGCTCTTTTCTTTGCCCTTTATATTTCATCACAACACCATAGCCGCCTGGACCCGGGTTTCCGCTGCACGCGCCATCTGTATATATTTCAACAACCGAACTTTCCATAAAAGCGCAAAGATAGTTATTTGTAAATCAATGTAGTTTATATACTAAATAATTGTTGGTTATACGTTAATTTTTTGTGCTTTTTTTTGACTGCCTTTTTGATAGTTTTTTATATATTTAAAACTTATATAAATATATTTTTATGGCAAAGAAAGCACTTAAGAAAGAAAAAAATTTCTTTCCGGAAAGTTCACTTACATTTTTAAAAAATTATTTGAATAACCCCTCACCTACGGGCTTTGAAAGCGAAGGACAAAAGATGTGGCTGTCTTATATTAAGCCCTATATTGATGAATATTTTGTAGATACTTATGGTACAGTGGTTGGGGTAATTAATCCCCAGGCTCCTTATAAAGTGGTGATTGAAGCGCATGCTGATGAAATATCGTGGTTTGTACATTATATCACAAAAGACGGGTTTATTTATTTAAGGAAAAACGGCGGAAGTGATCACCAGATTGCTCCATCTAAACGTGTAAACATTCATACAGATAAAGGAATTGTAAAAGCGGTGTTTGGCTGGCCTGCTATTCACGTGCGTGATGCAGCAAGGGAAGAAACCCCTACCTTAAAGAATATTTTTTTAGACCTGGGTTGTAAAAGTGATAAAGAAGTAGAAGAGCTGGGTGTGCATGTAGGTTGTGTAGTTACTTACGATGATGAATTTATGGTTTTAAACAACCGTTACTTTGTTGGGCGCGCCCTCGATAACAGGGTTGGTGGTTTTATGATTGCTGAAGTAGCCCGTTTACTGAAGGAAGGCAAAACCAAGTTGCCGTTTGGGTTATATATCGTTAATGCTGTTCAGGAAGAAATAGGATTGCGTGGAGCAGAAATGATTGCGCATAAAATAAAACCGAATGCGGCTATTATTACTGATGTGTGCCATGATACCCAAACACCTATGATGAGTAAGATTGTAAGTGGCGATTTATCTTGTGGTAAGGGCCCTGTTGTATCTTACGGCCCTGCCGTACAAAATAATTTACTGAAATTAATTATTGATACGGCCAATAAAGAAAAAATTGAATTCCAGCGTCAGGCAGCGAGCCGGAGTACAGGTACTGATACAGATGCATTTGCTTATAGCAATGATGGTGTAGCGAGTGCATTGATTTCATTGCCTTTACGTTACATGCATACCACTGTAGAGAGTGTGCATAAAGACGATGTGGAAAATGTAGTTAAACTGATTGTGGCTTCTTTAAAGAATATTAAGAATAATCACGATTTCCGATATTTAAAATAATGAGTGAGGTATAGAGTTACTAAATTGAAAACAGATTTTCATCCGGATTAATTAGTTAAACTCTTAACGCTCCAATTCAAACAATCATCAAACTGAAGAATGGATATACTAGGTTCTATATTAAAAGGTGCGGTTAAACTGGGAAATAAAATCCCTAAACGTACCAACTACTATACACAACAAACTAAAGTCTTAAAAAAATTATTGACAAAGGCCGAGCATACTGCGTTTGGTGAGCATTTTCATTTTACGAAATTATTACAGCAAAAAAATCCTATCGGTTTATTTCAGTCTACCGTTAAAATGTATGACTACAGTAGTCTTTATAAAGAATGGTGGTATAGGGCCATTAAAGGAGAACCTTATGTATGCTGGCCAAATCACATTAAATATTTTGCGTTAAGCTCAGGCACTTCCGAAGCTGCCAGTAAATATATTCCCGTTACCAAAGAAATGCTCAAAGCCTTTAAAAAAGGAAGTGTAAGGCAATTGGTAGCACAGGCAAATTATGATTTCCCGAAAGAACATTTTCAAAAAGGAATGTTAATGATTGGTGGCAGTACCTTATTGGATTTCAATGGAAGCCATTATTCCGGCGATTTAAGCGGGATTACCGCTGCAAATATTCCTATCTGGTTTCAACATTTTTATAAACCCGGAAAAAAGATTTCTAAATATAAAGATTGGGAAACTAAATTAAACGAGATTGTAAAAAATGCGCCGGACTGGGATATTGGCGTTATTGTTGGGGTTCCGGCATGGGTTCAGATTTTGATGGAACGAGTGATTGAACATTATAAAGTAGCCACAATCCATGATATCTGGCCAAACCTGAGAGCTTACGTTCATGCGGGGGTGTCTATTGAACCTTACAGAAAAAGTATTGCCAAGTTAACCGCTTTTCCCTTAATTTTTTCTGATACCTATTTAGCTTCTGAAGGATTAATCGCTTACCAGGAAAGACCTAATCCGGATCAGGGAATGCGTATGTTGCTGGACAATGGTATATTTTATGAGTTTGTTCCTTTTAACGAAGATAATTTTGATTCCGATGGAAACATGAAACCTAATGCCACAGCACTTACGATTAAAGATGTAGAGTTAGGAAAAGATTATGCGTTATTATTATCGTCCTGTGCAGGTGCATGGCGTTATTTAATTGGTGATACGGTTCGTTTTACAAACCTGGATCACGCTGAAATTGTGATTACAGGACGTACCAAGCATTACCTGAGTTTATGCGGAGAACATTTATCGGTAGAGAATATGAGCAAAGCAATTATGCTGACGGCTGATGATCTTAAAATTGACATCAATGAGTTTGCCGTAGCCGGTATACCTCATGGATCTTTATTTGCACATCAATGGTATATTGGATCCAATAAACATGTTTCAGAAGAAGATATCAAGAAAAGACTTGATTTTCATTTAAAAGAAATTAATGATGATTATCGTGTAGAAAGAATTGCTGCGTTGAAAGATGTGTATGTAAAAGTATTACCGGATGATGCCTTTATTGATTTTATGGCAACAAAAGGAAAGCTGGGATCTGCACATAAATTTCCAAGAGTATTAAAAGGTCAGCTATTAAAGGATTGGCAGGCATTTATTTCAAATTATAAAAATACGTTTTGATTTCAAGTTTAATATACCAGGCCATTATCCTCATACTGCTCCTTACCTTTTCGTTTGGGCCTGCATTTTTCGCACTCATTAATACAGGAATAAAATTTGGTTACCACACGGGATCTTTCCTTGCTATAGGAGTTGTGTTAAGCGATTTGTTTGTTTGTATACTGGTGTGCTTACTGGTGTATTTTGGGATGGCTAATTTACTCGATTCTAAAAACGCGCAAACCTTATTTGCTACTATTGGTGGTGGTATTTTAATTGTATTCGGTTTTTTCTTTTTTAAGAAACATGAAGTTAAAACAGAAGAAACCATTGATATTCAAAATCAGTTGCCAAGTCCGCGGTTAATGGTATTGAAAGGGTTTTTCCTTAATTTGTTTAATCCATCGGTATGGTTGTTATGGTTAACAAACGTTACAGTAACCAGTAAAACAGTAGATTATTCCATTTTTAAAATGCTCGCTTTCTTTTTCCTGGTATTAGGCGCTGTGCTATCTGTGGAGTTATTCAAAGTTAAATTATCCGGAAAAATTAAGCATTACCTAACCGATAAGGTGATGAATATTGTTAACTATATTACAGGAACCGCGCTTATTGTTTTTGGCGTTGTTTTGATTTACAACCACTACTTTAATAAAAATTAATGGCAACAGCTAATACATTTGATGAGCTAAGGAAAAAACTGGAAGAAACCATTACGTCTTTTCCCTATATCTATATGTTTAAATTTATCATCAAGTCGGATAACAGAACCATGGCTATGGTTGAAGTTATTTTTGATGATGATGCAGATATTATTCAAAAGCAGTCCACCAAAGGGAATTATATGAGTATTACCGTAAAGCAAGTGGTAATGAGCATCGACGAGATTATATCAATTTACGAAAAAGCCGCAGCTATCGAAGGCGTGATGTCTTTCTAACAATGGCAGTACATTCTATTTCTAACCATTTCTTAAGAGTAAACGTTAACTCATTTGGCGCTGAATTATGTTCTGTATATTCTCCTGAAACGGCTATTGAATATATATGGCAAGCCGATCCATCTGTATGGGCGCGGCATGCACCGAATTTATTTCCACTGGTAGGAAAGTTGAAAGAGGGAAGCTACGTGCATGAGGGAGCAACTTATAAATTGCCTCAACATGGTTTTGCCAGGGATCAGGATTTTGTATGTATTGAAGAATCGGAACATAAGCTTTGTTTTGAATTAACAGCTACGGAGCAAACGTTGAAAGATTTCCCGTTTCATTTTAGTTTACAAATTTCCTATACCTTAACAGAACATAAGATCAGAGTAGATTATTCTGTATTTAATCCCGATAGTAAGGAATTGTATTTTTCCATAGGCGCGCATCCGGCGTTTAATTGCCCTTTACAGGCTAATGAGGCTTTCGAAGAATATGAGTTGCAGTTTAAAGGATTGAATACGCTTACGTTACATAAATTACAGGATGGCTTGATCTCGACTGAAACAGAAACTGTATCTCTCAAAAATAAGACGCTGGCTCTATCACCTGCCTTATTTGATAAAGATGCGATGGTATTTAAAAATACCCAGATAGAGTATATAAAATTAGTTTCCAAAAAATCCGGACACGGAGTGGCTTTAGAAAGTATAAACTGGCCTTATTATGGGATCTGGACAAAATCGGGAACATCAAAGTTTCTATGCCTGGAACCCTGGTATGGCATTGCCGATTCAATTCATGCACAAGGCACACTGTCCGAAAAAGAAGGGATTATTAAGTTGAAACCGGAAGATTATTTTATCTGTTCATTTGAACTTGATTTTTTTTAAATTAGATATTAGTTGAATCGTCGCACACATAACTACACCATTGTTTTAGTGATTTGCGCTATCAGCTTTTTATTTCAGTTTAAAACGCTTAACCAATTCCCACAATACATTCATTCATGGGCGCAATGCGATCGATATGCCCTTGCATTAGGATTTATAGATAATGGTGGTGATCTGCTACATCCGCAAACCTATGTGATGAATAACCAATTCCCCGGAGAATTTATGATACCGCGAACAACAACTATCACATCGGTGGACTTCCCTATTCATGATTATGTGGTTTCTTTTATCATGCGAATGGCTCATTCTACGGAGCCCTGGTGTTTCAGACTCTATATATTAATATACTCTATGATTGGATTATATTTTTTATATCGCCTGGTGGCCTTATTTACCCCCTCTTTACTAAAAGCGTTATGGGTATTATTATTTGCCATGAGTTCCCCGGTATTTTTATACTATGAAGCCGGGTTTCTGCCAACACTTCCCTCTTTATCAAATGTGATTATTGGATTGTTTTTCTTTTTCAAATGTATGAAAACAGAACAACGAAATTATTTTTACGTAGCTATCTTTTTTATCGCTTTGGCTGCTATGGCAAGGCTTCCGTTTGCTATTGTATTGGTGGCCATAGGGTGTTTTGAATGCTACCAGGCACTATTTAAAAGACGGATACACATTCTTAAATTCCTTACTTTATTAATAGCAGTTGCATGCATCTATACTTATTATGTTTATAATAATTCGTTAAGAGAAAAATATGGTTCCCTGTTTTTGAATTATATTATTCCTGCATCTTCCTGGCATGAATTTATCGATTTTTCTAAAGAGGCTATAAAACGCTGGTCTTTCGACTACTTTAATGTGGTGGATTATGTGTTATTGGTAGTTTCGGGAATAGTTTTTCTTTATCATTTAGGTAAACGCCATATCAAATTAGATCCCCTTGAAAAGCATTTTTTATTTTTTATTTTTATTTTGTTTTCCGGATGTATCTTATATTATCTTTTAATGACCTATCAGTTTATTAACCACGATTATTATCTTTTAGATACCTTTTATTTGCCCGTTGTTTTTCTGTTTGCCTTTTTAATTATAAAATGGCCTGAGCCTGCTGAAAAACCAAGGTTTAAACGGTTAGGGAGTGCCGCATTAATTGTATTTATTCCCGCTTTTATCATGGCAAAGAACAGGATTAAAGAACGAACGGTTTTGAGTGTTGCAGTTAATGAAAGATCCACGGCTGAAAGTTACAAAGGTGCTGAACGGTTTTTGGATTCCCTTCATGTTTCAAAAGATGCGAAACTATTGATGTTTTGCTCCGACGGAAGTAATAATTCCTTTGTCCTATTAAAAAGAAAAGGATTTGTGGTGATTGAACCTACTAAAGAAAAAATAGAGACAGTTCTCAAATGGCCTTATGATTTTATAGTTGTAGAAAATAGTAAAATGATCTCTTCTGTATATGCCGCCTATCCTCAAATTATTCATGTACTTACTAAAATTGGAGATAACGGATCCATAAGCCTTTATAAAAAAAGAACAGAATGGAAAGACATCACGCCAAATGATTTTTTTGAATTGGCAAAACGAAAGGTGTTATTCGATACACTTCAAACCTTCGAATCTATCCATGATTCGCAAACAATTCGTGCAGCCAATCCCCAAACAACTTCAAATCATTTTGTTGGTATCACCGATTCAGTAACAGAATATGGTTATACCTATAAAGGTAAAAATTTGAAGGCCATCAGGCAACAGAGTACCCTGCTTAAAGTGTCATTCTCTGTGTATGCGGGGAAAGCAGCAAAGGAAGCCTTGTTGTGTTTAAGTCTTAATGCAAATGGGAAAGATCTATTGTTTAATGCCAGGGATATATCTTCGTGCGTTAAGCCTGGAACCTGGCAACCCTGTGAGTTTTTATATGCTATTCCAAAGGTAAATTCCGGTGATTTTGAACTGGGACTATTTATATGGAACAAGGGAAAAAATAATTTAAGGTATGACGATTTTCATATAACAATTTACTAAATTAGGTCTTTAATTTTCATACATGATACAATTACTAAAATCACGCCTTCAAGCGTCTATCGATTTAAAAACATCTTTATTAACTAATGATGCGATTTTAAATACTGTTCAATCCATTGTGAAGGATATCGTTAACAGCTATAAACACGATGGTAAGGTGCTTTGGGCCGGAAATGGTGGCTCGGCAGCGGATGCGCAGCATTTGGCAGCAGAGTTAAGCGGACGGTTTTATTATGATCGCCCGCCATTGTTTAGCGAAGCTTTGCATGTAAATACCAGTTATGTAACAGCAGTAGCAAACGATTATAGTTATGATGTTATTTTTAGCCGTTTGGTAAAAGCAATGGGGCGCAAAGGGGATGTATTGATCGGGTTATCTACAAGTGGTAATTCGGCAAACGTTATAAAAGCTCTTGAAGTAGCCAATGAAATTGGTATGGTAACCGTTGCATTTACAGGAGAAACAGGGGGGAAGATGAAAGATGCGGCAAAATATCTGGTGAACATTCCGTCGAAAGATACGCCGCGCATACAAGAGTGTCACATGATTTTGGGCCATACAATTTGCGAGCTGGTTGAAATAGAATTATTCCCTAAACCTTAATATAAGTTGCTTACTGAGGCCGTTATACTTGCAGGTGGATTTGGAACGCGACTGCAAACCGTCGTGAGTGATGTCCCTAAACCGATGGCTCCCATTAATCAGGAACCATTTCTGAATTATATTTTTTCTTATTTAAAGTATTATGGAATTAAACAGGTTGTTTTATCTACAGGATACTTAGCCGAAAAAATTTCAGGATATTATAAAGAGGAGTACAATGGAATAAAAATTTCTTATACAACCGAGGAAAACCCTTTAGGTACAGGCGGAGGAATCCGTTTGGCATTGGAAAAATGTACGACTAAACAAGTATTGGTATTAAACGGAGATTCTTTTTTTGATGTCAATATTGCTGAATATACTAAACAGCATGAAGCAAACAGAGCTGACTGCTCTTTGGCTTTAAGGAAAGTAGATAATGCTGCACGCTATGGTACTATTGCTCTTGGCAAGGAAAATAAAATTAGTGAGTTTAAAGAAAAGGATAGTATAGAAAAAGAAGGATTGATCAACGGAGGGGTATATATTATAAACAGGGCTTTATTTCTTCAACAAACCGAACCTCTCATTCCATTTTCCATTGAAAAAGATTTTTATGAAACAAGGATGAAGGAATTAGAGATCTTTGGTTTTGAATACGATGGATACTTTATAGATATTGGTATTCCGGAAGATTATAAGAAAGCCCAACATGATTTTTTAAATTTTAAATATAAAAGCCGCACGGTATAGGATGATTGAAATGGAACAGAAAATGACTTTAAAAGATTTACATATAGATACTACCTGGACTTTATTTCTTGACAGAGATGGTGTAATTAATAAGAAGCTGGAAAACGATTATGTTAAGCATTCCACCGAATTTGAATTTCTGGATGGAGCTTTAAACGCATTAAGAATCCTGGACCCCATTTTTGGAAAAATTGTCGTGGTAACAAATCAGCAATCTATCGGGAAGAAGATCATTTATCCTGAAGACCTTGAATTGATCCATAAAAACATGATGTATGAAGTAACCTATTTAAAAGGACGAATCGATAAAATATATTACTCACCTTATTTAGCAGCTGAAAATCACCCGACACGTAAACCCGGAATAGGTATGGCATTGCAGGCAAAAAAAGATTTTCCGGATATTGATTTCTCAAAATCGATTATTGTGGGAGATAGCATGAGTGATATGGAATTTGGCAGGAATGCAGGAATGAAAACCGTTTATATCAGTCATGAAGTAAAGACGGATGAGAGTATTGATTTTAATTTCAGGTCTTTAATTTATTTTGCTCATACCTTAACTCAATAACTTCCTTCCGAAACTTGAAAGTATCCATTATAACCATTACATATAATAGTGAATTAACGTTAGTTGATACAATAGAGTCTGTTATAAACCAAACCTACGATAATATCGAATACATATTTGTAGATGGGCAGTCAACAGACAATACACTAGCTATCATCGAAAAATATAAGAACAAAATCAGTAAAGTTATTTCAGAAAAAGATAATGGCTTGTATGATGCCTTGAATAAAGGAATTTCGATGGCTACAGGTGATATTATTGGTATTTTACACAGCGACGATTTTTATTCGGATAACTTCGTGATTGAGAAAATAGTAAAAACAATGATCGAACATAAAGCGGATGGGGCTTATGCTGATTTGTATTATGTGGATAAAAATGATACGAATAAAATATTTCGTAAATGGAAGTCAGGATCATATAAACACGGTATGTTTTTGAATGGCTGGATGCCACCACATCCCACTTTTTTCGCGAAACGATCTTGCTACGAAACTTTTGGAAGTTTTAATCTACAATTAGTTTCAGCGGCCGATTATGAATTAATGCTGCGGTTTATTCATAAACACAAAATTAAATTGGCTTATTTACCCGAATTTATTATCAAAATGAGGGTAGGGGGTAAGAGTAATGTTTCCTTACAAAACAGGATCAGGGCAAATAATGAAGACCGGAAAGCCTGGAAAATAAACGGATTAACACCCTATTTTTACACCTTATATGCTAAACCTTTAAGGAAAATAATTCAGTTATTTAAAAAATAACAGAAACCTATTTTTTAATCTCGAAGGTTTCAAAATGTCTTAGTTCACCTTCTACGGCATTTACTTCTTTTACTTCTGATAAGGGAGAGCCCACATAACACCAGTCTATCAACTTATTGATATCATCTTCTTTTCCTTCTACTTCAATAAACACATCTCCGTTATGTAAATTTCTTACATAGCCGGTTAGGTTACATTTCATGGCTTGTGCATGTGTACAGAAGCGGTAGGATACGCGCTGTACCCTTCCTTTTACGGTTATGTTATAGTGACGGATCAATGACTGAATTTTAATTTTAAAGAATTTATCTTATCTAACGCATTTACATATTCCAATAAATAAGCCGATTGTTGTTGAGGTAACAAATATTGCTTTACTTTAGTTGTAACAGTGAGTAAATATTTTTCATCGCTTTGTTTGCTTAGGGTAGAGCTGATTTCAAAGAACTCATTACTTAAAGCTGTATTACATTGAGCCATATTTGAAATAGTTGTTGCTTTCGTAAACTCGAACATAAAATTGTAAGTATCGGTAAATGTAAAATCAAAAAAATAATCCTGTGTAATTTTTTGTTGAAAATATTTTTTTGACAGAATAAATGAAAACCAGTTCGACAGATCGATACTATCCTTTGAGGCAGCTATATCTTCTGTACAGCTATAAGAAGCTCTGAATGGAAATGTTTTTGAAAAGGATGTGAGTTTTATTTTTTGTTCGCTTGAGTTTGGTTTTTCAATACATTTCTTAAAATAGTATGCATTAATCGTAGAGTCGATGCAATCGTTATTATAAAAATGTCTTAAAATAGTTGAAAACTGTCCGTTAAGATTTTCTTTAATTGTGCTGTGTATTAGTAAAGAATCCCTGTTTACTTTAAATACGGCATTTTCAATCCTGACATTTTCATTATAAGTACTAACAGGTGTTTTAATAAATTTAATATTTTGTAATCCTTCTTTATAAGGAATAGCATTTGTATTCTTCGGTATGAGTGCACATAAAGAGCCTTCATAGTAAAACGGTAATTCATCCGGCAAATATTTCATCCCATTGAATCTGGGAACAAAAAATTTATAAAACGCTTTAACCGGAAGGACAAAAAACTCTAACTCATAATCTTCATGTGCCCTGTGCGAAGTAGTATGAAAGCCCAACCTGCGATCCTGAACATTTGCTTTATAATAAAAAATATTTTTTTCAAATAGAATATTATTATAAGTATCCTCTATAAACTCTTCGTCTAACTGTCTTTTTAATAATTTATCAGAGGAAGTAGTGGCATATTGTGCATCGGGGCCATAATGAACCTGTTCGGAGGACAGATATTTGAAAGCGTTAAGCGTATCACATACTTGTGTAAAAAATGATACATTCGTACTATCTAAAGGATTTTCAGGAAATTTTGAAATAAATTTTCTCAAACTCGCCCCATATTTATTATAAATTTTTTCTTTAAAGTATAATGAATCTGGAACGATGAACCAGGTATACTTTGTAGAGTAAACAAATTTATTATTATTGATCGTACTGTTTAAATAATGTTTATGGAGGCTATACATACTTGCAGTGATATGCGGAAGTGTTTTTCCTGCAATACAGTTTTGCGAATACTTTATGGCGTTTAAAGTATTAAACCTGAAGTTGTATGTATAAAAGGCATATTTTCCGGTAGCGGAATACGTTTTTGTATATAAAGATGAATCAATATTATGACATACCACAGTGTTTTCCGTTTTGTTTTCGGGATAATAATTTACGCTTACAATTACATTTGTTTTCAATTTTGGGAAGTAATCGTTTACATAAAACTGATCCGAATCGTAAGAGCCGTTTATTTCAGCTTTGTAAGTATATTCAATAATATCATCTACCAATAGATCATCAAAATTGAAGACGTATTCATAATCATAAACCCTTTCCCCATCACTTTTTACCCAATATACTTTATTGGTTTTTACATTTGTTTGAAGCTCATAAACTATTTTGTTTCTGATAATTCTTGCTGCAAAATAGCTTATTTTATATTCACGGATAAAAGGAATACCTCTTTTACTGAACCTTCCTTGTTTATAGACCGGATTATTTAATTTAGTAATATCAAAATTTTGAGGGAGGCTTATCGATCGGAAATAATTAAGGCCCTGTTCGTTTAGGATTTTAATAGATTGACGTCTTTTAATATTTCGCAAAGGAAAATTCAGTTCAATCTCATCATTCAAAATGATGGCACCATTGTCTTTCAACGAATCCGGTATAACCTCAAATACCTTTTTAGTATCGGGCCATTTAAAATAATTTTCCGTTAAAAAATTAAGATCCTGCGATTTTAATATGGCAGATAAGAGTAAAAATAAAAGCAAATAAACTCGCAACATTAAATGTTATTTATTCAATGTTTCTAAATTACGGTGCTCTGTTTTATTCAGTTCTTCTTTACTTAATGATTTGAAATAATCGTAGGTGATTTTCAATCCTTCGGCGCGGTTTACTTTTGGCTCCCATCCTAAGATAGATCGCGCTTTACTAATATCCGGTCTGCGTTGCTTTGGATCATCTTTAGGTAAAGGCAATGAAATTAATTTTTGATTTGAACCTGTCAATTTTAAAATCTCTTCAGCAAAATCCTTAATCGTAATTTCATCAGGATTACCAACATTTACAGGCATAAAATAATCGCTCATTAATAAGCGGTAAATCCCTTCTACTAAATCATCTACATAACAAAAGCTACGCGTTTGGCTGCCATCACCAAACATGGTAAGATCTTCTCCACGTAAAGCCTGGCCAATAAATGCAGGTAACACACGCCCGTCATTCAGTCGCATCCGTGGGCCGTACGTATTAAAGATTCTGATAATACGTGTTTCTAAACCATGTGTATCATGGTAGGCCATCGTTAATGCTTCCATAAAACGTTTCGCTTCATCATAACAACCACGTGGACCCACAGGATTTACATTTCCCCAGTATTCTTCTGTTTGAGGGTGAACAAAGGGATCTCCGTATACTTCGCTGGTAGAAGCTACCAATACTCTTGCTTTTTTTACACGGGCAAGGCCTAAAACGTTATGAGTTCCTAAAGAAGATACTTTGAGTGTTTGAATAGGAATTTTTAAATAATCAATCGGGCTGGCCGGAGAAGCAAAATGTAAGATATAGTCTATGTTGCCTGGTACATGAATAAATTTGCTGACATCATGGTGATAAAATTCAAATTGCGACAATTTAAATAAATGTTCAATATTTTTTAAGTCGCCGGTAATAAGGTTGTCCATGGCAACTACCTGCATTCCCTCTTTAATAAAACGGTCGCATAAATGTGAACCTAAAAATCCCGCTGCCCCTGTAATTAAAATTCTTTTTTGCATATTCTTTTATTTCACTTAACCCGGTATGGGTTATGTTTCGCTTTTAGTTAGTTGTGTTTATTCCTATACAGTAATAGCTGTATTCCAGTTTTTTCATATCCTGAGGGTCAAAAATATTTCTTCCGTCAAACAGTACTTTTTGTTTTAAACGTTTGCTTACTTCAGTAAAATCAGGTACTCTGAATTCAGGCCATTCCGTTACAATAAGTAAAGCATCCGCATCATTTAAGCTTTCGTACATATCATCGGCATAGCCAATGGTTTTTCCAATCATACGCTCTGCTTCATGCATTGCTACAGGATCATACGCAACTACATTTGCACCTGCCTGTAATAATTTTTCAATAATAACCAAAGAAGGAGCTTCCCGCATATCATCGGTTTTAGGTTTAAAAGATAAACCCCAAAGAGCAAACTTCTTCCCTTTTAAATCGCCTTTGAAATGTGTTTTTACTTTTGTAAATAATACCTCTTTCTGGTTTTCGTTCACTTCTTCCACAGCATTTAAAATACGCATGTCGTATTTATTTTCTTTTGCCGTTTTAATCAATGCTTTTACATCTTTCGGAAAACAACTTCCGCCGTAACCAACACCCGGATAAATAAATTTAGTACCGATACGGGCATCGCTTCCAATACCTTTGCGTACCATGTTTACATCTGCACCCATAATTTCACAAAGGTTCGCAATGTCATTCATAAAGCTGATTTTGGTAGCAAGCATCGCATTAGCAGCATATTTTGTCATCTCAGCAGATGGAATGTCCATAAAGAAAATAGGATGCCCGTTCATTAAAAACGGTTTGTATAATTTACGCATCAATTCTTCTGCTTCCGGTCTGTCAACGCCTACAACAATTCTATCAGGCTTCATAAAATCTTCAATAGCAGCACCCTCTTTTAAAAATTCAGGATTCGATGCTACATAAAAATCCAGTTTCGAACCACGTTTATCCAGTTGCTCCTGTAGCGCTTTTCTTACCTTTTCAGCAGTACTAACGGGCACTGTACTTTTTGTAACTACTACTAAAGGTTTCTGCATATGCTCGCCAATACCTGCAGCAACAGCCAATACATATTTTAGATCAGCAGAACCATCCTCGTCAGGAGGAGTTCCTACAGCAATAAAAATAACTTCAACATCCTGTATACTTTCCTGTAATGAAGTTGAAAAATGTAACCGTTTTTTTTGAACGTTACGGGTTACCATCTCATCCAGCCCCGGTTCATATATTGGTAAAACACCTTTATTTAAATTTTCTATTTTCTTTTGATCAATATCTACACACGTTACATCAACACCTACTTCACTAAAGCAGGTACCTGTAACTAAACCAACATAACCCGTTCCTACAATTGCTATCTTCATATTTTAATTAACTAATTCTAAAAGGTTCGTACATATGTACTCTAATGTTTCTTCATCCATTTCGGTATGCATAGGTAGTGATAAAACGGTGGCGCATAATTTTTCTGTTACCGGAAAATCTCCTTTTTTAAACCTATCACTTTTATAAGCATTTTGTTCATGTAATGGAATAGGGTAGTAGATCATAGCCGGGATGCCACGCTCCGAAAGTTGCTCACGTAATTTAACTCTGTCAATATCGGTTAACTGTAACGTATATTGGTGAAACACATGGGTAGAATTTTTTACCCTTACCGGGATTTTTAATTTTGGATGATTTGCCAATGCTTTGTCATAATAGTCTGCAACCTTGTTGCGGGCTGCAGCATATTCGTTCAGGTGTTTTAGCTTTGATTTTAAAACAACCGCCTGTATCGTATCTAAACGCGAATTCACTCCTACCACGTCATGTACATATTGTACACTTTGCCCGTGGTGAGCTACCATTCTCAGTTGTTTAGCCAGTGCATCATCGTTTGTATAAATTGCTCCGCCATCACCATAACAACCTAAATTTTTACTTGGAAAAAAAGACGTACAGCCAATTGTTCCAATAGTTCCGGCTTTGGCTTTTTTGCCATCCGAAAAAGTATAATCAGCGCCAATTGCCTGTGCAACATCCTCTATCACATATAAGTTGTGTTTTTTTGCCAATGCCATAATACGTTCCATATCCGAGCATTGTCCAAATAAATGAACCGGTACAATCGCCTTTGTTTTAGGTGTAATGGCTTTTTCTATGGCTTCAATATCAATATCAAACGTATCAGGATACACATCCACCAATACAGGTGTTAAGCCTAACAAACCAATAACTTCAGCAGTAGCAACATAAGTAAAGCTTGCTGTAATAACTTCATCACCCGGTTTCAAGCCTAATGCCATCATGGCTATTTGTAAGGCATCTGTACCATTTGCACAAGGTATCACATGTTTTACCTCTAAGTATTTTTCTAAATCTGCCTGAAATTCCTTTACAGCCGGGCCATTTATAAAAGCGGTGCTATTGATTACATCCTGTATTCCTGCATCCACTTCTGTTTTAATTTTTTCGTACTGACCTTTAAGGTCAACCATTTGAATTTTCTTTGTGAGAGTCGCCATCTATCCAATTTTATCATGCGAATATAATCAATTTGATGTGATTACATTCATAAAATCAGGAGCTTTTTCCTGCTTTTCGCTCTATCTTTTTAAGCCTGAAAAACGCTTAAAAAGGATGCCGCTACAATCAGGGCTAAATAAGGTATAATTGAGAAATGTTCATCATATCCATATCGAGAGTTATCGATAGAATTCGAAATTTGTGGCTATAGGCGTTCCTCGAAAAAATCATCCGAAAAATTCATCAGGTACACCTTTTCTGTAGCCCTTGTAAATGCGGTATAAAGCCATCGTATAAACTCAACATTTAGCATTTCCTTTGTTAAATAGCCCTGGTCAATAAATACACAAGGCCACTGTCCACCCTGAGCCTTATGGCAGGTAACGGCATAATTGAATTTTACCTGTAAGGCATTAAAATAAGGATTTTTTTTAAGATAAGCCATCCGCAGTCCTTTAACAGGCTGGTCGGCAACATCTTCCATAACCGATTCAAACAATACCTGTTGCTGTTCCCTGGTTAAGGAAGGTGAATCGGTATTAATAGAATCCAATAATAAGTTTAAGGTAATTTCAGGAGCATTGGCATAATCGCATAACTGCACAACACATTCGGCAAAATTAAACCCGTATATTTCTTTTCGTCGGGTAATTTTTTTTACCTGTAAACTATCGCCGTTAGCAATAAATCCTATATCCGATTTTTCATCCAGCCAGAAATAATTATTCTTCACCACCATCATTAAATCACCTCCACACAAATCATCATCCATATAGCGGATCCGTCCTCTCACTGCCTGGTTAAATAAATTAGCCCGTTTGTTACTGCGGGTAACAATTAATACATCGTTAAATCCGTATTTGCTGTAAGCACTATTCAGTGCGTCTTCCAATTCATCGCCACTCAAACGAACAACATCAGCAAAAGGCTGAAGTTTTGGGAATTCATCACTTTCATTGGCAATACATTCACGCAGGTATGTTGCGTTTTTTAAAATACCACTGGCATCCTGCTGCCGGGCTACCTGTTTTAATTCAATGTGTTTTATATTTAAATGGTAAGCCGCTTTTAAATAATCAATATTAAGCGCCGGGCTGTCATTGCTCCCAACAGGTGGTAATTGTGCCGTATCACCCACTAAAATAAGTTTGCAATTATCACCCTGAAAAACATATTCAAATAAGCTTTCCAATAAGCTTGCGTACACCGATTCTGAGTTTGGATTATCCAAGCCAATCATCGATGCTTCATCCACAATAAAAATAGTATTGCGGTGTAAATTTTCTCCTAACGTAAAAGAAACGCCTCCATCGTGAGTAGGTAATTTCCGGAATATTTTTTTGTGAATGGTTTGTGCTGGTTTTTCCGAATACCCTGATAGTACTTTGGCTGCACGCCCTGTAGGAGCAAGCAAAACACTCTTCCATTTAAAAGAAGGCAATGTTTTGGAAAGGGTAGCCACCATATTGGTTTTACCAGTTCCGGCATAACCTTTTATTACCATAATTTCACGCTCGTTATTACCTGAAATAAATTCAGACAGCATACTTATAAGCCTTGATTGATCGGCAGTTGGTGTAAAACTTAAGTAACTTAAAAATATAGAGGTAAAAGAAGTATGGCTTGCTGAATTATACAAAATGAATAGGTTAAATTAAAAATCAAAATCAGGGCATTGTGCTACATTATGCTTACCTCTTTTATCTTCTAAAGAAGTCATCATTGGTGTAATGCCTATCATAAATTCTACTGTATTTGTATAAGCAGAATTCATCTTATTTGTAGAGTAATCATACGCAAAACCGGCAGTTACATTTTTGAGGAAACGAATTTGAAATATTGCCGAAACAAAGTCTGAATTTCTTATGCTGCCTCCTATGCCTATTCTTGTTCTATAGTAAGCCATCACATTTAATTCGGCGCTTGGTATAGCCGTACTTGTTGTTCCGTGAACGTTTATAGCAGGAACTACAATAAACCCATTATCTAAATTAAATTTTCTGCCTAACGATATATAAACATTGGGAGTCAATACCGATTTATGACCTATCTGGTTATCACCCTGTACCTGCCTGGTTTTAGTGATTTGCTGAACAGATAGATCAAAAAAGGATTTCCTGTTGTATAATCTTATGCCGGGAATAACATCCGGATACCCCCATACAAATGTTGAACTTACAGCATTTACAGGATCATTAGGTGAAATGCTGCTTTTAGATAATGCAAAACGCCTTACTCCTGCAAACACTCCAACCGACATGTTCAGCTTATTAGTTAAAGGTAAATGCAGCGTATACGAACCATAAATTACGGTATTTTGAAAGATGCCCGCTTTATCGTTTGCAATGTAAATTCCGGTGTTATGCCATCTTTTATAACTTCTTTTAGGTTTAAAAGTATAATTGGCACTCACAAAATTAGTAGCAGGTGCATTTTCGAAACCAACCCATTGTTTTCGCACGCCCGTTATGGCTTCCAATCCTGCATTAATGTTACATCCCACAGCAGCCGGATTATAGCTGTATTTATTAAACGTAAATTGTGTAAACTGTGTAGTTTGTTGCGCAATGGTAACTGTGCTTAAAAAAAATAATATGTAAAAAATAGCTTTCATTATCTTAAAATATTCACAACCCCTTTAACGAATTTATTTTTATCCGATTTTTTAAAGAACAAAATATAATAATATGCTGCATCCGGTAAAGGCAAACCGAATTGTTTACCGTCCCATGGAATGTATTGCTCTGATTGATGATGAACCTGCTGTCCCCATCGGTTATATACAATAAGTTCAAATTCCGGAAAATAACCTAAACGACCAATACTCCAGGTATCATTAAACGCATCGCCATTTGGAGTGAAATTATTTTCGGCAACGGGCTCGCAAATACTTTCTTCAATAACAAAAGAAACTGTTGTATCTTTTCCGTTACCGGCAGTTATTGTTACCGAATAATTTCCGGCTTCTAAATTTTCAATATAGTCAGCGGAGGAATTGTTACTCCATAAATACTGAATAGGAGATACGCCTGAAATGATTGATATACTTGCTTTTCCAGGATCACACTGTTTATTGGTAACGGATAAAGCCACTTTTAAATCCTGCGCATTTACAGGCAGTAAAACACTAAAATATAAAAGGATAAATGTAATGTATTTTATCATTTACAAAAGTTTTGTAGTAAATCACCGGCAGTTTCAATACCTTCCTTTTGTGCTCTATGTAAGGTTTCACAGGCATCTGCCTTATCGCCGTTTTTAGAATACACATAAGCTAATGCTATATAGGCTTCTGTATAATGTGAATCAATGCTTATTGCTTTGGTATAATCTTTTATGGCGTTTTCGTAATTTTCAGATACTTCATACCAATACCCCCTGTTGTAAAATGCCATAGAATATGTAGGATTTAACAGGACGCATTTATCTAAAATTTTTATAGCCCCCTTGTAATCTTCCATTAATCCTTTCGCCAAAGCCAGGTTATACAATGCTTTTTCGTGATCGGGGTTTATTTCAATCACTTTATTAAAATTAGAAATAGCATCAGGGTATTTTTCTTTTTTAGCAGAGATTAAACCTTTTAAAAAATAAACTTCGTAGTAACCGGGGTTTATTTGTTGAAGCTCTGTTATGGTAGTAGCAGCATCTTTAAGCAAACCAAGTTTAATTTGAGAATAAGCCTTTAAGTATAAAATACTGTCAAAATGAATTTCAGAGGATACAACAGCATTTATTTCCTCAATGGTTAGCTGATAATTTTTGGTGTTGAAAGTTTCTTTTATTTTTCGTGAATTATTCTGACTTGCACTGCCAAAGCATATTGACAAACAAATTACACTAAAAAAATATTTCAATTTCAAATTCACTTATGTTTTATTCTTATTTCAAACACTCATCATTAATTCTTCTCCACCCAATCTCCGTTTTCTTTTATCAGGTTAATTAATTCATTAACAGCATCATTACTCGGTACATTTTTCTTAACCACTTCTTTTCCTTTGTATAAAGAAATTTTATCTACACCAACACCCACGTAACCATAATCTGCATCGGCCATTTCGCCCGGCCCGTTTACAATACAGCCCATGATGCCAATTTTTATTCCTTTTAAATGATCTGTCCGTTCTCTTATTTTTTGCGTGGTTTCCTGAAGGTCAAATAAAGTTCTTCCACAGCTCGGGCAAGAAATATATTCTGTTTTGCTAATCCGCGTTCTTGTAGCCTGTAAAATTCCAAAGGAGGTTGAATTAGTAACTTGTGGCGAAGTGCAGTTCGTTTGTTTTAGCCAGATTCCATCCCCTAAACCATCTAAAAATAAAGCCCCAACTTCCGATGAAGAACCAAGTTGAAACTCCTCTTCTGTAAGGTCTTTGTAGTCACGTTTTATAATAACAGGCAATGTTATTTCATGCTCTGCAAGCGATACAAATAAACGTCTTAACTCAGGCATAGCATGCATATTTGCAGTCTCCACAATTAAAACAACCTGTTCCGTAAGGTTTATTTTTCTTACAAAATCGTCGTTAAGATCCTGTTTGGTAACGGTTACAAAATTTAATTCAGAAGATACTTTATCACTGAGTAAAAATTCAGTTGCACTGAATAAAGGATATTGTCTTATCGGATTTTCAAGATCATTCCAGATTTCAGAATTATAAATAATACCAAGGGTTCCGGGGATTTCAAAATCAACATGGTTATCGCCAACAAATACATAATCGCAAGCCATATCACTTAAATTCCATTTATCCAATGGAATCGAATAATTATATCCTACCGGAAAAAATGTAGCCGGACTAATAGAATCTCTGGAGCTGAAATCAGCTATAACCCGCGGAACGTTATGTCCTCCAATAGTAGATACAGTGATAGATTCACGCCTTTCGTAATGGTATGGATCGTAAGATAAAGTTACTTTTCCATGGTCCGCTTTTAAAGGTTCAATAACCTCATGAGTTATTCTGTTTGAATACCGATCCACTAACGTTTTCGCAACAGGGATTTCAAATTCAGGTTCTTCCGTTAAAGAAACCCTCACCGTATCGCCTAATCCGTCTTCCAGTAATGTCCCAATTCCAACGGCCGATTTTATCCTTCCGTCTTCTCCATCACCTGCTTCTGTAACCCCTAAATGCAAAGGATAATTACGATTGGTTTCGATCATTTTCTGCACCAGCAATCTGTAAGCCTGCACCATTACCTGAGTGTTACTCGCTTTCATCGAAATAACAATATTATGATAATTCAGATCTTCGCAGATTCGTAAAAACTCAAAGGCTGATTCTACCATCCCTAAAGGAGTATCACCATACCGGCTTAAGATCCGGTCGCTTAACGAACCATGGTTTGTACCAATCCGCATAGCGGTTCCGTATTCTTTGCAAATGTTTACCAATGGCGTAAAACGTTGCCTGATTCTTTCTAACTCCTGTTCATATGCAGAGTCGGTATATTCTATTTCTTCAAACTTTTTTTTGTCTGCATAGTTACCCGGATTTACCCTTACTTTTTCAATAATTCGGGCTGCATATTCCGCTGCATTTGGGGTAAAATGAATATCGGCAACTAAGGGCGTATGAAAGCCTGCCGCTACTAATTCTTTTTTAATAACCTCTAAATTTTTCGCCTCATTTATGCTGGGTGCTGTTATTCTAACCAGTTCACAACCTGCTTCAATCATTCGGATACTTTGAGCAACTGTAGCTTTAGTATCCATGGTATCAGTGGTTGTCATACTTTGTAAACGAATAGGGTTGAGGCCACCAATTCCTAATTCACCACATTTTACTTCACGCGTTAAAAATCGTTTATACTGTGTAAGGCTATCGTTGTATGGAAGATATAATTTCATGTTGTTTTGTTGTTCTTTTCTCTCTTCTTTGGAAAAGACCGGAGCGAGTCTTGTTATGTATTCTTTGTGTTTTTCCTTCGCTTCTCTGCGATGAAGATCTTCGTTAAAAAACCTTATACAATACCGGCTTACTAGGGCTGGCATCATTTTCAAAACTGGCAATCTGAAGGTTTAAAATGTAAGTACCATCTATAATTTCATTATTTACATAAATAAATTCAGTAATGGTTTTATGCAGTTGTGTATTTTCAGGATATTGCCAAAAAGCATGGTGTGCTGCTAATTTTCCTTCATCAACTTCTCTGTCAATCGATGGCATATCAATTAATAAATGATCTACTCCAATACTGTTTAAAAACTCAATAGCCTCTTTCAATATATAGGGAGGGTTGGTGTTGGAATATTGCGCGGTTAATTTACCATACCCGTTAGAAAGCGTGCGGATAATAATGGCTTCAGGCTTTCTGTTTTCCAGCGCATCTTCCAGATGTTGTTTTGTAATCACAAAATCTCCGTTTTCCAACTCTTTTGGCAAAACAGTAATGAGTTCTGCTAAAAACATAAATCGTTTTAAGCATTGGTTAATAGTAATAAATTCCTTGCTGATGTGCCCAACACATTCGGTATGTGTGCCGTTACCATGTGGATTAAATTTAATGTTTCTGAAATTAACAGAGCCTCCCTGGTTTACATCACCTATCCAGCCATCGGCTTTTACAGGTTCTATTTCCATAGGTTTAACATACCATGCACTTACACAGTTTTTATCATCGCTAAGTGGTATGGAAATATCAATGGGTTGATAAAAATCTATTTTATAATCTTTACCTTTATGAAAAACAGAAGCGATCATTTAAAATTAAATTATGGACTAAAATTAAGAACTGTTTTTGGTTTAAATTTATTTTAAAACCAAAACGATCTTTAGAATTTTCGACGTACAAAATTGGCAATTAATCCTTATAATATTTTATTTTTTTGTATTTTAAGCTATTTTTTAAAATGAACAGTATTCCGACCAATGTTTTTAACAAAAAAAAGTTCAAAAACTTTGATTTTAATTAAAATTGTCATAATTTAGTCCCCTAGGTATTTAACTATACTTAACAACTATTAAACTAAACTGGTATAACATGAAGAAAATTTTTACCAAATTAACTGTTGCATTAGCAGCAATTACTAGCGTTTCGTTCGCTCAGCAAGACCCCCAATTTACACAATTTATGCATAATAAATTGATCTATAATCCGGGTTATGCGGGAACAAGCCAGGCTATTTGTACCAATGTTCTGTATCGTCAGCAATGGGTAAATTTCCCGGGAGCTCCTAAAACAGCTTTAATTAGTTTTGATATGCCATTAGGTCAATTGCCATTGGCTATTGGTTTAAATGTGATGAATGATCAAATTGGTTACAGTAAGACTTTATTTGCCCGTTTAGCATTAGCTTATAATAAACCAATTGGTCCTGGTATTTTAGGTGTTGGTATCGATGGTGGTATTTTACAACAACAGTTTAATGGTACATGGATTACGCCTGATGGTAATAATAATCCTGATGGAGCAATTCCTGGTTTTCAGGCTACAGGATCTAATTCAACTAATCCTAAATTAAATCAATTGACGTATGACCTTGGTTTTGGAGCGTACTATACAATTGCTAACAAAATGTACGTGGGTATTTCTTCAACTCACTTAGCAGCTCAGGATATCAGTGCTGGTAAAAATGTAAAATATTCATTGGCTCGTCACTATTATGTAATGGCAGGTTATACTTTCAACTTGACTCCTGAACATGCTTTATCTCCGAATATTAAAATAAAATCTGATGCAGCATCTACGCAATTGGATTTAAACTTAACTTACATGTATAACAATTTATTTTGGATAGGCGTTTCTTACCGTATGCAGGATGCCATTGCTCCTATGATCGGTGCTAAATTCTTACAAAATAAAAGTTTAAAAGTTGGATATTCATATGATCTTACAACCTCTAAGATCAAAGGTTATAGCGCTGGTACTCACGAAATTATGTTAGGATACTGCTTTAATGTTAAGAAAACACCAAAAGTAACAAGTTATCAAAATACCAGACAATTAGATTAAAATTGTAACCTTTTAAAAAAACACACGTTTAAGTCCCTTACAACCTAAAATTTTAAACTGTTAATAAGTTGTTGATAAAACAAATTGTTACTTAAAAGAAGGTTTAGGGTTATAAACAAAAAGCAAAGTGAAATAAGTTTCACGGAGCAAAAAACTAAACAAAAGCACTATGAAAAAACTGATTGTATTAGCTTCATTTATAGCAGTTGTTACCGGGTGTAACAAACGTGTTGGAGAGTTAATCGGCGTACAAGGAAGAGAGAAATGGTATCAGCCGGATCCATTTGGTACTTTGTATATTCCTATGGGAAGCTACCATATGGGCCCAAGTGATGAAGAGATCACAATGGCACATACCGCTAAATCCAAAATGGTTTCCGTTCAGGCGTTTTATATTGACGATTCTGAAATCTCTAATAACGAGTACCGTCAGTTTGTATATTGGGTACGTGACTCAATTGCACGTAAACTATTAGCATTTGGATCTAATGGAAATGCTGAGGATTATCAAATATCTCAGGATGACTTCTTGGCGATGTATCCTATTTACAAAGGAGATAATAACTTACAGGATCCATATATTAACTGGGATGAAAAAATTGATTGGGAAAGCGATGATGAAGATTACCGTTTAGATCTACAACCAATGTATCTCCCGGAAGGAGAGCGTTTTTACAACCGTAAAGAAATTGATACGCGTAAATTAAACTACGAATATTACAGAATCGATATCCGTTTAGCGGCTTCTAAAAATAACCGTTTCCTGCCTCAAAAATCTCCTGATGTTCAGGATGCAGCACATGAGTATAAAAAAGCAGATTACATTAACGGGATTCATTTAAATGATGGAGTAAACGGTACACCTGGCACACCTTCTACACCTGTAGGAGATCCTGGTAAAGACCCTAAAACATTAGGAACTTATAACGTAGATGATCAAATTTCTGTAGGTCAGGGGAATTATGTTCCAAGAGAACGCAAAGGTGTTGACCGCTCCGTATTTATCTTAAAAGACGTTATTAATGTGTATCCTGATACATTAGCATGGGTTCATGATTTCACGTATTCATTTAATGAGCCAATGACAAATATGTATTTCTGGCATCCGGCTTATGATGATTATCCGGTAGTAGGTGTTACATGGAAACAGGCACGTGCATTCAGTATATGGCGTTCGAACTTATTAAATAACTTCTTAATTGGAATCGGGCAATCTATCGTAAATGATTTCCGTTTACCAACTGAATCAGAATGGGAATACGCAGCACGTGGTGGAAATGATCTTTCTCCATATCCTTGGGGAGGTCCTTATATCCGTAATGCAAGAGGTTGTTTCTTAGGTAACTTTAAACCAATGCGCGGGTCTTATATTGATGATGGTGGATTCCACTCTGTATACGTTTATTCATATAATCCTAATGATTATGGTTTATATTGTATGGCTGGTAACGTAGCGGAATGGACAAGTAATGCATTTGATGAATCAGCTTATGATTTTGCACATGACTTAAACCCTGATTATGTTTACGAAGCTCAGGATAAAGATGCGAATGTTTTAAAACGTAAAGTTATCCGTGGTGGCTCATGGAAAGATGTAGGTTACTACTTACAAACCAGTACTAGAACGTATGAATACCAGGATACTGCAAAATGTTACATTGGATTCCGTAACGTTATGACTTATCTGGGTCGTGATAAAAACGATGAATTTTAACACAACAAACACAACAAACACAAACAACAATCACTAACAAAACAACACAAAAGAGCTATGAGCAAATTACCTAAAGTAACCGGTTTTAAAAAGTACTTACACTTAGCATCATGTTTTGGTGCATCTATCGTAATTATTGGAGCATTATTTAAAATTCAACACTGGCCTGGTTCAGATATCGCTATTATTGCCGGTTTAGGAACTGAAGCTGTATTATTTATATTATTTGGTATTGACATCCCCCATGAAGAATATGATTGGTCTTTAGCTTACCCTGAATTAAGTGGAATGGGTGGACATGAAGATGCTCACGACGATACTAAAGGATTACCTATTTCTAATCAATTAGATGCTATGTTAGCTGAAGCTAAAATAGGGCCTGAATTGATCGAAAGCTTAGGATCAGGTATGCGTTCATTAAGCGATAGCGCTTCTAAAATTGGTGATATTAGCAATGCGACTGTTGCAACAAATGATTATGTTGACAGCGTTAAATCTGCTTCTCAAAATGTATCTCATTTAGCTGATACTTATAGCAGAGCTGCTCAATCTATCTCTAGTTTAGCTGAATCTAATGATGCTGGCCATTCAATTGGCGAATCTTTAAACAGTGTTTCTAAAAACTTATCTGCTTTAAATGCTACTTATGAGCTTCAATTACAAGGTTCCCGTGGTCATTTAGAAGCTACTGAAAAATTCTATGGTGGTTTATCTGAATTAATGAAAAACTTACATGATTCAGTTGACGATACTAAAAAATACAGACAGGAAATGTCTACATTATCAACTAACTTATCTGCCCTTAATACTATTTATGGTAATATGTTAGGTGCAATGAATTTTAACAAATAATAAACCCACTATCCTGCTGAAAACGGTATTATGCCGTTTTCAGCAGTTATAAATCTAACGAACTAATAATCTAAAAAAAATATTATAGCACATGGGAGGCGGTAAAGAAACACCAAGGCAAAAAATGATCGGGATGATGTACCTCGTACTAACAGCTCTTTTAGCCATGAATGTATCCAAACAAATTTTGAAAGGATATATCGCGGTTAACGATAGTATGGAGGCTTCAAAAAAGAATTTAAAAGAAAATAACACGCGTATTCTGGAAGCTTTTTCTCAGGCTATTGGCGGGAATCCTGGAGCGAAACCTTATTATGAACAATCTTTGGCAGCAAAGAAAAGCATTGATGAAACATTTAAATATATTGATGAATTAAAAACGGAAATTATCAAGCATACCGAAAAATATGAAACGGGAGCAGATACAGCCCGTTTAAAATATATGGAGAAAATGTCTGATTTTGACGCTCCATCTCATGTTTTAATTGGAAGTGAAGCCGGTTCTCCAAAAGATGGCCCTTGGTCAGCAAGAGAATTACGTTCAAAATTAGATGAGTTAAGCAAAAAATTAATTGATCAGCTTGAAAAAATGCAAAAAACAGATGGGCAAAAATTATTCCCGGCTGATTATGAGGCTATCAAGAAAAAATATGCTTCTATTAAACCGATTAATACAGGTGAAAAAGAAGGAAATATTGAAATGACATGGGAAGTATCTAACTTTTACCATTTACCAGAAGCTGCTGTTATCACTAATTTAAATAAAATGCAGTCGGATTTAAGAAACGTTGAGGCAGAAATGTTAAACGTTTATTCCGGGGCAAGTGGAAAACTGGCTATTAAATTTGATCATATTGTTGCACGTGTAGTTGCTCCATCGTCTTATATTCAGGCAGGTTCACCTTACGAGGCTAATATCTTTTTAGCGGCATCTTCTTCGAAATTAGGACAAGGAGATATGGAAATTATTTTAGGTGTTGATTCTACTCAGGCAGCTGCCGGTAGTAAAGGAACTGGTATGGTTCCTTTGGTAAACGGAGAAGGACAAATGTCTGTAGGTACTGGTGGCCAGGGAGAACAAACGTATAAAGGAGTTATTAAATATAAAAACCCGGATGGTAGTTTTAAATACTACCCGTTTGATGGTACTTATATGGTAGCAGCTCCTTCAGTGGCCGTTTCTGCAGATCAAATGAAAGTATTTTATGCTGGTGTAGTTAATCCGGTTAGTATTTCAGCAGCGGGTGTTTCGCCAACTGATTTGGTTATAACCGCCAGTGGTGGTGGTGCTAAATACATTTCTAAAGGTGGTGGTAAATATGAATTTACATTTGTTTCAACAGGAACATGTAACATTACTGTTGCTGCTAAAACGAAAGATGGTACGAAAGCTCAAGGTCCTGCGGTTCCTTTTAAAGTAAAACCATTGCCAAAACCTGAATTAAAAATTGCTAGTAAATTTTCTCCTCAGGAATTGAAAAAAGGGGAAATTGCTTTAGTAGGTGGATTAGGTGCAGGTGCTAACGGGTTTGAATTTCAGGCTAACTTCGTGGTTCAGGCCTGGGAAGTTACTGGTAAATCTAAAGGTAAACTAGCTCAATTTGCGGGTAATGGACCAAGTTTAAGTCCTGAGGCTCAAAACCTTTTAAGAACAGCAGATGTTGGCTCTAAAGTGTATATTGACGCTAAAGTAAAAGGTCCGGACGGAAAAACCAATTCGACAACTTGTGGTATTAAAATTACCAAATAATTATATCATTAAATTTTGCACAATAAAAACTGAAATCATGGGAAATATTAAAACTGTTTTGTTTTTATCCAGTCTGCTTTTTTCTTTTATCGTTTTAAAGGCCCAGCCAGGCGTTTATCAACCTGGCGATTACAGAGATGGGATTTATGATAAAGAGAACTCCGTAAACAGACGTTACATTCCTTATACTCATTTAAGAGAAGGAGATGTTACCTGGGAGAAAAGGGTATGGAGAAAAATAGATATGCGCGAGAAACAAAATCAGCAATTATACTATCCTAAAGATCAGGTTGTGAGTCGTATTTCCTTGATGCAGCTTATTACGAAATATGTTTTGGCAGGTCAGATTATTGCATTTAAAGATGAAGAGTTCTTACAGCCATTAGAATTATCTAATATAAGAAAAGCTATTGTTTTACAGGAAGATTCGGCTGATGTTGAAGAATACGATGCCAATGGAAATGCATTTATGGTTAAGAAGCCTGGTATCGTTGATTCTACCTGGATTTTTGAAAATTTTGCTTCACTTGAGTTAAAAGAAGATTGGTTCTTCGATAAACAAAAATCTGTTTTAGAAGTAAGAATTCTATCTATGGGTTTTAATGTCATAAACCCTAAAAGGCCTGAGCTTGGTGAAAATCCTATTTTCTATACCTATTTCCCTGCTTGTCGTCCTTTTTTCGCGAAGCATGAAGTATATAACTGGAAAAATGATGCTGAACGTAGAACATTTGAAGACATTTTCTGGAAAAGACAATTTTCTTCAAGAGCTATTAAAGAAACTAACGTTTATGATAGATCTATTGAAAATTACTCGAAAGGGATTGATGCTTTATTAGAGTCTGATCGTATTAAAAACGACATCTTTAGATGGGAACACGATTTGTGGCATTTCTAAAGAATTATCAAAATTATAAAAAAGCCTCTCAAATTTGAGAGGCTTTTTTTGTGGGGTTATTGTACATTGTTAGTCTTTAAACAAAGGGTATTTTTCCATCATGGTGTTTACTTTTGCTTTTACTTTTGCCAATTCTTTTGCATTGTCTTTATTTCTCAAGGCAGCGTCTATAAGCTCTACGAGTTTTAAGCACTCTTTCTCTTTTAATCCACGACTTGTAATAGCAGGGGAGCCTATTCTGATTCCTGAGGTTACAAACGGAGATTTATCATCGAACGGAACCATATTTTTATTTACGGTAATATCAGCTTCTCCTAGTGCTTTTTCTGCTTCTTTTCCTGTAAGGTTCTTACTTCTTAAATCAATTAGCATACAGTGGTTATCAGTACCGCCAGAAATGATCTTGTATCCTTTTTCAATTAAGGCTTTAGCCATCGTTTGCGCATTTTTAATCACCTGTACGCAGTAGTGCATATATTCATCGCTTAAGCATTCGCCATAAGCTATAGCTTTAGCGGCAATCACATGCTCCAACGGGCCACCCTGTGTTCCTGGGAATACTCCCATGTCCAAACAGGCGCTCATCATTTTAATTTCTCCTTTAGGTGTTTTTTCTCCCATGGGGTTCTCAAAATCTTTACCCATCATAATCATCCCACCTCTTGGTCCTCGCAGCGTTTTGTGGGTAGTAGTGGTAACAATGTGGCAATGAGGTAAAGGATCGTTTAAAATGCCCTTTGCGATCAATCCAGATGGGTGTGAGATGTCAGCAAGCAATAATGCTCCAACTGCACCTGCAATTTTTCTTAAACGCTCATAATCCCAATCACGCGAATAGGCAGAAGCACCACAAATGATCATTTTAGGTTTTTCTTTTTTAGCTGTTGCTTCTAAATTATCGTAATTGATTCTACCTGTTTTTTCTTCAACGCCATAAAAAGTAGCACGGTATAATTTTCCTGAGAAATTTACCGGAGAACCATGTGTTAAATGTCCGCCATGTGAAAGGTCAAAGCCTAAGATCGTATCTCCCGGTTTTAAGCAGGCCAGCATTACTGCAGCGTTAGCTTGTGCCCCTGAGTGGGGCTGTACGTTAACCCATGCCGCACCAAATAATTCTTTCGCACGGTCAATGGCAAGTTGTTCTACTTTATCAACTACTTCACAGCCACCATAATACCGTTTTCCGGGAAGGCCTTCCGCATACTTATTGGTTAATACACTCCCCATCGCTTTCATAACCTGATCGCTAACGTAGTTTTCGCTGGCAATAAGTTCTGCACCTCTGATTTGACGCTTTTTTTCTTCGGTAATTAGTTTAAAAATAACGGTGTCTTTTTTCATGTTAAAGAGATTTTTAATTAGGTTCTGTTTGAATTTTCTGGTATAATTTTCCTGAAGCTATAATGAAAAAAGCAACAAGCGGAGACTGAGCAATACCAAGTAGCCAGCGGCTAACGAGATATTCATCGCCGTCTAATTGATTATTTATGATATAGTTATAAATCATTATTAGTCCCGCTAAAATTAACAATAAAGCGTAGATATAAATAATCCATAGAGTAAATTTTTTATGGGCTATTATATATTTTACGGCTAAAAAAGAGGTTACAAAGTAGGCGCCATAAAATGCTATTGTTAGCATAAATTTACCATAGTATATGGTATTGTAGCTAAGCCGGGTTAAAAAAAACAGAGAGCCGGGTAAGGGGAGGTTTGAGTGACCATAATAAAGTTTATAAAGATGGTTGTTAATATTTACGAATAAAAACTCCCTGGAGAAGCCCAATACGGCAAACAGTATTATAAAAATGATGTATTTAAATGCCAACTTCATTTAATCGACGAAAATTTATTGACCCAAAGCATCCATAACCCAAACACGATACTATAGGCAATAAATGTAAACGTGTAAGTGTGGTTAAAATCAAGATATTGTGGGTAAGAATAAGCTATTAATGCTAATGAAATAATGCGAATCACATTGATTAAATACACAGTTAAAATCCCTACCGGTAAATACCATAATTTCGCTTTTCTGTTTCCCGGATATGCAGTAACGAAAATTGCAAACAGAAACATAAGTGTAATACCGTTGCATGGACCTCCGATCCATACACCGTTAGATCCATCAATACCAAAAACCTGAAAGTCGTTTACTTCTTTACTGGCAAAGGTTTTGAAACCAAACAGGTCAAGAATAAAGATACATACATTTATAATTCCCCGAATAAAAAACTGGTCGAATTCTGTAAAACGTTTTAAAATAAATTCGTATAAAAGATAGCAGATACCATATAGCAAGGATGCTTTTAAAATAAAATATTGAAATATATTGGCTCTTATTTTAGTGAACATGTACAAAAAATCCCCGCTCATGCGAGGATTAAATATTTATAGAATTGATTGTTTTTCTTTTCTTTTATCGTAGAGCGTTTTTACGCCATATAATATTCCTGCAGCTATTAATAAGGAAATTCCTCCATCAATAGGAACGCAGGGTGGTGGCCAGCAACCAGGCCCACCCGATGGTGGTGGTGGGGCAGATATACATAATGAACTTAAACATATAATGAAAATAACAGATAGAATAATTTTTGTATTCATTATTAAAAATTTAAGATGTAAATGTAAATAAAATAAATTGGATTAACAATTGTAGTGTAAAAATCATGCCAAATAGTTATATTTGCGACCTTAGACAAGTATTTTTGTGGAACAAAAAAAGAGCACTTCTGCTGTAAATGCAAATGACCTGAAAGTTATTTGGAGAATCATTTCCAGAAACTGGTATATTCCTTTGTTAATCATTCCCATTTTTTATATTATAGGATATATCTATGTATACAAACTTACTAGTGTATATGAAGCGTCTGTGGAGTTGTTAAAGACAAATGATACGTATTATAAGGATAACCTAATTACAGACAATGGCTTTAGTAATGCCCCTCAATCCTACATTGATAATTCAAATGAGATAAGAATCGTTAAATCATTTGATTTGATGAAAGAAACAGTATCAAAGCTTAAAGAAAGGTTAGAGGTTTCTTATTTTTTAGTTGGACGCGTAAGAACTACGGAACAGTTTAGCGGTGTGCCTTTTACTATAAAAGTGAGCACCATTAACCCAGAATTAAAAGAAAGTATATTAGTATTTAGAATAGTAGATTACAATAGCTATGAAATTAAATATTTAAAAAATGGTGTTGATGAAACCAAAATCGGAAATTTCGGACAGGATTTTATAGATATTGATTTTAATATTTTAGTTAGCAGAAGTGCAAGCTTTAATAGAAATACAGTTGAGGAATTAAAAAAAATAGAATACCAAATTGTTGTTCATGACTTAAATAATTTAGTGTATAGCTATCAACAGGCATTAACTGTTCAAAATCCTGATTACACAAATGTATTGGTGTTAACCATGGATGACATCATTCCGGAAAGAGCCGTTCTGATTTTGGATACATTATCTAAAGTTTATATTAACAAATCATTGAACTCGCGTTTTGAAATTAATGAGAGAACAATTATTTATATTGATAAACAGTTAGATGAAGTAAGGTCTTCCTTAAAAGAGATTGAAGATACTATGCAGAATTATAAAACGCAAAAGGCAATTTTAGATTTGGATTGGGAAAAGAGTGACTTTTTGAAAAAATTGTCAGATTATGATATTCAAAAATCTTCTCTCAATTTAAAGATAGGAGCTATTAATGATCTGGAAAAATATATTATTGAAGATAAGGATCCTCAGTTTCTGCCACCAAGTGTTTTTATTGTTGATAAAGATCCTTTTTTAGTATCATCTGTTAGTGAGTTGTATAATGCTCAAATAAAGCTTAACCAATCTTTTGGATTTTCAAAAGAAAGTAATCCTAACATTATTGAAATTAAGCAAAGTATAAAAAAACTTAAGCAAAATATTCTGTTATATTTAAATAATACCCGTAACGCCACTTATAAAATCATAGAGAATGTAAATGGAGAGGTAGGAGGATATATTTCTGAAATAAAAAATATTCCGCAAAAGCAACAGGATATGTTAAATATTCAGCGGAAAATAGCTGTAAATGAAGAGTTATATAATTTCCTTTTAGAGAGAAGAGCGAATACCAAGATATCGAAAGCTTCCATTGTACCTGAAATTAAAATTATTGATAGTCCTCGTAACTTAGGTGTTGTAAGTCCGGATAAACCTAAATTAATATCCTCCTTTGTTACTGTAGGTCTTGTCATTTCAGTTCTTTTGGTTTTAGTAAGAGTTTTATTCTTTACAACGATACAAAATGTAGAAGAACTAAAAGAAAAAACGTTTTTACCGGTTATTGGTGATTTGCCATTTCAAAAAGACATATTTGATACCGGTTTTGTGGTAGAAGACAAACCAACTTCTTTTGTAGCAGAGGCATTTCGAACATTAAGAACGAATTTACAATATGTGTTTTTAAAGACAGATAAGAAAATTATATTGTTTACATCTAATGCGCCAGGAGAGGGAAAAACATTTACAACTATAAATATTGGTGCTATTTTGGCCAAAGGAGGTAAAAAAGTGATTATGCTGGAGCTTGATTTACATAAGCCCAGAATCCAAAAAGCTCTGGAAATGAATGCAGATATAGGAATTAGCACCTATATTATGGGTAATAGTACTATAAATGAAATAGTAAGACCTACCTTAATTAAAAATTTATATACTATTCTATCCGGTCCAATTCCACCAAATCCTTCAGAATTAGTTCTTTCGGAACGATTGAAAGATATAATTTCTTATTGCAAAGAAAATTATGATTATGTATTAATTGATACGCCACCTGCGGGAATGTTATCAGATGCATCTTATTTAATGCAATATTCGGATATCAATATTTTTGTTTTAAATACGAAGTACGCTAATAAAACGGTGTTAAACCTTTTCCATAAACTGGTTAAGGACAATTCTATTAAAGATGTGTATTTAGTATTGAATGGGATAAAACGACGTAAAAACAAATATTACTACTCGAAGTATGGCTATGGTTACGGATATGGCTATGGTTACGGATATGGTTACGGAACCAAATCCTAAAGCATACGGTAAAAACAATCTTTTAATTCTCATCAATGTGAGTGAGGTAGCGAAGCTGTGAAGTTATGGTAAGTTGGTTTGTAGTATATGTGAATGTGAGGCATGAGAAGAAAGTTGTTCAGAAATTACTTACTCAAAATATAGTAGCCTATAGTCCCATAGTTAAGAAACTTCGCCAATGGAGTGATAGAAAAAAATGGGTTGAATTCCCGATGATAAGTGGGTACGTATTTGTTAAAATTGATATTTTGGAAAAGGAACAAATTTTAATGAATCCGGCTGTGTTAGGCTTTATTAAGTTTGAAGGAAAAGAAGCAATAATACAGGAAAGAGAAATTGAGATATTAAAATCAATAGAACTCACTGGATTTGATGTTACACAGGATGTAAAAATGGTCAGCTTACATGATGAAGTAGAGATTGATCAAGGTCATTTAAAAGGTTTAAAAGGAATAGTTGTTCAAATACAAAACGAAGAGTATGTTCAAATTGAATTAGAAAGTTTAAAACAATCTATCAGAGTAAAAGTGCCTAAAAATATTTTAAAAATTAAAAAGGTAGTATCTCATAAATAATTTTCAATAATAAAAGAATCTAATAAAGAATGATTGTTATAGTAGATTACGGTATAGGAAATTTGGCATCAGTTTTAAACATGTTTAAAAAAATAGGTGTAAAAGATGTACTTATATCAAGCGATCAGGAAACTATATTAAAAGCAGACAAACTTTTATTACCGGGGGTAGGGGCATTTGATGCAGGAATGAATAATTTGGAAGAATCGGGCTTGATCCCTGTTTTGAATAAGAAAGTATTGGAAGAGAAAAAACCCATTTTGGGTATTTGTTTAGGGATGCAACTATTAACCAAGCGAAGTGAAGAAGGGATGAAGCCAGGTTTAGGATGGATTGATGGAGAAACGTTAAAGTTTAATTTGGATCCTCAGCTGAAACTAAAAGTTCCGCATATGGGATGGAATTATATAAAAGTATTAAAAGAGAATCCATTAATTGATACGACTTCTAAAAACCGTTTTTATTTTGTGCATTCTTATTTTGTGAAATGTTTTGATGAAAAACAATCTCTGGCTACTAGCAATTTTGGAGCTGATTTTACCTGTATGGTTAATAAGGATAATATTTATGGGGCACAATTTCATCCTGAAAAAAGCCTGAAATTTGGGATGAAAGTATTGGAAAATTTCTCAAAACTCTAATGGCTCTTAAACGTATCATACCCTGTTTGTTATATGACGGAAGCGGTTTGGTTAAAACTGTGAAGTTTAAAAATCCTTCTTATATCGGTGATCCTATTAATGCCATCAAGATCTATAACGACAAAGAAGTGGATGAGTTGATTTTAATCGATATTAACGCTTCCAGGCAAAAACGAAAACCGAATTTTGATAAAATTGCTGATATGGCCAGTGAAGCATTTATGCCTTTTGCATATGGCGGTGGCGTAAAAACTTTCGACGATTTTGCAAGACTTTATAAAATCGGTGTGGAAAAGGTTATCGTTAATTCACTAATTCAGGAAGATCCGGACGTTATAAAAAAGGTAGTTGCTCATTATGGCGCACAAGCTATCGTTGGATGTATCGATTTTAAAAAGCCATTATTCGGAGCCAAAGCCCCTTATTCCTACATAGGACATAAAATTAAATTGAGTTTGGTGGAGTATGCCCATTATCTGGCAAATGAGTTGGGAATAGGTGAATTGATGCTGTATAGTGTAGATAATGATGGAACCTGGGAAGGGTACGATGTCGAAATAACAGGGCAGATACTCAATAGTGTTGATGTGCCGGTAATAGCTTGTGGAGGTTGTGGTAATTTAAATGATCTCAAGAAAGTATTATATGAAACAAATGCGAATGCAGCAGCAATAGGTAGCATGGCTGTATACAGCAAAAAAGGAATGGGTGTATTGATCAATTTCCCGGATAGAAAATCGGTTATTATAGAAGATTAAGATGGTAGAAGACTGGAACATAGTAGAAAAAGGCGGGGCATTTAATCTAAGAAAAATCTTTAAAGATCTGGTGGATTATAAAGATCTAATTTATTTGTTTTTCAAACGCGACATTAAATCGAGCTACCAACAGACTATTCTTGGTCCATTATGGTTGATTATTCAACCGGTATTTACAAGTATCGTATTTACCATTGTATTTGGTAACATTGCTAAAATCCCTACGCCGGCAAACATTTCACCTTTCGCCTTTTATTTATTGGGCCTGTCTTTTTGGAATTATTTTGCAGATTGTTTTAATAAAATTTCGGGAACTTTCGTTAATAATTCATCGGTTTTCGGTAAGGTGTATTTTCCAAGATTGGCAGTGCCTTTTTCGATTCTCTTGTCGGGTATATTTAAATTCTCGATACAGTTTATTTTGTTTTTATCAGTTTACGTATATGGTGTTTTGTTCAATGGCTATACAATGCATATAAATATGACGCTTTTATTAATTCCTGTGTATCTTATGTTGTTGTCATTATTTGCACTTGGGTTGGGTTTAATCGTTTCCTCATTTACTACTAAATATCGTGATTTGACAATGCTTGTTGGCTTTGGTGTTCAGTTGTTAATGTATGCAACACCAGTTGCTTATCCTTTTTTTACGATTAAATACACTTCGGTATTTTATAAGCTGTTATCAGCGAATCCATTAACGGGACTTATCGAAGCCTGTAAATATGGCTTTACATCTAATGGATTATTCAGTGTAAAATTATTGACCGTAGACACATTAATTATTTTATTGGTGTTGATAATTGGAATGTATATCTTCTCGAAGGTTGAGAAAAAATTTATGGACACTGTTTAGTATGAGCGTAGTTATTAAAGCAGAAAATATTTCAAAACAATACAAGCTAGGGGCTGTAGGTATTTCAAGCTTAACGGACGATGTACAACGCCTTATCGCCAGGTTAAAGGGTAAAGAAGACCCCTTTTTAAAAGTAGGTGTGGAAAATACACGTGATAAAGTCAGTGAAGAAGGTGATTCTAAATATGTATGGGCACTAAAGGATATTAACTTTGAAATTAATCAGGGTGAAGTTGTGGGGATTATAGGGAAGAATGGTGCAGGAAAATCAACACTTTTAAAGATTCTTTCCCGTGTAACAGAACCTACACAGGGGCAATTAAAATATAAAGGACGATTGGCTTCTTTGCTGGAAGTAGGAACAGGTTTTCATCCTGATCTTTCGGGTCGGGATAACGTGTTTTTAAATGGCGCTATCCTTGGCATGAAAAAGCATGAAATTGCCCGAAAATTTGATGAGATCATTGAATTCAGTGGTGTTGCAAAATACATTGATACGCCAGTAAAACGTTATAGTAGTGGAATGTATGTAAGGTTAGCGTTTGCTGTTGCTGCTCATCTAGATCCAGATATTCTTGTAATTGATGAAGTGCTTGCGGTTGGTGATCAGGAATTTCAGAACAAATGTATCGATAAAATGAAAAGTGTTGCTAAGCAAGGTAACACGGTTATTTTTGTGAGTCATAATTTGCCAACTGTTAAGTCATTTTGTACAACTGGAATTTTTATGAAATATGGTAAAATTGTGATGCAGGGCAATATCAATGAAACCATAAATGAATATTTGACTGAAAACAAAAATGTAGCGGAAACAGGGATTATCCCAAAAGATTTTTTTAGACTTCATAATACACCTGGGGCTATGATTACAAAAGTTTCATGTGCTTCTTTAAAGGGTGAGTTCTGCAACGAATTTGGATTTGGCGAGAAATTTTTAATAGAACTTGAACTTGACGTTGAAAAAAAGATTAATCCTATTTCTATTGATTTATTAATAGGGATGCCATCAGGAGAGCAATTTGCACTTGTATCCGAATTGTCCAGAGAGTTTTATAAAGGATTATGTGAAATGGGGACTCATAAAATAGAAATAGAAATTGATGAACAGATATTGCCGGGAATTTATTCAATCACTGCTGGGATTTCAGATCAGGCTAGTGGTATAAATTACGATTGGGTAGAAAATGTATTTACATTTAGAGTAAGTAATGTTGCAAAAAATGGAGGACTAGATTATCCTTATACCGTTTCTCACGGTTTTATTAATTTAAAATCTAATTGGAAAATTAAATAAAAGTAAAATGGAATTAAAAAACTCAAAAGTATTAGTAATAGGTGGTGCAGGTTTTATAGGAAGCTTTGTAGTGGCCGAATTATTAAAAGAAAATGTAAGTGAAGTTATAGTTTATGATAATTTCGCTCGTGGCAAAAAAGAATATTTAGCAGATTCTTTAAATGACACACGTTGTAAGATATTTCCTATTGGCGGAGATATTAGGGAAATAGATATTTTAAATAAAGCGATGGAGGGTATGGATTATGTAATTTGCCTTTCAGCCATGTGGTTATTACATTGTAAAGATTTTCCCCGCACAGCATTTGATGTAAATATTGCGGGAACATTCAATGTCTTAGAAGCCTGTGTAAATAATCATATTAAGAAATTAATATGGTCTTCTTCAGCTTCTGTTTATGGCGATGCAGTACAATTACCGATGACAGAAGAGCATCCATTTAACAATAAAAATTTTTATGGCGCTACTAAAATTGCCGGTGAGGCTATGGCAACGGCATTTAACGACCGCTATGGGTTAAAAGTTATTGGGTTGCGTTATATGAATGTATACGGTCCTCATCAGGATCAAACAGCAGCTTATACAGGTGTAGTGCCAATTATGTTAAATAAAATTGATGCTAATGAAGCACCTGTTATAAATGGTGATGGTAGTCAGGCCTATGATTTTATTTATGTGGAGGATGTTGCCCGTTGTAATGTTCAGGCATTAAAAAGCAATCAGGATTTTGGTTTTTATAATGTTGGAACCGAAATACAAACTTCCATTAAACAATTATGTGACCTGATTCTCAAACTGAAAGAGTCAGATCTTAAGGTTACTTATAAACCTTATAGTGCAGATGATGCGAGAGCATTGGTTCAAAACCGTATTGGTTCTGCTGTAAAAGCCAAACAAGAGCTTGGTTTTGAATATAAGTACTCCTTACAGGAAGGCTTATTAAGGTTAATTGCATGGAGAGAGAAAAATAAATCAAAAGAAATTTTAGCATAATGGAAAAAAGAAATATACCTATATCATTGCCTCATACAGGTGAGGAAGAATGGTTAGCAACTAAAGAGCCTATCATGTCAGGGTGGTTAACTGCAGGACCAAAAGTTCGTGAATTTGAACAGATGTTTGCAAAGCGACATGGTGTGAAACATGCAATGGCAGTAACCAGTGCGACTACAGCATTGCATTTGGCTTTAGTAGCATTAAATATAAAAGACGGTGATGAAGTAATTGTTCCTGCTTTTACATGGATATCTACTGCTAACGTCGTTCTTTATTGTGGCGCTAAAGTTGTGTTTGTAGATGTTGACACAACCACATTTAATTTAGACGTAAAGGATTTAAAAAATAAAATTACTTCCAGAACCAAAGCCATAATTCCGGTTCATTTATTTGGATTATGTGCGGATATGGATGCAATTAAAAAGATCGCCGGTAACATTCCTCTGGTAGAAGATGGCGCATGTGCAGCAGGAGCCGGCTATAAGGGAAATCCTGCCGGAAGTTTAGGAACTCTGGGTTGTTTTTCATTTCATCCTAGAAAATCTGTGACAACAGGTGAAGGAGGGATGATTACCACGAATGATGATAAGCTGGCTGAGGTTATTTCGAATCTTCGTAATCATGGCGCATCTATTAGTGAAGAACAAAGGCATCATGGAGCTAAGCCATATATTTTACCGGATTTTAATATGCTAGGTTATAATTACAGGATGACTGATTTACAGGCGGCTGTTGGTATAGTACAATTAAAAAAATTAGATCTGTTTATTGATGAGCGGGAAAATTGGTCAAAATTCTATGATGAACAATTAAAGACTATTCCATGGTTAAAAACACCAACTGTGCATCCGGATTATAAACATGGTTGGCAATCGTATGTGATTTATATTGATGAATCAAAATCACCAATATCCAGGAATGATATTATGGAAAAATTACAACAAATGGGCGTTTCAACAAGACCAGGAACACATGCGCCACATATGTTGAATTATTATGCTGAAAAATACAATATCAAACCCGATGATTTTCCTGGTGCAAGAGATTGTAATAATTATTCAATGTCAATTCCTTTATTTAATAAAATGACAAAAGAGGATTACGATTATGTAGTATATTGTTTAAAATCAATCTAATGGATAAAAATAATAAATTAAAAGAGCTCTTCTCTACAGCAGTTATATTTGTTGATAATCTGGCTGTGATTAACGATTCATCAGAGCATACAAATCAAACGCAAACCAATGATTCTTTTTCTGAAAAATGGGTGAAGCTCGATAAGGAAAGTACAACGAATGGTATTGAAGACTTTCAGAAAAAATGGTTATTGGATTTATATGGATTTAAAACTATAGAAGGGTTAAAACTATTTTTATCGGATAAGAAAACAATTATTGATGCAGGTTGTGGATTAGGATATAAAAGCGCGTGGCTTGCCGAATTAGCTCCCCATGCAACAGTTTTTGGAATTGACTTTTCTGAAGCAGCTTATGTAGCAGCTAAACGCTATAAAAATTTATCTAATCTTTATTTTTTTAGAGGTGATATAGCAAATCTTCCTTTCAAAAAAGGCACTTTGGATTTTATATTGTGTGATCAGGTGATCCATCATACAGAAAATCCGGAAGCTACGTTTGCTCATTTGTCTTCTTTGTTATCTGAAAATGGTAAGTTTGCTTGTTACGTGTATGCAAAAAAAGCCTTGCCAAGAGAATTGGTTGATGACTATTTTAGAAAAGAAACTCATAATTTGTCTCATGAAGAAATGTGGAAGTTTTCAGATCAATTAACACAATTAGGAGAAACTTTATCGAAGCTAAATATAAAGTTTACTTCTCCGGATATTCCTGCTTTGGGTATAAAAGGTGGAGAATACGATATTCAACGTTTTATTTATTGGAATTTTTTAAAGTGTTTTTATCGTGAAGATTGGACAAAGCAGGAAAACGATTCCTGCAATTTTGATTGGTACTCACCGAGTAATGCTGAACGTTATTCTCCCGATGAATTTAAAGCCTGGGCAAATAAATTAAATCTAAGTATAGATTTTTTTAGGAGTGAAGAAGCTTGCCATACCGCAGTAGTCTCGAAATAATTTATGTGTGGAATAACCGGAATTATTAATCTGAATAACCAGCCTGCTGAAGAGTTAACGATTATTTCAATGACTGATGCTATTGCGCATCGTGGACCAGACGGTAAAGGTATTTTTATAGATGGAAACGTTGCTTTAGGACATAGAAGACTATCTATTTTAGATGTTTCTGAAAAAGGTGCACAGCCTATGACCTCTAAAAATGCTAACTGGACAATTGTGTTTAATGGTTGTATTTATAATTTTAAGGAACTAAGACAGGAACTTATTAATAAAGGGCATGATTTTGTTTCTACTACTGATACTGAAGTGATAGTTGAAGGGCTCGAAGCATACGGGCCTAAATTCTTTGAACGATTGAATGGTATGTTCGCGGTTGCTGCATTTAATAAAAGCAATCGCAAATTATATTTGTCACGCGACCGGTTTGGTATAAAACCATTATACTATTGGTATAATGAGAAGACGTTTATGTTTTCTTCGGAAATAAAAGCGTTTATGAAGCATCCTTCTTTTAAAGTAGATGTAGACCTTAGTTCTTTGAACGAATATTTTACGTTTCAAAATCTTTTTTCATTTCGTACTTTATTTAAAGGTGTGGCAATGATACCGCCAGCAAATACAATTGAAATAGACAATAATTTTAAACAGCTGACTCACAACTCCTGGTGGGATTACGATTTTTCTGAAACGGATGAATCCATGAGTTTTGATTATGCCAAAGAAGAAACGTTACGCTTATTTAAACAGGCAGTAAAACGTCAAATGGTGGCTGATGTTCCAGTGGGTTCTTATCTTTCCGGAGGGATGGATTCGGGAGCGATAACAGCAGTAGGTTCAGGTATGATACCTCGTATGGCTACATTTACCTGTGGTTTTGATATGAGCAGTGTAACCGGAGTAGAGGCTAATTATGATGAACGCAGGGATGCAGAATTAATGGCCAATGCTTTTAAAACTGAACATTATGAACAGGTAATTAATGCCGGAGATTTGAGCTGGTCATTACCAAAAGTTGTATATCATTTAGAGGATTTAAAAGTGGGAATGAGTTACCCGAATTATTATATTTCTCGCTTGGCCTCTAAATTTGTGAAGGTGTGTCTGCAAGGCACGGGTGGTGACGAATTATATGGTGGTTACCCATGGAGGTATTACAGAGTTTTTGATGCATTGAATCAAGAACAATTTTTTAATCAGTACTATAGTTTTTGGCAACGATTAGTACCTGACGAAGAAAAAAATCAATTATTTAATCCGGGAGTATATAATAAAATTGATATCAATGAACCCCGCCAAATTTTTGAACGCGTATTTACTTTTAATCATAAGTTAAAGTATGATACACCAGAACAACACATCAATAATTCCTTGTATTTTGAAATTAAAACATTTTTGCCCAGCTTGTTTTTAGTAGGTGATAAATTATCTATGGCAAACGGTTTGGAAGAACGTTTTCCTTTTATGGATAATGATTTAGTGAATTTTGCTCAAAAAATTCCGGTAAAACATAAACTGGGAAATTTAACAGCGGAAATAAATAAGATCAACGAAAACGATAGCACAAAATTAAAGTTAACTGCTTCTTATCGGGATTTTGATGATGGAAAAAATGTATTGAGAAAAGCTATGAGTAGTTTTATGCCGGATTATATTTTAAACAGAAAAAAACAAGGCTTTAGTGCTCCGGACGAAAGTTGGTATCGCGGTGAGAATGCTGAATATGTGAAGGAATTACTTTTGAGTAAAAAAAATATTTCTTCAGAATTTATTAATCCGGATTATGTTAGAAAAATAGTAAATGAGCATGTCGATGATCATATCAATCATCGTTTGTTAATATGGTCATTAATGAATTTCGAATGGTGGTGTCGCATTTTTTTAAACGGAGAAAAAGTTGAATAGAGAAAAGCATATCGATGATTTAAATGATAAAGAATTAAAAGAGTTCTTTATATTATTAAATAAACTAAAAAATTCATTTAGTAATGAATTCTTAAAACAATATAATCGCTCTTTACCTTTTGCAGATTTATTGTTTGACAGGTGGGAACGTGCGAAATTATTAGGATTTGGTGAGGGAACTTCTGTATATGATAGTTGTGTGGTACTTGGTAATGTGAATGTTGGAAAAAATACCTGGATTGGCCCCAATACAGTTTTAGACGGAAGTGGAGAACTGGAAATTGGGAATAATTGTAGTATTAGTGCAGGTGTTCAGATTTATTCGCATGATTCTGTTAAATGGGCAACAAGTGGAGGCATTGAAAAATACGAGTACGGTAAGACAAAAATAGGAAGTAACTGTTACATTGCTCCTAATGTAATAATTGCAAAAGGTGTTGTTCTTGGAGATGGTTGTATAGTAGGAGCAAATAGCTTTGTAAACTCTTCATTCACAGGAGGAAGCAAGCTGGCTGGGAATCCTGCAAAATTAATTAAAAACGAATAATGCAATTAACAAAAAAAAGAAGTTTAGATCCGAATTATAAAATTTGTTCAAAATGTATTTATGATAATTCTGTTCCATCAATAACTTTCGATGCAGATGGAGTTTGTAATTATTGTAAAATGGTTGACAATTTAAAACTCGAATACAATACAGGAAATGTTGAGGGAGAGCACCATCTCAAAAGCATAATAGATATTATAAAATCTGAAGGCAAAAATAAAAAATACGATTGTGTTATTGGAGTAAGTGGAGGAACAGACTCTTCGTTTTTAATGTATTGGGCTGTTAAGAAGGGGTTAAGACCTTTAGCAGTACATTATGATAATACATTTAATACAACAATTGCTACTACCAATATTGAAAAAATAACCTCTAAGTTAAATATCGATTTGTTTACCTATGTGGTAAATAATACAGAGATAGAAGATATTTACCGTGCTTTTTTTTACTCGAATGTTCCTGAATTAGATGCATCGACAGATTTAGCATTGGCTGAGGTTTTATATCGGGTAGCGAGTAAGTATAAAGTTAGATACATTTTAGAAGGACATTCTTTTGTTGAAGAAGGTATTTCTCCCTTGGGAAAAAATTATTTTGACGGCAAATATATAGCTTCAATTCATAAGCAATTTGGTAAACTAAAAATGAAAACCTATCCCTTAATGACGTTTTCAAACTTCATGAAATGGACAGTTTTTAAACGCATTAAAAAAATAAGGCCTTATTGGTACATGCAATATAGCAAGGCAGAAGCTAAAGCGTTGTTAAAGAAAGAATTTGGTTGGGAAGACTATGGTGGACATCATTTGGAAAACAGATTGAACGCCTTTAGTCATAGCGTTTATTTTCCCCAAAAATTTGATATTGATTATCGTAATAATACACTTTCTGCACAGGTTAGAAATGGGTTGAAAAAACGAGAAGATGCATTAGTGGAATATTATGATGAAAAGCCATTTATTGAAGATGGATTAGTAGAATATATAAAGAAACGAATGAATTTTTCCGATTCCGAATATGAAAAAATCATGTCGGCTAAACCAAGATACTGGTACGAATTTCCTACTTATAAAAAAAGATTTGAAAAATTGAGACCACTTTTTTTTATTTTGCAGAAAGCAAGCCTGGTGCCAAAAAGCTTCTATATGAAATATTGTTTTCCGGTAAATTATGATAAATAAAAACATGAAAATTGCTTGTATTTTTAATATGAACAGTAATATGTTTACTATTGTTCGTTTTTTAAGAGACAAAGGATTTGATGCACATTTATTGTTAGTTAATGAGGACGATCATTTTTTGCCCGAAGCGGATTCATTTTCTTTGGATTATAAGGAATATACGCATCAATTAAACTGGTGGCCTAAAAAAACCTTTGATGATGGACGATTTACTGATGTGACAGAAAAGCAGATCAGACTTGATTTAAAAGATTATTCAGTATTGATTGGGTGTGGATATGCGCCAGCTTTTGTAGAATATGGTGGAAGAAAATTAGATCTTTTTATTCCTTATGGGTCCGATTTATATGAAGTTCCTTTTTTTAAAGTATGGCCTGCGAAAAGAAACACTATTAATAACTTATACCCAACCTTACAAAAAAAAGGTATAGAAAATTCAAGGAATGTAGTTTTTGATTATACAAAGGAGCAGGAACCTGTTTTTGAAAAGTTTAATCTGAAAGGGGTAAGACAGTTTGTATTTCCCCCTGTTTTTTATACGACAGATTATAATAAAGATAATATTAAAAATTTTTATGAGCAGTCAAGCTTATATCCTGTCATTAAAAAAATAAGAACTGAGTCAGATCTTTTAATTATACAGCATTCAAGACAGTCCTGGAAAAACCCTGAAGATTATTTCTCTAATAAGAGAAATGACATTTTAATCAGAGCTTATGCGAAATTTATAGAGACAAATCAGAACGTTAAATCTAAGTTAATATTATTAGAATACGGTTCGGATGTAGATGAATCAAAAAAGCTGATCGATTCTTTAAATATATCAGAGCATGTATTTTGGTTGCCTAAATCATATAGGAAAGAAATATTTGTTGCTTTAAGTTTATGTGATTTAGGTGTTGGAGAGCTTGGTATGAGCTTTTTAATGTATGGAACAGTTGGTGAATTTATGACGATGGGCCTGCCATTTATCCATAATTGTGACTTAAAAGATTATAAAGGGAAATATCCCACTCTTTATCCTGTTAACCATGCTTATTCTGAAGAATCTTTATTATTGCATTTTGAAAATTATTTAAAGAATAAACCTCCGTATTTAGAAAGAGCCGAAGATTCTAGGAAATGGTTCATGAAATATATTATAGATGAGCCTCTTGATAAAATTATTGCAATGATTCAAGAGAGTACTATTATCAAACCTTGGTATAAAAAAATTTTCCTGTAAATGTGCGGTATAGCGGGATATATTAATTTACAGGGTAATGCCGAATTTAGTAGTATTGAGTCAATGACTCAGGCGATAGCTCATAGAGGTCCCGATGGTTTTGGCCACCAATTATTTAAAACCGTTGCGATCGGCCATCGTCGTCTATCTATTATAGATTTGGAAGCCGGTAAACAACCGATGGCAAGTGCTGACGAAAAAATCTGGATAACATTTAATGGCGAGATTTATAATTATCAGGAACTGAAGGATGAATTAAAGCAATCAGGAATTGTATTTAAAACGAACAGTGATACAGAGGTAATTATTTATGCATATCAAAAATGGGGATACGATTGTTTGAAAAAGCTGAGAGGGATGTTTGCTTTTGGGATTGTTGATTTAAATAAACAGGAAGTATTTATTGCTCGCGATCATTTTGGGATTAAGCCTTTATATATTTACAAATCGAATAATACAGTTGCTTTTGCAAGTGAATTACAGCAATTTAAAAGTTTACCAGGTTTTGATAAATCAATAAATTTACAAGCATTGGATAATTATTTATGGATGCAATATATACCCGCGCCATTAACAATATTTAATTCAGTTCAAAAGTTAAAACCGGCGCATTATATTACGTTATCGTTTAATGGAAATTTATCGCAGCAAATAGAGTATTGGGATCTGTCTTTTGAAAAGAAACAAATTAAAACTCAAAGCGAGTGGTTAGAAGCTACAAGTTATGCTATTAAGGAATCTGTTGATGCACATTTGGTTTCTGATGTTCCTTTTGGCGCATTTCTTTCGGGGGGTATAGATTCTACTTTAATTGTAAAGTACATGTCGGAGGTATTACCACAGCCTGTCAAAACATTTAGTATTGGTTTTGAAGAACAAGAGTTTAATGAGTTAAAATATGCGGATTCTGCAGCTAAAAAGTATAATACTAATCATTATACTGAAATAGTAAAACCTGATGCCCTGGGCTTACTACCAAAGTTAGTAAAGCATTATGGAGAACCATTTGGTGATAGTTCTGCAATTCCAACTTATTATGTATGTGAATTGGCTCGTAAGCATGTTACTATGACTCTTAGTGGTGATGGAGGAGACGAAGTTTTTGCGGGATACGATTCTTATGTTAACTGGATGCAGTATATGCCAATCAATTACAGAGAAGGTTTTAGAAAAACTATTTATCCTTATCTAGAGAAGATTATGCCTGCAAGATATCCTAGAAAAGATACATTAAATAATTGGTTGCATCATATCGAATATTTAAATAAAGATTGGCGGGCTCAATTATGGAATGAGGATTATAAGGCTGCAATTGTTCAGTCTCCAAACGGATTTGAGGAGTTGTATGAAAAAACTAAGCGACTTTCTTTAGCTAATAAGGTACAGTATATGGATATGAAGAACTATATGAGTTTTGATATTCTTACGAAAGTTGATATTGCTAGTATGGCCCATAGTTTGGAAGTAAGAACGCCTTTCATTGATAAAAAAGTTTGGGAGTTTGCTGCGACTATACCTGAAGAATTTAATATTAATAATAAATCGGGAAGGTGGAATGGGAAATTGTTGTTAAAAGAATTATTAGAGAAAGATTTTTCAAAGGACTTTGTTTACAGGAAGAAGCAAGGATTTGCAATACCTTTGGGAAAATGGTTTACAAACGAAGGAGAATTAAAGAATATATTGCATGAAAAATTATTATCTTCTGATTCAAATCTTAATATTTATTTCAATAATAAATCAATAGAACATTTACTTAATTCATCAAATATAGGTGGTATGTGGTTACTATTATTTTTGGAAGAATGGTTACATCAATTTAATACAAATAAATAGAATGAAATATCAATTTCAGTTAAACGAATCAATTGCTGATAAATGTTTTTTAGTTACAGGAGGGGCAGGCTTTATAGGGAGTAATATTGTTGAATTTTTGGTTCATAATAATGCGAGAAAAATTGTTGTACTGGATAATTTATCAACCGGATATAAAGAAAATATCAGCCAATTTAGCAGTCATTCAAATTTTGAATTTATTGAAGGTGATATTACAAATATTTCCGATTGTCAGAAAGCATGTAAAGGAATAGACTATGTTCTTCATCAGGCAGCCTTAGGTTCTGTACCAAGAAGTATTAATGATCCTGCGACAACTAATATGGTTAACATAAATGGATTTTTAAACATGTTAATTGCTTCAAAGGATAATAATGTTAAGCGGTTTGTATTCGCATCCTCCTCGTCTGTATACGGTGACGATAGGTCTATGCCTAAAGTAGAAGGAAATACAGGAGAGCTTCTTTCCCCTTATGCTGTTAGTAAAAAAGCTAATGAATTATATGCAAGTGTTTTTTATAAAACATACGGTTTAGAAGTAATTGGATTAAGATATTTTAATGTCTTTGGTCCAAAACAGAATATTAATGGCCCATACGCTGCAGTTATTCCAATTTTCATAAACTCATTGTTAAAAAATGAATCGCCAAATATCTTTGGTGATGGGACAACAACACGTGATTTTACATTTGTTGAAAATGTTGTTCAGGCAAATCTTCTTGCTTCATTAACAACAAATACTAATGCGATTAATCAAATTTATAATATTGCTTATGGTGGTACAATAAATCTTAATGAGCTTTTTAATAAGATTTCCATTCATTTGAATTTGGATTTAAGACCTACCTATATGCCGGAACGAAAAGGCGACATAAAGGATAGTTTTGCCGATATTAATAAGGCGAAAAATCTTTTGGGGTTTTCGCCAAAAGTTAATATAGATGAAGGGTTGGGGTTGACTATAAATTGGTATAATAGATAAATGCAAAAAATTCTTTTTTACTCACTTGATGCCGCCCCTCTTTTTGATGAATCAATTAAAACACCGATTGGTGGGGCTGAAATCAGAGCATTTAATTTTGCGAAATATTTAGCACGTAATACATATCAAGTGTATATTATTGTTGCCGAACTAACAAATAAAAAAATAATTAAAGAAAATGTTACCATTAAGCCGGTAAATTATTTTTCAAAAAAACAATCTTTTTTATCGAGGATACAATTGAAACTTTTGTATTTGTTAAAATATCGAAGTAAGGTAATGTATCGTGACTTCTTAAAGTACAGCGAATTTTTTCTTATTAAGCCCCGCTATATTTGTTTATTTGGAATAACAGGAAATACGTATAATGCAGCTAAAATTTCCAAACAAGTCAATAGCGAGTTGGTTTTGTTTATTGCATCAGATGAAGAAATCAATTTTCAAAATACCTCTTCAGACAAAACTAAGCTTAGCACATCATTTAATGAAGTACAGGATTTCCTGAAGATACCGAGAATAATTTTTGTTCAAAATAATTATCAAAAAAAAATGTTAGCTGATCTATTTAAAATTGACGCACATTTATTATTAAACCCAATAGATTTAAACGCAAAACTTTCGGGAGTATTCACAGATTATATTTTATGGGTTGGTAAAAGTAGTTCATATAAAAATCCAAAGTTATTTAAGACACTTGCTGGGCATTTTAAAAATCAGAACTTTTTAATGATTTGTAATAAAGCTGACCTTGTTTTATTCGAAGAGATCAAAAAAGATTTATCAGCGAATTGTTTATTAATTGAACATATAGCTCCTGAAGAAATCGAATCATACTTTCATAAATGTAAAATATTTATAAATACCAGCGATTTTGAAGGATTTCCAAATACCTTTTTACAGGCATCTAAATATGGTAAACCAATTATTTCTTATAATGTAAATCCAAATAATTTCATAACGGAAAATAATTGTGGAACTTTTTGTCATGGTAACGATGAAGAATTAATACATGCAGTAGATGAATTACTACAAAATACGGAGCTTTATAACCTTAAATCTCAGAACGCTTTGTTAAATGTAGAAAAACACGACATCGAAAAGGTTGGTAAGGTTTTAACAGAAGCTCTTGAAAATTATTCGATCGGATAGGATCTATAAACAAAATTAAAGATTGAATAAAACACTTTACATCCTCGTTGATGATTTTTCAAGTGACAAAAAAGAAGGCTTTTTTGAAAAAGAATTGCCATACCTCTGTAAAACCTTTCAAAAGGTATATGTGATGTCTCTATATCCACAGGATAACAAAGTGCTTACTTATAGTCATCCTAATCTGGAAGTACTACAGTTTAATTATTTTAGCGCCTGTAACCGGGTCAGGGTATTTTTTAGTCATTTTTTTTCAATCATCAGGATTTACTTTTTTGAATTTTTTAAGACACACAATAAATGGTTTTATATAAAAAATTTCGGATCGGTTATCAACCAGTTAGTGCTATCGTTTTCGGCGGCTTCAAATTTGGAACGCTTTATTAAAAAGGATATTAATGCCGACACGCTTTTTTATTCATTTTGGTTCAAACAATGGATAGCAGCATTTAGTATTATCAAAATCAGGCATCCTGAATTGAAATTGGTATCCCGTATTCATGGTGGCGATTATGATGAAGATCAGATTAAAACGGTATTACCTTTCAGGTATTTTCAGTTGAAAATGGTAGACAAGATTTTTCCTGTATCTGATTATGGTCGGAACTATTTAATACAAAAATTTAAAGTTAATCCTTCAAAGATTATAACTTCAAGATTAGGCCTTGATATTGAGCCTTTGTTGAGGGCAACTGATGAAAGTAAGTTAGTAATCGTGTCGTGCTCGTCAGTTATTGCTTTAAAAAGAGTACACCTTCTTGTTGAAATTTTAAAGCATATCGAAATACCCTGCAAGTGGGTGCATTTTGGAGATGGTGATTTATTTGATGAGCTAAAGGAAAGGGTTAAACAGCTAAAACATACAGTTGAATTTAAAGGTTATATCCCAAACAAGGATTTTATGGATTATTTAAAAAATAATCCGGTAAGTATTTTTATCAATGTTTCTGAAAGCGAAGGTATCCCTGTTTCGATGATGGAAGCAATAGCTCATGGTATTCCTCTTGCCGGAACTGCCGTTTGTGGAGTACCTGAAATTGTTACTGAAAAAACCGGCATTTTATTTCCTGTTGATTTTAAGCCGGAAGATGTTGCTAAAAAAATTGTAGAAATGCATAGTCGGGGAAAATTATATAATCTTGATTTTAGAAGTGGAATCATCAACTTTTATATGGATCGATTTTTTGTGAAAAAAAACCACAAGGAATTGTCTGAATTTTTAAATCTTATTTGATTGTATACCGTTTAAGTTTAAAAGAAGAAATTATGTGTGGTATATCCGGGATATATAAGTTAAATGGAAATGTTGTAAGTGAGGAATCCTTGCGAAAAATGACTGATATCATCGATTACAGAGGCCCAGATGGATTTGGCTATTGGTATAACGATAACAGATCGTTAGGTTTTGGACACAGGCGATTGTCTATTATTGACCTAAGTAATGCAGGTCATCAACCAATGACCTATATGGGATTGGCAATTACATTTAATGGCGAAATTTATAATTACCTGGAATTAAAAAAAGAACTATTAAATAAAGGGTACAAATTTTTTACTGAAACGGATACCGAAGTTTTACTTGCATTATATCATCAAAAAGGTAAAGCCTGTTTGAGAGATTTAGACGGCATGTTTTCATTTGCTATCTGGGATGAAGAAAGAAAAGAATTATTTTGCGCACGCGATCGGTTTGGAGAAAAACCCTTTTATTATTATCAGGATAAAGATCAGTTTATTTTCGGGTCGGAAATAAAACAAGTATTAGCTTCCGGAATTAAAAAAGAAGTAAACTCTGAAATGCTTTATCACTATTGTACGGGAGAACATCTGCTGCATCCTTATGATTCAAAACAAACTTTTTATGATCAGGTTTTCAAGCTTCCTCCCAGCCATTATTTGCTGGTTAAAGATGGAAAAATAAGCACAGCAGAAAAGTATTGGACGCTGGATTACGAAATTAGAAATGAAAATATCACTTTTGATCAAGCTTCAGAAACATTTAATGAATTATTATTTAAATCTATCAATAGGCGGCTCAGATCCGACGTGCCAATAGGAACGAGCCTTAGCGGTGGATTGGATTCAACAACTATTGCTTCTTATATTTGTAGGGCAAATCCACAAAGTAATTTAAATACTTTTACCGCAAGCTTTGCAGGCTTTGAAAAAGATGAAACAAAGTTTATTAAAATTCTTAAAGAAAAATATAGTAACATAAACGACAGTTATGTCTCACCAACTGCAGACGAATTAACTACCGATCTTGAAAAATTGTTATATCACCAGGATGAACCTATAATATCTACAGGGATGTATGCACAATATCGTGTTATGAAATTGGCTAAAGACAATAACGTTACCGTTTTACTGGATGGCCAGGGAGCTGATGAGTTTCTTGGCGGTTATAACCAGTATTGGCCTGTAAGGTTGCGCGAAATGTTTATTCATAACGATAAAAGTTATATTACTGAAAAGGAAATTATAAAAAACCAAATCGGGTTTGAACAAAATATTAACGGTAGTCTTGCGCTTATGCTTAAACACCCGGCTATTCACAGGAATTTTGGAATGATAAAAAAAATACTCGTAAAGAGTAAACCTATTGAATTTGAAAATCCTTTTCATAAGGATTTTTTTGTATTGCAAAAAAGTTCTCAGGAAAGCCAGGTCAATTGGTCTGATTTGAACTCAGTGCTAAATCATTCTCTTTTTGGTGAGCTTCAGAATTTGCTAAGATACGCAGATCGAAATTCAATGGCACATTCAAGGGAAGTAAGACTTCCTTTTTTATATCATAAACTAGTTGAATTTGTTTTTTCGTTGCCTTCAAGTTATAAAATGAAAGACGGTTGGTCTAAGATTTTACTCAGGAAGGCGCAAGACGCATATTTACCAGTTGATATTTGCTGGCGAAGAGAAAAAGTAGGCTATGCTACTCCTCAAAGTTATTGGTTACAAAATAGCAAAATAGTAGAATATCAAAATACTCAACGATCAGGATTGAAGAAATTAAATTTGTTTGATAATGACTTTATAGATAAAGTTGATAACTGGAAAGTTTTGAATCTACATCACTTATTAAAATAAGACACCCTTCTTAAAGATCACTCATTGAAAAATGAATCTCACAAAAAAAAATAATATATTAATTCTTTCTTATTTTTTCCCACCCTGTAATAAAGTGGGAGGAAGGCGTTGGGCTAAATTCGGAAAATATCTTACAAAAGACGGGTACAATATTTCGGTAGTTTGTGTTAATACTCCTTTTAATGGTGAATGTCCATGGAATAATGATATTAATGATTATAAAGATCAGATTACACGTTTACCTTATTTTGAGCATCGACCCTATTATCGTGTAAATAAAGCTCCTAAAAGTTTTTTGGGTAAAGTAAGATACCATTTAAGCCTTTATAAAGAAAAGATTAGTCATGGAAAAACCCCGGTTTTAGATGGCAATATTTCAATACGTTACAAGAAACTTCTTTATGAAAAAGCAAAGAAAATCATTCTTGATAAAAAGATCGATACCGTGATAATAACCGGTGGACCTTTTGACTGGTGTTATTTTGGTATACAGCTAAAAAAAGAATTCCATCAATTAAATTTTTTAATTGATCTTAGGGATTTTTGGACGGGTGGGGAAGATTATTCGAAATTCAATATTAACCAGCAGAAACTGGAAGATATAAAGGAACTTGAATGTATAAAAAATGCTGATCATATTTCTACTCCGGCTCAAAGAATTGACGATTTTCTGAAATTAAAATATCCGAATTTTTCTGATAAATTTTTTAATTTACCCCATGCATTTGATGCTGATGAAATTATTGAAATAGAACATCAATTGATCGGAAACCCTGATTTAATTACATTTGCATATGGAGGCATTTTATATGCCAATATGGAATCAGTTGTTTTAAGACTGATCGACTTTTTGAAAAAACTCATTGAATCTGGTAAACAGATACAGCTTGATTTATATACATTTAATAAGTCATATAGCCATTTGTTTTTTGATGCTGAACTACAAAACTATGTAACTTATTATGAGCCTGTACCGGCAATACAACTATTTAGTATTTTCAAAAAAACGGACTACCTGCTTCAGTTAAGAGCTGGTGAAGGGATGGAACAGCATTTTAAAAGTACAAAATTTTATGAGTTGATTGCTTTAAGAAAACCAATTATTTATTTTGGTCCTGAAGGTGATGTGTCTGAATTTATTAAAGAAAATCAACTAGGGTTTTCTGGAAACCAACCACTTGATGAACTATGTAATGAAGTGATTAATAATAAAAAAACAGAGACAATTCCTGATAAGCTGTTTAACATATCAGGATTCGAATATAAAAATGTAACATCTTTTCTAGAATCTTTTTTATGAGGGTAATAACATTTTTCTGTTTTAAAATCAAACTCAAGAAATTAGTATGAACTTAATTCTATTTTAAAGAATGATTACTAATTAAATGAAATATAGTAAAAATACGGATAAGCCCTATTTAACTATACTTACGGTAAGTTTTCCTGCTATTGATGGAAAAAGCGAAGCCTGGTTAGAAAACGAATTGAATTTAACAAGTCATTATTATGAAGAGATTACTATTTTTTCAGAAACTATTGTTGAACAAATCACTAAACTGCCTTCTAACTGTAAGTATTTGAGTATTGAGGATTATAAAAATGAAAGGTTATCTCTTTTCGAGTACGCTTCCATTTTTAAAATTGTTTTTACTGATTTTATACCTTTATCAAAACAAGGCGCTTTTTTAAACGAACTGAAGTATAATTTATCTTTAATTAAAAGCCTGTATAAAAAAGCAAAGTACATTAATAAAAGCATCCATCATCCAAACTCTATTATATATGCATACTGGGCGGATAATTTGGCTACACAGGCCTGTATTGCTAAAATGCTTAATAATAAGCTCACTGTAATATCAAGAGCACACGGGTATGAGATTTACGAGAATTTAAAAAAGAACCATATAATACCATTCAGGCAATTTCAGAATAAATATATTGATAAAATATTTTCGGTTTCAAAGCGTGGCTTAATGCATTTAAGAAGTAAATCCCCTGACTTTTTCTCGAAATATGAACTTTCCTATTTAGGTACAAATGATTACGGTGTTGGACCATTTAATGAGAATACTCTATTTACAATAGTAACCTGTTGTTTTTTAAATACAATTAAAAGAATTCATTTAATGGCTTCCATTTTACAGAACATTAAACATGATCTTGTTTGGCATATTTTAGGAGATGGTCCGGAGCTAGAAAACATAAAGAGGAGTAATAGCAAACTAGAAAATAATATTAAAATTGTTTACCATGGGAACCTGACAAATGAACAGGTAATTGAATTTTATAAGACGCAGCAGGTCAATTTATTTGTAAGCCTAAGCTATTCAGAGGGTTTACCGGTATCCATGATGGAGGCTCAAAGTTTTGGTATTCCAATATTAGCTACAGATGTTGGAGGAAGTTCTGAAATTTGTAATGAAAAATCAGGAATTTTAATTCCACGTGATTTCGAACCGGAATTGGTTGCGAAAGAAATAGAAAATTTTAAAAATTCATCAAAAAATACGGAAGATTTTAGAGTAAGATGCCGGGAATATTGGAAGAATAATTTTTATTCAGAAGTTAATTATACTAAATTTTCAAATTATATAACTTCTTTATAATCATATGCCCAACACTTTTTTATTTATTATTCCTTTGACTCCGTCTTCGCACTTAACCTCTACACGAGCAGCATTGAGGAAGCTCTGTTTTGACTCTCTGTTAAAGCAAAATTACTCTAACTGGAAGGCATTAATAATTGGTAAAATAACTGAAGAAGAGAAACCTGGAAAGAACTTTTTACATTTGGATTTTGAGGGGCATAAAGAAGAAAAGTTACAGAAAGCGACAGAATACGTTTTAAATTCGGAATCAGTGTATGATTATATCATTCGTCTGGATGATGACGATGTATTTAACCCGAGCCTTTTAAAAAAACTTGAAAACAAAAACTTTGATTTATGTGTAGATAAGTACCACTCATTTTGGGACGTATCTACAGGTAATATTTCTCAAAAAATAATGTACTGGTTTCCTAATACCTGCATTCATAAACGCGAATACGCCCTTTCTGTTTTTGGAAATTTCCCCCCGGGTAATTATCAACGATTCAGAAATCATCCTTTTTTAATTGAGAATGAACATAATGATTTTCATTTATATTATAATCAAAATCATAAAATTATCTTTGTTGATAAGAGCTCTCCGCTTTATCTACGTGTTTTAAACCCGGATTCTATTACTTCGATGCAAGCAGCGAATCAGCCTGATTACATGGATGGTTTTGGATATTGGAAAAAAAATAATTTGAAAGCATTTTATTTTCTTAATATTATCCGATTGAATACAAAAATGAATAGCAAAAGAAAAAAGCAAAGTTTTAATTTTTTAATGAATGCCATAAAAAACTCAATTGTTTCACTTAAAAATTATAACAAAGTGGTTATAACAAAGAATGAACTATAGTCACATAACAGAGTGTAAGAGATGTCTCTTAACAACAAAAACAGCTAACAATATTGCATTCGATGCAAAAGGATTATGTAATTATTGCCAGTATTATGACGCCGTTACTGAAAAACTAGGGGATGAGAGCCAAAAAAAGCGATGGATAGAGACAAAGCTTAAGGAAATTAAAACTTCCGGAAAAAATGCTCAATACGATTGTATATTAGGTGTTAGTGGAGGAGTGGATAGTTCTTACCTTGCCTATTGGGCAAAGGAAAATGAGTTACGGCCTTTAATTGTACATTTTGATAATGGATGGAACAGCGAGCTTGCTACTGAGAACATAAGGAATATATGTAATAAACTTAATTTTGAGCTAAATACCTATGTTATAAATTGGGAAGAATTTAAAGAGTTACAACTAGCATATATAAGAGCTGGTGTTGTTGATATAGAAGCATTAACAGATCATGCAATTATGGCAACGATTTATCAGATAGCTGCAAAATATAAGATCAAATATACAATAAACGGATTTAATTTTGCAACTGAAGCTATTATGCCAAAAGGTTGGGTATTTGATAAAGGAGATTGGGAAAATATTAAAGATATTTATAGACAATTCGGGAGTGGAAAAGAGTTAAAAACATATCCACATATTAGTTTCTATAAAAAGTTGTATTACCACTGGTTTCTTAAGCTCGAATCAATACAGGTATTAAATTATATTCCTTACAATAAAACTGAAGCAAAAAGAATAATTACCGATAAATTAGCATGGCGTGATTATGGAGGAAAACATTATGAATCAGTGTTCACAAAATTTTATCAGGCTTATATTTTACCAACACGTTTTGGAATAGATAAAAGAGCTGCACATTTATCTAATTTGATATGTAGCAATCAAATCACGAAAGAGGATGCATACAAGGAGCTTGAAATACCTTTGTATAATGAAGTTGATTTGAAAAATGAAAAAGAATACGTTCTAAAAAAAATGGGATTGACTGAGGTTGAATTTGATCAGTTAATGCGTGAACCAACAAGAGAACATGGATCATTTAAAACAGAAAAAAAACTTTGGAACAGGTACTTTAAATTATTACGAATTTTAAAACTAAAGTTTAAGTAATCTAACAAGAACAAATTATTATTTGAAATCGTAATTGATTTATTTGAAAAGGAACACGTGAATTACAACAGTTTATTTAAAAGCAGAAATTTCGGATTGGACATTATAAGAGCCCTATCCATTATATTGGTGTTATTATCTCACCTATTTACGTTTGATACTATTGAATTAGGGGTTTGGGGAGTAGAAGTATTTTTTGTTTTGAGTGGATTTTTGATTGGGCAGATTCTAATCAGAGACTTTCAGAATGGGATTACAGTAAGTGGGATTCTTAATTTTTGGAAAAGACGTTGGTATAGAACCTTACCATTATATTATGCCGTAATTTTCATTAAATTCATCTTTTTTGATTCATCTTTGGGTTGGAAAATAATAGCTTATGTGTTTTTTCTACAAAATAATTTTGTCGGAATTAATTTTTTCGGAGTATCCTGGAGTCTGGTTATTGAAGAATGGTTTTATTTAGCAATTCCAATCGGATTTATTATTGTCTTTAAAAATGGGTTTACTAAAAAAGCATTTCTACAAACTACTTTGGCATTAATACTTGGATTTATAACTTTACGTACGGCTTGGGTTATCTATTCCGGCAGGCCATTTGATGCGATAAGACCTAATTTTATATTTCGCTTCGATTCTTTGTTAATAGGTGTTTTATTGGCTCATCTCAAAATTCATTATGATGCGATATATGCTAAACTAACAGAATTAAAATTCTTTATTTTAGGAATAGTATTAATGCTGGTTCTTATTTTTAGCCTTGGGAAAACCCATACTGAAGGAATTTCTAGAGCTGATGCGCACATTTTTTATCGCACTATCTGGTTTGCCTTATTCAGTTTCTCGGTCTTCCTGATTATTCCTTTTGTGGAAGGGTCGCGAACGATAAAAAAAGTGGCTGGAAATAAACCTTTATTTTTGTTTTTTACATGGACAAGCGTACTCACTTATTCAATGTACCTCATACACATGTTTGTGTTTCACATTCCTGTACCTACCGATAATTCTATTGTGGTTATGACATGCCATTTTATATTACTGTATGTATTTTCTTTTATCATATACAGGTTTTACGAGCATCCAATGATGATGCTTAGAGATAAGAAGTTTTTCGGTAAACCAAAAATTGCTAGATAAATTAGCGCGTTTCTTTTCTTAAACATTTCTGTTTAGGATATTCCCTTTAAAATAGATTGAATTTCTGATACTTTAACTCCCTGATTTTATTGGAGAATACTTTGCTTTTTTCTTAATAAAGATATTCTCAAAGCAATAGAATGAAATGGCTGATACCACTACTGTACTCACAATAACTAATGAATAGATGATCACATTGGCCCATGTTTCATTTACTGCATTTTTAAGGGGTTTCATATAATAAAGAATAATGGGGATAAGTAAAAAGTGATACATATAGAGCCCATAAGATATTTTTCCAAGGAAATTTAAATATTTATTTTCGAGACTAAAAAAAATCGTTTTGTTTCCTGTTACATTTAAAATAATGATCAAGAATATCACAGAATACACAAGGTGTATACCATCCTGTAGAAAAGGTGGAGTAAACAACATTAAGAGAGGAATAAATAATATGGAGCTAGCTAACACGTATTTATTATAAACTAACTTTAATAGTTTATCGTTTTTTTGAAATAAGATACATGCACCAATTCCTCCCAACGCCATACACTCAAATTTTGACATGGCAATAATAAGCTTAAGCGGTTCATACCATTTTTCCGCACCATAAAATTTACCAAGAACAAGCATCGTAAATTTTATAAGAATTAAGATAAAGATGACATACAGTAAAGCTTTTACAGTATTTTTTGCCTTTAAAACCAGCCATGGCCAAAATAAATAAAATTGTTCTTCTACACCGATTGACCATAACTGACCAATATGTGGAACTGCCATAAATAGAGCAAAAGCTACATTTGGTAAAATAAATAAATAAAGAATAAGATTGGCATTATAATGTTCTATAAAATTATCCTGAAGATAAGGTATTTGAATTTCTTTAAAATGTGGGAGAACAAAAAATCCTAATATCAGAATTAAATAGTAAAGCGGCCATATCCTTAAAATTCGTCTGTAATAGAATTCTTTTATTTTTATGGTATTAAACTTTTGTTTTTCAGATAAAAGTAAAAAAGTTATGAGGAAGCCACTTAAAACGAAGAAAAAGTAAACCCCTAAACCACCTAAATTAAAAATAATAGGATTTTTCCAATAACTTTTAAATTCAAAAGAACCTTTTAATAATTCAATATGAGTAATGATAACAGCCAGAGCAGCAAAAAACCGTAAACCATTTATTCCGGAAAAAAATATTTTTTCTTCTGTTTTCATTTTATAGATCGTGTTGTTAAAACCGGAAATAATGAATTCCCTGATTTGTAGCAATGCAAAAATATGTATTTTTTGCACCTGACAGCATTAATTTAAAACTATAACACAAATAAACGATTGAACTTTGTTTATTAGAAAGCATCAATCCCCTTTTCATAAAAAACCCTCAGGGATCGTTCCTTGAGGGTTTTAAGTAAGTACAGTTGTCTTATTATAATTAATAAGCTCTTTCGTTATTGCCTTCCATATAATTTACAAACGATTTATTTGCTACTCTTATTCCACCAGGAGTAGGGTAGTTACCCGTAAAGTACCAATCACCCAGGTTTTGCGGACAAGATTGATGTAATCCTTCAATGGTTTGATAAATGATTTTCAGGTCAGCTTTTAAATCAGCAGGTTTTAACAATTCAGCAATTTTCTGTGAAATTTCTTCGTTCGTAAATGTTCGGTATATTTCCTGAACAATATTTATCTGCTCTTCTTTAGGCTTAAGCAATTCAGCTTTTGCCCTCTCGTATAAGTTTGCTAAAACCCCTTCTTTTCCTGTTTCTTTAATAAGTGAAATGGCCGCATCAAAGGCAATAAATTTCCCTATTACCGCCATATCAATTCCATAGCAATCAGGGTAACGAATTTGTGGGGCAGATGAAATAATAATAATTTTTTTAGGATGTAAACGATCCAGTATCCTTAAAATACTTTGTTTTAAAGTGGTTCCACGTACAATACTATCGTCTAGCACCACTAATGTATCAATATCTTTTCTTACTGTTTCGTAAGTGATATCGTACACCAGGTTCACTAAACTATCCCTGCTTTCATCATCTGTAATAAAAGTACGTTGTTTCGCGTCTTTTAAAATAACCTTATGAATACGTGGGTGGCTTGCTAATATTTTACTTAAAGCAGGCTCTGAAATATTGGCTCCCATTTTTAAAATTTCGGTAGCTTTTATTTTATTCACGTGGTCATCAATCCCCTCTACCAAACCACCAAAAGCCACTTCGGCAGTATTAGGAATGTAACTGAATACAGTGTTATCCAAATCGTAATCGATAGCCTTTAATACCTGTGGCACAAGGTATCTTCCTAATTGCTGACGCTCTTTATAAATGTCAGCATCGTTACCTCTGCTAAAATAAATTCTTTCAAAAGAACAAGCCTTTTTTTCAAGAGGTTCAATAATTTGTTCTTCTGTAAAGGTTCCGTCTTTTTTGATAATGGCTGCGTGCCCTGGTTTTAGTTCCTTTACATCATTTATATTTACGTTAAAAACCGTTTGAATTACCGGCCTTTCGCTAGCCACTACCAATACTTCATCATCTTTGTAAAAATAAGCAGGACGTATACCATTAGGATCGCGAAGTACAAAGGCGTCTCCATGTCCCATCATCCCTGCCATAACGTATCCACCATCCCAGTGTTTACTGCTTTCAACGAGGATAGAAGTTACATCAATATTTTTTTGAATCTCTTTGGATATTTCAAAATTATTGAGTCCTTTTTCTTTAAAGTGTTTAAATAAACGGTCGTTCTCCTTATCTAAAAAGTGACCAATTTTTTCCATAACAGTTACCGTGTCTGCTTTTACAGTTGGGTGCTGGCCTAATTGAACTAAATGATCTAATAGCTCATCTACATTTGTTAAGTTAAAATTACCTGCTACCAAAAGGTTACGGGCCATCCAGTTATTTTGTCTTCTGAAAGGATGACAGCTTTGTACCGAATTTCCTCCATAAGTGCCATAACGTAAATGCCCTAAAATCAACTCTCCCATAAATGGAATATTTTTCTTTTGCCATTCTACATCATGATATGCATCCGGATTTTTTTGTTTAGCCGTAATAAACGCGTCGTTTATTTTCGAAAAAATATCCTGGGTAGCTTTAGGTTCGATAGATCGTAAGCGATCAATATAGGTTGATCCGGCTTCCACATCAAATTTTACTGTTGCAACACCGGCCCCATCCTGCCCACGGTTTATCATTTTGTCCATTAACTGGTACATCTTGTGTAAACCATAACGACTACTACCGTACTTTTCTTTATAAAAACTTAATGGTTTTAGTAATCTTATTAAAGCTACACCACATTCATGTTCAATTTTATCGCTCATAGTTTCAAAATGCAAATTTACTATTAGTTACGTTCATAATGTGACTTTACATCTAGTTTTTAAGAATATCTAACTAAAAGTCCGATGATGGGGTAATATTATAAGCATTTTTAACAAATAAGAACTATATTTATGTTATAAAATAGTTAAGGATGATTAAACATTTATTTACACTGCTATTGTTTTTCTTCTGCGTTTCATTAAAGTGCCAGGTGAAAATCAATGAATATTCTGTTTCTAATTCAACATTAACTGCCGGTACCGTTTTCACGGATAATACAGGAGGTACGCCCGATTGGGTAGAATTATACAATGCCGGTTCTTCGGCTGTAACCATTGGAGGATGGAATATGAGCGATGATCCCAATGATATTACTAAATACACCTTGCCATCTGGAACCAGTATACCGGCAGGGGGTTTTTTAAGAATCTGGTGTAGTGGTAAAGGCGATCCGGCAAATGCTTCAGGCCATATTCATACAAATTTTAAATTAACACAATGTAAAGGCGATTGGATTACACTCACTAATAGTTCTGCTGTAGTTGATACGATACAATTACGTAAAACCCAGGTAACTCATTCTCAGGGGCGCACTCCCAACGGATCATCTGTTTGGAAAGTTTACAAAACCCCAACCCCAAATGCTTCAAATACCGGTACAGCTTACGATGGGTATGCGCCAACACCTATTATGAGCCCGGGAGCCGGGTTTTATGGATCTGCTCAAAATGTATCTCTTTCAGTACCACCATCCACAGGCTTAACGGTTTATTATACGGTTGATGGCTCTGAACCCACCACTTCATCGGCGGTGTATGCAACCACCCCTGTAAATACTGCAACTACTACCGTATTAAGAGCGTATGCAACAAGTACCAACACCAGTATTTTACCCGGCTTTATGGAAACCAATACGTATTTTATCGGGGAAAATATTAATGCTCAGTATGGCGTGGTTTCTTTGAGTGGCGGAGCACCTTTAAGTGCCTTGATGAATGGTACTCAAAATAATCCGCGCTGCCATTTCGAGTATTTTGATAACAGCACATTTATTACGGAAACCTATGGTTTATCCAATAAACACGGAAATGATTCCTGGGCTTACGACCAACGGGGAATTGATTTTGAAACCAAAGATGACTACGGCTATAATTATGCCTTAAGAAATAAATTTTTTACCGATTGGAAAATGGGTAAAAGTAAACGAAAAGAATTTCAGCATGTTATTTTAAAGGCTGCTGCTTCTGATAATTTTCCCGGAGATAAGCCTCAAACATCTTGTCATATGCGGGATGCTTTTGTTCAGACCTATTCTTTCAGAAAAGATCTGGAAATTGATGGGAGAAGAAATAAGCATGTGATCGCCTTTATTAATGGTCAGTATTGGGGTATTTATGAGTTACGCGAAGCCTTTGAAACAGACTATACCGATTATTATTACCATCAGCCAAAAGATAGCATTGATAACCTGGCCTATTGGGGAAGCTTACAGATCAGGGATGGGAGTGATACGGGCTGGGTAAGTTTGTATAATTATGTGATGGCAAATCCTATGACAAATGCTGCGAATTATGCTTCCGTAAACAGCAGGTTGAATTTTAAAAGCCTGATCGATTATATGGTTTATAATTCGTACGTGGTGAATTCAGATTTTATTAACTGGAACACTGCCTGGTGGAGAGGTAGAGCACTATCCGGTGATAAAAAGAAATGGCGCTACTGGAACTGGGATATGGATAACGTATATGATTTGGGAGAAAATTTTTCGGGAATTCCTACAACGGGTATGGATGCCGATCCTTGCGCTTATCAAAATACATTTCATAATGCCGGTCCAAACAAAGGCCACCCTGATATTTTAGAAAGGCTGCTTACAAATCCTGCTTTTAAATCGATGTACATTAACCGTTATGCTGATCTTTTAAATACCGCTTTTAAATGCGATAGTATTATGGATCACTTTTATTATTTTAAAAATATTTTAACGCCGGAAATGCCCAGGCATGTAGCTAAATGGGGGAGCGGATCAACACTTGCCGATTGGAACCGAAACATGGATACTTTACAAAGTAAGATCCATCAGCGCTGCTCTTATATTGAACAAAAAATAAAAGACTGTTATCAGGTAACGGGCCCTTACCCGGTGGCTGTAAATGTATTGCCTGTTGGTGCCGGAGCAGTGAAGCTTAATACCATTTGGTTACCGAATTATATATGGCATGGAAATTATTTTGGAGGAGTTACCATGAGCTTTGAACAAAAAGTGGTAGATACTGCCAATTATGTATTTGATCATTGGGAATTTAAACACCACACGCCATCACCTAACACCCTCAGAGATACTGTAACGATTAATTTTACAACTGCTGATACAGTGATTGCACATTATAAACCAAAAGAAAAAAAGCTGATCGAAGTATTAAAAGAAAACGAAACAAATGTCATTTTCCCTTCTGCGTTTACTCCAAACGGTGATGGTAATAATGATATTTTATTTCCTCTGGGAGCAGGGCATGTAACTTCTATTTCTATAGAAGTATGGAACAGGTGGGGACAGTTAGTCTATAATTCTGATGATGCTACCAAAGGCTGGGATGGCACTTATAAAGGATCTCCTGCTCAAACGGGTGTATATGCTTACCTGATAAAATATACAAATTTAGAAGGCGATAAAAAAACGGTAAAAGGAAATATTACCCTGTTAAGGTAATACGACATGTACAGGCTCTTATTTAAGATGAAAAAAAATATCTGTTATATTATACTATTTATTGCAGGTGCAATGCAGGCACAGGATATCCATTTTTCACAGATCCAGGAATCACCGCTTTGGCTGAATCCTGCGAATGCAGGAATGTTTAACGGGTATTTCAGGGCCGTTGCTAACTATAGGAACCAATGGGCCTCAATGGGAAATGCGTATCAAACCATGGGGATTTCCGTAGATGGAACGGCGCTAAAAGCTGCACGAAAAAAAGCATACCTCGGTTTAGGTTTATTTGTATTTAACGATCGCGCCGGAGTTGCAAAAATAGGAACTACCCAGGCACAGTTTCATGTAAATGCGATTGTTAAAGCCAGTAAGAAAAGTAAGCTGGCGGGAGGGTTGTACTTTGGGATCAATCAAAACAGTGCAACTTATGCCTCTTTAACTTATGCAAACCAATATAACGGAAAAGAAATAGATAAGTCAATCCCTACCGGAGAAGTTGTAAATTATGCCTCCTTTGTGAATTCAGATGTTGGTGCAGGAGTTAATTACGAGTATTCGTCCTCCAGTGTTGATATGACGAGAGATGATATTTTTAGTATAAAATTTGGCGCCGCAGTTCATCATATAAACAAGCCTGTTCAACGTTTTAGCTCTGGTTCCAGTTATAAACTGCCAATGCGTTTTGTTGGAAATGTACAGGCCCGCATTGATTTTAAAGACACTAAACTATCGTTACTGCCAAGTGTTATTTATATTTTACAAGGTACTGCCTCACAGATCAATGTGGGAACACATCTGAGATTTAGATTTAAAAACGGTACAAAATTAACCGGGAATAAAACGGAAACGGGCTTAAACGTGGGGCTTTATTACAGAGTTAATGATGCCATTATTCCCCAGGTTAATTTAGATATGGGTAAATATGCTATCGGGTTATCCTACGATTTAAATGTGTCTAAATACAATCAGGTAAGTAAAGGGGTAGGAGGTTTTGAAATTTATTTAAAATTTATGACCCTCGACGATGCCCTCTTCAAACGTAAAAAAGAACACGGCTTAAATTAAGTGGTACTTTAAAAAGAGCTTTCAAAACTTTTAAACCCCGGGCATTTCCTAACGTTGATATCGTTAATTTAGCGGACGTTTAACTTAATCTCTTTTGCATTTTATCAAACAGCATAAATTAAAATTTTGCTTGCTATTAGTAGCTTTTCCGCTATTGATATGGTTTTTATGTTGTTTGCCGGATCCTTTATTTGCAGATCCGTATTCGGTAGTTTTAAACGATAAAGACAAAAACCTGTTATCCGCAAAAATTGCAGGCGATGGCCAGTGGCGTTTTCCGGAGTCAGAATCCTTAAACCCTAAATTTTGTGCCAGCATCATTGCTTTTGAAGATCAGTATTTTTTAAGGCATGCAGGCATTAACCCTGTTTCTGTTTGGCGGGCGATACAACAAAACTCAAAAGTAGGAAAAATAGTAAGCGGAGGAAGTACCATCACCATGCAGCTGGCAAGGATCATCAGAAGAAACCAACAGCGTACTTATGCCGGTAAATTTCTGGAACTGGTGATGGCTTTGAGATTGGAACTGACGTATTCTAAAATCGATATTCTTAAAATATACTCGTCCCATGCACCCTTCGGCACTAACGTTGTAGGAGTTGATGCTGCTTCCTGGCGGTATTTCGGAAGGAACCTTTCTCAATTATCATGGGCCGAATGCGCTACTTTAGCCGTATTACCGAACTCTCCTTCGATTATTTATCCCGGGAGAAACCAGAAAAAATTAAAGCAAAAAAGAGATAAGTTGTTAGCTAAATTATGGAGCTTACAGTATATCAATGAAGAAACGTATCAGCTTTCTATTCAGGAGCCTTTGCCTGAAAAACCTTATCCATTGCCTAATAAAGCAAGGCATTTATTAAACAGGGCAGTAACGGAAAATAAAACAGAGAACCTATTTAATACCACACTTAACGCTGATCTTCAGAATAGGTTGTTGGATATACTTACCAAACATGGTAACCGGTTAAAGCAAAATGAGGTCCATAATATTGCGGCATTGGTGATCGACATTACTAACAATGAAGTTATTTCTTATATAGGAAATACCCCTTTAAAAGATAAAGAGCCTCATGGAGAAGATGTGGATGTTATTACAGCCAACAGAAGTACAGGAAGTTTGCTAAAGCCCTATTTATATGGGTTTATGATAAATGATGGGAAATTGATGCCCGGTGTATTGGTTCCTGATATCCCTACACAGATTGCCGGTTACGTTCCTCAGAATTTTGATTTTACATTTGATGGAGCTGTACCTGCAAAACAAGCATTGGCAAGAAGTTTAAATATTCCTGCCGTAAAATTATTACAGCAATATACGGTTGATAAATTCTTAGATAGGTTAAAACAAATTGGGTTAACATCCATGAACCGTTCGGCCGATAATTACGGATTGTCATTAATATTAGGCGGAGGAGAATCCAAATTGTGGGACATGTGCTCTGCTTATGCCAGTATGGCAAAGGTATTGAACCGATATAACGTTTCGGGAACTTATGTTTCTGCCGACTGGAACAAGCCGGTGTATTTAAAAAACGAAACATCCATTGAAGAGAATACGCCCCTCTCCTCAGGTGGAAGTAGCCCTTTGTTATGTGCATCTTCTATATGGCTTACTTTTGAAGCAATGGCAGAAGTTGGACGGCCTGATGTGGATGCAAGCTGGCAGCGCCTGGGGAATTCTCAAAAAATAGCATGGAAAACAGGAACCAGTTTTGGTTTCAGAGATGGTTGGGCAATTGGTGTGTCAGGGAAATATGTAGTAGGAGTATGGGTTGGAAATGCGGATGGAGAAGGTCGCCCAGGTCTTACCGGAATTTCGGCGGCAGCACCGGTGTTGTTCGAAATATTTGGAGCATTACCAAAATCAGAATGGTTTAAAATGCCACGTAAGGATGTAAAGCAGGTGAGTGTTTGTAAACAAAGCGGATGTTTACCATCTCCATATTGTATCGAGACAAAAAAAGAATGGATCCCGAAAAACGTACATGTATCTATTATCTGTACTTATCATAAACTGATACATACGGATATAACGGGTCAATATAGGGTTACAGATGCCTGTGTGTCGCCTATGGATATGAAAACCGTATCATGGTTTATGTTGCCGCCTACCCAGGAATATTATTATAAAATAAAAAATCCTACCTATAAAACATTGCCACCCTATAAAAGTGGTTGTGAACCCGAAATAGAAAAAGCCATGGAGATGATTTATCCAAAACCGGGAACCGTTATTTACATTCCCTACGAATTAAGCGGGGAACAGGGTAAAACGGTTTTTGAAATTGCTCATCGTAATTCTTCCAACACGGTATTCTGGCATTTGGATGGTGCTTTGGTTGGTACTACAAAAGATATTCATCAACTGGGTTTGGCGCCTTCAAAAGGAAAGCATATGCTGTCCATCTCAGATAATCTGGGTGAAACATTAACGATTCCCTTTGAAGTAGTGAGCGAAAAAAAGTGAAACGTATGAGGTATGCGATATTACGATATATGAAAATATAAGTTTCATATGTCAAACCCCCTGTCTTACATCTCCTGAAAATGTTAATTCAATCTGCCTTTTTGTTGAAAAAGTTTAAATCCTGTAAACTATTAGTTATTTATATTTGATTAATGGCATTACTGGAAGAAAAAGAAACAGAAAAATTATTCTATTCAATTGGCGAAGTAGCTGAGATGTTTGATGTAAACACTTCACTCATTCGTTTTTGGGAAAAGGAATTTGATGTTATTTCTCCATCAAAAAACAAAAAAGGAAACCGCCTTTTTACAAAAAAAGATATTGAAAACTTCAAACTCATCTTCCATTTTGTAAAAGAAAAAGGCTATACGCTGCAAGGCGCTAAAGATAAGCTAAAAGGCGGTTTAAAAGGATTTGATCAGGTAAAGGTGGAAGTAATTGATAAACTAAAAAACATCAAAGACCAGCTTTTAAAAATGAAAGATTCTTTGTAGACTTTCAATTACATTTTACATTCTTCACTAAAGCGTAATTTTGTTTTTTTATCATTAATTTCTCGCTCAAATCCCACTTATTTCTGTAAATTTAAGCCATGAAATAGCCATTTTTCAATGAGTTTAAATAGGGAGAGGCTTTTTTAGAGAGTATCTAAACATAAAAAATGTATGACATTAAATAGAAAACAAGCACCGGATTTTAAAACCATTGATAAAATAGACATACAACACGCTGTATTATCTACTTTGGATAACGGTATTAAAGTATATACGATTGATAGTGGCTCGCAGGAGTTAACAAAAATCGAATTTTTATTCAAAGCAGGGATGTATTATCAAAAACAACCGCTTTTAGCTTCTGCTACTAATAATTTACTGGAAACAGGAACAAAAAACTATACAGCGAATCAACTTTCTGACGAAATAGATTTTTTTGGATCTTTCTTTGAATGTTCTGTAGAGCAGGATTTTGCTTCATTAGCGCTGTTTAGCCTTAATAAATATTTAGATAAAAGTTTGCACTATGTAGAAGACATTATTAAAAATCCAACCTTTCCAAAAGATGAATTCGATATTTATTTATCCAATAAAAAGCAAAAACATTTAGTAAACTCTCAAAAGGTAAATGTGTTGGCTCGTCGCCGGTTTACCGAATTAATCTTTGGAGAAGTACATCCTTATGGAAGAGATGTGAAAACAGAAGATTTTGATAAGTTGACGGTGGATTCTGTAAAAGAATTTTACAAGTCTCATTACCATTCTTCCAATTGCACTATTATAGCGTCAGGTAAGCTGCCGGAAAACCTGGTAGACGTTCTAAATAATTTTTTCGGAAAAGAAATATGGGGCGACATTCAGCCCATTGAATCTCCTTCGGTAAAAATGGAAACGACTTCGCAACAAAAACATTTTATTGAAAGAACAGATGCCATCCAATCAGCCGTTCGTGTTGGACGACCTTTGTTTAATAAAACACATCCTGATTATTTTAAATTCCAGGTATTGAATACCATTTTAGGAGGATATTTCGGATCACGTTTAATGGCTAATATCCGTGAAGATAAAGGCTACACCTATGGTATAGGAAGTGGCTTGGCATCTCTTGTGCATGCTGGCTATTTTTTCATCTCCACCGAAGTTGGCGCAGATGTTACCGGTAAGACTTTAACAGAGATCTATAAAGAAATAAAAATAATCCGCGAAGAATTGGTGGATAAAGAAGAGTTGGAAACTGTTCGTAATTATGTATTGGGTCAGTTTTTGAGAAGTGTGGATGGGCCTTATGCTCTGGCTGATAAATTTAAAGCCGTTTGGGAATTTGGGTTGGATTATGATTATTTCGAAAAATATTTTGCAGCCGTTAAAACGATTACTCCCCAGGAAATAAAAGCGTTGGCGAATACTTATTTACAGGAAAAAGATTTGATTGAATTAGTTGTTGGTAAAAAATAATTAGTAAACAGTGGCAAAAGTTTTCATTATAGGACCTGCTTACCCACTTCGTGGAGGCCTGGCAACTTTTGATGAATTGTTCTGTAATGCATTTAACGAACAGGGGCATCAATGCGAAATTATTTCTTATAGTTTGCAATATCCGGGATTTTTATTTCCCGGTAGTACTCAGTTTGATACAAGTGGGATTACCCCAAAAAACATAAGAATACATACTCTTATTAATTCGGTAAATCCCTTATCCTGGATCAAAACCGCTCGTTTTATAAAACAGCAAAAGCCTGATTTTATTGTGTTTCGCTTCTGGATTCCCTTTATGGGCCCGGCTCTGGGTAGCATTGCCCGTATGGTGCGTAAAAGCGGAATTAAGGTTTTAGCAATTACGGATAATGTTATTCCGCATGAAAAACGAATAGGAGATGTTTCATTTTCGAAGTACTTTATTAATAGCTGTGATGGATTTATAACCATGAGTAAAGCTGTGATGAGTGATTTGGAAAAGTTTACGAATACATCTCATAAGAAATATTTATTACATCCTTTATACACGTCTTTCGGTGAAAAACTAAACCAGTTGGATGCCCGGAAGGCTTTGGGTTTAACGGAAGATAAAAAAATTGTTTTATTTTTTGGCTTGATCCGAAAATATAAGGGATTGGATATGTTATTGGATGCGTTTCATGAATTAAAATCCGATAAGGATATTAATTTAGTAATAGCCGGAGAATTTTATGAAGACAAACAACCCTATCTTGATCTGATTGAAAAATACCAGATTGAGGATCAGGTAATTTTACATAGTAAATTTATTGCGAACGAAGATGTAAAACTCTATTTTTCAGCGGCAGATATGGTAGCATTACCTTACAGAAGTGCTACACAGAGCGGAGTTACACAGGTATCTTTTCATTTTGAAGTTCCCACATTAGTAACAAATGTGGGAGGTTTAGCTGAAATTATTCCTGATAAAGTAGCTGGTTATGTGGTAGATTCTTCAGGAAAGGCTATTGCAGAAGCTATTCAGGATTATTTTACGAATAACAGGAAAGCTTCTTTTAGTGAAGGGATGAAACGGGAAAAACAAAAATACGATTGGAAACTATTTGTGAACGAGGTAATTGATTTGTTTAAAAACTTGTAAATTTATAATATGTTAAGATTAGATAGAACCGCTCATTCTTCGGGAAAAATTACTGATTTTAAAAGAGAATCTGATAATTATAAATCTTTTGATATCACCGAAATAGGTAGGGTATTTGCTTATTTACAAAGTGTAGCATACAACTACCATTTAGAAAAGCCTTTGAAAATGGATAGAACAATTTTTTCAGTTCGATAATGGGAAATATTTTTAACGAAGATTTTCAGGATTTCCTGAAATCAATTAATAAAGCTCAGGTTAAGTATGTTTTGGTTGGCGGTTATTCCGTTATTTTTCATGGATTTCCAAGGACTACCGGAGATTTAGATATTTTTGTTGAAGTATCAAAAGAGAATTACCGGAAATTGCACGAAGCCTTTTTTGAATTTGGATTGTCTATTTTTGATATGACAGAAGAAAATTTTTTGTTCAATAACAATATGACTGTTTTTTCGTTCGGGCGAGCTCCGGTTTCCATTGAAATTTTGAAAGAAATATCGGGCATTGGTTTTGACGAAGTTTATGAAAATGCTATCGAAACAGAAATCGAAGATATTCCTATTAAAGTGATTAATTTAAAAGATTTAATAAAAAACAAAAAAGCGAGTGGCCGATCAAAAGATTTGAATGATATAGAAAATTTGGATAATGATAATTAGAAGCAAAGCACCATTAAGGATTGGTTTGGCAGGTGGTGGTACAGATGTATCGCCGTATAGTGATTTATTTGGCGGCGCCATTTTAAATGCCACAATTGATTTGTATGCGTACGCAAGTCTTGAACCCTTAACAAATAACAAAATAGAATTTTGTATTGATGGTTCCGATAAATGCATTACCCTTACTTCTTCTAAAGAACTGGAACTGGTAGAAGGGTTTGAATTATTTATTGGCGTGTATAATCGCATCATTAAGCAGTACAACCTGGAACCCTTATCTTTTCGGTTAACCTCCTACATTGAAGCCCCCCAGGGTTCAGGTTTAGGAACCTCGTCTACTATTGTTGTTTCTTTGATTGGTGCTTTTGTGGAATGGTTGAAACTGCCATTGGGTAAATATGATATTGCACACCTGGCTTACGAAATTGAACGTATTGATCTCAATATGAGCGGAGGAAAACAGGATCAGTATGCTGCAACGTTTGGCGGTGTTAACTTCATGGAATTTTCAGCCAATGATAAAGTTATTGTAAATCCTTTGCAATTAAAGGATGAGGTATTATATGAACTCGAATTTAATTTATTATTATTTTTTACAGCAACTCAACGTCTGTCTGCTACGATCATTGATGAGCAGGTGAAAAATGTAAAAGAAAAAAATGAAAAATCGGTAGAGGCTATGCATCATCTGAAGGAGCAGGCTCTGCAAATGAAAGATTGCTTGTTGCGGGGAGAACTTAATAAAATTGGTGAAATTCTGCATTTTGGCTGGACCAATAAAAAGCGAATGGCTCATTCTATTACAAATGAATTAATTGATAATATTTACACACTAGCCATAACCACGGGTGCAACGGGAGGGAAAATTTCCGGAGCAGGTGGAGGCGGCTTTATGTTTTTTTATTGCCCTGCGGTTACTAAAATTAAAGTGGCAAGGGCTATTGAACATTTAGGAGGCAGAGTGCAATCTTTTAAATTCACGCAACAAGGTTTAACTACCTGGACAAGCCTTTAACGCAACCGCTGTCGGTATAGAATCCGACAGCGGTTGAATATTACTTCGCACAGGGTAGCTCAATGAATTGATGCTTATTCAAATAAATTAAATTTCTTAAAACGTTGTTCAATCGTCAGGCAGAAAATTAAAAACCTATCAATTGATGATTGCTCCTGTGCGAAGATTTTTTTGTTGGATATATTGATTTACAACTCAGGATCAATTGTTATTTAGAGGTTGACAGCCTTTCATTTTGCAATACAATTAATTGTATTTGTGTTAATTGATTAAGCACTTCCGCATTTGTACCATAATAGTATTTATAGGATGGATCATATATATTGTCCGGATCTTTTGTCACTATTTTATTTAATGGTTTACTATCTGCCCTCATGTTATAACTCATAATTAGAAGATTCAATCTATAAATTTTATCTTGCTGATAATTATCAAAGCCGCTATCACGTATATATAATTCTTTGGAGTCAAAATCATTTGGAATTGTAGTGCCATCTGTTTCTGATAAAACTATAGAACTTTTTACCTCATCACATATGTCAACTATCTGATTTGCTAGCCTTAGCGTTGCACTTTTCACTGAAGCATTTTTAAAAGCATCAGCACACAATTTTTTTTCAGTCGTTACAATTTGTTCATTGATTAAAAAGACTGTTGTGTTTTTAATATTAATTGCTTTTGTTACTTTTGGCGATCTTATCAATGTTAGCCACAGACCGCAAACCATAATTATTACAATTGAGATGGCTATCGTATTGATTTTGTTTTCAGGATTTTTAATGCCTGTTATAAAAAAGATGGGTAGTAAAACCAAACCTATTAAAATAACAGAAGAATATCCCAAGACCATCACGTAAGGCCAATGCATTACTTTAAATAACACAGACAAACTCAATAAAATCCCTGACAGAATACCTAATCCAAGTATAATTTTATCTTTAGCTTGACGCCTGTCTTTTGATTTTAGAACAAACAACAAAGGAAGGAATATTAAACTTGATGTACCAATGCCTAATATTATAAGTACTGCCCCTCCCGGCCAGTACATAAATTTGAATAGTATCCCAAAAATCATTGCTGCAGTAGAAAATAATCCACTTGTTATCATTATCTTTTTCATGGTGTAATAGTTTTTATAGGTTAATAATAGGATAGTTTCTTCTTCTATTTCCCATAGTGCATCTTTATAAAATGTTTTAATGGTTTTTTTATAGAAGCTCTCAAAGTCTCCGTTTTCTTCGAGGTTTTGTTCAATGATGCAACACACATGATCTACCAGGTTTTGCTGCAGGCTTTCCATTTCAACGCCACGTGCACTAATGTCGTTGAAAATGTAGTCTATTTGTTGTTCACTGAGGCAATACATTTATAGAATATAATTTTAAATGTTCATTTAGAAAATCATTGCAGGAGTTTTTGTTTAAAGTAATCTCATACGAAATTTGAAATTGCTTCCAACCCTACAATAACAGGTTAATTTATTGACGGTGTTACACAGCTTAAAAATGCATTAAGTTGTTTTTGGTTTGATGTCCAACAAAAATTTCATGGTTTCCATAAAGTCAGCTAACTCACTCACTTTTTCTTTTGTCTTGTTTTTTCCACTGGGACTAAGGCTATAATATTTTCGTACCCGCTTCCCAATATATTCTGTTTCGGTAGTTACTAATCCGTCACTTTCCAATGCGTGAAGCGTAGGATATAAAGCCCCTTCAGTGATTTGAATTTTATCAAGCGTTAACTCTTTTACGCGTTGTGTGATTTCGTAGCCATACATCTTTTTATTGTCGGCTAAAAGCTTTAATACAATTGTTTTGAGAGTTCCTTTGAGAAGTTCGGAAGAATAAATCATGGTATTTATTATTTAGTTGTTGTTATGCTGTCTTTTTTTAATGAAAAGGTATAGAGTTTTGAAAAATCATAGTCTATCACAACGGTCATTTCACGGTTTGATATATCATATACCGCAGACCATTCCGTATACTGATGACCTATTTCCTTAAGAATATTCATCGATTCGTTTACGCTCATTTTTCCCTTTGAAGCTTCCATCGCGGTGGATATTATATTAAACCGCGGGCAGGCGGTCTTTTGTTCGGCTAAAGGAATATGGTAAGAAGGTGAATTGGTAGCGGCCTGCCAATTAGTGGTATTGGGTGTAAATTGAAATGCTCCTTTATTTATTTCAGCAATTACTGATTTTCCTGTTGCATCGGCGATGAGAAGATGTTGATCAAAACTACCACTCCATACATCATTCATAATATTGTATTTTTTTATAATGGATATCGCTTCCTCTACATTTTTGGCATGGTCAAGTACTTCACGTACCAGGTACGAACAATTAATATAAGGCTTACCGGGATCTTCATTTAACGTTTGGGGATTCACAAATGCCAGTGCAATAACTACCCCTTTTTCATTAATACCATCGGGAGTATAAAAAACAGAATTGATAAGTGGTTTCTTTTTTTCATAAGAAAAATCCTCTATATTATCAGATACTTCAAAGCCAATATCGGCCAGCCTTACAAGAGATAGAGAGGCATATCCATTAGCGGGGATAGTTCTGCAAACAAGCGTTTTACATTTCCACCCTTGGGGATTATCAAAATTTCTGGCAAATAAATAATGTGAACTATCTCCCAACGACGTAAATAAAGAACAGAAGCGTTTTGCATTAACCGATTCTTCCGTGCATTTTTTATTATTGCTTTCCAGTATAGCTGTATAATCACCGGTATAGGTCATTTCATAAAAATTAGTACCTATTTTGTGAAAACTTTCAATGGTTTTGAGTGTGTCTATTCCTTCTTTAGATGGAGGTCTTACCGGATGATTATATACAAGCCAGCGTGCACCTGAAAAGTCGGATGAAAACAGGTATTTTGGGTGGCTGCTATTCATAAAGGTTAAGATCAAAACTAAAAGCATCGTAGTAAATAATTTACTTTTTATAAGCCCTGAGTAAAACAGATAGGGTAAAATAACAAAAACAGATGCCAGTAAAGTAATTTTTATCAGTGACCTTGAAAAGGAAATGTGGTAGCCAAATTTTCTGGTGATCACAATGGATACGATTATCGCAATTGACGTAGAAATGAATAGCAGAATTTTATAGCTTCTTCGCTCTTTATCATCACCAGTTATTTTGAATTTTAATCCAACATCCGTTATACATACAATTAAGAAGATGAAAAAACCTATTAACGAGTTTAAAGAAGCTTTGTAATAATTAAACAGGACATCGTTATAATTAATATTGATCACAAAGGTAACCATGTTTAAAAAATAAAAGAGTAAGGGTAAAATAGCAAATGCTGCTGCTATAACCAATACTATTCCTAAAATAGGATTTAAGATTTTTCGTTCTTTGTTTCTAAAAAACTTAAAAGCTACTATTAAATAAATCATCCCAACTACTGTTGCCGACACATCAATAATTGCCTGCGTACCTTTAAAATGGAAAAGAGGAAAAACAAGACAGGCAAGGATGGTGAATGCCAAAATAAAATCTATTTTTTTCATAGTATGAAGGAGTTTGTATAACCGTATAATTAATTACATAAGACAAAGATACATAATAATCTGATGTATTTATTCATTATGCTTTTGAAATCATATTAATTAACTGATTCTGAAGCATTTAAAATTTAATCAAGCGTGATAATCTAAGGCCACCCGGATGCGAAAGGTTATTATTTGATATCAACGATGCGTATTTAGCACTTACATTTTTTTTAACTTTAGAGCTATGATAGAAGAAATTATTTTAAGAGAAGCAAGCTTTAATCCAAAAGTAAAAACCTATATTTTTTTCGTAGTATTATTTGTCCTCATAACCTCCATTATCGGGTGGATCGTTATTCCATTTTGGATCTTTGGATTAGGCCAATGGTTGAGTGGCAAATTTTTTAAAACACTTTCCTGCCAGATCACGAACAAAAATTTGAAATTTTCAAAAGGCTTAATTGTCCATATTGAAAAAACAATACCTGTCGAAAACATTCAGGACCTTTCGTTTGTTGGTGGACCAATACTGCGTTACTTTGGTCTCACATTGATAAAAATTGAAACAGCCGGTGGTGGTGGCGGACCTCATAATCAAAACATGATGAGCATGCTGGGAATCAATGATTCTGAAAGTTTTAAAACGCAGATATTATTGCAACGTGAAGCGGTTATCCGTAACAAACATGGGTTTACTACCGTAGCATCCAACGAAACAACGCAAGCTCAAACCTTTATGGATACACAGCTTTTAACTGATATAAAAAACGAATTGATTGAAATAAAAAACGCGATTAAAATTTCTAAAATCTAATTTCTAAAATCTTAAATAGAAAAATGTTCCTAATATTTGATACCGAAACAACTGGCTTACCCCGTAACTATAACGCGCCTTTAACCGATTTTGATAATTGGCCACGGATGGTTCAGGTTGCCTGGCAATTGCATGATGCACATGGTAATTTGATCAGCAGCAATTCTATTATTGTAAAGCCTGAAGGGTATACCATTCCGTTTAACGCTGTACAAATACATGGTATTACCAATGAGCGTGCAATTGAAGAGGGGCAAGATCTTAAACCGGTATTGCAGGAATTTGCAGAAGCCGTTAAGCAGGCTAAATATCTATGTGGACATAATATCGAATTTGATAATAATATCATTGGTGCGGAATTATTGCGTTGCGGCTTGGAAAATGTATTGGAATCCAAACCATTCATTGATACTAAAAATGATCAAACAACAGAGTATTGTGCAATACCGGGAGGAAGAGGAGGCAAATTCAAATGGCCCACTTTAACGGAATTATATACCAAATTATTTAATGAATCTTTTGCGGAAGCTCACAATGCCGCATTTGACGTTACTGCTACAGCCAAAGCCTTTTTTGAGATCATTAAACGTGGCATTACAAAAGTTGCCGAAATTCCGGCCGATGAACTTCAAACGATCCATTATGTAGCACCTGATCTTACAGAATTATACAAACATGAACAGGTTTGGAAAGAACGTAAAAATAAGAAGACGGAAGTTAAAACTCAGAAACCGGATGAAGCAGTTCTTACTTCTGACATCTCAAATCTGACTTTCTCTCATCTTCATAATCATACACAATTCTCTGTACTTCAGTCTACCAGTGATGTGGCCGACCTTGTAAAAAAAGCCATTGAATATAATATGCCCGCTGTTGCATTAACCGATCACGGTAATATGTATGGCGCATTTTTATTTTGGCAATCCATTGATAAACACAATAAAGGCATAAAATCTCATAATGAATCGATTGATAAAGGAGAGAAGCAGGGGGATAAAAAAAGTGAATTAAAATGCATCATTGGGTGCGAATTATTTATCTGTAAAGATCATAAAGATAAAAGTAAGCAGGAGAACGGTTACACACAGGTATTCATTGCTAAAAACAGGTTGGGTTATGAGAATTTGTCAAGGTTAAGTTCTGCCGGTTTGATCGATGGATTTTATTATGTGCCCCGTATTGACAAGGATCTTTTATTAAAATATAAGGACGGACTGATTGCTACAACAGGTTCTTTATCTGCCGAAATCCCTAATTTGATTTTAAATGTTGGCGAAGAACAGGCTGAAGAAGCTTTTGTTTGGTATAAGGATTTATTTGGCGAAGATTTTTATGTTGAATTGAACCGACACGATCTGCCCGATGAGAATCACGTAAATGATGTATTGCTTCGTTTCGCAGCTAAATACAATGTAAAATATTTTGCGGCCAACAGCAATTACTATTTAAATAAAAATGGATTCGATGCACATGATATTTTATTATGTGTGAAAGACGGAGAGAAAAAAGCAACTCCTGTGGGCCGTGGAAGGGGCTTCCGCTACGGCATGCAGAACAAGGAGTTCTATTTTAAATCTCCAAAAGAGATGGTAGACTTGTTTATTGATATGCCGGAAGCCATTGAAGCTACCAATGAAATTGTTTCCAAAATCGAACAATTCAAATTAGGTCGTGATATTTTATTACCTAAGTTCGAAATAGCTCCTGCGTTTATTGAATCCAATGAAGCAGAAATACAGGGATCTCATCTGCGTATTGTTGCATTAAAAGAACAGGGTTGGGCTGATAAAAAACTATCAGAAGAAGCTATCGAAATTCAGAAAGCGGAGATGCGGGTGATTGCTGAGCAGTTCATCTACATGTCGCATTTAACATGGCAGGGTGCGCATAAGCGTTATCCTGAGATGCCTCCTGAGACCAAAGAACGAATTGGGTTTGAGTTGGCAACTATTGAAAGAATGGGGTATCCCGGTTACTTTTTAATTGTAGCCGATTTTATTTCCAAAGCCCGTGAGATGGGAGTTGCCGTTGGACCGGGTCGTGGATCTGCTGCAGGTTCCGCTATTGCTTATTGTTTGTGGATCACTAACGTAGATCCTATTAAGTTCGATCTCCTCTTTGAGCGTTTCTTAAATCCGGATCGTATTAGTATGCCCGATATAGATATTGACTTTGATGATGAAGGGCGTGATAAAGTCATTGATTATGTAATTAATAAATACGGTGCAAACCAGGTAGCACAAATTATTACTTATGGTACAATGGGTGGTAAGTCTGCAATTCGTGATACGGCAAGGGTTTTAGATCTTCCGTTACCTGATGCAGATAGATTGGCAAAAGCATTCCCTGATTCATTGGATGCGAAATTGAAAAAGCTTTTGAAGCCCGGAGGCATCGATCAAAAATACCTCGATGGCATTAAAGATAAACGTGAAGTCGTTGATCAATCCCATAATTTCAGAAAATTAGCAGAAGAAAAAACGCCTGAAGCCGATGTATTGAAACAAGCATACGAGCTAGAAGGTTGCTTGCGAAACGTTGGTATACATGCTTGCGGTGTGATCATTACGCCGGATGAAATGGTAAAGTTCGTGCCTGTAACAAAAGCGAAAGACAGTGATATGCTGGTTACCCAATTTGATAACTCGGTTGCTGAAAATGCCGGCTTATTAAAAATGGACTTCTTAGGCTTAAGAACACTCACCATTATTAAAGATGCTTTAACGTATATTAAACAAAACCATGGTGTTGATATAGATATTGATGCCATTGATCTGGAGGATAAAAAAACATACGAGTTATTTCAAAGAGGTGAAACAAATGCAGTGTTCCAGTATGAGAGTGCCGGAATGCAAAAATCATTAAAGGATCTGAAGCCCGATTCGTTCAATGATTTGATCGCCATGAATGCCTTGTATCGTCCGGGGCCGATTGCATACATTCCAAATTACATTAATCGTAAACACGGTAAAGAGCCTATTACTTTTGATTTGGAAGGAATGGACGAATACCTTGGGGAAACCTATGGTATTACTGTTTACCAGGAACAGGTAATGCGACTGTCTCAAAAACTGGCAAACTTTACAAAGGGTGATGCTGATACATTGCGTAAAGCAATGGGGAAAAAAGACAGGGCAACACTGGATAAAATGAAAGGCAAGTTCATTGATAATTGCAAAGCAAATAATCATGATCCCGTTGTTGCCGAAAAAGTATGGAAAGATTGGGAAGCTTTTGCGAGTTACGCTTTTAATAAATCGCATTCAACCTGTTATGCTTATGTGGCATTTCAAACAGCTTACATTAAAGCGCACTATCCGTCGGAGTTCATGGCTTCTGTATTAAACCATGCCGGTAGCATTGATGCAATTTCATTTTTGATGGAAGAATGTAAACGTATGGGTGTAAAAGTTTTAGGGCCGGATATCAACGAAGGCTTTGCTAAGTTTGCAGTAATACCTGGTGGTACCGACATTCGTTTTGGAATGGGTGCTATTAAAGGAGTTGGTGAGAACACCGTAAATAATATTATTGAAGAAAGGAATACTAGCGGAAAATACACTTCTGTATTTGATCTGGCAAAACGCTTGGATAGCAAAAGTGTCAATAAAAAATCGTTGGAAGGATTAGCATTGGCCGGCGGCTTTGATAGTTTTGAAGGATTACATCGTGCCATGTTTTTTGTTCCCGACCTGGATGGCTCAACGTTAACCGATCGGATGATCAAATACAGTAACCAGATGAGTTTGGGTAATGATACTTCCCAGGCAAGTTTATTTGGCGGAGATGATGAAGTTGAAATTACAGAACCTCAGTTACCCAATAAAATCGAATCATGGGGAAAACTTGAAGAACTGGCAAGAGAAAAAGAAGTGGTAGGATTTTTTATTTCCGGGCATCCACTCGATCCTTATAAATTAATTATTGAACATAAATGCAATGCTAATTGTGCACAGTTAAAAGCAGGTTTGGAGCCCTTTAAAGGTAAGGATGTTACTTTTGGAGGCGTTATTACAGGCTCTGAACAACGCGTGAGTAAAACGGGGAATGCTTTTGGTAAATTAATTCTGGAAGATTACCATGGTGCATTGGAGTTAATGCTATTTGGAAAAGATTTTGTGGAGTATAACAAATTTATGGTAAACTCTTTATTTGTATACGTAAAAGCCAAGGTGCAGGAGCGTTATGGCCAACCGGGAAGTTTAGAAATAAAAGTTCAGAAAATTGAATTACTGGAAAATGTGAAAGAAAATATTTTCTCAACCATGAAATTGAAACTGGACGTAAATGCCATAAACGATGAGCTTATTGCAAACATTGAATCTATATTTAATACATCACAAGGTAAATGTAGTGTGGAGTTTTTCGTTGAAGATCCTATTGAAAATATGAGTGTGAAACTATTCTCTAAATCTCAGAAAATAGCAGTAAGCACAGAGCTGATGAATGAATTGGATAAAATCGGTAGTTTAACGTATGAGTTGAATTAGGATCAATTCACTATTTTTATGAGTTTCAGATTTATTTTATCTGTACTTTTATTAATGTCTGGGATCTAAGAACTCCAAAGACGCTCATCGTAATATGAAAAAGATAGTATTATTTTTGATTTACATTATTTCCATGACGGATGTTATTGGGCAAAATAGTTCACTTTTATATTATGAATTTCATAAAAAAGCAGATTCTTTTTATTTCGAAAGTAAATACAAAGAGGCTGCAACTAATTATATTTCAGCTTTTAAGGCAAAAAACGTAAATGCGGAAACCGACGATTTGTATAACGCTGCTTGTTGCCTGGCCTTGCTGAATGATAAAGATAGTGCTTTTTCCGTACTGAATGATGTGGCAGTAACATCGAATTATACCGATCATGAGCATATTGTAAACGATCAGGATCTGCAAACGCTTCATCAGGATAAAAGATGGGAAACACTGCTCAACGTTATTTTATCAAATAAAAGAAAAATGGAGGCACTTTTGAACAAGTCTTTGGTAGCGGAACTGGACTCGATATTTGCGGATGACCAGAACTATCGGTTGCAGGATGATGAAATCGAAAAAAAATATGGCTGGGATTCGAAAGAAAGAAAAGCACT
>CAXVYS010000028.1:0-48721 GCA_963422675.2 Bacteroidia bacterium
GTAAGTCGTAAATGTCAACAAAATAGCCTAATGCCGCTACAATAATTAATTTATTTAAGTTTTTGGAAGAAGAATTGGCCTGCATCATTTATCCGTTAAACAAACTTGTCTCCTTTTTTCACCTTCACATCATTCACAAAATTCCGAATCTGTTGCTCATCCTGTTTTTTACAAACCATTAAAACGCCTTCTGATTCTACAACTATATAATCTTTCAAACCTTGTAATACCACTAATTTATCATTGGGCACATGCACAATGCAATCGTGGCAATCATAAGCCATAATATTTTTACCTACTAAAGCATTGTTCCCTTTATCATGTTTAATGTGGGTAAATAAAGACCCCCAGGTACCAAGATCGCTCCAACCAATGATAGAGGAGCGTACATATACATTCTTTGCTTTTTCCATCACGCTGTAATCGATGGAATCATTTTTACAAATATTATAGGCTCTGTTTATAAACTCCTTCTCTTTGGGCGTGTTGTAAAACTCATGGCCTTCTTTAAAAATGGCGGCTAACTCATTATCATGTTTTTCAAAAGCAGCAATAATGCTTTTTGTACTCCAGATAAAAATACCACTGTTCCATAGGAACTCGCCTGTTTCAATAAAAAATTTAGCGGTGTCATGATCGGGTTTTTCGGTAAATGTTTTCACCTTATACAAGCGTTTGTCTTTTTCTTTTATAGGAGAATCTACAAACTGAATATAGCCATATCCTGTATCCGGCCTTGAAGGCTTAATGCCAAGGGTAACCAGGCAATCCTCTGATTTAGCTTTGGAAAAACAGGATTTAATCGCTTTAATAAAAGTATCTTCTTTGGTGATCAGGTGATCAGAAGGAGCAACTACTGTTAACGCATTCGGATTGAGCTGATGAATTTTATAAGAAGCATATGCAATACAGGGAGCTGTGTTTTTACGTGCCGGTTCAGTTAAGATATTTTCTTTTAGCAATTGCGGAAGCTGCTCTGTAACAAGGCTTGCGTAAATATCATTGGTTACGACATATATATTTTTTAAAGGACAAAGTTCCAGGAAGCGATCAAACGTTTGTTGAAGAAGAGTTTTACCGGTACCTAAAATATCTATGAATTGCTTGGGGTGGGTGGTTGTACTCATGGGCCAAAAACGGGAACCAACTCCACCCGCCATTATAATACAATATTGATTTTTCATATAGTTGATCAAAGTTCTGTTATGAGTCAATAATTTGATACAAATGTATTGTGTCTCATAAGCTAATAATGCACTAATTTAAACATAAAATTCAGAGATAAAAAGGGGTACTTATATTAAATTCTTAAGCCAATCACAAGCACATCATCGATCTGTTCAGCGTCATTTTTCCAGGTTGTAAAGGCAGTTTCCAGGCTTTGTTTTTGCTGAGCCATCGATAATTCAATACCTTCCCTGATGATTTTTTGTAAATTGGTAAGCATAAACTTTTTTCCTTTTGGTCCGCCAAACTGATCGGCATAACCATCACTAAACAGATATAGGCAATCGCCTTCTTCTACCGTAATACAATGGTTTTGGTAAATCCTGTTTTCTTCCAGTTCCAACCCGCCTATCGGAAACTTGGTAGCCTTAGTAATTTCCAGGTCGTAATTCCGGTTTTTTCTATAGATCCACAAAGGCCTGTTAGCACCCGCATACTGAATTGTTTTGGACTGTTGAGTAATGGCACATAAGGTAATGTCCATTCCATCTCTCCTTTCAAATTCTTCAGCATTTTGATTAAGGGCAATTTTTACACCTTTATGCAATTCCAGTAAAATATCTCCCGGAACGGTAATGTTTTTTTCGTTAACAATTTCGTTAAGCAACGTATTTCCAACAATACTCATAAAGGCTCCTGGTACGCCATGTCCTGTACAATCTACTGCTGCTATAAAGGTAGTATCCCCATTTTTGGCAAACCAATAAAAATCACCACTCACAATATCCTTGGGCATATATAAAATAAAGCTCTCTTTAAATAAGGCATTTATATTGTTGAGGTTGGGTAGTAAAGCTTCCTGGATGTTTTTAGCGTATTTAATACTATCCATAATTTCTTCATTATGGTGTTCAATAATTGTTTTTTGTTCAATGACTTCTTTATTAATGATCTCTACTTTTTCTTTCTCATCTCTTAATTCGCGAGTTCTTTCATCAACCACTCTTTCCAGTTTCTGTTTGTCGGCAATTAATTTTTTTGTTTTTACATAGTTATAAATGCTGATACTGCTTATTAAAATAATAATACAGATGGCATAAAACCACCAGGTATTATACCAGGGAGGGGAAATGCTAAATTCAAATACGACAGGTTCTTTATTCCAGATGCCATCATTATTCATAGCCTTAATCATGAATTTATATTTACCCGGAGGCAGGGATGAATAAGTGGCCTCTGTTTTAGCCGTTGGTGGAGTCCAGTCATTATCAAGCCCCTCCAGCTTATACTGGTACATTACTTTTTCGGGAGAGGTTAAGCTTACTCCAATGTATTGAAATGTTAAGTGATTTTTAGAAAACGGAAGGCTTAAATGTTCAGGCAATAATGTATTGACGCCATTTTTCGAATACTTGAAAATATCTTCCTGTCCGAAAAATAATTTTACCTGCGTGATTTTTGTTAAAGGTTCCTGCAAATTTTTAGTATCGTATCTAGGATTGTAAATTTCTAACCCGTCAATCGTACCAATTAAAATACGGCCCATAGTATCTTTGAAAGAGGCATTGTAATTGGATTCTAAACTCAACAAGCCATCATCTTTCCCTAAATGTTTGATGTTAATTTTGGATTTATAAAAATCATCTAAACTTAAAATGTCAATTCCGTTATTGGATCCTAAAATTAACCGGTTCAGATTATCTTTTTGAATAAATACAAGGTTGTTTGAATTCAATCCGTTTTTCTGAGAGATTTTGGTAAATGAATTATAATCATAATGAAATAACCCGTCATCTGTACCAAACCATAAATTGTGTTGCTTATCAATAGCGGCAGACAATACATTGATGTCGTAGAATTTGTTTTTTTCATTAATGAGGGTACAACCTCCTTCTTTATCCAATTCAATAAGTCCGTTTTGTGTGCCAAACCAAATATTCCCCGATCGGTCTTCAATAATACAATTGATAGGGAATTCAAAGCCCTGCTGCTTAAATTTATTTACGATGCTAACGTCTGTTATAATGCCATTTACGTATTTGTAAACCCCCTCATTAGTGCCTATCCATATGTTTTTGTGGCTATCCGCAAATAAGGATAAAATATATTTATGCCTGAACCCAAAATCGCTGATCGTTTTAAAAGTTTCGTTCTCATAAATACACAGTCCGTCTTTTGTTCCAAAAAGCACTTTCCCATCGCTCAACGGTAAAATAGAATTGACATCATTATCCGGTAGTTCATTGGTATGCTTTACGTCAAATTTGTAATTGGTAATTTTTTGACCATCTATTTTACATAAACCATTACTTTTAAGAGCCACCCAATAGCGGCCTTTGGCATCCTGCGCCACAGCATTTATATAATTATCAGGTAAATTGTTGGTTTTGGTATAATAAACAAACTTGTTGTTTTGATATTTGAATACTCCTGCGCCATCCGTACCAATCCATAAATTACCTTCGCGATCTTTAAAAAGGCACTGAATAGGGTTACTGGTTAATCCATTAATACTGTTAAACTGTGTGGTGCGGCTCTTCAAATTAAAATCAAATCCTATCACACCTTCTGTATGCGACCCAAACAATAAATTATCATTACCTAATGGTAAGATACAACTGAAAGAAATGTTCTCGTTCTTTGCAATTTCATCGGCTTTCCTTACTTCAAATTTGCTGTTAATACAATTTAATCCGGTTTGTGTGCCAATTAATATATCTCCGTTTTCCCGTTGTCCTATCGAAAAAATAAAATCATTCATTAAGCCGTTGGCAACCGAAAAATGCTTAAACGTTTTGGTAGATTTATTATAATAAATAGCGCCGTTTTGTAATGTGGCAAACCATATATTCTGGTCGCGGTCCCTGAAAATAGAATACACAGAACTTTGATTTAAAAGAGTATCTTCCTTAAATGGTTCTATGTTTCCGTTTACTAATTTATAGACTCCTTCCTGTGTACCTACCCATATAAGGTCATTGTCTTTTAGAAGCTTAAAAATAAAACTATTTTTTAAACCTTCTTTTTGCGAATAGTTTTTGAAACTAACACCGTTGTAAAGGCTTATTCCTTTGGAGGTTCCAAACAAAAGTTCGTGCTTACTGTTTTCGGTAATGGTATAAATATCATTATTGATCAGGCCATCGTTATCTGAAATCGTAACAAATTTATTTCCGTCATATTTACCAACACCACCGCTATTGGTTCCAAACCACATCACTCCGGTATGATCCTGAAAAACAGATAATACCTGCGATTGAGGGAGCCCCTCTTTGGTATTGTAATTTTTAAAACTATAGGTTTGTCCGAATAAGCCCGATTTAGTAATAACCAGGCAGCAAAGGAGTAATATAATTTTAGAAATGGAATTCATAAAAACTACTCAAATATAATAAAAAAGCCGACTGTTTTAAGTCGGCTTTTCAACACACAATCAGTTACTTGTTTACTGTAATTTAATCTGTAACGATTAATTTATAAAGGGTTTCGGCAGTATTGATTTTGATTTTAATAAAATAAATTCCCGGTTTTAATTCGTCCAATGAGGATGAAAGCAGGTATCTGTCGGGGTTTTGTTGAGTATCGGGTAAAATAACCTTTACGGATCTCCCAACAATATCCAGAATCTCAATATGAACGGTGGATTGAACCGAAAGGCTGTATTCAAGGTTCACTTTATTTTTAGCAGGATTAGGATATAATTTTAGTTGATCGCCAAAAGCATTCACCGCATCTATTCCAACCGGTAGAGTAGGATTTATTTTAGCGGAATCAACTGTGAAATCAAGATTGGTATACTGGTCGTTGGCTACAATAATTTTGTGATAGGTTTGATTGGTGTCTAAACCCGGGATATCTACTAAAATAAAATACGATTGCCCTACGGCGTTATTTGGTAAGCCCGATAAGGTATAGGTTCCATCAGCCGCAGTAACGGTTTGCGCAAACATACTACCTCCGGGGTTTTTACCACCTTTTACAATAATTCCTTTAATAGGTTGCCCCGGTGATAAAACACCTGAGGTCGAGTTCGGCTTTTGTCCAAAACCTTGTCCTTCTCTTATTGTACCACTTAGTAATCCTGTTCCGCCCGTTACCGGCGTTAATGGAATAACAGTAATGTTTTGTGTAGAATTGCTGCTACAACCATGCGTTAAGGTCGTTGCACCTTTCCAGCTGATGGCACTTGTACCGTATGTAATTTGAACGTTTGTAGCGGTTGGAACCGCTTTAATAACATAAGAAGAACTGTCCATAACTCCAAACGAATAAATAGAACTAAAAGGGGCAAAGGCAACAGAATCCCATTTACTTAACATTGGCTTGTATTTATAGAGAATCACGTTTCCGCTAACAGCGCCTATAGAACTGGTTACATTTCCGCTGATTGTTTTAGACGAAATAACTGTAACCGTTGAACTTGCATTAGCCGAACATGCAAATGCATTTGTGCCGGTAACACTATAAACGGTATTAATGGTTGGTGTTACAGCAATATTCTGAGTAGTTGCACCTGTATTCCATAAATAGGTTACACCGCCGGTCGCATTTAAAACAGCCGATCCTCCTGTACAGAGTGTGGCACTGTTTACGGTTATAACAGGCAAGGGGTTAACCGTTAGTATAGCTGCATTTGAGAGGATGTTCGTACATCCGTCGTTTATGATGCAACGGTATTGATAACCTGAATAACCTATACTTGAATTTAAAACGAGGAGGGCCTGGGTTGTAACGCCATTGTACACTGGTCCGTTATTAATATTAGTAAACCCGCTTCCCGTATTTACCTGCCACTGATATGTTAAACCAGCAGTGGTATTAGTAGTAACGGCAATAGTGGCATTAGTGCCAACACATACGGTTACTGGAGCAGGCTGCGTGGTAATGATCACTGTACTCCCAAGCTTTTTGACATAGGTGCCCGATGATCCGTCGGTGTACGTTACATAAGGATACCCAGTACTGTTAATGGCAAGTGTATTATAAGAAGAGCCTCCTATAGAAATGCCGGAGCTTCCTCCCACATATCCCCAGGCAAGACCATCATACTTCATCACACTGGCTCTATAGCTCGCAATTAAATCGTAATAACTGATATAAGGTGTACCAATAGGATCCACAGCAAGTGTAAGAGCCTGGTAAACATTGCTCACCGTGCCGGATCCTACCGATTGCCATGCTCCGGCTGTAAATGTTTTAATAGTACATACATAACTGCCGGTGTTATAGGCAATATAAGGGATGTTATTATAACTGACATCAATACAGGTTTCTGTTACAGCACCTGCGGAAACGGTTCCGGTACCAACAGCTAACCAGGAACCGCCACTGTATTTTTTTACTGTTGCTAAATTTCCATTGGCAATATCATGGTAGATCACATAGGGAGTTCCAGAATTATCTATCGAAAGAGACGTATAAGAAGCACTACTTGTAGAAACGGCAGCTCCAAGGGCTGTCCAGGCGCCTGCCGTATAGGTTTTTACAGTTGCCCTGTTACCATTGGATCCATCCACATACACAACATAAGGAACACCTCCATAGATGGCCATTGAAATGAAAGACGCAGTGCTTGTAGAAACAGCAGTTCCTACAGTTGTCCAGGTTCCTGCATTGTACATTTTTACAGTGGCCTTACTGCTGCTTGTACCGTCGGCAAATGCAACATAAGGAATAGCACCGTTGAAAGCAATACTGGTATAGGAGGCATTTGTAAATGTGCTTAATGAGCCAACAGCCTGCCAGGTAGTTCCACTATAGGATTTAACAGTAAGTGCATTAGAGGCCGCAGGATCAGAGTAAGAAATATAGGGGACATCCGTAGGGGACAATGCTATATCATTATAGGAGGTTAAGGAGGCCGTAGAAGCCGCTCCTGCTCCAAGGGTTGTCCATGTACACTGAGCATGTGTGTAGTTACATAATACACTAAATAGTACACTTAATAAGAATATGTAAAATTGCTTTTTCATGAAAATAGATTTAGATAAATAGTAGGAAACCGAAGACTAATTTAATTATTTATTCTTTAAGAAGCATCCTGTAAAATGTTAAGCTTTTTAATAAAACTCATTTTAACAAAAAACCCATCTATAATTTTAGTATAGATGGGTTAGAGGGGGGATTCTGAAATGGAGGTTAGTTACTTATAAATAATTTGATGACCGTTTCTGAAGTGTTGATCTTCAGTTTTACAAAATACATTCCTGACGACAAATCATCCAAAGCAATTGAATAGGAATGCTCCTGGTTGGATTGTTCTGTTTCAGGTAAAATGGTTTTAACACATTTTCCAACAAGGTCGTATAACTCTATTTTTACATTCGAATTCAACGGTAAAGTATATTGTAGCGTTACTTTATTACTGGCAGGGTTAGGAAATAATTTTACTTTATTTTCTGCCGCCATAAGGCTGTTTATACCAACTGATTGCACCGGATTAATTTTTGCCGAATCCACCACAAAATCCAGGTTTGTAAATACATTATTTACCGATGTAATTATTCTATGATAGGTATTGTTTGTATCTAAACCCGGGATATCAACCAGGATAAAATATTCTTCGCCGGCAGCATTATTTGGTAAACCGGATAAGGTATAAGTTCCTCCAGTTGATGTAACGGTTTGCGCAAACATATTGCCTCCGGGGTTTTTACCGCCTTTTACAATAATTCCTTTAATAGGTTGTCCCGGTGCTAAAGGACTGTAAATGGAACTTGGTTTTTGTCCAAAGCCTACGCCCTCTGTAATCATACCACTTAAAGCACCAGGTCCTGTACCTATACTTGTTAAAGGGATAACATTAATGTTGTGCACATCAGCTACCGTACAGCTATGCGAAATAGTAGCGGCCGTTTTCCAGTTTACAGAACTTAAACCATAGGTTACCTGCAATGTACTGGTTTGTGGAACTGCTTTTACAATGTAAATTCCATAATTAACCGAAGTGAAATTATAAGTGCCACCACCTGTTATAGCTTGTGACGTTACCGAATCGAATTTGGTAAAGAAGGGCTCGTATTTGTAAAGAATAGCTGTACCGGCTACAGGTATTGAGCCTCCCGTTGTAATTGATCCTGAAATTCCTGTAGCAGTTTTTACATAAATAAAAGTGGTGTTGGTTCCAACACATCCATTGCTGCCTGTGCCGTTAACGGTATAGGTAGTTCCTATTGTAGGAGTGAATGCTGTAGAGGCGGTAGCAGCTCCGTTATTAGTCCAAGTATAAGTAGTAGCACCGGTAGCTGTTAGTGTAACCGACTCTGCAGGGCAAACTGTATAAGAGCTTGCCGTTGCATTGATGGTTGTTGAATTAACGGTAACAGATACGGATGAGGTACTTGAACCAACATTACCGTTACATAAAATAGTACAGATATACGTTGTGTTTTGTGTCGGACTCGTTGTTAGGGAAGTACTGGTACTTGGGCTTCCTATATTCACATATACACTTCCGGTGGAAACCGCCGCCTGCCATTGATAGGTTAAACCACTGTAGCTTGGAATAGCACCCGTAATATCAAGGATGATGGCGTCGTTAAGACAGATTGTTGTAGAACTACTGCTCACGGAAAGACCCGGAGGTAAATTGTTTCCACCACAATTAGGTAGTAAAATGTCTACTAAATAATCTTCGGTTTCGCCGTAAGAGGCACCCGGCAATAACATACTTGATTTTCCTGGTAAACTTGTAGGGCTTGCACATGCCTGAAAATCACTTAAGGCGGTACCATTAAAATTACGGATACGCATTCTTGTAGTTCCCGTCAAGGCTGTTGCCGGAATGTTAATCGAATTGGTAACCGTATAATTTCCACTTCCGGAAAGTGATCCTAAAAAGGTATATTCCGAGGCATCAAAAGATCCGCTATGGTCATAATCGATCCATACACTTACATTTTCACTATAATCTTTTCCTAAAGTTACAGCCATGGTATAGGATTGGCCTGCAGCAATAGTAGCAGTTGCAACGGTAGATGTAAAGTCGTTATAACCACTTGGCTGGCTACATGCAGTCGTATTACTTATTACTCCAAAAACCACATTATTTATTTCATCGCTGTTTGTACAATCGGTTGCCGGAGGAATACAGTAGCAGGCACTAACCGGATTTTGCCCGATAGCAATGGATGCAGAAGTTTGTGATAATGTATTTGATAAACAGGTTACCAAACATCTGTAATAAGTAGTAACCGTTTGATTTGTTATGGTGTAGGGAACAATACTTTGAACAAGGCCTAAGTTTAACCAGGCAGTACCATTTAAAGAATATTGCCATTGATAAGATGCACCGCTTACCAGGGCATTACCGGATAAATTTAAAGTAAAGGGTGAATTTGGACAAGCATTTGTAACCGAAGCAACAGCTATTCCGGCATTAGGTGTTCCCGAACAAGGTGTTGAAGGAATTATAAATACACCATAATCTATGGTATGCCCCGAAAATTGCTGATTACTACAAGGATCTAACACCACTGCATTTGAAAACGAAGATTCTAATTTTAACCTCATGGTAGTTGCTCCGCCTAAGGCTGTGTAAGGAACCGTAATGGTTTGAGTAATATTACCGGAAGAACCCAGATCTGTATATTCATAAGCATCGAACAGACCGTTATGATCAAAGTCGATCCATACGCCGGCATAACCGGTGCCCGCCTGAGAATTAAATACAGCCGATAAGGTATAAGTTAATCCGCCGGTAACTGTAGCCGTGGACGTCGCTGTAAAATCATCATATCCTATTGTTCCGCATACCAAGCCTGTATTATTGATACCGGCAAAACTAACATCCGTAAAGCTACTTGATGAACAGCTTACATTTCCCGGGTTGCAATAGCATAAATTAAATGCGTTTTGGTTAACCACCACCGGAGTAGAGGTAGCGGATAATGCACTACTTGTACAAGTAATAATACAACGGTAATGACTTGTTGAGGTTTGTGTACTTATGGAATAAGAAGTAGTAGTTTGGCTACTGCCTATATTCGACCAGGCGGTTCCATTAGCTGAATACTGCCATTGAAAAGACATTCCTGAAGCTTGTGTGATACCTGTTAAATCAACCGTATAAGTTGTATTGGCACACACGCTCGTAGAAGTAGTGATGGCATTTCCTGCAACGGGAGCACCTGTACAGGGAGCTAATGCGGTAATATTAACTAAAAAATCAAGTGTCTGTCCGTTAGCGGATACAGAAGAACAGGGATCTTGTGTTATAATTCCATCTTCCAGTTTAAGTCTCATTCTCACCACATTACTTTGCACATTAATAGGAACAGTAATATTTGCTGTGTAAGTTCCACCATATACATTACTGGCTATAAGGCTATATTCCGAATTATCAAAAACACCATTATAATTGTAATCGATCCAGGCACCCAACCTTGCTTTTCCCGATTGGGAAATATCCACACTTAAAGAATAGGTTTGCCCACCGGTTACTGAAATAGTGGATACGGAGCCTGTAAGATCCTGGTAACTGTTTGATCCGGGAGAGCAACTTGCTGTATAACTGGTTAAAGAAGCAAAATTGATATTGGAAAAGAAATAATTATAATCACAATCTAAATAAGAAGGCTGGCAATAACAATTCGCTACTGCAATTTGATTAACGGTAATAGGAGTTGATGTGGCTGTTAAGGCAGATGCCGTGCAGGTTGTAATACATCTGTATAAAGTAGTAATGGTTTGCCCGCTTACAGTATAAGGCCATGAAGCTGAAAGGGTTCCTAAGTTTGTCCATACGGTTCCGTTTAATGAAGATTGCCATTGGTAGGTGATTGCCGAATTATAGGAATTACCGGAAAGGCTCAAATCAAATGAATTATTAGAACAGGTTAAGGTGGTAGATGAAATGGTTATTCCGGCTAAAGGAGAACCACTACAGCCGGGAAGTGGAGCTACATATATTTCATAGTCTTCTGCTTCTCCATATCCTGAATTGGTTGAACCGCATGATTGAGGAGATGTAGGGCCTGGGTTTGTATCACTCGACCTGAAACGAAGACGGGTCACCCCACTTAACGCACCGTAAGGAATGGTAAGACTGTTGGTGAAAGCCCCGGTGACAGTATTTCCTACATTAGGAGAAATACCAATATACTCTGATGATTCAAAAATTCCATTTTGGTTCCAATCGCCCCATGCTCCGATGTAGCAGTATGAATAAGTACCTCCGGCCACATTTACCTGGTAAGGAGTTCCAATGGTTAAGGTGCCGGTAGTAGTACCTGAATTTGGGAAAAGAGTGTAATAAGGGTTAGCGGCACCTGTTGAAGTACTGCTTAAGCTTGTCCCTACAATTTCTACTAATGAAATGTAATCGCCTGCACTAGTGCCGTTGTTGTAAAACGTTGAGCAGTAGCTTTGTGCGTATTGCAAATTTACCAGGCAAAACATAAACAGGCACACCAAAATAGATTTAAAAGTGGTAAGCTGTTTAACAGGGTTCAATAATTGACTAAATCCTTTCATATCGGGGGCTATTAATTATTTGTAAATACTTGACTCTTAAAAGAAGACCAAAAATATAAAATTAAATCCTTCTCTACCAAATTAAATTCCAATTAGTTATGCAAAAAAAGCTCTTGGTCGTTAGTTTTTAACAACAGAGCATGATTTTAGAAATGTGATGGAATTTTAACGGATATTGTTAAAATGAAAGGGTTTATACTCAAAATGAGTGGAAAAAGAAGAGAAATCAGGAAGAAAGGTACATTTCAATAAGGCCTTCGGGAGCATTAAACTCAATGGTTTTGAGATCGTCATCAATTTCGATAATGAAATCATCATTAAATGGTAATATAATCTCAACACCGCTTGGGTGAGTCACTTTAATAATTACATTATCTGTTTTTTCATCCACTTCCGAAATAATACCAATATTGCCAAGTTTAGTATCTAAAATAGAATAACCGATAAATTCATTCAGAGATTCATCTTCTTCCAGAATAAAATCGGTTAAAGCAAATGCTTTTTTCCCAATGAGCTTTTTAGAAGTATCAATCGTATCAATGGTTTCCAGTTTTAAAATGTAACCTGAGTTATTAGGTCTGCATTCTTCTATGAAATAAGGAACCTGCGAGCCATTCAATTCTAAAAACACAGAAGCTATTTTTTCTTCGTCAATATTTACATGATCATTAATTCTTAAAATAACGTGACCTTTTAATCCGTGTGTTTTGCTGATGTATCCTATTTCTTCTGTATTCATTCTAGTCTATGGTTTTGTTTCCCGAATCAAATTTTGGTAAAGCTAATTTATATTTTACGGCCAGTACCCTGATAATGATAATAACACTCATGCTTACAACGGCTGCTATATCCGGGTCTACGTTTAAATGTAAAAGTGAGGTAAATAAAACGGCTCCGGCTATACAGGCGGTTGCATAAATTTCTTTGGCAAAAATAAGGGGTATTTCATTAATCAGTGTATCTCTTATCACCCCGCCAAACACGGCAGAGATTAAGCCTAATATAACGGCAGCAAAGGGATTGACATGGTATTCTAAACTTTTTTGAACGCCTAAGATAGTATAGATTCCAACGCCCACCGTATCAAATAAAAATAGGGTACGGCGTAATTTTATAATATAATTTTTAAAAATAAGTGTAAATAAAAAGGCAAGGATAATAGAGATCAAAATATTTTTATCGCTCAACCAGGAAATAGGGTAGGCTCCAAGCATCATGTCTCTTAAGGTACCACCACCAATAGCGGTTAAGAACCCCGTGAAAAATACCCCAAAATAATCGTGGTAATGTTTTTTATCACGCGCAGCCAACGAACCGGAAATGGTAAAGAAAAAAATACCGACAAGATTTAACCAGTAGAATAGCATGAGATTTAAAAAGGGTAAAGTTAGGAAACTTAATGTTTAGAAAGGGCAAAAGTTAGGAAAGTTTAAAAAGTGAATGTCCTCTCCTGTCTTCGGGTTATTACTTGCTTAACTCAGTTTAGGCTCTATTTTTTCGCCTTCCCACTTGGCAACTACTGCACTTGCAACCGCATTACCAACCACGTTAGTAGCCGAACGCCCCATATCCAGGATTTGATCAACCGCCAACAGTAATAATAAACCTTCGCCGGGGATACGAAACATGCTTAACATTCCTGCAATAACTACTAATGAGGCACGGGGCACACCTGCCATTCCCTTACTGGTAATTAACAGGATCAGCATCATTTTTATCTGATCGGCCATCGACATATCAATGCCATAAGACTGGGCAATAAATACCGTAGCAAAGGTCATATACATAATGGAGCCATCCAGGTTAAAAGAATAGCCCAGCGGTAATACAAAAGAAACGATGCGGTTACTGATGCCGAATTTTTCTAATTGCTCAATTGTTTTTGGCATGGCACTTTCAGAACTGGCTGTACTAAAAGCCAATAAAATGGGCTCTTTTACATGATATAACAAAGAGTAGAATTTAATGCCACATACCATGCAAATTAAAAACAGAACACCAAATACAAAAAATAATAAGCCACCAAAAAAGCAGAGAATTAAATACACATAGCCGCCTAACACATCGAGGCCTTGCTGAATCACCACCGCGGTAATTGCACCAAATACACCAATAGGGGCAAAGTTCATAACGAAGTTGGTTACTTTAAACATAACATGCGAAAGGCTGTCCATCGCTTTAATCATAGGTTTACCTTGTTCACCTACCGAAGCTGCAGCAACACCAAAGAATAGTGCAAATACAACAATGGGCAAAATTTCATTATCGGCCATTACTTTTATAATGCTATCCGGAATAACATGCGCTATAAAATTTCCTGAATCCTGCACATTTGCTTTTACCCCTGTTACCGCATCAGCAGCAGGTAAATCAAGATTCATGACTTTACCGGGCTCAAATAAATTAACGATAACCAGGCCAAGGCTTAAAGCGAGTAGGGTAGCAAACGTAAAATAAATAATGGTTTTTCCTCCGATACGTCCAACCGATTTAAAATCGCCTACCTTGGCTACACCCATTACTAATACTGCTAACACGAGGGGAGCAATAATCATTTTAATGAGTCGTAAAAAAATATCGCTTAAAATAGAATAATTGGAAGCTACTTTTTTCTTGGCTTGTTTTAAGCTTTCCTTATTAATTTTAGCACAGGTAGCGGTAAGTTGTTGTTCAATTTTAAGATTTCCTTTAGCTATTTTTTGAATATATACCTGCTCAATTTTGGGCGTGTTATCTGTAATTGATCGGTTAATAGCGTACCCTAAGGCAATACCAATAATCATGGAAATGATAATGATGGTGATGAGCCTGTTTTTTTTACTGAACATATAATGTTTTTATATAATAATTAAATTTTTGATGCGCGGTTTCTCAGTACAAAATCAGCTAATACCAGAGCGGCCATATGTTCTACAATAGGTACAGCCCTTGGTAATACGCAAGGATCGTGACGGCCTTTACCTGTAACCGTAGTTTCATTTCCGTTTACATCAATACTTTGCTGATCCCGCATAATAGTAGCAACCGGTTTAAAAGCGACTCTAAAATAAATATCTTCTCCGTTGCTAATGCCACCTTGTATGCCACCGCTATGATTTGTTTGAGTAATGGCATTCGTACCTCCGTTTTTAACGGAGCCGGAAGGGGAAAAAATATCGTTCATCTCCGAACCTTTATAATTAACAGAATCAAACCCTTCACCATATTCAAATCCTTTTACGGCATTAATACTTAGCATCGCCTTTCCAAGGTCTGCGTGAAGCTTATCGAATACAGGCTCTCCTAATCCCACAGGTGTCCCTTTAATGATACAGTTTATAGTACCTCCAATAGTATCGCCTTGTTTACGGATATCTTCAATAAAAGAGATCATATGTTCTGCTACTTCAGGATCCGGACAACGTACAATAGAGTCTTCTGTTTTTGAAAGATCCAATTCCTGGTAGGATTTAGTTAATATTACCGGGCCAACTCTGCTTACATAAGCCTGAATGGTAACACCGAAATGCGCTAAAAACAATTTGGCAATGGCACCACCCACAATACGGCAGGCAGTTTCACGGGCACTGCTTCTTCCGCCACCTCTGTAATCTCTGAGGCCGTATTTTTCCTGGTAAGTATAATCAGCATGCGATGGTCTGAACGTATCTTTAAGGTGCTCGTAATCTTTACTTTTTTGATTGGTGTTTTCAATAGTGAAGCCTATCGGATGCCCGGTAGTTTTGCCTTCAAAAATGCCTGATAAAAATGCCACCCGGTCTTCTTCTTTACGTTGCGTGGTAATATGCGATTGCCCGGGTTTACGGCGTTGTAATTCCGCATTAATAAATTCAAAGTCAATAGTTAATCCTGCAGGGCAACCATCTATAACGCCGCCAATAGCCTCCCCATGACTCTCGCCAAATGTGGTTAAACGAAATAAAGTACCTAAAGTATTCCCTGCCATAAAAGCAAATATACTGATATTTTAAAAGCGATAGCAAATAGAAATGTTGTTTACTATGCCGGAGGTGCTTATATCCATAGTTGTTATATTTCTGTTTATATAATCAGAGAAATTTCTGTTTTCAACTATTTTTTTTGTTTTTTGAGTAATGAGCTGTAAATTATATCCTACCTGGGCCGAAAGAAAAAAGCGCTTACTGAAATTAAATTGTAATCCGTAAAAGGGATTTAGAGCGATGGCATTGTATGTATATCTGTAATTAAAAATAACACTATCTGAACCAGACCGGTTATCCGGGAAGTAACTGTTTGCATCTGCATTGCTAATAAAGTTTCTTATGCCATAAAATCTTTTAGAACTTGTTTTGTAATTTGAATATCCAATATCCAGTCCTGCAAACTGCCTTACTTTTCCTTTTCCCCAACGTTTTTCAATGCCGGCAAAGTACTGCAAATAATTATTTTTTTCTACTTTGGTATATTCTATAGCCATTTTGGTGCCTGGAAGTGCAGTAATCATGGGCTGTTCATTTTTTCCTGACGGGTTGCGATCAGTCATAATTGAAATAGAAAGTCTGCCATACCAATTCCCTTTTAACTGCCGCTTATAAAATACATGAAATAGCGGGATATTATCACTTTCTGAATTATTAAGCATTAAAAAAAACGGAATAACATTAATTCCTATTTCATTTTTTTTAGTTTTTGTACTGTCCTTTATTTCCTGTGCCAACATATCATTATTACATAATGTAACCGCTAGTAGCAATATAATCTGTATCTGTTTCATAATAGGTAAGATTGTTTTTGTTGTTTAGATAAGTATTTCATGTAATTTTGTATTATAACGAATAATTAATAAAGAAAGTATGTCATCCAGGCTTCTCATCAAAAACATCAAAACACTTGTTCAGGTACGCGAACCTCATATTCTAAAAATTAGTGGGAAAGAAATGAAGGAATTGCCATGTATTGATAATGCGTGGATGGCAGTAGATAATGGGCTTATAGCAGATTATGGTTCGATGAATGATTTTCCGGGAATAGAAGATTGGAAGGGACTGGAAATTATTGATTGTGAGGGAAAAATAATTTTACCCTGTTATGCCGATAGTCATACACACATTGTATATGCCGGAAATAGGGAAGGCGAATTTGTAGACAGAATTAACGGCTTAAGTTATGAAGCTATTTTTGAAAGAGGCGGAGGCATTTTAAATTCCGCTAAACGTGTGCATTCTGCTACAGAAGATGAATTGTTTGAACAAGTCATGCTGAGGTTAAAAGAAGTGATTAGCCAGGGAACGGGGAGTATTGAAATTAAAAGTGGCTACGGATTAAGTGTAGAAAGTGAATTAAAAATGCTACGGGTAATTAAAAGAATCAAAGATCTGGGTTCGATTCCCGTACGCGCTACTTTCCTTGGTGCGCATGCTTTACCACAGGAATATAAAAATGACAAACAAGGTTACATTGATTTGATCATTCATGAAATGCTTCCAAAAATTGCAGAAGAAAAATTAGCAGATTACATTGATGTGTTTTGCGAACAAAATTATTTTACAGCAGAAGAAACCAAATATATTTTAGAATCGGGAAAAAAACACGGATTAATTCCTAAAGTACATGCCGAGCAAATGAGCCATTATGGTGGTATACAGGCCGGTGTGGAATGTGGAGCTATTAGCGTGGATCATTTGGAATATTGCAATGATCATGATATTGAGTTATTAAAAAATTCAGGCACTATGCCAACGGTATTACCGGGAGCCGCATTTTTCCTTGGTCTTCCATTGCCTCCTGCCCGTAAAATGATCGATGCAGGTTTAGCGGTAGCCTTTGCCAGTGATTTTAACCCCGGAAGTTGCCCAAGTGGGAACATGAATTTTATGATGAGCCTTGGCTGTGTACAATATAAATTAACCCCCGAAGAGGCAATTAATGCCTGTACGATCAATTCGGCTTATGCGATGGATTTATCGGCTGAGGTAGGAAGTATTACTATTGGTAAAAAAGCAAATTTCTTTATCACGCAGCCAATCAGCTCTTACGGATTTATTCCATATGCATTTGGAAGTAATTTAATTGAAAGCGTTTATATTAACGGAGTAAAACAATAGTATTCTCTATTACCTGATTTTTTATTTAGGGACAACCGCATCAAAGAAACAACCGGCTACCTGTTTTATTTTTTCAGAATCAGTTTTTGGAACAATAAACTCAACAAGATCCCTGAATACCAAGCTGCTTAAGCCATATTCTTTTAGAGTGGCAATGTAATTGGGATTTAATTCAAATACAAAATAAGCCGTTTTTTTATCTATAGGGATAAGGGTCATGTCCTTAATCCCAATTTGTTTTTTACTGGATAACAACATCAGGGGACCTGCCTGCCCAAAGCCCAGGTCATCGCGGACAATTATTTTTAAAAATGGTTTTGTCCCCCGTTTAATAAATTGGAACCGGTAATTATTTTTAATTGTTACTTCCATTACATCCAGAAACTCTTTTTTATTAGGAGTATCCACAATAATGGAATCGGATTTAAAGCTACAGGGAGCTTGTGCCGCAGCAACAAGGCTTAAAAGCACCAGAGTACTAAAAATAATTGATTTCATGTAAGGCTAAATTTATGGAATAAAAAAAGGATAAAGCAGTTATTACTTTATCCTTTTTTAAATCGGTATCTCGTTGATTTATTTTTGTTTAAATCCTATTAAAATAACAGCACATCCTGAACCTGCATTTTTGTTAGCGTCCAGCTGAGCTTCAATAGTACATTCTAAAGTTGATTTAACTTTAAAATCCCAATAAGGAGCATTTGAATAATTTTTATTGGTAAATAATAAATGACGATCCTGATCGTAAATATTGAAAATTAAATTACCATCGGATTTGCCACTGCAAGCAGCTAAACGGTAAGTTGTTTCTCCGAAAAAAGTTGTGTGAAATTCAGCAGTTTCTTCAGAATTCAATAATAATGAACGGTATGACTGACCATCAGAAATGAATTGTGCAATAATATGTTTTACGCACAAATTAGCAATAGAGTCACATTGAGCTTTAGCTGTATTAGATAAACCAATGATCGCTATAACTAAAAAGGCTTTATATAAATTCTTTTTCATATGTAGGTTTTTAATATTTTTTAAGATTTAGCGTTAATGATTTTATCTCTCATTGCAATAACTTGTTTAGAAATCTCATCTAATTGTTCTTTACTGATTATGATTTCCGTAGTACTGTTGATATAAGTTATTTTTTTTGCTTCGTCTGTAGTAGGCTCAACATAATTATATTTATTAGTAACACCTTCATATACTTTAGCAAGGCCTTCAAGGTCTTTTATTAAACCACTTGCATCCGGTAAATTATGAGAAGAAATTAATTTAATAATACTTCCTAAAGCTTGTTTTTGTTCAGCAATTCTGTATTTAATCTCATCTGTAGGTTTTTTGTTAAACGCAGTAATAGAGAAATGCATACTTTCAATCCAGCCACCGGTTAAGATAAGACTACTGATCTCTGTACGTTTGTTGGTTTTAAGGTATGAATCACTCGCACGGTAAGCAATACCCACTAATACCAACATACTGTCTTTATTAGAGATATTATCGTTAATACGTCTCATAGTTTGTTGATCAAATGCTGCAGAAACCCCCAATTTATCAGCAATTTGCTTAACAGCTCCCAGATAGCCTAAAGCATCCTGAGTTTGGTTATACATACTTACATAACCTAAATCAGCCCCATAAATCCCAAGGTTTAAAGCTTTAGAAAAGTCTGAAGTATATTGTCCGTTTTTATTACCGGGATTTAAAATGGATTTGTCATAAGTAACACCCGACTTTTGAACTAATAAAGCAGTTTGTATCGGCGAAGGGATACTAAATAATTCACCACCAACATTTAAAGCCATTGCTTTAACTGTATCATTATCAGGCAAATTATCACTGGTATCTTCTGTTGGCTTAGGATCGCCGCAAGAGTAAATTAGTAAAGAAGCTAATCCTAAAGCAATTACTTTAGTGTTTAACTTAAAATTTTTAATGTTCATCGTCATAATTGATTTGTTTATTGCTTCAAAAACCTATGCAAGTAAGTACTTTTTAACGAAATAACAAAATAAATATTTAAACTGTTTTCGACATACTTTCGGTTATTCCCAAGGCTTCTTCCACGTATTTAAAAGTGGATAAGATCTCCGGTTTACCGTCAATCATGGCTACATCATGTTCAAAATGGGCAGAAGGCAAACCATCTAACGTTAAAATGGTCCAACCGTCGCTCAAAAATTTAATATTACGTTTCCCCATATTGATCATGGGTTCAATGGCTAAAACCATCCCATCTCTTAATTTGGGGCCGTCGCCGCGTTTCCCATAATTAGGAACTTCGGGCTCTTCATGTAAATTTTTTCCTAAACCATGGCCACATAATTCTCTTACAACACCATAGCCGTGTTTTTCTGCATGTTGTTGAATCGCAAAACTAATATCCCCAATCCGGTTACCACTTTTCATTTGCTCAATTCCAAGGTACAAAGATTCTTTGGTAACATCTAATAATTTTTGAACTTCCGGTTTTATTTCGCCAATGGCAAAAGTATAAGCATGATCTCCAAAATAGCCGTTTTTTATCACGCCACAATCTACCGATATAATATCTCCTTCTTCTAAAGGTTTATCGTTGGGAATGCCATGAACCACTGAAGCGTTTAACGACATACATAAAGTGGCAGGAAAAGGATTATTTTTTTTGCCATAGCCTTTAAACGCAGGAACTCCACCATTATCACGGATGTACTCTTCCGCGATTTTATCAAGGTAACGGGATGTTACTCCGGGTTTCAGTTCCTTTGCAATAATACCAAGTGTTCTTGATACGCTTAATGCGGACTCACGCATTATTTCAATTTCTTCTCTGTTTTTTAAAGTGATCATTTGCTAAATATTTTTTGAAAAAATGTTTTTTCTTTTTTATAATTATGATGTGCTTCGGGGTGTTTAAACATATGGTTAAATTCGCCTCCTTCCGGATGCAGTATTTGCCATACATTGCTCCAGCCCATGAAACCACCTACATTCCGGTCATCAATAAAAATATCAGCGATGAGTTTTCTTGCTGTAGTTTCGTTTACTATTTCTTCAGGATAATTTTTATTAACGGCGTAAAACTCTACACCATTTTTTTTGCAATAGGCTACAGCTTCATCCAATAATTCACCGGTACGATAGGTCCACAAAATTAATTTATGTCCTTTTTTATGTAACTCTTTAATGGTAGCAAATGCAAATAACATTTCTTTACCAATTTTCGGGAACTCGTGTTCAACAATTGTTCCATCAAAATCAATGGCAATTGTTTTACTATTCGAATTTATAAATTGCTGTTCCATTTAATACTTATAGATCTTTCAAAATTAAATAAAACGTTAGAGATTTTCTGCTTTTAACACGTTTAAATTTGCATCCAGCTCATAGTGACGAGGAACAGCAGTTCCAATTTCAAATTCAAGAATCTGCTCCGGGGTCATTTTTTCGAGGTACATGATTAAGGCCCTTAAACTATTGCCATGAGCGGCAATCACAATGTTTTTTCCCGCTTTTAATTTAGGCTCTATTTCTGCTTTAAAATAAGGAATAACACGTGCAGCTGTATCTTTTAAACTTTCTCCGTTAGGGGGAGCAATGTCATAACTTCTTCTCCAGATCTTAACCTGGTCTTCTCCAAATTTCTGAACAGTTTCTGTTTTATCCAAACCCTGAAGATCGCCATACATCCGCTCGTTCAACGCTTTGTTATAGGTAGTTGGCACATTAGGTTTGCCTGCTACTTCCAGGGATAAGGTTAAGGTGTTTTGAGCACGTTTTAAATCAGACGCATATGCCAGATCAAAATGAAAAGGCTTAAGTTTTTCTCCTGCATTTTTCGCTTCCTGCATTCCTTTTTCGGTTAATTCTACGTCTATCCAACCCGTGAATTTGTTTTCTAAATTCCAGGTGCTTTGTCCGTGACGAAAAATAATTAAAGTTGCCATAGTTGTAATTAATTCAATTTTTTATTTAAGGTTTAAACGTTTTTTATGTTCTAGTATGCACGGGCAAACAATACGCGCTGAGTGCTTGGTTTACCGCTATAAACACATATCCCTGCTTCTTGTTCATTATTTAATGGAATACAGCGAATGGTTGCTTTTGTTTCTTCTTTTATTTTTTCTTCTGTTTCAGGAGTCCCGTCCCAGTGCGCTAATACAAAACCGGTTTTTTCATCCAGTACTTTTTTAAAGTCGTCAAACGAATCCACTTTAGTGGTTAATTGCTGCGTACGTTGTTTAGCCCTTTCAAATAAATTGGTTTGAATATCTTCCAACAGTTTTTCAATCAGGGTATCAATACCTTCAATGTTTACCGTTTCTTTGGTAAGAGTATCTCTGCGCGCTAATTCAACAGTACCATTTGCAAGGTCTCTTTCACCGATAGCAATACGTACAGGCACTCCTTTTAATTCGTATTCAGCAAATTTCCAACCCGGGCGTTGAGTGTCCCTGTCATCATATTTTACTGTAATTCCTTTAGCCTGTAATTTCTTTTTGATCTCGTTGGCTACTTCCGATACTTTAGCCAAGCCTTCATCGCCTTTGTAAATAGGCACAATTACTACCTGGTTAGGGGCTAATTTCGGAGGAATAACCAGACCGTTATCATCACTGTGGCTCATAATTAAAGCACCCATTAAACGGGTAGAAACGCCCCATGATGTAGCCCATACATATTCCTGTTTATTATCTTTAGTCACAAACTTTACATCAAATGCCTTTGCAAAATTCTGACCTAAAAAATGGGAAGTGCCGGCTTGTAGGGCTTTTCCATCCTGCATTAAGGCTTCAATACAATACGTATCATCCGCTCCGGCAAAACGCTCGTTAGCGGTTTTCACCCCTTTTACAACAGGAACGGCCATCCAGTTCTCCACAAAATCAGCATACACATCCAACATTTGTTTTGTTTCAATAATGGCTTCCTCTTTAGTAGCATGGGCAGTATGCCCTTCCTGCCAAAGGAATTCAGCTGTACGCAAAAATAAACGCGTACGCATTTCCCAACGAACCACATTGGCCCATTGGTTAATTAATAAAGGAAGGTCACGGTACGACTGGATCCAGCCTTTATACGTATTCCAGATAATGGCTTCACTGGTAGGACGAACAATTAATTCTTCTTCCAGTTTTGCATCCGGATCAACAATGAGTTTGGATTTATTATTAGGATCTGTTTTTAAACGGTAGTGAGTTACCACAGCACATTCTTTAGCAAAACCTTCTGCATTTTTTTCTTCTGCTTCAAATAAACTTTTAGGAATGAATAAGGGGAAATAAGCATTAACATGCCCTGTATCTTTAAACATTTTATCCAGTGTTTTTTGCATGTTTTCCCATATGGCATAACCACTCGGTTTTATTACCATACACCCTCTTACAGCAGAGTGATCTGCAAGGTCTGCTTTTACTACTAAATCATTGTACCACTTACTGTAATCATCGGCCCGTTTAGTCAATTCTTTACTCATACCCTTATAACAAATGTTAAATTGAAATTATGTATAATTCTGTTTGGCACTTATTTTGTAACTTTACAAGTGCATCCCCGCAAAGTTAAACTTTTATTGCACGTTTTACGTGTTGTATTTTAAAAACTGATAAAATGAAACAATTACTTGTCATATTAAATTTACTGATAGTGTTATTGTCATCCTGTGCTACTCAAAAAATGGGGACGTCTTCTGTTAATGATGACGTTTATGCAAATCCTAAAGAAGATAGAATGGAAGATGCCCGCATAGCTGCTGAGAAAAAGCAAGTCCGTGAGGCCCGTGAAAAAAGATATAATGATTCCATTGCAGCCGTTAAACAAGCTCAAAAAGATAAAGACGATGCAAATCCGTATTACAAAGACAGGGATTTTAAGTATGATGATTATTATGATTATGAATACGCAACCCGCGTAAAACGGTTTAATAATAATATCAATGGTCTTGGATATTATGATAATTACTACACCAACTCTTATTGGTACAACCAAAATCCTTACAACTATGGCGTAAGTGTTTACAATGGGTATAGCTGGTGGGGTTCAAGCTATAATAATTACAGCTATAACCCTTCCATTTCTTTTTATTCTAATTACGGTTGGGGAAATAATTACGGTTATGGCGGATACAACGGTTATAATCCTTACGATCCTTATGCTTCCGCTTATTGGCAGGGATATAACAATGGTTATTCTCATGGATATAATAATGGCTGGGGTGGTTACCCTTACTATGGTTTCGGCTACGGAGGTTATGGTGGCTATGGAAATTACGGTTACGGCTATAATCCTTATGGTTATGGTTACGGATATGGTGGAGGTTATGGGTATGCATACCCGTCTAATGGTTGGGGATATTATAACGGTTATGACAACAACAGTGGTTATACCTATGGGGCGCGTGCATCGCATACCGGTGCTAACAGTCAAAGAACATCCAATCCTGGTGTAACAGCATCTTCAGGCGATACGTATTCTCAAAAGTTTATAAACTCAGTGGCCGAAAAACAAGCCATTGCGCCTAAGTTTAATGATGTTCCAACGGTAAAATACAATAACCCTGTCAGGGATAACGGAAACTATAATTCTACTCCGGTGAGAGGTTACCAAAATGAAAATGTACCGATTAAAGGCTATGATAACAGTAACAATGGTGGCGGGGTAAGAACGCCTGTTCGTAATTATGATAATCAAACAACAACGCCTACCAAGCAATATGATAATCAGCCTATCAAACAATACGATTCTCAGCCTGTAAGACAATATGATAGTCAGCCCACAAAACAGTATGAATCACAACCGGTGAAACAATACGAATCGCAACCGGTAAGGCAGTATGAATCACAGCCGGCACGGGAAAACAATAATTTGCAATCATTTCCAAGTAACAATGGAGGTGGCGGTGGTGGCGGAAGGCCTTCAGGTGGTAATGTTGGCGGTGGCAGACCAAGATAATTATTTCTCATAATTTAGGATTAGATTTTTATGAAAAACAGTTTATATATAACGGTTTTAAGTGTATTTACATTGCCGTTATTCTCACAAAATGATGTTGATGCCATGCGTTACTCACAAACTTATTTTGGTGGCACCAACCGGAGTAAAGCCATGGCCGGCTCATTCGGGGCTTTGGGAGCTGATGGATCCTGTATGGCTATTAATCCTGCAGGTATTGGCTTATATAAAAAAGGCGATATCAATATTGGATTTGGATTGAGGTTTTCCACTTCACAGGCAACCCATAATGGTACTACATTTAGTACACCAACAACCAATGCCTCTTTTGATGGGCTAACCCTGGTGGGGGCCTGGGATAGTAAAACGGATCCAAAATCCCATCACGCCATAGGGCTATCCGGAAACCAGGTGGTTAATTTTAATAACAACACTTATATAGAAGGGAGCAGTAATCATAAAAGTATTACAAAAGATATGCTGGCCAATGCGAAAGGCGTTAGCACCGGTAACCTGGATGATACCTATGAAAAAATGGGATTTAACACCCTGGCCTTAGATACTATTTATGGAAAATATTACAGCTTTGTAAACACAAAATATAATACAAAACAAGCTGCAGATATTAAGAGAACAGGCAGAATCAACGAGTGGAATATTAATTACGCTTATGCCTACGACGATAAATTGTATTTAGGAGCGTCCCTGGGAATTTCTTCTGTCAATTTTAATTATACATCTACCTATTCAGAAGCCGATAAGGATAATAATATGAGGTTAGCATATAACCCATCCACTAAAGTAATAACAGGGACCTATAATGATGGCTACAACGATAGTGTATATTACTATACAGGTTTCGGTGGCTTTAAAGATCTTTCTTACCAGGAAACCTATAAAACAACAGGTACCGGTTATAATTTAAAATTGGGGGCAATATACAGGGCTGCTGATTTTATCAGATTAGGAGCGAGTTTTGCTACCCCCACGTTTTATAGTTTAACAGATGCTTATATCTATTCCATGAACACGCATTTTGATGAAGGAGGTTCTTATTCGGTTCAGTATCCTAATTCTCCGGGAGGCTTGTTCAATTACAAGTTAATAACCCCTATGAAACTTACGGGCAGTGTGGCATTGTTATACAAAAAGCTGGGTTCTTTAAATGTCGATTATGATATCCTTAATTATAACAAAGCCTCTTTCCAAAGCAGCCAGACCTCTTTTGCAGGGGTAAACAATACTATTAAAAAGAAATATTCGCAAACCTCTAATTTAAGAGTAGGGGCAGAGATTGTTTTGAGTCCGATATACATAAGATTAGGTTATGCGATGTATGGCAGCCCTTTTGGAAGCACATTTAACGGAGATAATGTAAAAACCTTTTATACCGGAGGGGTAGGGTACAGAAAGAATAAATTTTATATTGACCTGTCTATTGTACAATCCTTTAATAATGAGTCGTACTATATGTACAATCCGACTTATGTCGATAAATCAACGATAAAAAACTCTGGCACGAATATTGGTATAACTGTTGGTAGTAAGTTTTAGTGTAGTTTTGTTCTAGATTAATTGGTTAAGAAAGTCCCGGGGTAGTGGCCGGGACTTTCGCTTTTTATAAAGTTTCAATAAAAAAATCTACATAATTTCCCGGGAGATTCAACAGAACTTCTTAGCCATAGGAACCCAGCAGGGATTCAATAGGATCACAAGAACACATAAAGAGATGGCACAACCCTTTAGCGGTAAATAGAAATTGGATGTAACGCTTTTTAGAATTCCTTTTTAGCGGCAATCAAAGTGTTTTTCAGCAAAGATGCAATAGTCATTGGGCCAACACCACCCGGAACAGGAGTTATAAAGCCGGCTTTTTGAGAAACCTCGTCAAATTTAACATCTCCAACCAGTTTAAATCCACTTTTAGTGGTGGCATCATCCACTCGGTTAATGCCCACATCAATAATTACAGCCCCTTCTTTGATCATATCGGCTGTTACAAAGTTTGGACGGCCAATAGCAGCAATAATGATATCAGCTTGTAAGGTATGTTCTTTCAGATCTTTAGTTTTACTATGGCAAAGAGTTACGGTACAGTTTCCAAGGTTGGTGTTTTTCGCCATTAAAATACTCATTGGAGAACCAACGATATTGCTACGGCCAATAACCACACAGTGTTTCCCTTCTGTAGGAATATTATACCGTTCTAATAAATGTACAATGCCATAAGGGGTAGCGCTTACGTAGGTTGGTAAATTTAATACCAAACGTCCAACATTAATAGGATGGAAGCCATCCACGTCTTTGCTTGGTTTAATGGCTTCAATAATTTTTTGCTCGGAAATGTGACGGGGTAATGGCAATTGAACAATGTAGCCATCAATATCCTCATCATTATTTAATTCTTCAATTTTAGAGAGTAATTTTTGTTCGGAAACATAAGCTTCAAAACGAACCAGGGTAGATTTGAAACCTACATTGTTACAGGCTTTTACTTTATTGTTAACGTATGTTTGAGAAGCAGGATCGTCACCAACCAGGATAGCCGCTAAATGTGGTTGTTTTTTTCCTTTCGCAAGTAACTCTTTTACTTCTGCCGCAATTTCGGATTGTAGTTCAAGCGATATTTTTTTTCCGTCGATTAAAATCATAATTAAGATTTAAGATTTAAGATTTAAGATTTAAGATTTAAGATTTAAGATTTTCACAATCTCACTTCTAAAATCATAAATCGTAGTTTTACATTTTAGGCATACCGCCCGGCATATTTTTCATCAGTTTTGCCATTTGGTTTTTATCTCCCATCATGCGCATCATTTTACGGGTATCTTCAAACTGTTTCAATAATTTGTTTACTTCCTGTATCGATTGGCCGCTTCCTTTTGAAATACGCTGGCGGCGTGAACCGTTAATCAAATCAGGGTTTGTTCGCTCTTTTGGAGTCATGGAGCCAATAATGGCTTCAATACCTTTAAAAGCATCTTCATTAATTTCTGCATCTTTCATGGCTTTACCAACGCCTGGAATCATACCAACAAGGTCTTTAATGTTACCCATTTTTTTAATTTGCTGTAACTGGCTTAAAAAGTCGTTAAAGTCAAATTGATTTTTAGCAATTTTTTTAGATAATTTTCTGGCTTCTTCTTCGTTAAATTGTTCCTGGGCACGTTCCACTAAAGTAACAACGTCACCCATACCTAAAATACGATCGGCCATACGTTCCGGATAAAATATATCCAGAGCTTCCATTTTTTCGCCGGTACCAATAAATTTAATAGGTTTATTAACTACTGATTTAATTGATAATGCTGCACCACCACGGGTATCACCGTCTAATTTGGTTAATACCACGCCATCAAAATCCAAACGGTCGTTAAAGGCTTTGGCTGTATTAACAGCATCCTGCCCGGTCATGGCATCTACTACAAATAAAATTTCGTTAGGCTTAATGGCTTTTTTAAGATCAGCAATTTCGTTCATCATTTGCTCATCCACTGCTAAACGGCCTGCTGTATCTATTAATACAATACTGTTTCCGTTTTCTTTAGCTTGTTTGATGGCTGCTTCGGCAATTTTAATAGGATCTTTTTCGTCTCTGTTTGAAAACACATCCACGCCAATTTGCTCCCCTAACACATGTAACTGGTCAATAGCCGCAGGGCGGTACACGTCACACGCTACCAATAATGGCTTTTTACCTTTTTTTGTTTTTAAGAAGTTGGCTAACTTTCCTGTAAAGGTTGTTTTACCTGACCCCTGTAAACCGCTCATTAAAATAATGGTTGGATTTCCGCCAAGGAAAATCTCTTCCATTTGTCCACCCATTAAAAGGGTTAATTCATCATGGGTTATTTTTACTAGTAACTGGCTCGGTGAAACGGCCGTTAATACATTTTGGCCTAAGGCTTTTTCTTTAACGGTATCTGTAAATGTTTTGGCAACTTTGTAGTTAACATCAGCATCTAACAAGGCTTTACGTACTTCCTTCAACGTTTCGGCAACGTTAATTTCAGTTATTTTCCCCTGGCCTTTTAAGGTTTTTAGTGCTCTGTCGAGTTTATCGGATAAATTATCAAACATGGTATATGGTATTTTGAAGGGGCAAAGATAAGATATATTTAGCGAATAGAAAGAGCTTGTATCCACTTAATAGTCAAAATGTTTGGAAATTTAGTTCATCATGATGTTATATAAATTTTCTTTTGATTTAAGATCTTTCATCTCTTTTAAAATAAATACGACCTTATTGTCGATTTTATGACTGACTGCTTTTTTGAAATTTTCGCGAGAAACAACATAGGTATTCAGTTCATTATCTACTGCTATTAAATTGCAGGTGTCGTTTTTACCATATACAAATTTATAAGGGCCGTAACCATAATGCCCGTCGTATCTCATAAGGCCGTTTAAGCTTGTCATGCTGATAAAAACAGTGATAATACTAAGTTCTTTTTCTGCTCCTTTTAGCTTATAAACAGGGGTTATCACTTCCGGATCGCTAATTCTTTTAATAGCATCGGCATTAAAGGCACCTAATGATCTGATCCCAAATTTTGCCATGGTTGAAATCCGGATTTTTTTTTCTTCAGAAAGTTTTCCGACATCTTTTTTATATTTCTCACAGCTGAAAAAAGCTTTTTTGCGGTTAAATGAGGAGAGTATTTTTTCTTTATTTTTAATAAAGTAATTATAGAAGCCTCCTTCTTTTTTAATGATTGCCGATTCGGAACTGTCGCATAAAAAATGAGTGTAAAAATCTGTAAAGCAAGTAAGCGAATCTGAAAATAAAAATTCATTAATGTCAGTTATCTCCAATTTGTTTTTTAAGATTTTATCATTTTCTATTTCTGTATTATCGAAATCGTACAGTTCTTTTAAATATTTTTTATTGTTTTTTGAATTGATTTTTGCCTGGTTACCGAATAAATGAAATGACGTTGATTTTCCTGTAACAGTGTAGATTTGCCCCTGAGAGCCTTTATTGGTTTTGATTTGAAATTTGGAATCTCCCAGGTAAATTATTTTAATAAAACTATAATAGCCGGAACTGATCTCGTCCGATTTCCATTCATAGTTACTGAATTTCCCTAATTCATTATATGAATTCATCGATTCGAAACGGAAGGTTCCTTTTACTGTATCCCGAACCATATTGTATAAAGGGGATTTATAATCGACGACATTATTTTTTACAGATTTATAAGGATTACCGGGCAATAAGGGCTCCTGATGAGTAAGATAATAGTTTAGTTTAAGAAACATATGATCAAAGTATTTACAGGTATCGCCTGTAATACAGTTAGGATAAATATAACTGCTTATTTTTCCTGAATTGGGATCATCCAGCCTTACCAAGCGGTTAACGCGCGGATCAATCATTTTGCCCTTGCTATCTGTAACCTCTCTTTGAGAATCGATCCAATGGTGATCAAGTGAATCAAATTGATAAAATTTTTGATTGGGAGTTTTCTTTAGAGGCATTTCGATAAGGATATTTTTTTCGTCTGCCTGTTTTAAAACAAGTTTTTTTCCATTTTGGTTTGCCAGAATTTTAAACATACCTCCCGATTCAAAATTCTGCATATTATTTCCTGATCCGGTAGACATAGGAATATCGCTTAACAAAAAATCAGTGGGGTTTCGGTATTCGGTATAGGCGATGGTAATATTGCCTGTAACTTCCGATCCATCAGCATTTACAAAAGAATTGGGAGCAATGGTGATGGTAGTGGAATCGTATTTTAATACACCGCCTTCATCTTCATTTAAACTATATTTTTCAGGAACAAAATCAGTGATCCCTAACAATTGAACCATTTTAAACCTTCTTTGATAAACCACGATTTCAACCCGCCTGTTTTTCCATAAGTTATCTTCGGTATTTTCTATGGCCGGTTTATTAAATGCAAAATAAGCCAGGGAAGAATCGGTGGTTTTAAATCCTTTTTTTATTAAATAATTTAATATTTCCGTAGACCTGTTTTTAGATAAAGTTTCATTTAATTCTAAAGAACCTTTGTTATCGGTATGGCCTTTAACCGCTATTTCAAAGGCAGATGGAATGTTTGTGAGGGAAACAATAAATGAATCGAGCTGATGTTTTTGATCTTTGGTAATAACATATTTTCCACTTTCGAAATAGAGCGCGCACTTACTGAAAATGGTTTGCGCTTTAGCATAAGATGAGCTTAAAATAAAAAGGAGTATAAATTTAAAGGTGTTCATAAGTACAGTATAATTGAATGGCTTTTAATACGATACATCAAAACTATTCAAGTTCCCTGATATTTAACATCTTTTATGTAAACTGTTGATAATCAGTATTAAATTATATTTGATTAAAATATTTTAGACGTAACTGGTTATAAAACAGATAAGTATGGTTATTGTTCCAGATATATTTATATACATTTATCCGGATTGTAGTTGTTTAATTTAAAATGAGGGTGATACCTGGTTTAGCTAAATGGTTACAGAAAATTTTTATAGTATATAACATGAATTCCCCTATGATGTGTTTAGTATTTAGATGTAAGTTTTTTTTATTAATTGGTTTTAGTTTTTTTGTTAAAGAAATAAATGCACAGTCAATAGCCAATTATGCCTCTGTAAGAAATGCAGGCGTTTCTTATCAATCCATTAATGCTACAGGCAAAGCATTTGATAGTTGGCGGAATACGGCAACTTATACGCAGGATGATAACCGGTCTGATTTTACAGATATCGGTTTTGATTTTTGGTATAATGGCGTTCGTTATACCCAGTTTTCAGTTTCTACAAATGGCTTTATCGATTTTTCTGCATCGGCTGCTGATGGAACCGGAACAGGAGCTTTTGGCTATATTAATTCAGCTTTTACATCGAATTCTAATCCGGGTATTGCGGCCTTTTATGATGATTTAACGGCGCAGGGCGGTACATCGGCTTTAGGTAATAGTATTAAGTATGACTTAAGCGGCAGCGCGCCTTCCCGTACCTTAACCATTGAATGGATTAATATGGCGGTGTATGGTAATGTATCGCCCAGTTTAAATTTTCAGGTAAAGTTGGTTGAAACTACAGGATCCATTTTTGTAAACTATGGTACGATGAATACAGGAACATTTACGTTCTCTTATTCTACGGGATTAAACGGACAAACGCTTAGCTTTTTTCCAACGGCTGCTCAATTAAAAGAATTGCAAACGGCCAATGTCAATACATTTAGTAGTGCTGCACAAAGCAATTTGTCGGCAATGCCCGTAGTGAACTCGCAGTATATTTTTACATCTCCTGTTCCTGCAACAGCAGCGGGAGCTTTATCATTTTCAGCGGTTAGCCAAACAGGTATGACGGTGAACTGGCCAAATTGGGCAGCAAACGAAGTAGGGTATGTTATTTATAATTCAACAGATAATGTGAATTTTAATTTCATGACGCAAACGGCTTCCAATGCTGTAAGTTTTTCTTTAGCGGGGCTTTCGCCAAGTACAAACTATTATTGGAAAGTGTATGCTGTTACAGAGGGATGTCTCAGCTCGGCTCTTACTGGAACTCAATCCACACTTTCTGCCGGAAATAAAATATCACGTGTAAGCGGGCCATGGAATACGGCTACAACATGGACTCCTACAGGAGTGCCAACGGCTGTTGATAATGTTACCATAGCAAATACGCATACTGTAACGATTGATGCAGATGTTGTATGTAATGACCTGGTTATAGGGCAGGGAAGCAGTGGTGTTTTAACAATAGGAAATAGTAATACGGCAAGAAATAGTGTTTTAAATGGTAACCTCACTATCAATTCAAATGCAGTTTTTAATATTAATACAGCTTCTAATACAACACATAATGTAACTGTGCCTGGTAATATTATAAATAACGGAACTCTGAATTTTGCAACGGATGCAAATAGTTTAGCTGATATTACGTTTAATAAAAACGGAAATCAAACAGTTAGCGGTTCGGGCGCTACAACAGTGTTTAACCGTTTGACTTTAAATATGGGAACTTCTGTAAATAATATTTTGGATATTCAAACTCCCGGTTTTGTTACTGCCAGCAATTTTTTAACCCTTACGTCGGGCACATTCAAACTATCTACTCCCGGTACTTCAAACCTGATTCCTTTTACGGGCTCTGCTACCATCCCTCAAAGGGGAGGTGTTTGGTTGAATTCAGCTTTATCTACTATAAGTGTTCAGGCTACATTAACCATGTATGGAAATGTAACCGTTTCCAATGGAATTTTTAATGTAGGTAATGCTGCTGATGAAGATCTGTTATCGAACGGTGGTTATTTAACCATTAGCAGTGGAACATTAAATATTGCCGGTAAATATTATTCAACGAATATCAATAATCTTTCAAAATTTACTATTTCAGGAGGAAATGTAATTGTGCCAAGTATGGGATCTACCAATACTGCTATTGCACCTTTTCAAATTGCAGGTGCAGGCTCTCAGTTTAATATGAGTGGCGGATACCTTATTATTCCGCGTGAAGGAGGAAGCGGAGCTCAGAATTTAGGCTTTGTAAATACAGGAACAAGCAGCGGGAGTGTAACAGGTGGTACGCTTCAAATAGGAAGCGGTGCTTCTCCGGTGGCGACACAGGTGATACAAATAAACTCCAATTACCCGATCGGGAATTTATTGGTAAACAGTGCCAGTGTTAATGCATCTCTTTTAACTAATTCCCTCAGTGTTGTGGGTGATATTACTATAAATACCGGCAGCTTATCTGCGAATAGTTTTGATTTTTCTCTCGGAAAAAACTGGACTAATAACGGCGGCACTTTCGCAGGTGGCACAGGAAATGTTGTTTTTTTAGGCACCGGATCTCAAACTATTTTTAAATCGGGTGGAGAAACGTTTAATAATCTCTCTTTTGTAAATACGGGTTCTAAAACTTTATTAAGCGCTATTACAGCGAGTAATATTATTATAAATTCAGGTTCTAATTTAGATGTGAATACCGGTAATTTTCAGATTTCGGCAAAAGGTAATTTCCTGAATAGCGGACTATTCAATGCTCAAAAAGGATTCGTTTTATTGAACGGTACTTCTGCCCAAAGTATTGGTGGTACGAGCACAACCGATTTTTATAACCTGGCTTTAACAAATAGTACGGGTGCAAGCCTTGCAAATGCTGAAAATTTAATAAATACACTCACCCTTAGTAATGGAACATTTAATACCAGTGGGCAGGTATTTACGATGGTATCTACGGCCACAAACACCGCCAGAATTGCACAGATTACAGGCACAGGAGATATCACAGGGAATGTAACCGTGCAACGCTTTGCTCCCGGAGGATATACCGGCTGGGCTTTGTTGGGGACGCCTATTTCTTCTGCATTAACGTTGCAGGATTGGGATGATAATATGCCTATTAGTTGTGCTTCTTGTCCTGATGGAAGTGCCGGAGGTTTTATTTCCATTTATTCTTATGATGAAACAGCCGTAGGGACTCATTCAGCAGCTGCATCTTATATTCCTATGAATGGTATTACAGATCCTATTGTTCCAAATACAGGTTACTGGGTTTATCTTGGAACAGGTTATACTGCTACAAATCCTATTACTATTGATGTTACAGGTACTGTTCGAAAGTTCAATAATTCCATTCCTTTAAAAAGAACCAACACCGGGTCACCAAGTGATGATGGTTGGAACCTGATCCATAATCCTTATCCATCAGCCATAAAATGGAGCTTACTAAGAGGAGCAACTGCCAATATTGATAATGCTGTTTATGGTTATAATGCCGATCTGAATGGAGGATTGGGTGGCCCTGCCAGCTATGTAAACGGAGTAAGCAGTCCTGCGTTAGGAGCAGGTGGTATAGGAGATACTATTCCTATGTGCCAGGGATTTTATGTGCATTGCACAGGGGCAACTACACTTAATGCTACCGAAGCCAATAAGGTTGGTGGTAATCCCGCATTTTTAAGAACAAATCAAGCCTCTGCAATAGCATCGTCTACAGTTCAATTAATCAGGTTGTACTTAGACGGGATGTCGAACTACCATGATGAGACAGTAGTATATATACAACCGGGAGCTACCACTAACTTCGATGCAAGCTATGATGCCATTAAACGAGAAAGTGAATCGCCCGGTGCACCTGCTATTTCATTAAATGATGGAACAACGGATTTTCAAATTAACGGAATTGCTCCTATTACTTCAAACTTCAGCATGCCTTTAAGAGCAACAACAGGTTATCCCGGCACGTATACTATTAGTTTAGCTAATTTTAATTCGTTCCCTTCAGGAGCATGTATCAATTTGTATGATACACTTACAGGAATTACTACTGATTTAAAAACGAGTGATTACCCATTCACCTTAAGTTCTACAGATACTACTTCCCGTTTTGTATTAACGATTACGCTTAATCCATTAAGTATTTCGTCAGGCATTATTCAACCAAATTGTTCAAACCCTGCGGCGGGGAATATTACGGTTGCAGGGAACAGTTCAGGGCCGTGGAATTATACATGGAAAGATGATACAGGAGCTATAGTTAAAACAAGCTTGAATAAATTAACGGCTGATACGCTCACCAATTTACCGGGAGGAAACTATTCGATAGAGATAAATACAGTAGGGCAGTGTGATAATAATACATCTGTGTTTTCGGTAAATGATATCATACTTCCGTTAGCACAATTTAATTCTGTTGATACGGTTGATCTGTCAAATGGCGGTATTGTTACCTTTAATAATGTTTCCACAAATGCTCAATCGTTCGATTGGAATTTTGGTGATTATCTGGGATCTTCCTTTGTATCTAACCCGAGTTATGCATATCAAAGTATAGGAAATTACAGTGTGCAATTAATTGCTACAAGTAGTTCGGGCTGTGTGGATTCTATTACAAAAGCAATTGTTGTGGTATCAAATACTACAACCGGAATAGAAAATGTATCGGCTAATAGTCATTTCATTATTAAAACGCTGCCAAACAATACTTACATTTTAGAATCAACTATTACGGAAGGTCCTTCTATTGTTTATTTAGCCGATAATATGGGTAAAACCATTCTTAATTATGGAACGATTACAGATCTGCATTATGCTTTAACCGTAGATTTAAATAACCTGAAATCAGGAATCTATTACCTCACCGTTAAATACAGTAAACAATCTAAAACCTTTAAACTGGTGGTTAATTAATGCAATAGATCGTAAGATGATCAATACTTTATGATGTTGTATGAATGCCTGGAAATGGTATGTATACTGCTATAAACAAAACACATAACTATCTAAGCGAACCTGTTTTTTAGTTTTAAAACAGGTCGTTCAATTAAAAACCACGAGATTTCCGAAAAAAGAAGGCAGGCAACAAAGTAGAAGGCTACTCTGAAATTATCTGTATTGCCTAGAAACAAGCCTATACTGTTTAAGTAATTAAAAAAGTCGGGCATAAAAAAATGATAGAGGTATAAGCCGTAACTTATTTTTCCAAGGTGAATGATGATTTTGTTTTCTAAAACCCTTTTCACAATTCCATTATACCGGTCTGTGGCCGCCGGTGCCAGGATAAAAAAGGCTAATAGAGAGAAGAGTGTATTTGAAAAAATATCTGGTATCCATTTTGTTTCTGGAAAAACAGGAACCATTATCGCAAGAAAATAAATGATAAATACTCCCAGAAAAATCCATTTGTTTAAAATGAATTTCTCGTAAAAACTTTTTTGAAAATTTAAAAAATAGGCAAGCAATGCTCCAAGGCCAAGGCTATCCATACACCCAAAGGGTGAGGCATTGATAGCCGGAACCCATTGGCCGCTATAATTATAAAGGCCAATTTTAAATATAATTGAAGCGATGATCACCAAAACAATAAGTGGTTTTATGTTCTTATAACTTGCCCATAAAATAAGTACGGGCCATAAAAGATAAAACTGCTCTTCTACGGCTAACGACCATAAATGGTTATAAGAGCCTAGATATGGCTTTTCCAGAGCTATCCAGATATTAGTGGTGTAAGTGAAAACCCATGGATTTACTTCCTTATAATTCTGAAATTGAATCAGCGTTAAAAAAATAAGGGTGAGGTAATAGATAGGAAATATTTTGAGGGACCTTCTGACGTAAAAGTTTTTTAAGTCATGGAAACGACTATGCACAGTGTCATCTTTGATCTTAAATAAAATCGACGTAATCAAAAAACCGCTTAATACAAAAAACAAATCCACACCATAACCAAAGGGGATCCTAGAAAGAATAAGGCCTGAAGGGTTTATATAATGAAAAATCATTACCCCAAAAACCGCAAAACATCTTAATCCGTCAAGTTGTTTTATATGCTTTATATTACTGATAGTGCGATCGTTTTAGAAGTGATACGTTTGTAGTTTACACTCCTATTTTTTCATTCACTACTTTTAAAATTTCTGTTTCCAAAGCAATCGTTTTTTGTTCGATGTCTTTCCCTTTTGCAATAATATCTGTAACGTACGTTTTATCATCGTAGCCACTGGCATTAATCCGAACATTCATAAATGCCCCCATTACTGCGCTACGAACGCATAACGCCCCAACTCCCGCATCAGAAACCGAATTAGGATTCCCGATTTCGGCCATTGCTTTTATTAAAACCAAACTATCGTAAGATACTTGCATCACTTTAAAAGGAATTTCGATCGCAAATTTGGTTGCTTCCTGAATGGCTTGTTTGCGTGCAGCTTTTTCTTCATCGGTTGATTTAGGTAAGCCAAAGGCTGTCATGATTTTATTGAAGGCTGCAGTATCCGCATCAACCAATTTGGTTAATTCGTCTTTAATGAATTGTCCTTTTTCTGCCCATTGGCTAAACTCTTCCCAGCGATTATCCCAACCTTTTTTATGTGATGATAAATTTGCGACCATCGTTGCTAAAGAAACACCTAAAGCACCAACATACGCAGAAATAGACCCACCGCCTGGTGCAGGGCTTTCACTGGCCGTTTCATCGGCAAATTCTACCAGGGTCATATTTACTAATTTACTATTAGCAGAATCTTTCAGTAAATATTCAATGATGCGTTCCTCCGGTTTAAATGGGCTTAATTCATCCAACCCCATGGTTTTAATTGCAATTTTAATCAGTTCTTTTTCTGAAACACCAGTAGAGCGTTGTTGTTTTTGAAGGAAATATTTACCCGCATCCAGCAATGATTTTAAAGGAACCAAGCCTACCAGTTCGGAGCCTGTAACTCTTATACCCCGTTCAAGGGCTTTTTTACATACTTCGTCAAACGCTATATGTAAAGGCGTTATATTAATATTGGTGAGGTTCATGGAGATTTGTGCAACACCATACTCTTCAATAAACCAGCCGATGGCTTTTACCGATTTTAAAGATCCGGGAATAGAAACAGGTGAACCGTTAGCATCGGTTACAATTTTTCCGTTAATAGGATCGCCTTCCCGTTTTACACGGCCGGCTTCGCGAACATCAAATGCAATAGAATTGGCGCGGCGCGTGGAGGTTGTATTTAAATTGACATTATAGGCTACTAAAAAATCACGGGCACCAATAACGGTAGCCCCGCGTTTCGCATCAAATTCACCCGGCCCAAAATCAGGTTTCCATTCGGGTAATTTTATTTTTTTGAAGAAACCTTCATATTCTCCCGCTCTAATCACCGAAAGGTTATTTCTTGCTTTATTTTTTTGTGCGGCTTCGTACAGGTAAACTGGAATATGCAATTCTGTTCCCACACGCTCACCCAGCTTTTGAGCCCAGGCAGCAGTTTCTGCCATACCAATATTTGCAATAGGAATTAAAGGACATACATCGGTTGCGCCCATACGAGGGTGTTCGCCTTTATGCTTGCTCATATCAATTAATTCACCTGCTTTTTTTATCGCTAAAAATGCCGCATCAATTACTGCCTGAGGAGTACCAACAAAGGTAACTACAGTTCTGTTAGTTGCTTTACCCGGGTCTACGTTTAATAAACGTACTCCGTCTACAGACTTTATTTCGTCGGTTATTTGGTGAATGATGGACATATCAAGCCCTTCAGAAAAATTTGGCACGCATTCTATTAATTGTTGCATAATATTTTAGTTAAAAAATGGTGCTTAAAATTATAAAAATTAAGCATTGTAAAGTGTATCTTGCAGTATTCAATATTATTTTTAATTAACAATAGTTTATAAATAACAATAATTGAATCGTAAACTGCGTATAAAAGGCTGTATTATATTTGTTTATCAAAGAAATTAAGTGAATCCAAACTCGCACATATTTATTTACGTTCAAAAAGTAACGCCGCGCGTTAAGTATATTTTTAATTTAATTTTAAAAGATTGCCTTGGTCTGGAATTTACGATTACCAATAACGAAGACGATTATAAACAGTTTGAAGGATATAAATTTTCTTACAGTAAACATTCCATAGAATCTGATTTTCATATTATTTCCTGTGATCTGATTTTTGAATCGGGTATCAGGGAGCAAACCATTCAAATGCAAAATCATGAAGATTACTTAAAGTATTTTTTTAAAACGTACCGAAGTATTTTACCTTTTGATCTTTTTGCGGCAGCTTTTTATTTGGTAAGCCGTTATGAAGAATATCTGCCTTTTATACCCGATGGCTTTAACCGTTTTGAAGCGGAGAACAGTTTGGCATATCAATATGATTTTTTGCGAATACCCTTGGTAAACGTGTGGATCAGCGAATTTGAAAAAGTATTGTTGGGGAAATTCCCCAACCTTGATATTACTCATCAAACGTATTCCTATACTTCTACCATCGATATTGATAATGCCTATAAATTTAAAAAGAAAGGTATCATGCGATCTTTGGGAGGTTATCTTAAATCCATTTCTCATTTGGATAAAGATGATCTGATTGACCGTACCTCTGTATTATTGAAGAAAGAAAAAGACCCCTTTGATTCTTATGACTACCAGTTGGAAATACAAAAAAAATATAATTTAAGTGTTATTTATTTTTATTTGCTGGGAGATTATGGAGTGAATGATAAAAACCATCCATCCAATCATCAAAGCTTTCAAACGCTGATTAAACATTTAACGGATTATTCAACACCGGGTATTCACCCGTCTTTCGGGTCAAATAATAAACCCGACCAGGTTAAAATTGAGATCAGCCGGCTTGCCAAGATTACGCACATGGATATTCATCATTCCCGGCAACATTTTTCGATGCTTAAATTCCCGGAAACTTATTTCAATTTACTGGAGCTAGGTATCACCCACGATTATTCCATGGGATATTCTATTCATAATGGTTTCAGAGCCAGTATTTGTTGTCCTTTTTACTGGTATGATCTTGATGATGAAATTGAAACGGGTTTAAAGATCCATTCCTATTGTTTAAGTGAAACCTCTTTAAGATATAAGGATCATGCAAGGCCTGATACAATTGGTGAATTTGCACTTCCTGTTATTAATGAGGTTAGAAAATATCATGGAGAATTAATTACCATATTCCATAACGATACGATGGGAACCGCGCAGGAATGGATGCAATGGAGAAATACGTATGAAGAAATAGTTAAGTTGTGTATTTGATACTAATTGAAATATGAAACCAAATAATTAAACACTAAAAACGATCCGGAATTTGATACTGATTTACACTCATACGATTACGCCGCGTATTACCTATAGCCTGGATTTGGTGTTTGGCACTTTGCTAAATATTCCGCACCATTTAACAGATAGTCTTGAAGTTTATCAAACTTCTTTTCTTCCAAAAATAGCTTACACACATGCAAATAAAGGCTTTGGGGTATTTATTCAGTCGGATCATTTATTGTTTGAAAACCACATTCGGCCGGCGCTTCCGGTTGTTTCAGGTAATTATTTAAATTTTCCAATTTTTTTTAAAGCGAACGAAGAATCGTTTTTACCTTATGATATATTTGCAACGGTTTTTTATTTTGCTACCCGTTATGAAGAATACCTTCCTTACGAAGCAGACAAACACCAACGTTTTCAGGCAGAACAAAGTATGGCATTTAAAAATGGCATTTTAAATGAACCATTTATTAATGGTTTAATAGAGGATTTTGCTCATCAGTTAAAGAAGAGTTTCGAAAGCCTGGAATTTCCTAGAAGAAATTTTAACTATTTATCTACCATTGATATTGATAATGCATTTGCATATGCACACAAGGGATTAAAACGAAATACCGGTGGCTTAGTAAAAGATCTCCTTTCCCTTAAATTGAGTAATGCCGGTAAACGCATTGAGAGTGCGATCAATGAAACGAAAGATCCTTATAATACATTTGATCTGATTCATTCATTAAGTGCAAAATCACAAACTGCTTTACAGTATTTTGTGTTAATAGGAGATTATGCCACTTATGATAAAAATCCACATTATCAAAATATGGGTTTCAGGAAATTATTGAAAAGCTTGTCAGATAGGCATTCCATAGGGTTGCATCCATCATACGAATCGTTTTTACAACCCGAAAAAATACAGATAGAAAAGAAACGTTTAGAAGAAATTATTGAAAGAAAGATTACCTCTGTGCGTTGTCATTTTTTAAGAATAAAATTTCCGGAAACCTACAGGCATTTTATTAGTAATGGTATAACCGATGATTATACGATGATCTATGCCTCTCAGTCAGGATTCAGAACCGGCTTATGTGTTCCATATAAATGGTTCGATCTGGAAAAAAACGAAGCAACAGCGTTAACCCTTCATCCAAGTACAGTTATGGAAGGTACATTGAGAGATTATAATAACTATTCGCCGGAAAAAGCAAATGAAGTGATCAGGGAATTGATGAGTAAAGTGAATGAATTTGGAGGAGAATTTGTTTCTATCTGGCATAACGATAGCTTTGTATCTTCTCAGCAGAACTGGATCGAAGTATATAAAAAAATGTTGGTGAGAAGTAAACATTTTACAGAACAACATCCCCCTTTGGAGGAGGATAATTAATTATGTGCGGTATAGCAGGTATTATATCTAAAACAAATTCAGTATCCATTAAAGATGCGGTATTTGCGATGAGTCAGTCGATCCGGCATCGGGGCCCGGACGGAGAAGGCTTTGTTTTTATTTCCGGACAAAATGCTACTCCGGCATATTCTCCTGAAACGCCGGTGGTGAATAAACAGAGCCGCTCGTTTTTATTTAACCCATTAAAATCTATAGAAGAAATAAATTCAGACCATACCCTGGCATTAGCACATCGTCGGTTATCCATCATCGATCTTTCGGAAGGTGGTCATCAGCCAATGTGTGATACCACTGGCAATTACTGGCTTACATTTAATGGGGAGATCTATAATTATATTGAGTTAAAAGAAGAATTAAAACAAAAAGGCCATCACTTTATAACGCAAACAGATACAGAAGTTTTGTTAGAAGCTTATAAAGAATGGGGAACAAATTGCCTGGAAAAGTTTAACGGTATGTTTGCTTTTTCCTTGTTTGATAAAAAACAACAGAAATTATTTTGTGCAAGAGATAGAGTAGGGGTGAAGCCTTTTTATTTTATCAATACAAACAACACCTTTGCTTTTGCAAGTGAATATAAGGCTTTTGTAAGGTCGGGTTTGGTTAAGTTTGAAATTAATGAAACGCAACAGTTTGATTTTCTTGTAAATGCGAATCTTGAACATACAGAGGAGAGTTTATTTAAACAGATAAAAGAATTAAAGCCTTCACATTTTGCCATGTTTGATCTTGAAACATACGACCTGGCAATTCAGCGTTATTATACTTTACCAAAAACCAGTTATGCCGAATTGTCTGAAACAGAGATGATTAGTTGCATTGAAGAAAAAGTAGTAAACTCTGTAAAACTCCGTTTACGAAGCGATGTAGAGATAGGATCTTGTTTGAGTGGGGGGCTGGATAGTTCTATTATTGCAGGCATTATCAAAGAGTTACAGCCTGAACAGACGCTGAAATTATTTACGGCGGTTTTTCCTGAGGAACAATTTGATGAAAGTAATTATGCGAAACTGGTTGCAGATCGTGTGAAAGGCAACTGGAAAACCGTTAGTCCAACAGCTTCTGAATTTTTTAAAGACATAGAGCGGTTAAATTATTTCCAGGATTTACCGGTATGGAGTACCAGTACCTACTCGCAACATAGGGTGATGCAGCTTGCTGCCGAAAACGGTGTAAAGGTAGTGCTGGATGGGCAGGGAGCCGATGAGTTATTTGCCGGATACTCACATCACTACATGGCTTTGTGGAAAGAATCTCTTGGGCTAAATACTTTTAGCAAGATAAAAGAAGCCAATCAATCGATTCCCTCAGCATATAAACTATTTGGAAAACAACTCATAAAAGATGCCTTTGGTTTAAGTGTTGATTATTCAAATTATTTTTTACAGGAGAAAAAAAAGTATGGTAAGAGTATCAGTGAAAAACTGGGAAGCTCTCTCAATGAGCAATTACAAAGGGATTACATGGGGCGGTTGAAATCGTTTTTGAAATGTGAGGACCGCTGCAGTATGGCGTTTGGTATTGAAAGCCGTGTTCCGTTTGCAGATGATGTTGAACTTGTAGATTATATTTTTTCTATCGAAGGAAATAAAAAAATAAAAAAAGGTGTTTCAAAATATCTTTTAAGAGAAGCTACAAAAAAATATATTCCCCAAAAAGTTTACGATCGAAAAGACAAGGTAGGCTTTGAAACACCTGTTGCCAAATGGTTTCAGCCTCATAAGTCAGATGTTATTGATTTGATAATAAGTCAATTGGATTTTATTGACAGGGATTTTTTAGTTTCTAATTATGAAATTTTACTAAATAAAAAACCTTCTTTTCTTCTAAGATTATATTCATTTTCTGTTTGGAAAAATTCCTTTTCAAAAGATGTACATACAACAATGGCGCGTTTTTAAAGAGCTTTAGCAGCATTGTATCATTATTGTAAAATTAATGGTGAAATTTCATTTTCATTTAGTTAAACCTAACTCTTTTTTATTATAAAATTTTACTTCTGTAATATTTTTGTATATTATTGTAATAGCTAAAACCCACTACTTATGAAAACTCTAAACAAACACCTCGCCTCTCTTTTTTTAGTTTTCTTGCTAACTGTTAGTTTACGTACTTATGCCCATTCTGTTCAGGTAGCGTATTGCACTAATTGTTCCGGACAACTTCGTTTATATGTTGAACATTGGCATGGTGCCGAAGATCCCAATAGTACCACCATGACTATAGAATTAAGTGTTGGGGGAGTAGTTACCCAACAAACAGGAAGCCCTTCGGGAGCATTGTTAGGTGTACCCTTCGGGCAATTACCCGGCTGTGCTACACCGGCCACCGTTTTCGGATCCTGCCCTGGGCAGGCCAACTCCTATAACGATTGGATCTATTATGATTTTCCCACGGTTCCTCAAAATGTGCCGATTACGATTACGGTAATTTCCGGAAGTAATGTATTTACCCAGGATGGTTGCGGAATGTACCCTGCACAAACAGTACAGTTTACAATACCTTCCAATGTTGCTCCTGTTATTCCAAGCCAATCGGTGTGTGGTGGACAGAGCTTTACTCCCATTACTTTTTTAGATGCAGCCAATACAACATGGACAAATAATAATCCGGCAATTGGTTTACCTGCAAGTGGAACCGGAAATATTCCGGCGTTTGCAGCTAATACCAGTACAGCTGTACAAACTGCGACTATTACTGTTAATACTCAATGTGCTACTACACAATTTACATTAACCGTTCAACCCTCTCCCGATTCAAACTTTTCATTTGCACCCATATCTGCCAATAATTATTGTAAAGGATCAACAGTTACATTTAGTGTGGCAAATACATCGGGTATTTCTACAACCCAATGGACGTTTGGAGATGGTGGCTCGTCTGTTGCTGTAAATCCCTCTCATACGTATAACACTAACGGGATATTCAATGTGCAGTTAAATGTAACGGCATCTGTAGGAACCTGTACAGCCAGTACCACTCACACCTTGTCGGTATATACACCAACTGCCAATTTTAACCTGGCCAATAAATGTATCAACACATCTGCTACTTTTACAAGTACGAGCACATCTCCTCTTACCTTTGTTTCCCAGATTTGGAACTGGGGCGATGGAACAGGAGTAGGGATGGGCGCGGGCCCTTCGCACACTTATGCTACTGCGGGGACCTATACCGTTAAACTCTTAGTGATCGATGCCGGTTTATGCAAAGACTCGATCAGTAAAACCATCACCATTTTCCCTAAGCCCACGATAAGCTTTACGGCTAACCCCGTGTGCTTAAACACCGCCACGACCTTCACCAACAGCTCAGTGATTACCCCCACGTCCACCATCAGTGGTTGGAGCTGGGATTTTGATAACAATGGCACAGTCGATAACACGACCCAGTCCCCGACGAAAACCTATAGCGCCGCAGGCACCTACAGCGTAGAACTCAAAGCCACCAGTAACAATGGTTGCAGCGACAGCACTACGATCGCCGTACAGGTTAATGCCCTTCCCACCGCCACCTTTAGTCCCGCCAATGCCTGTATCGGCACGAACGTCCTGTTAAACAACACCTCCAGTGTTCCCTTACCCGATAACATCTCCTTATACAACTGGAACTTTGGAGCAGGCTCCAACCCCACGAGCAGCAGTATCCAGACCCCCCCAAGTTTGACCTATAACAGCAGTGGCGTAAAAACGATTACCCTGGACATTACCTCCAACACCACCTGTAGTGCCAGCATTACCCAAACCCTTACCATTTACCCATCCCCCACAGCGAGTTTTAGTACCAGCTCCGTGTGCCAGGGCATAGGCACCACCTTCACCGACCAGTCCAGTGCCGGTACCGGTACAGTTACCAGTTGGAGCTGGGATTATACCACAGACGGGACAGTAGATAACACCACCCAGTCCCCCAGCTATACCTACCCCTCATCGGGCACCTTTACCACGAGCCTTGTCGCCAGCACCAGCAATGGCTGTAGCCAAAGCTTTAGCTTAGCCGTGAACGTATGGGGCCATGCCCTTCCCAACTTCTCACCCGATAACGTATGCTATGGCACCGCCACCACCTTTACCAACCTCACCAATACGACCACCAATGCCAATGTAGGCACCACCCCGACCTACGACTGGGCCTTTGCCGATGGCAGCCCCAATGCCAATGCCATTAACCCCATCCATAGCTACACCCTTGGCACCAATGGCAATGCCATCTACAATGTGACCCTGACGGCCACCAGCAGCCATAACTGTATCGACAACATCGTTAAACAAGTTCATGTGTACTCCGTACCCACCGCCTCCTTTAGCTCCAACATCGTATGCTATGGCACCGCTACCCAACATACCGATGCCAGCAATGGCAATGGGAACGCCATTAACGCCTACCAATGGGACTTTTTAAGTAACGGCACCGTAGACGCCAGTGGCGTATCTACCGCCAATTACATATACCCCGGCTATGGCACCAATATGGTCTCCTACACGGTATCCACCACCCCCACGGTAGGACTCACCTGTTCCAATGCCATCAGCACCCTCACGGTGTACGTCAACCCGAGCCCCGTCCCCGACTTTAGCTACCTTAACAAATGCATTAACAACCAACCCAATACCTTTGACGGTAGCCTCAGCAGTATCGCCGTAGGCACCAATACCAATTACGCCTGGGCCTTTGGGGATGGCAGCACCACGGCCTCTGCTACCCCTACGGTGAGTCATAACTACAGCAGCCCTGCCACCTACAATGTGACCCTGACCGTTACCTCCAACAATGGCTGCCTTGGTCAGGTGATCAAAGCCATTGACGTATACAAAAAACCGATCATGACGATCAGCCACAGTTCCGCCTGCGATGGGAAAGCGATGACCTTTACCGCCGTAGAACAAGCGGGTAGTGGCACCGTAACCGACTGGTTTTGGGATTACAACAATAACTTAAGCACAATAGAAGCGAATGGACAAGCCACGGTCAGTTACATTTACCCCTCGGCCGGTAGCCAAACCGTAGCCCTGATCTCTGTTTCCAGCCCCGGCCAATGCAGAGATACCATTAAAGTACCCGTGTATGTAAACTATGTGCCAAAAACGTTATTCAGCGTTAATGATCCTGACGGATGCCCTGTGCATTGTGTAACCTTGAGTAATAATACAGTACCTATTACCGGTCCGTCTCAAATCAGGAACTGGAGATGGGAATTTGGTGACGGAACTACCGTAAGTGCCAACAGTGGAGCTCCACAGGGACATTGCTATAATAATACTACCAGTAACCAGTTAATGTATTACGATGTAAAACTGGTATTAACTACTGACAGCGGCTGTACGGACTCCTTAAAAAAAGCTTCTTTTATAACGGTGTATCCCACCCCGGTAGCGAGTTACTTCATTAATCCTGATCCGGGGAATATCGTAACGCCTTTGGAATATTTTAATAATCAATCGCGAGACTATAGTAAATGGTGGTGGACGTTTGGTGAAGGACCATTTAAAAGCGACTCTGTTAATGCGAATCCTACACATACCTATTTTAGCTCAACGGCACAAACCTACCAGACTAATTTAATAGTGATGAATCAGTATGGATGCAGTGATACCGCTTATGTAGCGATAGAGTTAGGGGCCGAGTTTGCCTTTTATATCCCCAATGCTTTTACACCTGCCAACTCAGATCATGTGAATGACTTGTTCTCAGGTTTTGGTATTGGAATCGATAAATATGATATGTGGGTATTTGATCGTTGGGGAGAAATGATTTATTATACCAATGACATCGCCAAAGGATGGGATGGGAAACGTATTGGTAAATCGGATGAAGTACAACAAGATGTATATACGTGGAAAGTGAAGGTCAGAGATATATTTGGTAAGAACCATGATTATATAGGACATGTGACTTTATTAAAATAAAAATTCAATCATAAACTGGAAAAGGCCCCTCCGATAATTATCGGAGGGGCCTTTTTGTTATGCGTGCATATAATTTTAAAGGATTTCTAAGTAACAAAATCACCTGATTTACAGGTTAAGTTTAGGTTAATTTTCAAGAAAATAAATTTTTTGAAAGACTTATAACCATTTTTTCTTCGTTAGTAGTTGTATTTAGATCATTCGTCTTTAAAATACCTATGTTAGTCACCTCCAGATTGTCTACAGAATACGTTTCGTTTAAATCTGATTATCAGTCAGTTAGTCGTGCGTTTTTTTCAATTTAAAGTTTGAAATTTGACAAAATTGTATATATTATTGTAAAGCTAAAAATGAAACCATGAAATTCTTTATACAATTAACACTTGCCTTGTTTTTCTTTTCAATGGCTTGTTTTTCTCAAACAGACTCCCATCATCTTCATAAAGGGATCAATAATGAGACTATTGACAAGTTTTATTTGAAATTTGAAAATGATAAAGATTCTATTGTAGGATTTGATAAAGATGCTGCCTGGAAAGAGGCAACGCTTTATGCCTCAGAAGAATGGCAGCAAAAACGTTTTATAGCAGTATTAGAACGTAATTATATCAATTTTAAATATAATCTTCTTCCGGCGTCTCCAAATAATCCAACCATTCAGGCTCCCTGTACAAATCCGGATTTTGAAACAGGAACTTTAGCCGGCTGGACAGCCTTGGAAGGACCAAATAATAATTCACAAACGATGGCAGGTTGTTGCGCAGCAGCTACCACACAAGCTATTATTGTTGGCGCGGGAACAGACCCTAATGTTCCTGCATTACCAACAGTGCCCCCCGGCGGTGGAAATTTTGCCTGTCGGCTTGGGCAAACAGGTACAGGCGGCACAGCTTACCGGCTGAACCAAACCTTTACAGTAACGGCCTCAAATTCGGTGTTTGTATACAGATATGCTGTAGTACTTCAGGATGGGGGGCATGCCTGTAGCGATCAGCCATTCTTTAATATTAAATTTGAAACCTGCAATAATGTGGTTATTCCTTGTGCTCAATACCAGGTAGCGCAAATGGGGTCAGGTTGTTCAAGTGGAGACCCTTCTTTTTTGACCAGTGGAGCCTGGAGTTATAAGCCCTGGCAGACACGTTCTTTTGACCTGACAGCTTACATCGGGCAATGTGTGAATATTGAATTTACCGTTGGTGGCTGTGTTGCTTCGCAAGGAGCTCACCCGGGGTATTGTTATATTG
>CAXVYS010000029.1:0-334857 GCA_963422675.2 Bacteroidia bacterium
GGAGGGCAGGATGGAGCAACCGTTGAGTTTACAAGCGGAGGTGTTGCCAGTTATGTGAACCACGGTTGCCAGGCTCCTTTTATTCCGCTTTCAGTGGATGCAGGTCCTAATAAAACCATTTGTGTAAGCGGTAGCCAAACTTTTACTGCCACTACCTCCGGTAATTATACTTCTGTACAATGGAGTTTAGGTGCCGGTGCTACCGGTTCATTTGCACCAACCAATTCATTGGTTACCACTTATACTGCCGGAGCCGGCGATAACGGAACCATTAAATTATATTGTACTATTTCAAAATCATGCGGCACACAAACTGCTACAGCAAGGGATAGCGTTAACCTTATGATTACACCTTTACCAACAGTAACGTTAAGCCCTGTATCTGCCAGTATCTGTCCAGGGCAGAGTGTAACCCTTCAGGCAAATACAAATACGGCTGTTACTTATACCTGGAGTGGAACAGGCGTTAATGGTTTACATACAAATACAGTTTCTGTAAATACGGTTGGAGCTTACACGGTAAATACTTCTAATGCCTGTGGGAGTGCATCGATGGCAGTAAATGTGGTGGCATCAAGTATTCCTGTAATTTCAGCAACGGCCTCTACGCCCTCTATTTGTGCGAGTGGTCAAACATCTGTCTTATCATTATCGGGTAGTAGTGGTACTTATAGTTGGAGTAACGGAGCGTCGGCAGCTTCTACAACAGTGAGTATACCGGGAGTTTATATTGCTACAGTTACAACTACCGGTTGTGGTACAGCAACAACGTCTATCACCATAGGTACTATTCCAAATGCTTCGGTTTCTATTTCGTTACCAAGTTCTACTGTTTGTGCGGGTAATAGTGTAGTGTTAACTGCCACAAGTAATACGGGTAATTATTTATGGACAGGTGGTGCAACTACTCAAACATTAAGCGTGAATACAACCGCTACAGTAGTGGTTACTTCTACGAACGTGTGTAATGTAGCACAAGCTACTCAAACGGTGAACGTTATTTCTCTTCCTACATTAACCTTAACTCCTGCTGCAACAATGATATGCCCTGGCCAAAGTGTTATATTACAGGCATCTGCAAGTGCCGCTGTGACCTACACCTGGAGCGGAACGGGTGTTAATGGTTTACATACAAATACAGTTTCTGTAAATGCGGCAGGTGTTTATTCAGTGAGTGTTTCTAATCAATGTGGTACCGCAGGGCCTGCAACCTCTACCATAAGCGTAGGTACTGCAGCTCCTACAGCAACCATTGTTTCTACAGCAACCGTATTATGTCCCGGCCAAACAGCCACTTTATCTTTAACAGGAAGCACAGGCACTTACAGTTGGAGTGCTGGAACGTCCACCACCAGTACCTTACCGATTGCTTTACCGGGTGTTTATTCTGCAACCGTTACTAACAGTTGCGGAAGTGCTACTTCATTAATCACTATTACTTCATTGCCAACGCCAACAGTTTCCATTTCACCTTCATCCGTAGTACTTTGTCCGGGAACTACAGGAACATTAGTAGCAACGAGTAATGCCGGTAATTTTGTATGGAACACAGGAGCTACAACCAATAACCTTTCATCTGTAACGCCGGGCGTTTATTCGGTATCTGTAACTAATACCTGTGGTACAGCAACAGTTTCGGTTACCGTTGCCAGTGTTAGCATTCCATCCTTAATAGTAACATCAAGTAATTATACGATTTGTCCTAATCAAACAGCTACATTAACGGTTACAGGCGGATCAGGAAACCCGGTACCTGTATACAACTGGTCGAACAGTACAAGCACCGGTTCGGTGGTAACGAGTAACGGAGGAACTATAACGGTTACTAACACCAATGTATGCGGATCAAGTACTGCCAGTGTCGTTATAAATGTGGTGGCATTACATGCAGGTATTGCAGCAAACCCGCTTAGTGGTGTAAAACCATTGGTAGTGAATTTTACGAATAACAGTACAGGAGGGGTAACTTATTTATGGAGTTTTGGAAACGGTAATGTAGCAACTACTCAAACCGTTATGCCTCAAACGTATGCCAGCGCCGGAGATTATACAGCATCTATCACCGTAAGCAATGGAGTTTGTACCGATCAGGCTTCGGTAATTATTAAAGTATTAAATGAAGAACCGGGTTTAATTATTCCAAATGTATTTACACCTAATAACGATAGCAGGAATGATATGTTTAAAGTTACAGGATTAAATATTGCCGAATTTAATTGTGTGGTATTTGACAGGTGGGGACTCAAATTATTCTCGTGGAACGATATCAACCAGGGGTGGGACGGGAAAACCAATGGGAATACCTGTGCAGATGGGACCTATTTTTATATCATTTTAGCGAAGGATTTGAATGATAAGGAAATAAATAAACAGGGAAGTTTTTCTTTATTCAGGTAAAGGTAAAACGATTTCTTTACCACATTTAAAATGACCCTCAGGGCATGCTTTATAGCCATGTAAGCCACAGGGTTTGCAGTACAGGTCTTTTACTTCTATCACTTTTGAATTGGTGGACAATGGATAAAAACCATAGGAAGGAACTGTTGAGCAGAAAAATGCAGTAGTGGGGGCATTTACAGAAGACGCTAAATGTAAAGGTCCACTGTCGTTAACATAGTTCATCTTCGCGTATTTCATCAATTCACAGGATTCCAATAAAGATAAATGGCCTGCTAATATATGTATGTCGGGATGCGTACTTTTATGTTTAATCTCTTCACACAGTCCTTTATCTCCGGGTCCTCCAAGTAAATAGATCGCAGTATCCTTTGAAGTTGAATTACATAATTCTATCCATTTATCGGGCGGTAATTGTTTGGTGAACCATACGGAAGATGGAGCCATACTTACAAAAGGTTGTTGCACATAATGTTCTATTTTGCTAAAGTGCTTAAACGTTGGATACAGCTTAGGTTTAGCAACATGTTCATCAGTGATGGATTCTATCAGATCGTTATAACGTTCTATCTCATGCCTTCCGTCTCCTATTTTATGAGGAGATTTTTGATTGAATAAAAATGAAAACGGATTTTTATTGTAACCTGCTGTGTAAGGTGCTTTTGAAAAAGCCGTTAAAAATCCTGAGCTGGCAAAGCGGTGTAGGTTAATTACCGTATCAAATTTTTGTTGACGGATTTTTTTTAAAAGTGCAAATAAGCTTTTGTATTTACCTTCCTGTTTATTCCAAATTAATAACTGATGCAGGAATGGATGTTCCAGGTATAAAGATTCATTTCCTTTGCGTACCAGTAGAGAAATCTTTGCCTGCGGAAAAAAGGCATGCAGTTTTTCTATTACAGAAGAGGCTAGGATGGCATCGCCAATAAAAGCAGTTTGTATAACGAGTATGTTTTTATGGTCCAAAGGTTATACGGCTACATTGTGTTCTCTTAACGCGTCGTTAAGGGATGTTTTTAAATCAGTACTTTCTTTTCTTTTTCCGATAATTAAAGCACAGGGCACCTGGTATTCTCCTGCAGGGAATTGTTTTGAGTAAGAACCCGGAATAACAACACTTCTCTCAGGAACATAGCCTTTTGTTTCAATAGGAGTAGGGCCGGTTACATCAATTATTTTGGTAGACATGGTTAAACACACGTTGGCTCCTAAAACAGCTTCTTTTCCAACTCTTACACCTTCCACTACAATACAGCGGGAACCAATAAAAGCATTGTCCTCAATAATTACGGGAGCGGCCTGTACGGGTTCTAAAACGCCGCCAATACCTACACCTCCGCTTAAATGCACGTGTTTGCCAATTTGAGCACAGCTGCCCACTGTTGCCCAGGTATCAACCATGGTGCCTTCGTCTACATATGCCCCAATATTTACAAAGCTTGGCATCATAATCACCCCTTTGGAAATATAACTTCCATAACGGGCAATAGATCCGGGTACAGTTCTTACACCAGCAGCAGCATAATTGGTTTTTAATTTCATTTTATCATGAAATTCAAAAGGCATTAATTCCATGGTTTCCATTTGCTGAATAGGAAAATATAAGATAACAGCTTTCTTTATCCAGTCGTTTACCTGCCATGTTCCATCAGTTTTGGGTTCTGCCACTCTTATCTTTCCTTTATCTAAGTCTTCTATAATCCGGCGTATAGCCTGCTGATTAGCGCTTTCTTTTAATAATTCACGGTCGTTCCAAATAGATTCTATAGTGCTTTGCATAAATTTCGATTAAAATTGTTTGCAATTTAACTAAAATAAGTATATTTGCACTCCAATTTTTTGGATTGGTTGTGTAGCTCAACTGGATAGAGCATCTCACTACGGATGAGAAGGTTTGGGGTTCGAATCCCTACACGATCACAATAAAAACCCTTTGATGATTACAAAGGGTTTTATTTTTAATATTTGGTGAGGTAGCTATCGGGATGGTTAGAGCCAAAAAAATGGTGAGGTAGCTCAGTTGGTTAGAGCATCGGATTCATAACCCGAAGGTCACGAGTTCAAATCTCGTTCTCACTACAAAGCCCTGAAGCGATTCGGGGCTTTTTGTTTTTAACAGGTAGCCTGGAGTACGGAAATTCCCATTGTTTTATCTTATTCCATCTTTATTTTTTATAAAGAGCTGGATTTCCTATTTTTAAGAAAAAATGGATCAGGTCCAAAAGTTGTGGAGAAAGAAATAAAGTTTGATTTTTGTGAACTTTAAATTTCTTATGAGCGATTCTTACATTCCATTTTTAAAACTAATCCTTCCAGAAGGTATATTTGAATATTTCGAACTCACGTCCTACAATCAGGAAAAGGAAGTAAAAGGAGAGACTTTACATCTTTATTTCCAAGAGATTAATTCTATTCCTGTAGAATATATTTCTGACAAGCTGGTATCAAAAGGCTTTTTTGATGAAGTAACTATTCAGGATTTTCCTATCCGCGGCCAAAAGGTGTTTTTGCATATTAAGCGCCGCCGTTGGTTAAATCAAGTTACAGAAAAAGTAGTATTCCGTAATTGGGATATGGTAGCACAGGGCACGCGAATTACAAAAGAATTTGCCGCTTTTTTAAAAGAACTCAGCCGATAATCAGGCCCATAGCCTAAAAACAATAGGTTCTTTTTATGGTATTGAGGGGAAGAAATTACAGCGTTATTACCGCAATAAATTAAGCGATTACAAAGACTGGAGGTACAAAAATAAAGCCGAGCAGGGAATTATATTCCCTGAAAACATTGGCCCTTGCTTATCTATTGATGAGACTTGTCTATCACACTCAGAGCTTTACACGATCCTCTCGAATAAATCTGCCAAGGGAAAAAAAGGCACGATCGTGGCTATTTTAAAAGGAACACATTCAGAGACAATCATTCCTTTGCTACAGAGTATTCCCTTGCATCTTAGAAAAAGAGTTCGGGAGGTTACCTTAGATCTTGCCGGCAGCATGGGACTTATTGTAAAGAAGTGTTTTCCTCATGCAAGCATGGTTATTGATCGCTTCCATGTTCAGCAATTAGCCAGTGAAGCCCTTCAGGAAATAAGAATAAGACACCGCTGGGAGGCTATTGATGCTGAGAACATTGTCCTGGATGAGTCCAGAAAAAACAAAAGAGCTTATCTCCCTGAAATTTTAAACAATGGTGAAACCTTAAAACAGATGCTGGCAAGAAGCAGATATTTACTCTACAAGGCTGAACACAACTGGACTTTAGAGCAATCACATAGAGCTCATATATTGTTTGACCGATATCCCGATATTAAAAAAGCCTATGGCTTAGCACAAAAATTATCCTGGATTTACAGTAACACAAAAGATAAAATTTATGCCTTAACAAGGCTTGCAAAATGGCATGAAGATGTAGCCCAGGCAGAATTTAAGACCTTTAATACTCTATCCAGAACCATTGAAAATAATTACAAAAGAATACTTAACTATTTTAATAACAGAAGTACAAATGCATCTGCCGAATCCTTCAATGCTAAAATCAAAGCTTTTAGAGCCCAATATAGAGGGGTTACTGATGTAAATTTCTTCCTTTTTAGGCTCTCAAAGTTATTTGCCTAAGTTTAATCCACAGCTTTTGGACCTGATCCGAAAAAATAGTATGGCAGATGTAGACCAAATGTTAAAATGGTCGGAAGACCTGAAAAATGAAATAGCTGAGCTTCCTTTCAAAGAGGATGATATTAGAAAGGATTTTTTTGGCCTTTTATATGATATAGGACTTATATACTATAGAGGATACATGTTATTCGATGTAATGTATTTTATTAGTGAGGGGCAGATTACATTTGATGCTTCTCTTGAACATTATAAACCCCATTTTGACAGAGGCATCCAAATTGCTCAAACACTTGAATTTGCTAAATCGTATTATAATTCACTTAATAGGAATTTTCTTGTCTCAACTTGGTCGAACTTTGAACTATGCGTAACTACATTATGCGATACTATTGCTAATAGCGAAGAGAAAACCAAACTATTGGAATTTGAATATAATGGACTATCGAAGGTATTTAAAAAGACAAATTTTGACCAAGAAGAACTTGAGAACTATAAAAAATCTTTAGTGAAAGAGCATTTGACCCATGTTCCAATAGTAAGAAAAACAGATTTTCTATTTAAAAAAGCAGAAAATTACCCAGGGGACATTAAAGACGATAAAGCTTTTTTATTATTTTTCGGGAAATTTAGAAATGCTATTCATACGAATTTTATATACCATGGGAAGGATTGGGAATATGATTTTTTAGGTAAAGCAAAATTTGTGTTTAAAGACAACGAGTTGATTAAATGGGGGGACATTTATGATGGTAGTCCTTTATTATATTTTGATTTAAAAACGAGGTTAAAGGACATTTGGAGAAACATTGTTTTATCAATTAAACATGATGATGTTATTTTTTACCCTGTTCAAGATTAGGTGGGTTTACTAATAAATTAAGAAAGGCGCATAGTTTATTAACCTAATCAAATACGTTAAATTCATCATTTGCATCTAATAATACAGTGAAATCTGTGTAGTTTTCTCAAATACGGACAAATCATTCGATTTAGTTAAAATACGGGCTTTTTCCCCATATTTTTTGTAGGCAGCAGACATGTAGGTTTTTCTTAAGTGTTTAAATAGTAATCCCCTTCCTGTATGTATATTCGGAGAAGTATGATATTGTGTTCCGGTTTCTGACTAATATTACGTAGAAACAATTCCTCATATATATACAATTACGATTTTTTAGTTTTATGTCAAGAGGAATAGAAATTGATTTCTAAGAAGTATGGAAAAGAAAAGAGGATTTAAAAAGTGGATCATCATAGGTATTTTGTTGGTTATAGGTGGAGGTGCTTTTATTTTTTTCAACCCAAAAAAGGGATTAAAATTGGTTTTACCTGATTTAGATAATATCAGCCTGGTAAAGGCAAATATTAAAAATGATACTGCTTACCTCGGCATCAATTTGTTATTGGAGAATAAAAGCATTTTTAAATTGACTCTAGACACCTTGTTTTATAAAATAACGTTGGCTGATTCACTTTTATTTAAGGAAACAAAAGCATTGCATATCAGGCAAAAGCCCGGAGAAAGGTCTTCTGTAGAAATGCCTTTACGAATACCCATTCCTAAAACGATGGGAACCATAAGATCTTTACAGGATCAGGATTCAACTTATGTAGACATAGAATCTTATATAGTTTACAATACTCTTTTGGGCAGTCAGAAAATTTCTATCTCCAAAAAAATAAAAATCGGAGTTCCCGTTCCTCCTCAATTAAAGCTGGAAGACATTGAAATGGACAAGCTAAGTCTTTCTGATAAAACGGTTGAGATCATTGCTAAGGTAAAGATTATTAACGAAGGTAAAATACTTGATCTCAACATCCATAAAATACATTATGCATTAATGTTTGGGGATAAGCTGTTCAGTTCAGATGGAACTTATGATAAGTCAATTATGTTGAAGCCTGTGTCGGAAACCGAAGTGGAAATCCCTATTACCATTAAGGTTAATAAAATAGTTAAAACGGTCTGGAAATATATAACCAACGAAAAGTTGAAATACCATATCGTGGTTACAGCCGAGTTAGATGAGAATAATTTCTATAGAAAAAACAATATTCCACTTGAAGTAAGAGCTTCCGGAATTGCTAAATTGCGGAAAAAGAAGTAATTATACTTTGAAAAACACACGAGTAACATGTTTAGCCTGTTTTTATTGAGTTTTTAAGTGTTGAATGGAATAATTACCGTCGTTTAAATTTTAGAAGTAATTCCTTAAAAATAATTCAAATAAAGTTTGTTTAAACCAATACACTGTATAAATTTACATGGTTATTAAAACAGTGTAAAAAGATGGATAGGTTAAAAGATAAGTTTCGCGAAAAAGCAGTGCCTCTAGCGGCAGAAATTAAAGACATTATCAAAAATCATGGTGATTTAAAATTAGGTGAAATTACTGTAGCCCAGGTGTACCAAGGAATGAAGGGTATGATTGGGATGGTTACAGAAACATCAAAATTAGATCCTGAAGAAGGAATTCGATTCAGAGGATACTCTATCCCTGAGTTACGTAAGCATTTACCTAAAGCTCCGGGAGGAACAGAACCTTTACCGGAAGGAATATTTTATTTGATGCTTGTTGGCGAATTGCCAACCCAGGATGATGTAAGTTTTATTACAAACGAATGGCAAAAACGCAGCAATGTCCCTAAACATGTGTTTGACGTTATTGAAAAATTACCTGTTGATACACATCCTATGACTCAGTTTGTAGTTGGTATTATGGCCATGCAAACAGAAAGCGTTTTCGCGAAAGCATACGCAAAAGGAATTAATAAAAAAGATTATTGGGATTATGTGTATGAAGATTCAATGAATCTTATTGCACGTTTACCAAGGATTGCAGCATATATCTATCGCCGTAAATATAAAAACGGATCACACATTGAACCTGATCATAAATTAGATTGGGCAGCAAACTTTGCTCATATGTTAGGTTACGAAGAGTTTGATATGAAACGTTTAATGCGTTTATATTTAACAATCCACGTAGATCATGAAGGAGGAAACGTTTCTGCACATGCAACGCATTTGGTAGGTTCAGCATTAAGCGACCCATATCTGGCATTTGCAGCAGGAATGAATGGTTTAGCTGGTCCGTTACACGGTTTGGCAAATCAGGAAGTATTAAACTGGATCATGGAATTGAAAGAAAATTTAGGGGGCGGTTTACCAACTAAAGAACAAATTGCGGACTACATCAAAAAAACATTGGCAGAAGGTAAAGTGGTTCCGGGTTACGGACATGCTGTGTTAAGAAAAACAGACCCTCGCTTTACAGCTCAACAGGATTTTTATAAAACATACATTAAGCATGATAACATTTGCGAAATAGTGCAGATGGTTTATGAAGTAGCACCTCCTATTTTAGAATCTACAGGAAAAATTAAAAACCCTTGGCCTAACGTAGATGCTCACTCAGGTGCATTGTTAGTACATTACGGAATGCATGAGTATGATTTTTATACAGTGTTATTTGGTGTATCAAGATCATTAGGTGTATTAGCAAGTTTAATCTGGGATAGAGCAACAGGTTCAGCCATTGAAAGACCAAACTCTACAACTACAGATAATATAAAAGCAAAAATTAAAGCGGCTCAGGAAGCAAAAGCATAATTTAGTTTTAGTATTTATTTTTTAAATCCCTGTGTGAATCATTCATACAGGGATTTTTAGTTTTAAATCCCTCCACATTTAATTTGAGGGGCTACCCCTCTATCATTAGCCCTGTAGCGATTGTATTTTTATGTAAACTAAATATCACTACAACATGAACAACATTACATTATTATTAGGAGGAGCATAAGCTGCTTATCTGATTTAACCGGTTTAGAATATTGAAAATAATGCTCAAATTATTTGACGTATTAATTATATAAAGCAGAACTATTGTTAAACACAATATTTTCGAAGTATTTTTATATCTTTAATACATAATGCGCTTTTCATATCTTATATACTTTTGGATGTTTTTTTGCCTGAATGCTTTTTTGGGTGCGCAAACCATTGGCAGTATTGATTCATTGAAGTCGGAGATTAGAGACTTTAAAACAAATGATACTGTTAAAGTTAAGAAACTGATTTCACTGGCGAATCTTTTAAGTAATAACGAATTTAAAAATGCTATTGCCTGTTCGGGCGAAGCACTTACCATTTCCCGTGAATTAAAATATACCAAAGGAATTGCCATGGCTTACAATTGCTTTGCAGATGCCTATTGGTTTCATTCGGATTATGACAAAGCCCAGCAATATTATTTTAAGGCATACAGAATAAATGATTCGCTTCATAACGAAAAGGGTATTGCTTTTTCATTATATAATATAGGTTGGATACTCTGCATTCAGCAGCATAACTGGAAAGAAGATAAATACCTTTACAAATCATTAGCGATCTATATAGATTTAAAAGATACTTCCGGTTTAATGAGGATCTATAATGCATTGGCAAGCTATTACAGTGATAGATATAGTAAAGATAACAGTAAACAATACTTTGATTCTTCCATTGTCTATTTCAGAAAAGGAATTGAGCTCGCAAAAAAAAGCGGACGATTTGCTGATCTGGGGAGGATCTACGGTAATTTAGGAGATCTGTTTTATATTGAAAAAGATTATAAATCGGCCGGTTTTTACAATGAAAAGAGTTTGGAAATACATCGTAAAGTAAATGATTCCACCAGTATGATGATTTGCAATCTCAACAGAGGGCTTTGCGATCTCGAATTAGGGAATGTGAATGGCGCCATTACTAAATTTAAAATGGTGTACGATTATAATGTAAGGCACGATATAAAGGATACGCGCTTAATGGCTATCAACGGACTTGCCAAGGCATATTATAAATCAGGAAATTACAAAGCAGCGTTTGATGAGTATGAGGGATATGTTACCTTAAAAGAAGAGTTGGATAAGGAAGCCTATTCTACAAGTATCAGTAATTTACAGGGAAGTTATTCTCTCGAAAAATCAGAAGCCAATGTAGAGCAGTTAAAACAAACAAATGAGATCCAGGAATTAAAAAATAAAAAGAACATTTATTTTATTTTTATTCTTCTGGCAGTTGCGCTTCTTGTTATAGGAGCAGCAGCCTTGCTATTTAAACAGAACAGGCAAAAGCAGCTCACCAATATAAAATTACAATACCAAAACCAGGTAATTGCTGAAAAGAAGCATGAAATTGATAATAGTATACAATACGCCAAAGGAATTCAACAGGCTATTTTACCTGCCATGGAAGAACTTACCGACGAGTTTGAAGAAAGCTTTGTCTATTATAAACCTAAGGATGTGGTAAGTGGCGATTTTTATTGGTTTGGTAAATTAGGATCAGAATTTTATTGTATTGCTGCAGATTGCACAGGGCATGGCGTTCCGGGTGCTCTTATGAGTATTATAGGCATCGATAAAATAGTTCAGGCCTTATATGAAAAGCAGATTTTTATTCCGGGTAAAATTTTATCATTTTTAAATATACAGATAAAACAGGTTTTAAAGCAGCATTTGGATGCTTCCAAGCAAAAGGATGGAATGGATATCGCCCTTTTAAAATTTAATGCCTCTCAACAGGAAGTAGAATTTTCAGGAGCTAACAGGCCTTTATACCTCATAAGAAATAATGAACTCATAGAGTACAAAGCCAATAAAACAGCCATTGCGGGCTTTACTGCAGATGATCAAGAGTTTGATACAACCAAAGTAACCTTACTTAAAAACGATTGTTTATATATATTCACCGATGGTTATGCCGATCAGTTTGGTGGTGATGAAGGCAAGAAGTTTATGTCGAAGAATTTAAAAGAGCTACTGCTTTCTATCTCTATGCTTCCGGCGAAACAACAACATGAAAAAATTGAAGAAGCGTTTATGAACTGGAAAAAAAATTACGAGCAGGTAGATGATGTTTTGGTAATGGGAATCAAAATTTAAAAATACAGTTTCAGTGAAAAAATACCTGATCATTACCATCGTCACTTTGGGAATTGTTCTTTTGATTCCGAAGCAAAATTCCCACTCCTGGGGCTTTTACGGACATAAACGCATTAACCGTATGGCAGTATTTACATTGCCTCCCGAAATGGTGTCTTTTTACAAATCACATATTGAATTTATTACCAATCATGCTGTGGATCCCGATAAAAGAAGGTACGGAGTAGAGGGTGAGGCACCAAGGCATTATATCGATATTGATCATTATGGAGAACATGCTTTTGATAGTGTTCCTGAATACTGGAAACAAGCGGTTGCTAAATATACCGAAGATACCTTAATGGCTTATGGTATCGTTCCATGGCAAATAGAAAAACACTATTACAAATTACTGAATGCCTTTAAGGAAGAAAACCTGGATAGGATTCTGCATTATAGTGCGGATTTGGGACATTACATTGCCGATGCTCATGTCCCTTTGCATACAACAGAAAACTATAACGGGCAGTTAACCGGGCAAAGGGGAATTCACGGGTTTTGGGAAAGCAGAATTCCGGAGTTAAAAGCCGAAGACTACGATTATTTTGTTGGAAGAGCCCGATATGTGGATTCGCCAATTAAATCAGCCTGGAAGGTAGTTTATGGTAGTCATTTAGCCGTGGATAGCGTTCTTAAATTCGAAGCCCGGTTAAACAAACAATTTCCACAGGATCAAAAGTATGCTTATGAAAACAGAGGTAATGTGATGATGAAAGTGTATTCCGTTGAATATACCAATCGCTTTGATTTAATGATAAAAGGCCAGGTAGAACGCCGGATGCGGGAAAGTATTATTATGGTGGGAAGTCTTTGGTATACAGCCTGGGTAAATGCCGGAAAGCCCGATTTGGATAAACTGGGACAAAAAACCATCAGCGATTCTTTAAAACTAGCCATGCAAAAAGAAGAGGAATTATACCTTCTTCAAAAAGATAAAACTACCAAAGGACATGAAGATTAAGGTTATTCTTTTGAAAGGTATTTTTATAAGCTTAACTTTATAATTAGTTTCATTTAAGATTGATTAAGCATTCTACCGACCCAAAATTAAAAATGAAATTATAGAAGCGATTTATATTGAATACATAATGTCCGCCACAACTCTTTTCACATGATCATTAAGGAACTCCTGATTTATACCAGTAAACTCAATGAACAAATAGAGTTCTACCGGGATGTTTTGGCTCTTGCGGTTATAAATAAAAGCGAAAATTCAATTAGTTTTAAGATTGGCTATTCCACTTTAACTTTTTGTTATAACGACTTGGCAAAACCATATCATTTTGCATTTAATATTCCATCAAATAAAGAACATGAAGCGCTTGCCTGGTTAAAACAACGTGTGAAAGTTTTAACTTACCAGGGAAATGAATTAGTAGATTTTGTAAATTGGAATGCAAAATCTATTTATTTTTATGATGCAGATAAAAATGTTGTTGAGTTTATTGCCCGTAAGAATTTAAAAATAGAGATCTCTGAACCCTTTAATTCCACAAAGCTTTTGGGAATTAGTGAAATTGGATTATCGGTAAATAATGTTGCCGGTATCTATCACAAAATTAATTCTATCAGGAAAACTGATTTGTATTTTGGTAACCTGGAATGGTTTTGTGCAGCGGGCGATGAACTGGGCTTGTTTATCATTATAGACCAAAATAAAAAAGGTTGGATGCCCTGTAACGATTATGCCTATACCTCCGATTTTAAAATAAGCGGTGATATTAATTTTGAGTTCGTAAATGGAGAAATTAAAGTCGTATAATGACAATAGCATATGGTTTAAAATAAATAGTTATCAAGTGTTTAAATAATAACAAAAGAACTCAGATGTTAATGGAAACACAGGTAGAGTAGAGGAACTAAATTTTTAAATCCTGGTCCCGGAACCTATCTTCCAAAAAACAAAAACAAATTTTATAGGATAACTTTTGTACCTTAGCCATCAATATATTTAAACACACGTTCACATGAAAAAAATCACCTTATTGCTGGCAATTATTTTTTGTTCTTATTTTATAAATGCTCAGCCACCTGCAGGTCAGGCTAAACCGGGAGATACCTATGGAGCCAAAATTACGGAGGCAGGAGCTATTAATATTACAGAAGTTCCTTCTATGTTAAAATCGAAAGATACGGTTGCCGTTAAAATAAAAGCTAAAGTAGAAAGCTCCTGTTCTAAAAAAGGATGCTGGATGAATTTAGTAATTGATGATAAAAATACAGCTTTCGTAAAAATGAAAGACTATGAGTTTTTTGTTCCAACCGAAATTACAGGTAAAACAGTGGTTTTAGATGGGATCGCATTTACTAAAGTGACTTCCGTATCTGAACTAAAACATTATGCAGAAGATGCAAAAAAACCTCAATCAGAAATTGATGCAATTAAAGAACCTAAAAAAGAGATTCGCTTTTTAGCAAATGGTATTTTAGTGGTAAAATAAGAGGATTCAAACATAAAAAAAGGCGATAATTGTTATAATTATCGCCTTTCTTATTTTAAGGAATTATCAGGTTCTTATGAATTATTTTTTTTGCCAAGCATAATAAATTCACTTACTTCTATTTCTGTAACGTAACGCTTTACACCATCTTTATCCGTGTAATTGTTGTTTTTTAATTTGCCTTCAACCGCAATTTCAGAGCCTTTTTCTAAATATTTTTCAGCAATTTCGGCATTGTTACCCCAGGCAGTTAAATTATGCCAGGTAGTTTCCGTTACCTTTTCTCCTTTTTGGTTTTTATAGGTTTCATTGGTTGCGATAACCAGTTTTGCTACTTTTTTTCCTCCTGCAATCGCTTTTACTTCCGGAGTTGTTCCTAAATTTCCAATTAACTGTACGCGGTTTCTTAATGTGTTCATGACGTTTGTTTTTTAAATTAGTATTATTTTCTATAAATTAATGCAGTTCGATTTTTTTGAAGCGCTTCATCAAATTGCCGAGACAAAGGTAAGTTAGCCCTCAGCGTTTATTCGGTTGTAAGTCGTTTAGAGTCATATATAGTTATTTGTAACCGTTTAAAAACGATTATTTTTTACGAATTCTATTCTGAAAATCCCTTTATAGAAGAGGCTTTTAGAGGATATTTAATTAATTGCTTTAAAAACAAAAAGAAAATATGGTTGGTAGTAAAAAAGGCAATTAATTTTTGATCAACCTGGTAGTAGAACTAAATCCGCTTTTATCAAAATCGATTTTCAGGATATAAATACCTCTGTTAAGTTCGTCCATTTTTGTGGTTAATGTATTTTTACCGGGTTCCACTTGCATAAAGTCGGTTTTTACAATAGTTCCTGTGAAATCAACGATTTGTATAGTCGCTTCTCCTTTTACAGGCGTAAAAAAATCAATGGATACAATACTATTCGTAGGGTTAGGGTGCACATTGCTTACATATGTTTTTAAGGCTTCCAAAGCGTGAATGGAAATAACGGGAGAGTATTCAAAATGGCCAGTAACATCTGTTTGTTTTAAGCGATAATAATTAATGGAGTTTCCGGTAAAAGTGTAATCTGTATATTGGTAAGAGGTAGACTGTTGCGAATTATTTTTTCCGGGGGTACTATGTATTGTTTCCCAGTTAAAACCATCTAAAGATCTTTCCAACATAAAAGATTCATTATTTTTTTCAATAGCAGTTACCCATTTAATTAAATTGAAATCTGTTTCATTGGTTCCGGTAAAAGAAACCAGTTCAATGGGTAAAAGCGCACAATCTAAGGATGCTCCTCCAGCTAATTGCCAGCTCAAAGTATAGGGCGCACTTGTTGCATTCCAGTTGTCGAGCATCAAAATATATTTTTGTCCGGCAACAACATTGATGGATGAAACCCAGCCGTCACCTCCTGCGCCTTCATCCGCATCACCTGCTCCATTACCTATCCCTGTAGCACCACCGCTTGAGTTGGAAGAACTTGCGGATGAGCAACGTATGGGAGCTGTAGAAGGAGGACAGGGTAAGTTTACATAAGGTCCCCAAATGGCCCAGTCATAATCGGTAGAAGAGGCTGATGGCGCAATGGTCATTCCGAGAGCACCACTACTTGATGGAGAAAAATAATACCAGTGTGATTGATGCTCGGCATTCCCATTGGGTGTGCTGGCATAATCATTTAAGCAACCACTATTACCCAGGCCTGAATTAACATCATTAAAACTTCCTGAACCAAGGCTTGTGCCTGATACACTTTGATTACCACAGATGGTATTGGCGCCGATGCAATCCTGTTGCGAGGCTGTTGTTGGATAGGTACCGCATGTTCCACAGCTAATCGTAGCTTTCCAGCCGGAGGATGTTGTTTGGCCATCTGAAACAAATTTAAAAGTAAGGCAACCCGACGTATTTATGGTGGTTGCTTTGATCGTACCCGGAGAAGTACCTGAAAATGACGAGCCAGGAATCATTGGAGCAGAAGTGGTATTACCATCATAAACGGTCAAATAATCAAAACCCGATTCTAAACTAAAAGCCGTAAAAGCAGCGCTGATACATTGACCAACTGTAGAAGGGCAGATAGTGGTTGTATAACTTTGGTTATTACCATAGTTTGAAATTCCACCATTATCGTAAAATGTACCTGAGCAGGTAAAATAAGGCCCGCCACCCGACGAGTAATTCTGAGCCTTTGCCTTGGTAAATGCTATGATTAAAATAAAATATAAAACGTTTAGGTGTAGGGGATATCTCAAATTATTTATCATGAATGGGGAGTTGATACTGTAATTCGTTTATGGATAAGAGGGTTAGTTTAAAGCCATATTTTTCGAAGTGACGTTCATAACGCACTTCTTTTTTTCTCAAATATTCGTAATTAGAAACATCAAAGGTTGCCGGCGTTGGAGGAATACAATTACAACTCACCTCTTCAAGAGTAAAGGATTGCGTATAGTAGTAACGAATGGTATTAAATTTTACACTATCAGTTTGCCGGATCGATGTTAGCTCTTGGGCATCATAGTGTTGCAGTATCACTGGGTTTTGAAAAGGGTCTGTAAAACCGCTCTGCGACTTAAGTTGTAAAAACGATGTCAGAAAAAAAAAGTATAGAAGAAGCCTCATTAAAAATTATTTACGTGACTAAGTTTCATAGTTTTTCTGAACTCTCCAAAAACTGTAATCTTTGCTTAAAATGATAATCCTAAATCATTAAGTCTTTTTTTGAAAAACAAAATAAAAAGTAAAAAACCTAAATAATTTAAAGCCAATATTTTATATACTTATATAAGAGGTGTTATTTATCTAAACACTTAAAAAATACAAAATTAGACGAGCTATTAAAAAATGTTAAATCTTTTAGTAAACTAAAAAGTTTGATTATAGAAAAATACTGAATCGTATTAGATTAACGATTAATCGTTTATAAGTGTCGATAAAAGCTATTTAATTTAGGAGGAAAAAATATTAACTTCATAAGTAACGCATTAATTCATTTACATGGGCACTTTAAAATATAAAACATATTTAAATAAAATGAGTGTAATTCTTTTTATTTCGTTTTTTGGAAATAGAGCAATTGCTCAGAATTTAGTCTATAATCCCGGTATTTTGATGAATTACCCGGCTAATTATCTGGATTCGGTTAGAACGGCTGATTTTGATCGTTTTTCATACCTGGTTATAAAATACATGAAATCATATAAAATAGACACGTTAACTGCTTTACCAAAGGAATATGATCCTTTTTATTTAGCTGGTTTTAATCTTAGAGACTATGAACATAACAGACTTCCGGCAGAGAGGTTTGTAAGAAAATATGATAAATATGGATTTGTATTAACGTTATTATCAGAAGCAGAAATAGCTAATATGGTTTTTTTCTTTAAAAATAATCCTTCGTTTATCGATTACCTTGAGATATACCCGCCCATACTGGGCAACACAGGAAATGCATCAACAGATTTATTAATTTATAGAAAAAAATCCCAGGTATGGGAGCTTTGTAAATTTTAACCTTCATTCATGAGAAAAATATATTACACTTTATTAGTAAGCCTTGTATTCGTATGTAAAGGAATGCTGGGGCAATGTCCTAACAACAATGTTTTTTGGGCTGATTTAACACCAACGGGTGTTGGCAATACACAATCTACCTCTTGTAATTTTTTTGGAGACTACAATACCGTTACGGTTTGTAACGGAGCAACCTATTCAATATCTACCTGTGGAACCAGCTCTGGTAGCGGTAATACAGCCATCACTATTTTTAATAATGCCGGTGGAGCTGCATTGACATTTCAAAATTCTGACAATTGCACAACAAATCAGGAAACAATGACTTATACAGCTACTTTTAATGGTGTTATCCGAATATTGATTGATAGGGGCTCGGGTGTAACATGTAATGGCAGTAATTCAAATTGTGTGGCAATGGATGTGACTCAAATTACTGCGGGCTCAGCCAGTTCTGCACCAGGATGCCCTACCTTAACATCACCTGCAAATAGTACCACCGGCCTGTGTTCATCCAATATTTCACTGGTATGGACTGCTCCTGCAAGTACTTGTGGAAATGGAGCTACGTCTTATAGTCTCTCCTATGGCACAAATGCAGCGGCAACTAATATTGCAAATAATTTAAATGTAGGAAATGTTACCAGCTATAATGTAGGGACATTGTCTTCAAGTACGACTTACTATTGGAAAATTACGGCAACAAATGCGGTGGGCGCATCCAGCGGTTGTTCTACATTTTCTTTTACAACAGCTTCTTCATGTCCTCCGTTGGATTGCAGTGGAGGTGTAACTATTTGTAATGACCAAACAGTGCCGGGTAATGCAAGTGGTTTTGGTACACAGGAATTAAGCGGTACAAATCAGGGATGCCTTAGTGTAGAGCATCAGTCTTCGTGGTATGCTTTTTCTCCCAGTGCTTCCGGTAATTTTGGCTTAACTATTTCTCCCGGCGGAGCTATTGATTATGATTGGGCTTTATGGGGGCCTTACGCAGTGGGCTCGACACTCAACACCATTTGCCCGCCTTCAACAACTCCTATAAGATGTTCTTATGCTTCAGGAGGAACAACCAATAGTGCAACCGGTTCTTATAATACGGGTATGGGAAATAACAGCTGGGAAACATCGCCCCAGTTTGCGGCACCAGGCACCGTAAATACAGACGGTACTGCTCCCGATGGTACTATAAATGGGTGGACCAGGGGTATTATAGGTACCGTTGGACAGGTATATGTTTTGTTAGTAGATAATTTTACATCAGATGGAACTCCTTTTGTTCTTGACTGGAATTTATCAGGAGGAGCTACTCTGAACTGTACCACTCTTGGGTTTAATTTGTTAAGCTTTAAAGGATTTAATGTGAATGAAAAAAATGAATTGTATTGGTCTACTTCTTCAGAAATGGATAGTTACCAGTTTATGATTGAAAAGTCTGACAATGGAAAAGATTTTTATGATATAGGTAAAATCGATGGAGCCATTAACAGTACTACCATACAGGATTATAGATTTACGGATGCAGAACCCCTGGTTGGAATAAATTATTACAGGTTAAAACAAACTGATGTGGATGGAATAACCTTCAGTAATATTATTTCGATTGATTATAATGCAAAAACAACAGCATATATATCGCCTAATCCATCCTCTGCAAAAGAATGCAGATTGCATATGATGGCTAATTACATCAATACATTTAATGTAAAGATCACCGATAGTTTTGGAAGATCTCTCTGTGAAATAGAAACCGCGTTAGAAGAAAATATAGAAAAGAGTGTATTGTTAAGCGACATTGCAAAATTGAACAATGGCATCTATTTTATATCTATAACAGATAAAAGGGGTAAAATTGTATTAAAGGAAAAATTTATTATTGCGGAGTAATCAGTAATTAAGCCCTGTGTTTCTTTAAACTAAACGCACATATAAAGGAGGTTCCGAGGCTAATAAATAACATCATCGATAGTTTTCCTGTCATAGCTTTAAAAGCAGATATCTCCTTAATCGCCGCTTCAATTTTCGAAGGATATTCTTCAGGTTTAATTTGCTTGTTTTTAGCTAAAAATAATTTAAAGTCAATGCTGTTATAATAATCTACTGATAGTTTTCTCCAAACCCATTCAAACTCTATATAGTTATAAACCGATAAAATCGCAGCAGAGATCACTGCCATTAAAAAACCTGCTTTAAGTCCTTCTTTGCCGCCAATATAACCCCCCTTATCATCACGGGTTAACTTGATGGTAAAGAAGATAAAAGGGATAATAAATAACACGCCTACAATGGTGGAAAAATAAAAACTAAATCTACTTAAAGCATTCCCACTTAATATAATAGCGAGTTTATAAATAATAATTACTATGCTATAAGCAATTCCAAGTTGTAGGGCTCTGTTCTTAAACATGATAAAAGGAAATAAGGATCTTTATAATAGTGGAATGAATTTTTAACTAGCCATTCATGCTAATTAAAAACTCTTCGTTGGTTTGTGTTTTATTGATCTGGTTTTGTAAAAACTCCATTGCCTCTACAGGATTCATATCTGCTAAATGTTTACGCAATACCCATAAACGGGAGAGCATTTCTTTGCTTAATAATAAATCATCTCTTCGTGTTGAAGAAGCAGTTAAATCAACGGCAGGAAAAATACGACGGTTAGCAATTTTACGATCTAACTGTAATTCCATATTACCGGTTCCTTTAAACTCTTCAAAAATAACCTCGTCCATTTTAGAACCTGTTTCCGTTAAAGCAGTAGCAATAATGGTTAACGATCCGCCATTCTCAATTTTACGGGCTGCACCGAAAAACCGTTTTGGTTTTTGTAAAGCATTTGCTTCCACACCACCCGATAATACTTTACCACTTGAGGGCGCAACGGTGTTATAGGCGCGGGCCATACGTGTAATACTATCTAATAGGATCACCACATCATGTCCGCATTCTACCATTCGTTTTGCTTTCTCTAAAACGATGTTCGCAATTTTAACGTGTTTTTCTGCAGGCTCATCAAAGGTAGAAGATACTACTTCTGCTCTCACGCTGCGCGCCATATCTGTCACCTCTTCCGGACGTTCATCAATTAATAAAATAATTAAATAAACTTCGGGGTGATTATAAGCAATGGCATTTGCAATATCTTTTAATAAAACTGTTTTACCTGTTTTAGGTTGCGCTACAATTAAACCACGCTGCCCTTTTCCAATAGGCGCAAACATATCAATGATACGGGTGCTTAATGTTTGAGTAGGATGGCCTGTTAATTTTAATTTTTCACTTGGGAACAGGGGAGTTAAATAATCAAAGGGAACACGATCTCTGATATACGAAGGTTCTCTTCCGTTGATCTCATCTACTTTTACCAGAGGAAAGAATTTTTCTCCGTCTTTCGGAGGACGAATACCACCTCTTACGACATCACCGGTTTTTAAACCGAATAATTTAATTTGCGATTGTGATACATAAATATCATCCGGAGAGCTTAAATAGTTGTAATCAGAACTTCTTAAGAAACCATATCCATCAGGCATCATTTCTAAAACCCCTTCACCAATGGCAATACCATCAAAATTGTAATATACTTTTTCAGGTTTTGGTAAGTGTTTATTTTCATTGTCCTTATTCTCTTTATTGTCATGGTTTTCCATGCCATCCGGAGTTTGAGGTTTTTCTTCTGCTTCTATATTAATGGCTAAATCATTATTAACCACGGTGTTTATTTCGTGAGTAGTTTCAGGTGCAACAAATTTTTGTTTTTGCTGATGTTGTTTTTGTTGTTCAGGTTGACGGTTCTCTCTTTTTTCGAATTTAGGTTTTTCCGAAACTTCCTTTACTACAGATTTTTCAGCTATAGGCTGAGCTATTGGTAATGCCGGTTCAAAGGATTTATTGTAATCGTCGCTTTCGTAAGGGTTTTTTTCAGTTTTTGAATATCCTTCAGCAGGCTTTTGAATGCGGGGCTTTTTTATTTTAGGCTCTGTTGATTTTTCTTGTTTTTTTTCCGGTGCAGGATTTACATTCTCTACAACAGCTAATGCCAACTCTTTTTTAGGAAACTGACTTTGTAATTGACTTGCCAGTTCAGGATTTGCCGCTTGTGCTTCAATTATCTTTATAACCATGTCTGGTTTCGCCAAACCTTTAGTATCAATGCCAAATTGTTTACAAATGTCTTTTAGCTGAGGCAAAGCTCTGCTCGTTAAATCTAATGCTTCAAACATAGTTATGTTTAATAAAGGGAATGATAATTAAAAAAAGAGTTGTTTTTAATAATGTTTCTTGTGAATTTTATACTACTGGAAAAAATGTAGTCATCTTTACGATGATGCAAGTATAAGCATTAATTTTATATTACAAAATAAATTAAAAATTATTTTCGGGGACGGTAAACCGATGAAAAAAAGTTGTTTTTTTGTTAAATAAATACCTTTATCAGATGAGTAAGTTTTTAATAATTGGATTAGGGAACATTGGCGACGAATACGCGAATACACGGCATAATATAGGCTTTGAAATTTTAGATTTTATTGCCGCAGAACACGATCTTAAATTTAAGCCGGATAGGTTAGCAGATGTTGCCGAATTGAAGTATAAAGGCAAACAACTGGTATTGATAAAACCTACCACGTATATGAATTTAAGTGGTAAAGCCATGAATTACTGGATGCAGGCCGAAAAAATTCCTTTGGAAAATTGTTTGGTATTGGTAGATGAACTGGCACTTCCGTTTGGTAAAATAAGGTTAGGTCCAAAAGGTAGTGATGGCGGGCACAACGGTTTAAAAAACATACAGGAAACCCTGAATACTACTAATTATGCCCGTTTACGATTTGGTATTAGTAATGAGTTTGGAAAAGGAAACCAGGTAAATTATGTGTTGGGAGAATGGAATGATGATGAAAAGAAGACTCTGAACGATAGAATTAAAATAGCTGCCGATGCCGTAAAAGCCTTTACATTTATAGGTTTGGCAAGGTGTATGAATGAGTTTAATACTAAGTAGTTTTTTCACCACAAAGGTATAGAGAGCAATTGTGTGACGAATCACAAAGAAAAAATCTGCGAACATATGCGTTATCTGCGGAAAACGTATTAGATATGATATCTCGCCAACGGCGTAACATCCAAACCGCAAAATTCCTTATTCAAAAATTTGTAATACCCAGTAATGGCAATCATAGCAGCATTATCTGTACAATATTCAAATTTGGGAATGTATGTTTTCCATTGGTGTTTTTTACCTAATAACTCCAATTCCCTTCTTAATCCTGAATTAGCTGATACACCACCTGCAATAGCAACTTCTTTAATTTGATGCTCTTTGGCCACAGCCAACAAATTTTTCAACAGATACTTTATCAGGTGTGCCTGGTAAGAAGCGCAGATATCATATAAATTTTCCTTTACAAAATCAGCATTTAAAGCCGTTTGCTCTTGTATAAAATATAAAAAAGCAGTTTTAATGCCGCTAAAACTATAATTGTTATTACTCAATTTCGGAAAAGGAAATTTATAGGTTTCAGCATTCCCCAGTTTAGCGTACTTGTCTATCAATGGTCCTCCGGGGTATGGTAAGCCCAGTATCTTAGCGGCTTTGTCAAAAGCTTCGCCAACCGCATCATCTTCGGTTTCAGCTAATAATTCAAACTGTAAATGAGAGGTAATCTTTACTATTTGTGTATGGCCGCCACTTACCGTTAAACATAAAAAAGGAAAAGTGGGAGCAAGCAGTTGGGAGTCATCAGTCATCAGTTTATTGCTTACTGCCGACTGTTTAATGCTTTCCGTTTGTTCTTCTTCAATAAAATGAGCTAAAATATGGCCCTGCATATGATTGACTTCAATCAACGGAATACCTAATGCAAGCGAGAGAGATTTTGCAACTGAGATGCCTACCAATAAACTTCCGCTGAGCCCGGGGCCTCTGGTTACGGCTATAGCAGACAGCTGCGAAAGATTTACTTTAGCATTTTTTAACGCAGCATCAACTACCGGAATAATATTTTTTTGATGATCTCTGCTTGCAAGTTCAGGAATAACACCGCCGTATTGCTCATGGATACTCTGGTTTGCGGTAATATTGGATAATAACAAGTTGTTTTTTACAACAGCGCACGAGGTATCATCACAACTGGATTCTATTCCTAAAATCAATATATCCTCGGTATTATTCATTATTTTTATAGTCGATGAAAATGCTTGGTAAAATTACGAGAATATTAGGAAAAACAGCCTTGTTTTTAATGGTATTCTTCTTTTTTATGGCAGGGGTGTTGTTTTTGGCTTTACAAACAGAAACATTTCAAACCTGGGCTGCTCACCGTGCCACAGGGTATTTAAGTAGTGAACTGGGGACACGTGTAGAGATCGGGAAACTTAAATTTTCGTTCTTTAAAAATGTGACGCTCGAAAATGTATTTCTGGAAGACATGCACCACGATACCTTGGTGAGTGGAAAAAGCATCACCATTAATGTCCGGAAATTTGATTACAAAAAATATAAACTGGATCTTCATGAAGCTACATTGAACAATGTAAAGGTAAAGCTGGTAAAGTATGTAGGCGAACCCGACTGGAATTTTCAGTTCCTCGCCGATTATTTTGATTCGGGACCAAGCACTAAAAAAGACACCACCACTTCTCCCTGGAAAATTACCTATGGAGCCCTTTCTCTTCAAAACGTGGATTTTACTTATCGTTTAATGCGTGATACAGATAGAGTGGTAAGGAACATGAATTATAATAACATTCATGTATCAAAAGTATACGGTCGAATTTCGGATATTGATTTTAGAGGAGATAGTATTTTTGGACAGATCACCAATTTGAATGCCGTTGAACAATGTGGTATAGAGCTAAAAAATCTTACCACCAAAGCATTGGTTTCTTCTACTATTTTGCGGTGTGATAGCCTGTATTTAAGAACCGCTAATAGTGTTGTAAGAGGGCGTTTTTCATTTAATTATTCTACCTGGGAAGACTACCTCGATTTTATAAATAAGGTTTATATTAAAGGCAGATTAAAAGATAGTACTTCTGTGAGCTTTAAGGATATTGCTTATTTTGCAGAAGAGTTAAACGATTTTAAAGAGGTTATTTCTCTGAAAGGAAAAGTACGTGGCTATGTGAACGATTTGAGCGGAACAGCCATGGATGTTAGGTATAAAGACCATACACAGTTTAAAGGTGATATGAGCATTACCGGTTTACCTGATATTGATAAATCGTATATCCATTTTGATGCGGAAAAATTATCGACCTCTATTACAGATCTTGAAAAAATTCCTGTGCCTCCGTTTGATAAACCTACTTATTTAAAACTGCCAAAGGAACTTCGTAAACTGGGTGTTATCAATTACAAAGGGAAGTTCGACGGCTTTATGAATAACTTTGCTACCTATGGCACTTTTAAAACCAATATAGGAGCCGTTAGAACCGATATTCAGGTTAACAGCGCATCCACAGTATCTCCTGTTCAATATTCAGGATCTATCAGTACTACTGCTTTTGATTTTTCAAAACTTTTTTCCAATTCAAATATTGTGGGGCCTATATCGCTTAACGCAAAAGTAAAGGGGCAAGGAATCACCTTAAAAGAGCTCGATACCCAGTTTGATGGTACTGTTCAATCGATTACCTACAATAATTACAGGTATGATAATTTAAAGATCGATGGATTATTTAAAGACAAAAAATTTAAAGGAGAGCTGGTAAGCCAGGATTCCAGTGCAAACTTCGACTTCAATGGAAGCATTGATTTTAATAACAAATTACCAAAATTCGATTTTATTTCTACCATCAATAATTTCGATCTTCAAAAAACAAATTTCACAACACCACAGTTAAATGGTACAGTGTCTTCCCAAATATTTATTAAGCTCGAAGGAGATAATTTAGATAATTTATCGGGGCAGATAAATCTGGATAATACCATCTACAAAACAAATGGAAAGAAGTATACGTTGTCTACTTTCAATCTTGAGTTCAACCAACAAGACGTTATAAAAAACATAAAACTTAATTCAGATATTGTGAATGCTGAATTAAGCGGGAAGTATAAGTTGAGCACATTGCCCGAGGCGTTTACGCAATATCTGAATTCATATTTCCCCACTTTTATAAAAACAAATACACGCTATATTTACAGTGATAGAGCAGATATAAACGTTAAAATTAAAAATTTTACCATCGTCAAAGAATTGTTTTTAAAGAATTTAATGATAAGTCCAAATACGACGATTGAGGGGTCTTTCGATGCCTCTATCAGTTATTTATACCTTAAAACCAACAGCGATTTAATTGAATATGCAGGAGTGAAATTTAAAGAGAATAAAATAAATATTAATTCACTGGTGCATGGAGTTAGTATTTATTATGCGGCCAACAGTATTAATGTGTCGGATAGTTTTGCTTTTAAAAATCCATCTCTGGATATTGTTGCGAACGATAAATTAACGAAGTTTGATATCGACTGGAATAACAACCAACTTCCGAGAAACGAAGGAGATATTTCCGGAAACATTGTTTTTGGAAATAGTTTGGCAGAAATAGATTTCAATAAAGTGAAATTTATTGTAGCAGATAGTACATGGCAATTAATTAAACCCAATAACATTACCATCGATACGTCATTTTACATGACGATCAAACCGATTACGTTCTATAATCAAAACCAGCTAATTACATTGGATGGAAGGCTATCGGCTGATAGTACGGAGAAATTTGATGTATTCATTCAGAATTTTAAATTGAGTCAGTTCAATGGACTATTGGCAAAATCTCAAATTTCGCTGGACGGTACCTTCACGGGTAATACCAGTATTTATGGGGTGTTTGGTAAAAAAATTATTAACAGCGATTTTAATTTTAATGGACTAATGCTTAATAATAAACTCATTGGTAATGCTGAGGTGAAGAGTACTTATGATCCGGAAAAAGAAGTCGTAAAGATCAATGGCTTTTCTGCTTTTTCTAAAGACTTTGATGGAAACCTGATGAAAAATATTCAGTTTGAAGGATATTATTTTCCAAAACAGGAAAAAGATAATTTAGATATTACCTTTAAAGCAGAACCCTTTGATGTATCGCTTCTTCAACCTTATTTAAAAGATATTTTAACCATTAAAGTGGGTTATTTGAATGGGCATGGAAGAGTAACCGGTACACCTGCAAATCCACAGATTACGGCAAAATTAAAATTCTTTAAATGTGTAATGCTCATCGATTACCTTAATGTACAATATTCAGTAAGCGGGAATGTAGATGTGTACCCTAAACAAATTAACTTCGAAAACATTGAGATAAGAGATAAGTTTGGAAACCTGGGGCTTGTATACGGAAATATTTTCCATAATAATTTCAAGGATATGCGTATTGACTTTGACATCAATACAAACAAATTAATGTTGCTTAATACCAATTCGGCAAATAACCAGGATTTTTATGGAACTGCGTTTGCCTCCGGTAATGCCGGTATATATGGTTTTATAGACGATATAAAAATGGAATTGAATATGAAAACGGCAGGAGGAACACGGTTCTATATTCCTTTGGATGGTCCGTCGGAAATAGGAAATAATGAGTTCATCCGTTTTATAACCAAGGATACTGTAAAAGTGGTAAAAACTGCTACGGGCGCAGGGTTTTCTCTTGATTTTAATTTAGAAGCAACCCCCGATGCGGAGGTACAATTGATATTTGATGAAAAATCGGGTGATGTGATCAAGGCACGCGGAGAAGGAAACTTAAATATGAAAATAAACTCAAAAGGTAAATTCGATATGTATGGCGATTATGTGCTTACAGCGGGCGATTACCTTTTTACGCTGGAGAATTTTGTTACCAAAAAGTTTGAGATTCAAAAAGGAAGTTCCATAAAATGGAATGGCAGTGTGTATAAAGCAAATATTGATATTACGGCTATTTACCGGCAAAGAGCTTCTGTGAGGCCCATTTATCCTGCCGATTCGTCCGGGAAACGCTATACGGTGGATTGTAAGTTGTACATGAAAAATAAATTAATGGCGCCGGATATTACGTTTGGAATTGACTTACCAACTATTGACGAAAATTCACGTTCCGCTATTAAAAGTATTTTAATGGATGAAAATGAATTGAACAGGCAGGTGTTTTCCTTATTATTACTTCGGAGTTTTATTACACCGGTTTCCGGAGCTACTGCAGGAAGTGGTATTACAGCAGGTGGAGCAGCAGCTAATACCAGCTCGGAGATGTTAAGCAATAAACTAAGTAATTGGCTCAACGGCGTTACCAAAGATATTGATGTGGGCGTGAATTACCGGCCAGGTACCGGCTTGAGCAGGGATGAGCTGGATCTTACCCTCAATAAACAATTGTTTAATAATCGGCTTGTGATTGATGGAAACTTTGGTGTTTCCAATAATGCCAATTCCTCAAGAAGCAGTTCAAATGCCAATAGCAGCAACTTAATTGGTGATGTAACATTGGAGTACAAACTATCTCAATCGGGAAGATACAGGGTGAAAGGATTTAACAGAAGTAATGATAATACCCAGGTTATTAATAACGGTGGACCTTTCACACAGGGCGTGGGCGTTTTTTACAGAGAAGAGTTTGAAACGCTGAGCGATTTGTACAAACGCTATTTAGGTAAATTGAAAAAGAGCAAATAACCGTTTTCAAAAAATTAATTTACTTCTATGATAAACTGTTTTGTTTCTAGGGTGTCCTGATATTTTATTAAGGTGAATTCCAACTGAGTTTGTCCTTTTTCTGTTGCTTCAAAGTTAAAATCCACGCCTTTTTCATTTCCGTGCCAAACAGAATTCATATAATCTGCCACTTTGGTATCATATTCCTTTCCCATTTGCCACAAATAGCCCGTTGTATGATTTTCGGGTAAAGTGATGTGAAATTTCTCATGTAATTTAAGGGTATGTTTAAATGGTGCAACCTCAGTAATTGTGTGGCTTTTAGAACAAGCCAGCATTATAAGAGGAGATGTTAACATAAACAGTATTTTCTTCATCTTTCAAAGATAAGATACTCTGCCCGTTTTACATATTTTAACAACAAAAAAAGACGTAAATTTATATTGGCACAGGTTTTGGCATTATAACAAAAAGGAAAACTCAAAAATGAAAAACTTAAAACAGATAACTTTAGTGACGGCAGTAGTTTCAGTGGTTTTAATATTATGTTCTGCTAAGTATTATATCTCTCAGGAATCCATACTTTCACAGGTTATACCTGATAAAATACCTCAATCGATAGATTTACCGGTGGCGAAAAATGAAGCGTTCAAGGAAGGTGAAATTTTAAGTTACCGTTTACACTATGGGCTTATTGATGCTGGAGTGGCCGTATTGGAAGTGTCTCCTCAGGTAATGGATGTTTCCGGAAGAAAAGTATACCATATTATAGGAAACGGGTATTCTAAAGGGACATTTGATTGGTTCTTTAAAGTGCGTGATCGTTATGAAACCTTTATTGATAAAGATGCTTTATTGCCCTGGATGTTTGTACGACGTGTTAATGAAGGTGGTTATATTATCAACGAAGATTATAAATTTAATCACTACACCAATAAAGTGGATGTGGGAAAAGAAGATAAAGTAGATGTGCCACAAGGTACCCAGGATATGATCTCTGCTTTTTATGCAGCAAGAAACCTGGATCTTTCCAATGCTAAAGAAGGAGATATTTTTACGATAAACAGTATTGTAGATAAGGAGATTTTCCCCTTAAAGATCAGGTATGTAGGTAAAGAACAGATAAGCTGCGACATTGGTACATTTAATTGCGTAAAATTCAGACCCATTGTACAAAAAGGCCGTATTTTTAAAAGAGAAGATGATTTAAATGTGTGGATCACAGATGATAAAAATCATGTTCCTTTGCGCGCACAGGCTAAATTGCTGGTTGGATCGGTGAAACTCGACATTATCAGTGCTAAAAACCTGGCAAACACCACTTCCGAGGTAAAATAACAGGTTATAAATTATTATGAAGGATATTGTTAAAATCAATATCCTTTTTTTACTTTTGGAGCTATGGAATTAAACGAGGACATACTTAAAAAAGTAAAATTATTAGAAGAGAAGTATACTTTAATGGGCCAGAGCCTGGATGGTTACTTAGATGGGCTCTTACTGACTAATTATTTAACGTATTGGGATTATATACAGGTTGATACCCTGTTAACCTTACAAAATCCTAAAACGGATTTTCCTGATGAAGAAATTTTCATCATGTATCACCAGATCACAGAATTGTATTTTAAGCTCTCTTTGCATGAATTGCATCAGATTGCTCATAATGGTAAAAATATTGCCTCTAATGGGCACGACCTGGGGTGGAAAGAGCAATTGGATGCAAACTATTTTGCTGTAAGAATAAACCGTGTAAACCGTTATTTCGAATCGTTGACCAAATCATTTGAAATTATGGTGGATGGAATGGAAAAAGAACAATTCCTACGCTATAGGATGGCCTTGCTTCCTGCAAGTGGTTTCCAAAGTGCGCAATACCGCAAAATAGAAATTTGTGCAACCGATTTTTTTAACCTGGTTGATAAAGATGTAAGGCCGGACTTAAAAGGCAAAAATGCAAGCATTGAAGAACTATTTCAAAATATTTACTGGAATAAAGGAGCTACGGAATTAGCTACCGGAAAAAAAACCTTAACACTTAACCAGTTTGAGAAAAAATATGCAGGTGAGTTTATCGCTTTAGCTAAAGATTATCAAACAAAAAATATGTGGGCCAAGTATAAATCTTTGTCGGCAGAAGATCAGAAAAACCTTAAATTAATTAATGCTTTAAAAGAACTGGATGTTAATGTTAATATTAACTGGCCTTTAATGCATTATAAAAGTGCGGTAAGGTACTTACAACAAAAAGACGGTGATGCTCCTGCAACGGGAGGAACTAACTGGCAAAAATATTTACCTCCGCGTTTCCAAAAACGTATTTTTTACCCTGAATTGTGGAATGAACAAGAGCACGAAGAGTGGGGCAGAAGCTGGGTGGAAACTAATGTGTTTAAAGTACAATAGGAATATCCCGGATAGAGAGATTTACAGATACTTAAAAGAAGATTAAGTATCTGTAATTTAGCTATTCTGTTATTTTATTAAGATCATTAATATAATCCTGTTGCAAGTCTTCGTGCAGGCCTGAAATCAACACCGTTATCTTTTTAATTTCCTGGTCGTACATGTTTACCAGCAGCTGGCTTTTATGATAAGGAATTCCTGAACTCTTTAATTTTTCACAAAAATATAAATGCATTTCTGCTGATAAGCCTTTATCCGCAATGTATTTAGAGTATTTGGTAATGATCCGTAATAACTTACGCAGACTTTTTTTTACATAATATAAATTAGCCTGATGTTTTAATTCAATAAAATGTTCATCAATTTCTTTTTTGACCTCAAGGATAAAGTTAGGTTTATCATGTGCTTCGAAAAGCAAATAATCTAAAAACTCTTTGTTATCCTTTTTGTACTTGGAAAGCGTAAGGCAAAGCTCCACCAGCTGTTTTTGCGGAAGTTCCTGTAATTCTTTTTTTAGAGTGCTTAAGCTTGCTGCTTTCATGTGTGATACAAAAATAGAAAATTATGCAAGCAGTTACATTTTATTACATAAAAAAAACAGAGTGCGTCATTGCAGGGTATGAAGCAATGAGGCTATATATTAATTCTCTTGCCCGTCGAAAAAATCCTTTTCGTTGAACATCGATCCTAAAATATCTTTAAACTGTGTGCCGCGTTCTAATTGGTTTTTACCAATTAACGAGTGCTCCGCTAATCCAAACAACACAAATTCCATAGCAATTAATTTATTGCTTTTATTAAGTTTTGGAATATGTGTTTCTACCAGTTCTTTTAAGGAAGGGATCGATTCAAGTGTTTTCTGATAGTCTTTTTGGGTTTCCAAAAGCATCAGGTCGATGCTGTTACCTTCTCCAAACCAATTAATAACAGGTTGGTAAGGGCTGGCATCTTTTTTTCTTTTTAGTTTTGCGGGATCCGGAAAATATTCTAAAAATTCATTTCTAATGGCTTTTCCAACTAAATTCTGAGCTACAATTCCGGCACCTTCCTGTTCTCCTTCATAAACCAATTCTATTTTTCCGTTAACGGCAGGAATAATTCCCATCAGGTCGCTGATACGTGTAACCGTTGATGTTTCATTATTCATGAGCATACGTCTTTCCGCAGTACTTACTAAATTCTCATACGCTGAAATAGTTAAACGGGCAGACACCCCACTTTTAGAATCTACAAATTCACTTTCACGTGCCTCAAATGCCACACGTTCAATTAAAGTCGCTAACAAATCTCCCACCTCAATGTTTTCTTTTTGGTGAGTACTTAATTTTGCTTCCTGTGCGGTAATTTGTTTTGACAACTCAATACTTTTTGGGTAATGGGTTAAGATCTGACTACCGATCCTGTCTTTGAGTGGTGTTACAATGCTCCCACGGTTGGTGTAATCTTCCGGGTTAGCCGTAAAAATAAATTCTATGTCCAGAGAGATCCGTAATTTGAATCCTCTGATCTGAATATCCCCTTCCTGTAAAATATTAAATAAGGCTACCTGTATACGTGCCTGAAGATCGGGTAATTCGTTAATCACAAAAATACAGCGGTTGCTTCTTGGTATAATTCCATAATGGATTACACGCTCATCGGCATAATTCAATTTTAAATTAGCCGCTTTTATGGGATCCACATCCCCAATTAAATCGGCAATGGAAACATCCGGTGTAGCAAGCTTTTCAACATAACGCTCCGAACGGTGCAACCATGTTATAGGAGTAAGATCTCCTAATTCAGCTATTTTTCCTTTTGCAAAAGTGGATAAAGGATGTAAGGGATCGTCGTTGAGTTCGCTGTGTTCAATCACCGGGATGTATTCATCCAGTAATTCAACCATTTGGCGTGCAATACGTGTTTTCGCCTGGCCGCGTAATCCCAATAAGTTCATATTATGGCGCGAAAGAATAGCTCTTTCTATTTCAGGAATTACGGTGTCTTCATAACCGACGATCCCTTTAAAAATAGTTTCTTTTTTCTTTATTTTTTCAATCAGGTTATCACGCAATTCATCTTTAATAGATTTTGAAACGTAACCCGATTCTTTTAATTGACCTAATGTTTTTATATGTTTCATATGTGTTTTATTACTGTCATTTCAGTAACCTAATGGTTTCCTGATTATTTTTATTTAATATTTCTTTTTTTATTTCGTTCAAAATCTTCGAAGATAAAATCTCCAAGACCTTCCAGTGTTGTATAAAAAGCCTTGCCATTATTGGCTTCCGTGAACTCGTGGACAAATTTTTGTAAATAAGGATCACTTGCTACCATAAAGGTGGTAATAGGTATTTTAAGCTTACGGCAATTTTGCGCAAGTGTTAAACATTTATTTAATATTTTTTGATCAATACCAAAACTATTTTTATAATAGCTGCCATGTTCTTTTAAACAAGTTGGTTTTCCATCGGTGATCATAAAAATTTGTTTGTTGGCATTTTTTCTTCTTCTTAACAGGTCCATTGCCAGCTCAAGTCCAGCAACTGTGTTGGTATGATACGGGCCAACCTGTAAGTAGGGAAGATCCTTAATTTCAATTTGCCAGGCATCATCACCAAACACAATAATATCGAGGGTGTCTTTAGGATACCGTTGTTTGATTAGCTCCGCTAGTGCCATGGCTACATTTTTTGCAGGAGTAATTCTGTCTTCACCATAAAGGATCATGGAGTGCGAAATGTCTATCATTAATACGGTAGACGTTTGCGTTTTATGTTCCTTCTCTTTTACTTCCAGATCATTTTCGGTCATTATAAAATCACCGATCCCATTATTGACCTGCGCGTTTTTAAATGATTCGAGCATAGAAATTTGTTCCAGTGAATCACCAAACTGAAAGGGTCTGATATCACTGCTTAATTCCTCACCGCTACCGGTAAATTTGGTGGAGTGATTCCCCGATTTTCCTTTCTTTAATTTACCAAAAACACGTTCGAGGGCTTGTTGCCTAATAGCTTGTTCCGTTTTTGATGTAATAGTTATACCGCCATTTTGAGGATCTTCTTCTGTTATATAGCCTCTGTCTTTTAGTTCCTGAATAAAATCACCAATACCATAATCCGGTTCGGTTAATTTATATTCCTTGTCTAATTCTGTTAACCAACTGATTGCTTCATCAAAATCGCCACTGGTGTATGTTATGAGTTGCTTAAACAGGTCAAACAACTTATCAAAAGGTGTTTGGTTCGGTTTATTATAGTTGGAAAATCGAAAACCTAGCATATTGGTAGAAACACATTATATAAGTAATAGTTTATTTATTTTTGAAATAATCTTAAACTGAAATTCGATTGTTTACGTACATAAAATTATGAGAAAGCTTGGTCAAATCATAATCGTTTTAATATTAATTGGCAATATGGGATATGGTCAGTTTCAGGATTCCATTGTAAAAACAGAAAATTACATTAGGCTGAATTACGATAATGATTTTTTTAGTGCTACAGACCGCTACTATACACAGGGAATTCAATTTCAGGTCATTACCAGGTATATTAAATATTCTCCATTGTCTTATGCTTTAGTTCCACTGGGGAAGCGAGCAAAAAATTATTATGGAATTAATTTTGAGCAGGATTGTTTTACACCAAAAAGCATTCGTTACGATACGGTTAATTACCTGGAACGCCCTTTTGCTGCAACAGCCTTTGTTTCACACTTTTTAATTTCACTGGATGCTCCAAAAAAACAATCTCTGCAAACGCAGTTAGACCTGGGAATTATTGGCCCCTGCGCCCGCTGCGAAGATGAGCAAAAAGCCATTCATAAGGCATTGGAAAATATCAGGCCATTGGGTTGGGAAGCACAAATTGCCAGTGATTATATTATTAATTACAGGGTTAAATATGAAAAGGCACTCATTTATACAACGTATGCAGAACTCATGGCAAATGTATCGGTAAGAGCAGGAACGTTATACACCGATGGTACTTTGGGGATTCATGCGAGGGCAGGGCTGTTTAGCCCTTATTTTAAGAATTTAGGATTAGATAAAAACAATCCTAAAAAAATTAAACTATACATTGTTTTTAAAGCCAATGCAAGAGCCGTTGGTTATAATGCTACCATGCAGGGAGGATTATTTAACACGAACAGTTATTTTACAGTTCCTAACGGTGATATAAGCCGGGTTGTTTATGATGGGATGGCGGGTTTAACTCTGGCAATACAACGTGTGAGCTTCGAATACAATCGTTATTATATTACACCGGAATTTGTAAGAGGTGTAGATCATGGTTGGGGAAGAGTGGCTATTACGGTTTGTTTTTAAGTAAAAAATGCGGCTTAATGGGCCGCATTTTATTTATGAAACGGGATATTTACCTTATCTCAATTTTAAAAATCTTTGATTCTTTTTTATCTGCTCTTAAGCGATCTACGATCACATTATTGCTTACAGATTCAAAGTATCTTGGATAAACATGTATCTCTTCATCTTTAATATTAAAGATCGATTTTTTGATCATTTTCCCCGCCTGATCTATTTTTACACAAGTCAAATACCCACCGGCTCCACTGGAATGCGCTGCGGGAGCTTCGGTTAAGGGCAGGTTAATATTTTTGATATTATCTAAATAAAAAAAGTAATCTTCTCCATTATAGTTGTGATGATGATATGAAAGATCGGCGGTACCTGAGCCGGACTGTTGTTTCGGAATTTTATTGCACCATAATGTTTTACCATTCTTATCGGCTTTTAAAACCAAAATATCATTATAGTAATAAGTGTAAGTCGTGTAAGAAGTTCTGCCATTGTAATAGGTATGTGTTACCACGTAATATTCCTCGCCAATAATCAATACGCTGCCATCTTCATTAAAAACAATTTTATCAAATACCAGATTAGAAGCTTCAAGGTCAACGCCTTTGTCTTCTTTTTTATCCATTTTTTTCTTGACCCTTTCACTTTCATAGGCTTTTAGCACCTCAGAAGGGAATTCGCAATAGGTAGTACGGATATCTTTAATAGATTTATTTTCATATTCTAAACGAATAATATAAGCTCCATTAGAACCTCCGCTATTTCTTTTATCAGAATAGTAACCGGTAATAATAATATCATGGTTCAGATCTTCAGACAACGCTACAGAATTGGTGTATTTGTTATTTAAATTTATTTTTATGGACTGTAGTGTATTATTACTTTGGTTTACTCTAATGAGTTCATATCTGTAGGCATTTCTGCTTTCCTTGTCCTTGTTCACTTCTCCATCTAAAGAATTGTTTACTTTTACTTCGGCAAGTATGTATATGTTTCCTCTTGAATCAATATCGTAATCCAGGTTATTCATATCATATTCCGAATAAGGCATTTCAATTTCAGCAGCATACAACTTATTCATTTTATCATCAAATAAATTAAATCCGATAATATCCCTGCTTAATTTATCGTTCCTTATTTTGGGTTTAACCCTGTAAGTCACTAATAATTTATTGCTATCAGTTGAGTAATAAAAGCGGTATTTATTATAAGGATCAAGCCTCCCGGTTTCTACTAATTTAACTGCAGGGGCATTAAATTTTAACGTGCTCTTATCAAAAGGAAGTGCGAATAAACGCTCTGTTTTTGTTTTTCTATCCCAGGTTGAATAAAACCAAAAGAAATCTTTTTTTACACTGAAAAAACCCTCATTGGCAAATTTATTGCTTTTTTCAGGGAGCAATATGGTTTCCTGTTTTTTTACATTTTTAAAATTTTCATCGTAGATCTGCACGATCATATCTTCGCCTTTCTCGTAATAAATTTCGGCATATTCATTGGCCGAAAATTTATAAAAACCAAGATCTGTATGTTTTTTTATTGTTTCGAACGGCGTGCTGAAGCTATACGTTATTTTCTGTGCAAGCAAAGGAATAGCGCAGGAAAGTAATAATGAAAGTGAAAATATTTTTTTCATAGGACTTATTTTTGATAAATATATAAAATAAAAGCCATCCGCTAACTAGGGGATGGCTTTCACTATAAATGAGTATGTTTTATTATTTCTTTTTTGCTACAGCTTTTTTAGCAGGAGCCTTTTTTGCGGCTACTTTTTTAGGTGCTGTTTTTTTGCTGGCTGCTTTTTTTACAGCGGGTTTCTCTCCTGCAATTTTTACCACTTTTGCTTTTTTAGGAGCTGCTTTTTTGCTACCCTTTTTGTCGAAGGCTTTAGGAACCTGAGCAATAATCATTGCTTTAACTTCCTCAAGACTTAAAGCCGCTAGTTCTTCGGGAGTAAATTTGCCACCACCGTTTTTAATCAGTTTCAGCATCAATTTACCAAATTTAATTTGTGGTCCCCAACGCGCGTTTTCAACAGAAATTTTTTCTTCAGGCCAGTTTTGGATATAACGGTTTGCTTCCTTTTCTAATTTTTTCTCAATTAATTCATTAATGTCGCTTTGTGATAAATGATCGAAATCATAAGCTCTTGGTACATTAATAAATAAGCCTTCGTATTTAATAAATGGTCCAAAACGACCTTTTCCTTTAGTAACGCCTTTGCCCTGGTAATGAGCAACAGGAGCATCCGCTAATTCCTTTTCCTTAATAATTTCAATGGCTTGTTCCATATCAACCGTTAAAGGATCAATGGTTCTTGGTATCGAAATAAATGCTTCGTCTAATTTAATATAAGGGCCAAAACGACCTACACCAACAATAACTTCTTTGCCTTCGTATGTACCTAAATTCATTGGAAGTTTAAACAGATCCAAAGCATCTTCCAGTGTAATCGTTTCTAAACTTTGATTTTTTCTTAAGCTGGCGAAGGTTGATTTTTCTCCGGTTTCTTCATTGGTTTCGCCAATTTGAGCTAAGGGACCAAATCTCCCAATCCTAACAATAACAGGCTTTCCGCTTGCAGGGTCAATTCCTAACTGACGTTCTCCACTTGCACGCTCACTGTTTTCCATAGTGGATTCAACCGTTTGGTGAAATGGTGTGTAAAAGCTTTTCAGCATTTTTTGCCAGTCTAAATTACCGTCCGCAATTTCATCAAACTCTTCTTCCACTTTAGCCGTGAAATTAAAATCTAAAATGGTAGGAAAATATTGCAATAAGAAATCGTTTACAACCATTCCAATATCAGTAGGAAATAACTTTGATTTTTCTGCGCCGGTATTTTCTGTTTTAATGTCTTTGGTTAAATTTTGTTTTACTAAAGTCAATTGCACAAATTGTCTTGGATTTCCTTCTCTGTCTGTTTTTTCAACGTAGTTACGTTTTTGTACCGTACTAATGGTTGGAGCATAGGTAGAAGGACGGCCAATGCCTAATTCTTCTAATTTCTTAACTAAACTTGCTTCCGTATAACGTGCAGGATGATGGGTGAAACGTTGAGTAGCTGTGATTTCCTGGCTCTCTAATTTTTCTCCTACTTTCATGGGAGGTAACATCGATGAGTTTTCTTCATCAGAATCTTCATCATCTGTTCCTTCCATATATACTTTTAAGAAACCATCAAATTTTAATACTTCACCTTGTGCAACAAATAATTCGGAGGTACCACTAATATTTACTTTAGCCGTTGTTTTTTCCAGTTCCGCGTCACTCATTTGAGAAGCGATGGTACGTTTCCAGATCAGGTCGTACAAGCGTTGCTCGTTGCGTTCTCCATCAATAACGGTTCTGTCAATATATGTAGGACGAATGGCCTCGTGAGCCTCTTGCGCACCTTTACTTTTGGTTTTGTATTTACGGGGATTGTAATATTTTGCCCCGTAATTTTGGTTAATTGCTTTGTTTGCCTGATCCATGGCTGTATCCGATAAATTTACGGAGTCAGTTCTCATGTAAGTAATCTTACCGGCTTCATATAAACGTTGCGCTACCTGCATGGTTTGAGCAACCGAAAAACCTAATTTACGTGCGGCTTCCTGCTGTAAGGTAGATGTTGTAAAAGGTGCAGCCGGAGAGCGTTTCGCCGGTTTTGTTTCTAAGCTTTCAATGGTATAAGCTGCTGCTTTACATTTTTCTAAAAAGGCTTGAGCTTCCGCTTCTGTTACAAAACGTTTGTCTAATTCAGCTTTTAAAATACCGGAACCAACTTTAAATAAAGCAGATACTTTATAAGCAGAAGTGGATACGAATTTTTGAATTTCTCTTTCTCTCTCAACAATTAAACGCACGGCAACCGATTGTACACGGCCAGCCGATAAACTCGGACGAACTTTACGCCATAAGATCGGTGATAATTCGAAACCTACTAATCTGTCTAATACACGGCGTGCCTGTTGTGCATTTACTAAGTTAATATCAATTTTACGGGGATTATCAATAGCCTTTAAAATAGCAGGCTTGGTAATTTCGTGGAAAACAATTCGTTTGGTGTTTTTTTCTGTTAAGCCTAATGTTTCATATAAATGCCATGAAATAGCTTCTCCCTCACGATCCTCATCGGATGCCAGCCATACCATGTCGGCACCTTTCGATAATTTTTTTAATTCCGCAATAACCTTTTCTTTATCGGGCTGTACTTCATAAGTAGGGGTAAAGTTATTCTCAATATCAACACCAAATCCTTTCTTAACCAAATCCCTGATATGCCCAAAACTGGATTTTACAGTAAAATCTTTACCTAAAAATCCTTCAATTGTTTTTGCTTTAGCGGGGGACTCGACAATAACTAAATTTTTACTCATTTTATTATAATATAGTATGTACTTTTATGAACGTGAAAAATAAATTTTGCACAAAAGAACTAAATATTGATTGATATATACTATTAAAAAATATAGAATTATTGTTATTTAATATGTAAGTATCTGATAAATAGTGATTTAAAAAATAAATAAATTACACAGGTTGCTTAAATAATTTAATAAATTTCATAAAATAACTCCATTCCTCCTTTTTTCTCTTCTTATTTTTTAGCTATAAAATTACCTGCTCACAAAATGTAATGGTGAACTGTTTGAAAAGTGCATAGTTTAGTTGTTTTCGCTTTAATTTCAAAAAAAGCCTGTTTTGGTATTTCACCGCAGACAAAATTATCCCGGTTATTGCAATTTGCGTTATGAAAATAATACGAGCCTCATCACTTTTTGGATCTTACTAGAAACCAAGGCTTTAGTCATTATTAAAAAGTAAATCATTTCTTAATTTTTAGTGCCAATTTGTCAGAACAAAGCCTTATCTTTGCGCTCTTATTGATATTTTTAAATGGAAAGTAAAGTTATAGACGAATCTAAGCAAGGGGAAGCATTAGTAATTGATACCGAACATAAAGGCGGTAAAAAATTGTTTTTAGAGAGTTATGGTTGCCAGATGAATTTTGCAGACAGCGAAATTGTTGCTTCTATTTTAATTGATAAAGGGTATACCACCACCACCGATTATAAAGAGGCAGATCTTATTTTTGTAAATACCTGCGCTATTCGAGAAAATGCTGAATCGCGCGTACGCCAACGCTTATACGATTATAAAAAGGTAAAGAAGACCAACAAAAATTTATTAATAGGTGTATTAGGCTGTATGGCCGAACGTTTAAAACACCAGTTCCTTGAACAGGAAAAACTGGTGGATATGGTGGTAGGCCCAGATGCTTACCGCGATTTGCCTAATTTAATTGCTGTTGCGGAAGGCGGCCAGCAAGCCATTAACGTTATTTTAAGTAAAGAAGAAACTTACGCGGATATTACTCCTGTTCGTTTAGATCATAACGGCGTAAGCGCTTTTATCAGCATTATGCGTGGTTGCGATAATATGTGCAGCTTTTGCGTAGTGCCTTTTACAAGAGGAAGAGAACGCAGCCGCGAACCAGAAACCATTGTGCGTGAAGCCCGTGAAGCCTTTGAAAATGGTTACAGAGAGGTAACGTTACTTGGACAAAATGTAAACTCTTATTTATGGAGTGGTGGCGGATTAAAAAAAGAGAATTTAACGGAAGAACAAAAAGCAAATTCAACCACTTTTGCAGAACTATTGGAAATGGTTGCTTTGGTAAACCCTGACCTGCGTGTACGCTATTCAACATCGCACCCAAAAGATATGGGAGATGATGTGTTGCATATGATGGCGAAGTATGAAAATATTTGCAAGTATGTGCATTTACCTGTACAAAGCGGTAACAGCGAGGTTCTTGAAAAAATGAACCGTGGCTATACCCGCGAGTGGTATCTGGATCGTATTGCAGCGATACGTCGTATTATGCCTGATGCCGGAATCAGTGCCGATATTATTACCGGTTTTTGTGGTGAAACAGAAGAGCAACACCAGGATACTTTATCGTTAATGGAAGCAGTTCAGTACGAATTTGCTTATATGTTCTCTTACAGCGAGCGCCCTAAAACATTGGCAGAACGTAAGTATGAAGATGATATTCCGGAAGCTGTAAAAAGCCGCAGGTTAACCGAAATTGTGGATATGCAACGTAAACACAGTGAAATAAGAACGAAACAGGGAGTTGGAAAAGTACACAGGGTATTGGTAGAAAATGTTTCTAAAAAATCTGCGGAAATGATGAGCGGAAGAAATTCTCAAAACACTGTAGTTGTTTTTCCAAAAGGCAATTTAAAAAAAGGAGATTATGTAAATGTATTGGTAACAAGCTGCACAAGTGGGACGATGATTGGAGAGCTGAAAGACTGAAGAGAGGGAAAAGACAGTAAGGACTTAAGGGACTGTTTAATTTAATAAACAAAAAACTTAAAGGATTATTAATGATAAAACATAATTTTAAAAAACTCACTGTTTGGCAAGATGCCATGAACTTATGCGATTTGGCTTATAATTACACTGATACGCTTCCTGATAAAGAAAAGTATAATTTAATAAATCAACTTGAAAAATGTGCTGTTTCCATACCATCTAATATTTCAGAAGGCTCCGGTAAAAGAACACCTCTTCACTTTGCCGAATTTTTAACTACTGCTTTAGCTTCATCCTACGAAATGGAAACTCAGCTATTAATTTGTGAGAGAAGAAAATATGGTAATGATATCGAATTAAAAAGCATGTTACTAAAAGTAGAAACATTACAAAAACAAATCTCTAATTTCAGAGACAAAATATTAAACGATAAATAATAAATTTAATAAGTATAAAGAGTCCCTTAAGTCTCTTTATCCCTTAAATCAAATAGTCCCTTATGAATCTTCAGGATGTAAAACAACGTTTCGGGATAATAGGAAATAATCCATTATTAGAACGGGCCATTGATGTGGCAAGACAGGTTGCTCCAACCGATTTGAATGTATTAATCAACGGAGAAAGTGGCACAGGTAAAGAAGTGTTCCCTCAAATTATTCACCAGAATAGTTCACGGAAACACGGGCAATATATTGCGGTTAACTGTGGAGCTATTCCGGAAGGAACAATAGACAGTGAGTTATTCGGACATGAAAAAGGTTCTTTTACTGGGGCACATGAAAGCCGTAAAGGGTATTTTGAAGTAGCCGATGGCGGAACTATTTTTTTAGATGAAGTAGGGGAGCTACCACTAACAACACAGGCTCGTTTGCTGCGTGTTTTAGAAATGGGAGAATACATCAGAGTAGGGAGCAGTAAAGTTCAAAAAACAAATGTGAGAGTTGTTGCCGCTACTAATATTAATTTTAATGTTGCTATCGAAAAAGGAAAGTTCAGAGAAGATCTGTATTACAGGTTAAACACCGTTCCTATTAATTTGCCACCATTACGTGAGCGTAAAGACGATATTTATTTATTGTTCAGGAAATTTGCCAGTGATTTTGCTACTAAATACAGAATGCCTGCCGTGAAACTTGATGCAGACGCACAAAATGCTTTGGTAAATTATTACTGGCCGGGGAATATCCGTCAGCTAAAAAATATTACGGAGCAAATTTCTATTATTGAAAAGGACAGGGATATTAACCTTGAAAATATTTTAAACTACCTCCCTAACTATACAACCAATAAATTACCGGCTGTTATAGGTGGGCAACATAATGGTTCTGGCACGGGTACTGATATGAATGAGCGCGACTTATTGTATAAGGTGCTGTTTGAAATGAAAAAAGAACTGAATGACCTTAAAAAGGTGGTGCATAACATTGTTAATGCCGGAGGAAATAAATTGACTCCCATTCAAAACGATGACCTTCAAACGATAGATAGATTGTATCATTCAGAGGATAATTACCCGGTAATATCTTCCAATTCAAATGATGTGAAGATCCATAATCCGATTATTGTAAAAGAAACTGCCGATGGATTTACGCAGCCAATTTTAGTAGAGGAATCTTTATCCTTACAGGATAAGGAAAAAGACATGATCAAAAAAGCATTGAAGAAACATAAAGGTAAACGTAAATATGCCGCAAAGGAATTAGGGATCAGTGAAAGAACCCTGTACCGAAAAATTAACGAGTACCACATCGAAGAATAAAAGTTAATCTGAAATAAACTAATCGTATCGCGTTATGAAAATCACTTTAAAAATAGTTTTAGTTGTATCAGTCTCGGTTGCTTTTTTTGTATCATGTCACACATCAAAAAAAAGTACAACCACTCAAACTGCAGCTACATCACCTGCTTCTACGCCAACAATTACAGTTGCTGCTGCCCCAACTATAACCACATCAGCTGTGCGTAACGGTATTATTCCAGGTGAATTGGAATTACAGGCTATCCAGGCTAAGTATCCTGATGTTACGGCTCAGGCATTAAGTAACGGACACGAATTATATATTGGAAAATGTACTGACTGTCACCGTAAGAAAAACATTTTCGCTTTTAGCGAAGACAAATGGAAAGACATTATTGCTGATATGGCACCACGTTCTAGCTTAACAGCAAAGGAAACCGATGATCTTTATAAATATGTTCTATCTATGAAAGCCACTCAAAATTCGTATGCAAAATAGTCGGGGCCTTACGACGCATTAATTTTTTTTAATTATTTTTTATGACAGAGGCCCTTTTACATACAATATGGAAGTATAAATTATTAGGGCAGTCGGAATTTACCGGCATAAAAAATGAGCGCATCAAAGTAATTACCATTGGTGAGCATAACCAGGACTCAGGGCCTGATTTTTTTAATTCTAAAATCAGTATCAATGAATTGGTGCTTGCCGGTAATGTTGAGCTTCATATTAAAACATCCGATTGGTTAAAACATAAGCATCAAAAAGATAAAGCTTACAATAACCTGGTGCTGCATGTGGTGTATGAGCATGATACAGAGCTTGAGCAGAACGAGGAATTTAATGTTTCAGTGTTAGAGTTAAAGTCCTATATCAAACCTTCGTTACTGCAGCAGTATAACGATATAGAGTATTCCAAACAAACCATTCCTTGCGGAAAGTCAATTGCTACTGTTCCTTCGGTTATCTGGAAATCGTGGCTCGACCGGTTAGTAATTGCACGGCTTGAACATAAAGCAGATTATATTGAACATTTGTTTAAGCATACTCATCAAAACTATGAGGAAACACTCTACCTTTTGTTGTGCAGGAACTTTGGTTTTAAAATCAATAATGAGGCATTTGAATTATTAGCGAAGTCGTTACCATATTCTATTGTAAGAATGTATGCCGATAACGAGCTCAGAGTGGAAGCCTTACTCTATGGAGTAGCGGGCTTTCTGGATGATCTATTTGAAGACGGTTATCCCAAACTATTACAAAATGAATTTGAGTTATTAAAAAATAAACACCAACTGATCAGTCTGAAAAAAGAAAGCTGGAAATTCTCTAAAACGCGCCCTGTTAATTTTCCTACCATTCGTATCTCACAATTGGCACACCTGTTTTTAAAGAGCCGGTCTTTATACCATTTGCTGGAAACCCAACCGGATACAGCAACACTAAGGCAGTTTTTTGATATTGATACGCACCCATATTGGCGAACCCATTATACATTTGATAACGAGATAGAGGAAAGTTCCAAGCCGTTAGGGGATGTTGCTTTTAATTCAATTATTATTAATACCGTTGTTCCCTTCTTGTTTTTTACTTCCAAAAATAGTTTTAACGAAGCTGTAACACAGTATGCTTTGGGTTTACTTATACAGTTAAATCCCGAAGCAAATACTAAAATAAAAGCATATGTTAAATTGGGCATTAAGCCTGAAAACGCTCTGGAAAGCCAGGCACAAATTCAATTGTACGATTCCTTTTGCTCAGGGAAAGCATGTCTTCACTGTAACGTTGGCCAACATTTGCTCAAAAGTTCAGTATAATTCTTATTCAAAAAAACTAATTCTTATATTTGCAGTAAAGTGATATTAAGAATAATATATTGGTTTGAACAACAAGCATTCGGTGTTTGTGAATGGTGGGGAAAAAAACTTGGAATAAAAACAACCGATATCAGGTTATATTTTATTTACCTTTCATTTTTCACTTTTGGTTCTCCTATCATAGTCTATTTCATTATGGCCTTTATTTTAGAGCATAAAGAAAGTTTTAAGTCTAAAAACTACAAGCGTAAAAGCGTTTGGGATCTGTAATTTCATCAGTATATTTTAACAATTGGGTTGTATCTAACCCTAACACTTATACTTCCATCCAATAGGAGTATGGTTGAATATAACCCGTTATTTACTTCTCAGCTATATAAATGGCAGGTAACCCCTTTAAATCCATCGACAGAGGCTTCATTTTGTACATTTCCTGAAACTCCTATGTAAACTGCTCATTCTGTTAATTTTAGCCAGATAACAGTAAATTGTTTTATATTGGGGTAACTTTTAATAGCTTTGCCAAGCCCGTTTTTTATACTTTAAGTAGATGAAAAAAATAATATATATGTTCTTGATCCTGAACAGTTTTAATGTTTGGGCACAGTCTGTTTCACCGCAGGTTATAAACTCTGCAGGTGGCGGCGGAGCAGTAGGTTCAACAGGTATTGAAATATACTATAGTATAGGAGAACCATTTATTACAACACTTAACGGCTCAAACACTATTATTACACAAGGTTTTCTTCAGCCTTATATAGCAGGCGAATTTGGATTAGTAGCTTCAGCTTTTGTAACACCGGCCAGTTGTGCGGATAAAACAGATGGAACCATTAAAATAGAAGCGAGTGTTTCAGGAGCAGTTAATCAGGCTAATTTTCAATTATCTTATTATTGGAGCTCTGTAGCATTATGTAATTCAGCAAGTACCTGTTCATTAGTAACAGATCTTCCTGCAGGAACTTATTCGGTAATGGTAGTGTCTCATTATATTCCTACCGGGGCAAATATTCGAAACGATACCGTTAGAATCGCTAACGTTATTATAGCAGGGAGTACCGAGCCTTGCCAGATCTCTGTATATAATGGCGTAACACCTAATGGAGATAACATAAATGATTATTTCCACATTAGTAATATTGAACAGTTTGAAAATAACCATGTGGAAATTTTTAACCGGTGGGGACAAAAACTGGCGGAAATAAAACACTATGACAATACCCATAATTTTTGGAGAGGAACTATTGGAAATACTAATGAAATAGCACCTTCCGGAACTTATTTTTATGTGATAGAACTTGGTAACGGAACAGCACCAATTAAAGGATGGTTAGAATTAACCGGTCAGCGATAATGTGTATTATGGTTTAAGATAAAGATCAAATGAAAAAAATAATTTTCTTGGTTATAATAACACTACTGGTGAAACCGCTGATATCGCAGCAGGATCCTCAGTATAGCCTTTATCAGTTCAATCAAATGGCGATCAATCCTGCTTATGCAGGTGCACGCGATGCCATAGCGGTAGTAGTAGATATGCGTAAACAATGGGTGAGCTTTCCGGGAGCCCCCACTACATTAGGGGCAACCATTCATTCGCCGATACTAAATAACAAAGCAGGGGTAGGTGTAAATGTGTTCTCTGATCAAATTGGTGCTAAAAGCGTGACAGGCGTTTACGGTAACTTTTCATACATTGCTAAATTATCAAACCGTTTAAAATTATCTTTTGGATTAAGAGCCGGTTATTTGAATTATAAATTTAATTTTAATAAGGTAACCTATAAGGATGCAAATGAAGTAACATCAGCCGATTTGGCCAATACCAATAAAGGTGCTTTGGATATAGACGCCGGGCTGTTTTTGCGAAGCAATACATTTTATATGGGATTAAGTACTACCCATTTAAACGGAGCGGGTATTTATAGCAAGGATTATACGGTAACCAATACTGTTACAGGCATTAGTCAAAATGTAAACACAACGTATGCTATGCGCTCGCATTTATTTTTTATAATGGGTAAAGCATTTGCGATGAACGAAAACTTTGTGTTTAGTCCAAGTATTATGGTTAGATATGTTTCGGCCAAAGCATCCACCGATCTTAATCTTAATTTTTTAATTAAACAACGCATCTGGCTCGGTGTTTTTGTAAGAGGAGATTATGGTGCGGGAGCATTGGTACAGGTATATGCTACAGATAAATTGCGTATTGGCTATGCTTATGATAGCGGACTGGGAGCAAAAAAAATATTAGGTTCTTCTCATGAGATTATGCTGGGCTTTGATTTTGGAAATTATAAAGCAAAAACACTGTCACCACGATTTTTATAAAAGGGCAATAAAACAATGTTAATTCATAAAAAATATCTTTTTAGTATGCTTATTCTGGCGATGGCTTTATCAGGTATTGCCCAAAAGAAAAAAGCGGACAGGCTCTATGCAAAAGCCCGGTATTATAAAGCTATTCCCAAATACGAAAAAGCAGTTAAAACGACAGATGCCGAAAAAAAACAGGAAAGCTATATTAAACTGGCCGATTGTTACCGCATTCTAAATGATTATCAGAACTCTGAAAATTCCTATAAACAGGCATTGGCATTGGGAAAAGTTGATCCTGAAGTACATTATCATTATGGAAATGTTTTAAAAAGCAATCGTAACTATGCTGAAGCACTTACTAACTATACTATTTATCTTGCTTCAAAACCTACTGATAAAAAAGCAGTGAGTGCCGTAAAATCCTGTAAAGAAATTAATTACTGGCAATCAAAACCGCAGGAATACAAGGTAAAATTGGTAGATGGTATTAATACACCACGTTCCGAATTTTGTCCTTTTGTGATGAATAATAAACTGGTATTTACTGCCGAAAAACAATCTGATTATATCGAATACGCTACCAATGATTTAAATGGTCAACCTTACCTGAATGTCTATTATGCCCTCTTAAAAAATGGAGATGCCCATAAACCAAAGGTCTTATCAAATAACATCAATAGCAATTACCATGATGGGCCTGTTTCTTTTTCGGCTGATGGTACTGTTATGTATTTAACGCGGGTAGATTATAAAACCAATAAAAAAAACGAGGAGTTTGTAAACCGGGCTAAATTATATACATCAACCGGTAAAGACAGAAAGTGGAGTAAAACCAAAGCATTTTTGTACAATTCCGACGAATATTCCTGCGCTCATGCAAGTGTAAATGCTGATGGAACTCTATTATATTTTACCTCGGATATGCCGGGAGGCTTTGGCGGTAAAGATATATGGATGTGTGAGAAAAATGGAGAAGCCTGGGAGAAGCCTGTTAACCTGGGAGCAGACATAAACACAAGTGGCGACGAAATGTTTCCTTACATCAGAAAAGATGGAGTTTTATTTTATGCTTCTAATGGGTTACCCGGCTTTGGTGGTCTGGATATTTTTAGTGCTAAAAATAAGAATGGGATCTGGTTGCTTAACAGGAACGAAAGCTTATCGTTAAATAGTAGTGCCGACGATTTTGGCATTGTTTTTACTAACGATAGTACCGGTTATTTTTCCTCCAACAGAGAGGGCGGCAAAGGAAAAGATGATATTTATAGTTTTACATATACCAATAAATATATCAATGTAGATGGTACGGTTCTGCTAACCGAAAATATTACTGATCCGGCCAAAAATGTAAGAGTTTATTTGTTGGATGATCAATTTAAATTTATTGATTCGACCCGTACCAATGAAAAAGGGTATTTTATATTTAAAGATCTTGAATCGGATCAAAGTTATTTAGCGCAAGTAGAAGACGATGATGTAAGACTTAAAAATAAAGCCAGGTATTATTTGGCAGATAAAAACGAGCACATCGCAAGGGTAACACATCCACAGGGTAAAGCTAAATTCGTATTTAAAAATTTACCGATAGATGTAAATGGCTTGCCTGATTTATATAATGATGAAGAGTTAAGCCTCGCCGGAAATATTTTATTTGGTGAAAATCCGGCAAAACCCGTTTCCAATAAAAAAATAACAATCCGCAACGAATTTGGCGATGTCGTAGAACAAACAACTACCAATGAGTTTGGAGCTTTTGCTTTCAGAAATCTTCCCCTCGATCAAAATTACACCTTAACGATCGAAGATGAAGACTTACCGGCTGATACAAAAATTATTCTTACCAATAAAGGAGGCAAAGAAGTAAAAGTGATCAGGTCCAAAACAAAAGGTAAATTTGATTTTATCCTTTTATCTGTCGATAAATCAGCCATGGATGATCTAACCGTCGAAGACAAAGAACTAATCATGTCTTTAAAAGGATTTATTTACGATCAGGACAGGCATGCCATTTCTAATGCCAACCTTACTATTTTTGATAAGAATAAAGTCATACAAAATATTATTACGGATGAAAACGGAAAATTTGAATTTAAAAATCTTTCCGCGGATAAAAACTACCTGTTTAGCTTTGAGGATAAAGACAATAAATTTAGTAACGTATCAAAAATATATATAGCTGATGCAAACGGTAGGATTTATAAGGAAATTATCAGGAACAATAATAAATATGAATACGAGTTATTGAATATTGATAAAACAGTTTTAGGAGATTTTTCGGTGGATGATCCCTGGCTGGAAGTATTGGCCATGAAAAACAGGATCAATAAAGAGGCTATTACCGTTACTGAAAACCTTACCTATGCCTATGGCGATTATAAAATAGATGATGCCGGTAAAAATATACTGGATAAAGTGATTTCTGTTTTAAAGTCTAATATGGCCCTTAACATAGAACTTAGTTCCCATACCGATTCCAGGAGCTCTGATGCTTATAACCTTGTTTTATCACAAAAACGGGCTAAAGCAGCAGTTGATTATATTATATCCAAAGGCATTGCTAAAAACAGGTTAAAAGCAATTGGATATGGCGAAACCAGGCTATTAAACAAATGTGCTAACGATGTACAGTGTACCGAAGAGGAACATGCCCTTAACAGGCGCACAGAGTTTAAAATTGTAGAAGTGCCTAAATCATAAAACAAAATATAATTTTGCTTTAGCCAAAAACTTTACTAAAAATTTAGGATATTAGGGTCTTATACATGTGCCTATGAATTATATATTATTTGATGATTACTCCAGGTTAAACCTGTTGCCATTTACTTACACCAAGCCTGTTTGTGAGCTAAGAATAGGAATATTAACCATCAAAGAAAAATGGGAGAAACAGTTAAATGCTCCAGTAAGTTATGATACAGAATCTTATTTAAGTGAAAAATATACCAAAACTGCGGCAGCTGATAACCTGTTTGTTAATGGCAAGATCTGCCCCAATGCGGCATTACTTTCTTTATTAAAAGATCTTAAGCCCGGTGAATGTATTAAACATGGGAATGATCTGTTGGGATACAGAACCCACACTACCGAAGGGTTTAACAGCGAAAAATTATTAGCGGAAGCTAAAGAAGTTTCGGTGAGTTATATTTCGGTTAAAGATGTATGGGATATCTTTTCTAAAAACGAAGGAGCTATCAAAGAAGACTTTGAATTTCTGACGAAAGGAAGATCATCTAAGATTCTTTCCTCAACCAATACGGTTATTGGAAATAAGGAACTGGTGTTTTTGGAAGAAGGCGCTGTTGTGGAAGCTTCTGTTTTAAATACAAAGGCAGGTCCTATTTACATTGCTAAAGATGCTGAGGTAATGGAAGGCTCATTAATCAGAGGACCATTTAGTTTAGGAGAACATTCGGCTTTAAAATTAAGCACTAAAATTTATGGACCTACTACTATAGGTCCACATTGTAAAGTAGGAGGAGAAATTAATAATTCCGTTATTTTTGGGTATAGCAATAAAGCGCACGATGGTTTTTTAGGAAACAGTGTTATAGGCGAATGGTGCAATTTAGGCGCTGACACGAATAACAGTAATCTTAAAAATAATTATGCTCCGGTAAAACTGTTTAATTACAAAAAAGACCGTATGGTTGATACCGGATTACAGTTTTGTGGATTGATTATGGGAGATCACAGTAAATGTGGCATCAATACTATGTTTAATACAGGAACAGTAGTTGGCGTAGGGGCAAACATTTTTGGAGGAGGATTTCCACCTACTCATATACCTTCTTTCGCCTGGGGTGGTGCTGATAAAATAGAGACCTACCAATTTGATAAAATGCTGGAAACGGCTAACAGGGTATTTGCCCGAAGAAGCCTGGTGGTGAGTAAGGAAGAAGCAGCAATCCTAAATTATATTTTTGAAGTTACGGCTAAATACAGAACTAACTAATTGAAATATATTACCAACTAAAAGTAAAAACCCCGAAAGATTTTATCTTTCGGGGTTTTTTATTTCATTTAAGAAACCGGTTTGTTATTACATTTTTGTGTAAGTAACAGTTTCAGTTAACACTTGGTTAATACCGTTAGCAGTATAAGCACAAGTTCCACCATTGTAACCAGCAGCATTAGAGTTTGCATAGTTAAAAGTGATTACTAAAGTAGTTGCATTTAAAGTTGTGATAGTCCAAGGGTTAGAAGTAGCAACTGGGTTAGATACACCAGAATTAGCAATTGGAGTTCCAGAAGCATCAGCTTTAAGAAGTGGGTGAGTCCAAGAAGTTAATTGAGATGCATTTTTCACCTGGTAAGAACCAGTTGAATTAACGTTACCGTTACCATCATAAGTAGTGATGTTACCAAAACCAGAAAGAGAAGCATTTTTTACTTCAATTTTAGCAGCAGTAGAGAAAGTTGTTACTGAATAAGGCATGTTAACGTTAGCAGTACAAGTTACAGCAGAACCATTGAAAGTGTTAGTTAAAACGTGGCTGGAAATTTTCCAGAAACCTACTAACATAGATTGAGTTACGTTATCTCCAGAAGCACCAGTTACAGTGATTGTAGAAGAATAAGTACTACGAACTGTACGGTTGTTTGAAAACGCAGTTAAAGTAACAATATAAGAACCGTTGTTAGCATAAGAGTGAGTTTGTACAGGATTAACCGGTTGAGTTAAGTTATTTTGGTAACCATCACCGAAATCCCAAGAAAGTTCGTCAGCTTCAGTTGAAGTAGACATGAAAGTAACGATTTCATTTGCAGATACAGCAGTTTTAGAAGTAAACATTGCATTAGTACCTTTTTCAGAAACTGTAATTACGATAGCCGGAGCATCAGAAGGTTTTTTACCGTTTTTCTTAGCTACAGTTAAAGTTACATTATAAGTTCCAGCTTTTGCGTAAGCATGAGAAATCATGTTTTGATTAGACATTGATTGAGTTCCATCACCAAAATCCCACATTGCTTTAGCGTCAGCTTCAGATGTGTTAGTGAAGTTAACCGGTTCTCCGATTTTTACCGCAGTTTTGTCAGAAGTAAAGCTAGCCGAAGGTTTTTTACATGAAAATGTAAGGAATAACGTTCCAACTGCTAAAGCTGTAACGATTTTTGAAATTTGTTTTTTCATTTTTTAAGGTTTAGAATTATTTGTCGCAAAAGTAAGTAAATTTTTTAATGAAAAAGGGGGTGTTTGTTAAGGAATGTTATTTATTTTATTAAATCACTATATATGAGTATTCGTTAATTAGTCTATAAAATTTATAAACTGAACGAAGCTACTATTTAATTGAGCCAATATGTGTTTTCGGTTATTAAAGGAAAATTAATCGTTTTTTAAGTGTAAATTAAGAAGCATTCTAAATTAGATTTAAACGAAAAATTTAACTTTTTTAACACGGTGTTAAGAGCTAAAAAAAGGGCTTTTACACCGTAAAAGCCCTCTAACAAATCTCAACAAAAACATTCTTTTTATTAAATGTATATTTCTACATTTTTTTCTTCCAGCATCTTTTTAAGATTAATTAAAGCATAACGCATTCTACCCAAAGATGTATTAATAGATACATTGGTAAATTCAGAAATCTCTTTGAAGCTCATATCATAATAGGTACGCATAATAACCACTTCTTTCTGATCCTGTGGTAATTCGTTTATAACCAGTCGTATCGCTTCTTTAAAGGCTCGGATTTCTTCGGTATCCTTGGATTTTATATCCTGTTCAGGGATAATATCAAAAATGCTGGTTTCTTCACCTTCATCATTTATAACAGATGAAATACTTGGCATTTTTTTAATTTTCCGGTAATGGTCAATGATCAGGTTCTTTGAAATACGCAGAATCCATGGTAAAAACTTACCTTCTTCATTATATTGCCCTTTTTTTAAGGTTTGAATCACTTTAAAGAATGTTTCCTGAAAAACATCTTCCGAGAGTTCTTTATTACGCGTAATAAGGTATATATAAGAAAATATACGGCGCTTATGGCGTTTTATTAAGATCGAAAGAGGTGCTTCGTTACCCTTCATGTAGAGCTTAATAAGCTCGTTATCAGATAGAAATTGCATAGTTTTTACTACAAGTTAAATTTTAATACACTAAAAAATTTAAGTAGAGTTTATACTATGGCAAAAGGGTTTTAAGAATTTATGGGTTAAAGATAGTTAATTTCAGAAAATCTTTCTTGTTAATTTGGGTGAAATGTGTTATTCAATTATTAAAAGAAAGATCCCAGTACGTGAAGTAATTTATCCACCTGGCTATGCCATAACAATCTTGCGGAATCTTCATCCGATTTATCGGCAGCAAAGTCTGTAATAATAAGAGAAATATCATTGGTTAATTCATCTTTCTGCGTTCTGAATTCAAAATAACTTCCATCGTTTTTATCCAACCATTGGTAACGGATAAAGGTTGGTGGAATTTCTTTTACCAATTTGGCTTGTTGTTCCTGCCCATCCCATGAAAAAGTAAATATACCGTTACGAATCGTTACATCATCACAAAACCATTCAGATAAACCGCTTTCAGTACTTACAAATTCAAATACCATATCTTCTGAAGCTCTTATCACAAATTCCATTTCAAATTTACCGTTCGGTTCTTTAATAAATTTTACCGGGCCGGTATCTTCTTTTCTAAAAGTAGTAGGAGCAACGATCGGTTTTTTTACAATAACCGGTTTCTCTTTTTTCACTTTTACAGGCTTAGGTGCTTTTACTACCACCGGCTTCGGTTCTGCCTTGGGAGCTTTTACCGTTATAGCTTTAGCTATTTTTACAGGAACTGTTTTTACCACTTTTTTAGTCACAATAGGTCGTGAAGCTTTAACAGCTACAGCTTTTGCTTTAACCACCGGTTTCTTTACAGCTTTAATTATTTTCTTTGCGGGTTTAGCAGCTTTTTTTGCTACAGGCTTAACTATTTTCTTAACTACTTTTTTTGTTACGACTGGTCGTGAAGCTTTCTTGATTGCTTTTTTTGGAGCAGATTTTTTAGCAACAGGTTTCGCGGTTTTTTTAACGACAGCTTTTTTAGTAGCTGCTTTTTTCGCTACCACTTTTTTAACTGCTGCTTTTTTTACAGGCGCTTTAGCTTTAACCACAGGTTTTTTTGCCACGGCTTTTTTCGCGATCGGTTTAACGATTTTCTTCTTCACAGCTGCCTTTTTTGCAACCGGTTTTTTAGTTGCTTTTTTCGGAGCTGTTTTTTTATTTTTTGATGAAGCTTTCGTTTTTGTCGACATAACCTATATATTTTTCGTGAAATATATAAATAAAATTGTTCTTTAAAAAATAAAATCGTTAAATTTTTGCAGAATTATACTATTTATTAGGGTAGGGTTTGTTTAAAAACCGAATGATCTTAATCCTTAAATTCAAATTCATTGGCAGGACAAGGATGCTGCTCCTTGAAAGATCTCTTTTAAAGGGCTTTAGCAGGGGCTGTTTTAATCGTATAACTGGTTTTATATAAAATACATTAAATATTTACTTACAAAATGCCTTTCATGCGTTCTAAGCCAAGTAAAAAATTATCTTTGAGCCCATGCAAAATGTAATAACGCTTTTACCGGAAAGTGTAGCTAATCAAATAGCTGCAGGTGAAGTTGTGCAAAGGCCTGCGTCTATTGTAAAGGAATTAATGGAAAACGCGATTGATGCCAAGGCTACTTTTATAAAATTGATTGTAAAAGATGCCGGTAAAACGCTTGTTCAGGTAATCGATAATGGTTCGGGAATGAACCCCGTAGATGCACGTATGGCTTTTGAACGCCATGCTACTTCTAAGATTAAAAAAGCGGAAGATCTGTTTCAACTTCATACCAAAGGATTTAGAGGAGAGGCATTGGCAAGTATCGCTGCGGTAGCCCAGGTAGAACTTAAAACGAAGCGTGAAGAGGATGTTGTAGGACAATTAGTAGAGATTGAAGGTAATAAATTTATTAAACAGGAAGAGTGCCAGGCACAAACAGGTTCTTCATTTAGTGTAAAGAATTTATTTTTTAATATTCCTGCAAGACGTAATTTCCTGAAAGATGATAGCATTGAATTAAAACATATTATTGATGAGTTTGAACGTGTGGCGATGCCTCACTCTAATATTCACTTTCAATTATTTAGTAACGGGAACGAATTATATAATTTACCGGCTTCAAATCTTATGGAGCGTTTATCGGGTTTGTTTAGTAAATCGTTACAAACCAAGCTGGTTCAGGTAAACGAAGTAACCGATGTGGTAAAGATAAGTGGTTATGTAGGGAAACCTGAAAGTGCTAAAAAGCGCCGGGGTGACCAGTATTTTTTTGTGAACGACCGTTTTATTAAAAGTCCTTACCTGCACCATTCCATTGCCGAAGCTTACCGCGAATTAATTCCGCATGATGCACATCCTGCTTACTATTTATTTTTAGAAGTTGATCCGCAAACTATTGATATTAATATTCATCCTACCAAGACAGAAATAAAATTCCAGGACGAAAAAATTATTTATGCTTTGTTGCATAGTGCTGTAAAACGTGCTTTAGGGAAAGCTAACCTGGCTCCGAGCCTTGATTTCAATGCAGAAATGAGTTTTGATATTGATTATACAAAAACGGTAAGCCAGCCACAGGTAACGGTTAATAAAGAGTATAACCCTTTTAATAAAGAATCTAACAGCGGTAGAAGTTCTTACCCTAAAGAGAACGATACACAGCTTCAGAAACATAATAAGCAGAATTGGGAAAGTCTTTACGACAATTATAATTCAGCAAATTATACAGAAGAAATAAAACAAATTCAAACGGAACAACCCCTACAGCAAGGCTTACTGGGTTATGATCATACAGAATACAAAGGGTTTCAGTTATATAATAAATATATTATTTCTGCCCACCAAAGCGGTTTGTTTGTGATAGACCAGCAGCGGGCGCATGAACGTATTTTATATGAACATTACCTGGCAACCAAATCGCAAAAAACACCTACGGCATCGCAGCAATTACTGTTTCCGGTAACGCTGGAATTAACGCCCAATGATTTTACGTTAATAGGAACCTTAATGCCGCATTTTAAGCAATTAGGTTTTGATATAGAACCTTTTGGAAAAAATACGATGGTCGTGCAGGGTAGTCCTGCCGAATTAGGAGAATTTAACACGCAGGAAATGGTGGAAGGTATTTTGGAAACCTATAAATTAAATACCTTTGATGTGAAACTGGATCCTTTTGAGAATATGTGCATCAGTATGGCAAAAAGTGCGGGGATCAAATACGGTAAAACGCTACAGGAAGAAGAAATTGCTTTAATGATTGAGCATTTATTTTCCTGCCAAAACCCTATGTATAGCCCAAGTGGAAAACCGGTGATTATGGAAATGAGTAAAATTGATTTAGAAGCATTTTTTAAAAAGTAGAATAGTGTATGAGTTACCAGGAATTTAAGCCACGCCAGTTTCAGCAAATACCCCCAGTAGTTAAAAATATTTTAATTATCAATGTTGTTTTATTTGTTGCCAAAGAATTATTAAGTAATAAAATAAATCTAGACAGATACCTTGATCTTTACCCGATAAACACGCCTTATTTTAAGCCTTACCAGTTTATTACCTATATGTTTATGCATGCTAATTTTGGGCATATTCTTTTTAATATGTTTGGTGTTTATATGTTTGGTTCTATTTTGGAAAACATATGGGGTTCAAAACGATTTCTGAATTTTTACATACTCTGTGGGTTGGGAGCAGCGGCGTTACAATTAGGCATCAGTTATTTTAACGGTGAGTATACTATACTACTTGGGGCATCCGGCGCCTTATTCGGGTTATTGGTAGCTTTTGCCATGATGTTTCCTAATACCTATTTAAACATCTATTTTTTAGTTCCCGTAAAAGCAAAATATTTAGTAACGGCTTATGGCTTATTTGAATTAATATCCGGTTTTTTAAATCGTGAAGGGGATAATATTGGCCATTTTGCTCATCTTGGTGGCTTACTGGTTGGTGTTATCATTATGCTGATATGGAAACGAAACAAAACTTTTTTTTATTAAAGACATGTCCTTTTTTCAAAACATAAAAAACGAGTTGCAAAAACACAATACCCTTACAATTTTACTAATTGTAAATATTGCGCTGTTTTTTATTATCAATATCAGTTCGGGCATATTTTCATTCCCTCTTTATAACTACCTGGCTCTGCCATTGCAGTTCAATTTATTTCTGACACATTTCTGGACCTTATTTACTTATATGTTCTCGCATAAAGATCTGGGACATGTATTTTATAATATGCTGTTATTGTATTTCACAGCGCAAACGTTTCTTAATTTACTTTCTCAAAAAAAGCTGCTGTATGTTTATATCATGAGTGGTTTGTTTGGAGGAGTATTATTATTAGTACTTTCCATTGCTTTTCCCGGTTTATTTTCCGGTTCCATTTTATTTGGTGCATCGGCAGCGGTAATAGGCATTGTAGCCAGTTTGGCAACGTATATTCCTAATTTACAGGTAAGCCTTTTCGGAATCATTGAAATGCGCTATAAATATTACGCTTTATTAGTATTTGCGTTAACCACAATTATTGATTTTAACATTAATACGGGAGGTAAAATTTCTCATTTTGGAGGAGCTTTATTTGGGTTATTCTTTGGTTATATGCTCAGGAAGGGAAAAGATATTTCATCTTTTTCGATTTTTAAATCTGGTAAAAAAACAACGTTAAAAATTGTTCAGCATAATAAAGGCAATACTTCTGTACCCTCTAATTCTGCAAGCCAGCATACGGTTGATACGCTATTAGATAAAATATCTAAAATAGGGTATGATAATTTAACAAAAGAAGAAAAAGCCTTGTTGTTTAAACTTTCTCAGAAAAAATAACTCCTAATAATTAAATAATTTGCTAAATTGTAACCAGTATGTTTAAATTGGTTTTATTTTTTAGCTTGTTTTTAGCGTTTCTTTCGGCCCATTCCCAACCCGGTAAAAGATATGATGTGACTGATGCCAATGATCATTTTGGTCATCATAATTACCTGATGGCACTTCCTATCTATAAAGAAGTATTAAAAGAAGATAAGAATAATGCAGAGGTTAATTATAAAATAGGGCAGTGTTATTTATGTACCAATATTAATAAATCAGAAGCCATTAAGTATTTGGAGGTTTGCAGTAAAAATCCAAAAGCGCCTACAGAAGTATGGTACCAGTTAGGAATTGCCTACCGTTTAGGATCTAAAATAGATGATGCTATTAAATCTTTTGAAAAATATAAAGAACTGGAACCTAAGAAGAATAAACTAACCGACCGGCAAATAGAGATTTGTAATAACGCTAAAGTATTAATGCTTAATCCGGCAAACGTAAGCTTTAGTAATTTGGGTAAAGAGATCAATTCTGAGTTTGCCGATTATTACCCATGGATTACACAGGATGAGAGTTTTTTAGCCTTTACTACGCGCCGCAAAGGTACTACAGCCGGAAGGCTGGAAGTTGACGGGTATTATGCATCAGATATTTATACCAGTAAAGTTGAAAACGGGAAGTGGAAAAAAGCGGAAAATGCGGGTGCTAAAATTAATTCTTCTTTAGATGAGCAGGTCGTTGGCTTAAAAGCTGATGGTTCTGAAATGATCATTTATATTGATCATATTGATAAGTATGGAGATATTTATTCATCCTTAAAAAAGAACGATGCCTATGTAAAATATATGCCTTTTCCCGATTACATTAATAAAAAAACGGAACACTCGGCATCGGTGAGTGCCGACGGAAATACTATGTTCTTTGTGAGAGGAGAAACCAGGGAGGATCAAACCGATATTTTTATGTGCCGTAAATTACCAAATGGAAAATGGAGCGAGCCTTTTTTACTGGGAGAAGAGATAAATACACCTTATCATGAGGATTTTCCTTATTTATCAACGGATGGAGTCACACTTTATTTTTCGTCGGAAGGCCATAATTCTATGGGAGGCTTCGATCTGTTTAAAACGGTATGGAATCCTGAAGAAAATACCTGGACCAAAGCAGAGAATTTAGGTTATCCTTTAAATACAACCGATGACGACAGAAGTATTAGCCTAACAGCTGATAACAGAGTAGGCTATATCAGTGCTTTACGGAGTGGTGGCCAGGGAGATCTGGATATTTACCGTGTAAAATTTAATGATGTAGATCAGAAGGTAACTTTATATTTAGGAAATGTAGTTTTGGGAGATTCCCTGGCGAAGCCAAAAGAATATATTGTGACTATTTTAGCAATTAACCAGGCCACGCAGGAAGAATTAAGTTTTTTACCTAACCCCACCAATGGTAAATTGGTAATGGCCTTACCGGCCGGAGCTTATGATGTTACAGTAATGGCTGATGGTTATACAGAACTGAAAGATAAAATTATTGTTTCTGATCTGGGATTGCCGGTTTCGGAAGAAAAAAAACAGTATCACTTAAAAAAACAATAAACTGTGCCTAAACTGATCTCTATAATTATATTGTGTTTTTTAATGAAAACAACGGTTGTATTTTCTCAATCGTACCAGATAGGTTTATTAAAATACAGTGGAGGGGGCGATTGGTATGCTAACCTGGAAACATCACTGCCTAACCTTATTAAATTTTGCAACGCCAATTTAAAAACAACGATCAATCCTGAGCAGGCTATAGTAGAGGCGGGGAGTGCAGAGATCTTCAATTATCCTTTTGTGCATATGACAGGCCATGGAAATGTTGTGTTTTCAACACAGGAAGCGGATAATTTACGAAAGTATTTATTGGCGGGTGGTTTTTTACATGTATCGGATAATTATGGAATGGATGTATTTATCAGAACCCAACTCAAAAAAGTTTTTCCTGAACTGGATTTGGTTGAGTTGCCGTTTAGTCACCCTATTTACCATCAGTTATATAATTTTGATAAGGGCTTGCCGAAGATACATGAGCATGATAGTAAGCCGCCACAGGGCTTTGGATTGATTTATAAAGGAAGGTTGGTTTGTTTTTACGATTTCGAATGTGATTTGGGCGATGGCTGGGAAAGTTATGATATTCATAAGGATAGCCCTGAAGCACATGAAAAAGCCCTTAAAATGGGGGCAAATATATTGAGTTATGTATTTATGGGAACTGTAAAGTAACTGCAACAAAAAAGCCATCCGTTAATAACGAATGGCTTTTTAAATACATATAAAAAAATTATAAGTGCATACTGGCTTTTTTCTCCAATAACGCTTCGTTATTTTCTACATTATCTTCATCAGGTACACAGCAATCAACCGGGCAAACTGCCGCACATTGAGGCTCATCATGAAAACCTGCACATTCGGTACATTTATCGCTGGCAATGTAATACACATCCATACTGTAAGGTACTTGCGGATCTTCCGCATCAACCATTAAACCGGTATTTCTGCCTTTGTATTCACCTTTAATTTTTGTTCCATCGGCAAAGCGCCATTCAGCGCCTCCTTCATATATTGCATTATTTGGGCACTCAGGTTCACAAGCTCCACAATTAATACATTCATCTGTAATTTTTATAGCCATTTTTTAAGTAGTTTTGCTTTTTGTAATTAAGACTACAAATATAAGATTAAATTTCATGACCTTAAAACACCGACAACAAGCTTTTGTTCAATTAGGACTGTTCATAGATAGGCACTTTGCCAAAAAATGGGATCCGAAAGAAGAACGTTTTCATAATGATCTTACACAATTAACGGAGATTGCCTACTCCTACAACGGATGGTTTACGCCCGAAAGCATCGAAAGAGCGCTGAAAGGGATCTCTGCCATGTTATCTGAAAAGGAACTCCATGCGTTTTCTGAGCAGGTTGTTGAGCCTAAGCAGGTTAAAAAAGTAGCGGTTATCATGGCCGGGAATATTCCGGCAGTTGGTTTTCATGATATGATGTGTGTATTATTGAGTGGACACAGCATTTTAATTAAAGTGGCAAGCGACGATCCTGCTTTAATTCCCTTTTTAGCGGGTATGCTCATCTATTTTGAAAAAGACCTTGCTCCGGCTATTAATTTTTCGGAGGCCAGGTTAGTTAATTTTGATGCCGTAATTGCTACTGGCAGTAATAACTCAGCGAAACATTTTGAATATTATTTCGGGAAATACCCCCATGTTATCCGTAAAAACAGGACTTCTATAGCCATTCTTACAGGAAAAGAAACGCCCGAAGAACTGTATGAATTGGGCAAGGACGTTTTTTATTATTTTGGACTTGGATGCAGAAATGTGACTAAATTGTTTGTTCCGGAGAATTATAAGTTCGATACTTTTTTTGAAGCTGTTTACCCTTTTAAATATGTTTCGGATAATAAAAAATATTTTAATAATTATGAGTATAACCGCGCTATTTATTTACTGGATCTGATCCCGTTTTTAGATAATAATTTTTTGATGCTAAGGGAACATACCGACCTGCATGCGCCAACGGCAGTGCTATACCACGAATCTTATACTAATGAGGCACAGCTTGTTGAAAAGATTAAGAAGATGCAGGACAATTTGCAATGTATAGTAGGTAATTTTGAAATGGATACTTTGAAAATGACGCGCTTTGGAGATACTCAAAAGCCTGCCATTTTTGATTTTGCGGATGATGTAAACACAATAAGTTTTTTAAATACATTATAATTTTATATTTTTATAAAACATTGAAACAACCGGTAAACTATATTATTGCTTTCATTATTGTGTTGAGTGTTTATAACATGAACGCTCAGTCTACTCCGGTGGTGTTTGATAAAACAGATGGGATCTCTAATATTACTCTTCCTAATGTATTTACACCCAATTACGATAGCATAAATGATGTATTCAGGCCTATTTTGGATGAGATAACCGAATTAGAATTTTCTGTTTTTAACCGTTACGGTAATTTAATTTTTGAAACCAAACGTTTATATGGTTTTTGGGATGGGCACACCACCAGTGGTGAACCTTGCATCGATGGAGTTTATTTTTGCATATTAACCGCTACCGGTGTTGATGGTAAAAAATATAAAGAAAAAACATTTATTCAGTTGTTTACTAACGGATATAACAGGCAATAGTTATTTTATCAGTTAACAAAATATCTTTCAACTATCACAATTCCCAACAGTTTAAAGGAATCAAATCGGTTTCTCTAAATGCATATCCCGGAAAAATTTTAGCGATTATTGGTAAAAGCGGCAGCGGAAAAACGACTCTCCTAAAATGTATGTATGGTTTGGAAGATCTGCAGGGTGGTGAGATCAGCGTTGACGGTAAATTAGTGCTTGGTCCGGCCTACAATTTAATACCTGGGCATGAAGATATGCGTTTTGTGAGCCAGGATTTTTATGTACTGGATAACCATACGGTAGAAGAAAATATTAAAGACAAATTATCGGGTTATACAGATGAATATAAACAAAAACGCACGAATCAGTTATTGCGTTTATTGGATCTTACAGCATTTAAAAATTTAAGAGCTATTACCTTATCCTCGGGTCAGAAACAACGTGTGGCCATTGCACGTTCGTTAGCTGAGTTCCCGAAAGTATTGTTGTTGGACGAACCGTTTAGTAATCTGGATCTGCCTTTGCGTGATAAAATATTTACATATATCCGCCAGCAATCGAAAAAAGAACAGACAGCGGTTATTTTAGTGACTCACCAACCTGAGGAAGCGTTGCGTTATGCGGATGAAACGGCGGTTATGGAAAATGGCAGGTTGATACAACATGATAAAACCTTTTCGGTGTATTACCACCCTAAAACAAAACACATTGCCGCTTTAATGGGGCGCTATTTTGTATTAGAGCAGGAAGATCTTATTTCTTCTAAAATAAAATTATCGAAAGATCAGATTTATATACGCCCCAATCAATTGCAAATTGTGGAAACTAAGGTACAGGCACATCTTACGGTAACCGTTACCAATGTGTTTTTTAACGGGTATGGCTTTGAGTATTTTGCAGAAACCAAACAAGGCAATTCGGTCTACTTTTATTCCAAAGATAATATCATCCAGATTGATGATTCGGTATTCCTGAAAGTAAACTGGTATTAGTTTTATCAGTATTACTTTTTTTTACCCTCATCGACGTCTGTAATAATTCATTCATTATTCATAATTCTGTTTTTGTCGAACAGATCTGTTTTTTTCATAGAAAAATAATCCTGTATTCATTTAATGATTACTTTTGTTGACCATTTGGTCAAACCAACTAGTTTAACATGACAGCCAACGTAAACGAGACGGAACAAAAGATTCTCGATGCCGCAAAAAAGGTATTTGAGTCATCAGGTTTTAACGGAGCCCGTATGCAGCATATTGCTGATGAGGCCGGTATCAGTAAAGCATCTCTGCATTATTATTTCAGAAGTAAGGAAAATTTATTTGAAAGGATTTTCCATGAAACGATGGAGGAATTTATGAAAGTAGTTTCTACCTGGAATGATGTTTCTGAAGACTGGGAGTTGAAGTTGAGAGAATTTATTGTAGAGTTTTTTAATTTTCTACATACCAATTCCCTGTTGTTTATCCTGAGGGAGTTGAACCGTAATCCTGAATTGTTAACAAAGGAGAAACCGAAGAAGAAGATGGGTTTCATGGAATATTTTGAAAGCCTGGTGGGAAAAGGAATTATCAAGGAAATGAATATACCATTGATGTATATGTTTATGCATTCGCTATGTTCTTATCCTTTGCTTAATAAAGTCATCTTTAAACGGATGCTTAAAATGAACGAAGTTCAGTTTGATGCGTTTCTTGCAGATTACCCAAATCATGTAGCGGATTTCTTAATCCATTCAATTAAAAAAAGTAATATAAAAAAATAAGTATGATCACCTTAAAAAAACAGTTTGGCTTTTATGTGTTGGCGTTACTCAGCTTACAGATCACAGCCCAGCAAACACAGGAAGTTACATTGATACAGCTGCAAACGTTGGCCAAAGAATATTATCCGCTTTTAAGTCAAAAGCAAATCTATGCCGATATTGCTTCTAATAAAGTAAAACAACTGAGTTCTAATTTTTTACCTCAGATCTCCTTAACCGGGCAGGCTACTTACCAAAGTGAAGTAACCGAGCTTAATATTCCTATTCCGGGAGTAGTAGGTGGAGGGTTTAAACAAAAACCGGATCAATATGCCGTTGGTTTGGAAGTAAAAGAAAATATTTTTGATTATGGTGCGGTTAAAGCTCAAAAACAAATTGAAAGAGAGAGTGCTGACTTGCAAACCAAGCAGGTAGATGCAGACCTGATCAAACTGAAAGAACGGATTAACGCATTATACGGTAATATCTTTCTTCAACAGGAAAATAAAAAAATCCTGTTGCTAAGAACAACGGAGTTAGATTCTAAAAGAAATAAAATGAAGTCAGCAGTAAGCAATGGTGCGGCTTTACAAAGTAATTTTTTAGTATTGGAGTCTGAATATTTATCTACCGAACAAAAAATTGAAGAAATTAATTCTAACCTGACTGTATGGTTTAAAACACTTTCTATTCTTACCAACAAAACGTTTGATACCACAACTGTATTTGTGGATGTAAAAAAAGAAACGGCATTACAATCTACCATTATTCGTCCGGAGTTTAAAGTGTTTGAATTGCAAAGTGCTACCTTACAGTTAAGAGAGAAAATGGTTGGGAAAAATAATTTACCAAAACTATTTGTATTTGGCAGAGGGTATTACGGACGACCGGGTTATAACTTTTTAAATAATGAGTTCAGGCCATATGGTATGGTAGGAGCGGGTTTAAACTGGAATATCTCCGCTTACTATACGTCAGGTAAAGAAACGAAAAACTTAAAATTGAATAATGATATTGTCAGCAATCAAAAACGCATTTTTGAATTGAATCTTCAAACAACCATCATTCAGCAACAGGAAGAAATTACCAAGCTGCAAAGAATGATTACCATGGATGCTAAAATTGTGGAAACAAAAACGGCTATCCGTAAATCATCCTCCAGCCAGCTTGACAATGGAATTATTACTTCTTCTGATTTTATTGTTGACCTGAATGCAGAAAACCAATCACAATTCAATTTAAAATTACATGAGATTCAACTCATGATGGCTAAAGAAAACTATAACACAACCTTGGGATACTAAACAATCATTACAACAGAATAGACTATTATGGAAAACACTACGACAGCAGTTCCTGCAAACGACATGGATGATGCAAAAGCAAAAAGTAAAAAGGGAAAGAAAAAAAGAAAGAGACTGGTTATACTTGGTGGTATAGGTGGGCTTATTGTTATTATTGTGTTGGTGACATGGATCAAATCATTAGGACATGAAACGACGGATAATGCGCAGATGGATGCTATTATTACACCCGTAAGAGCCATTGTTTCGGGCTTTGTAACGGATATTCGGTTTACCGATAACCAACAGGTTAAAAAAGGAGATACCTTGGTGATCATCGATAAAAATGATTATGTAGCTAAAGTAGCTCAATCAGAAGCAGCATTGGAAAGTGCGAAGGCTCAGTTAGAAATGTCTAAAACCGGGGAAGTAACAGCAAACTTAAATGCCAATGCCTCTGTATTAAGCAGCCAGGCAGCAAAAGAAAATATAGCTTCTGCGCAGGCACGGTTAAATAAAGATGAAAAAGATATGGTCCGTTTGGAAAAAATGTTGAAGGACGGAGCAACTACTCAACAACAATACGAATCAGTAAAAGCTGAATATGAAACAGCACGGGCACAATATGAAATGTTGAAAAAACAGTATGAGGCATCTTCTACACAGGCTGTGGGTGCTCAATCGCAGGCAGAAGGACAAAAATCGCAAATTGCATTATCAACTGCATTGATAAAACAACGCGAAGCCGAATTAGTATTAGCAAAAACGCAATTAGATAATACAGTTATTGTTGCACCCTTTGATGGGATCATCTCTAAAAAGTCGGTTGAGGTAGGGCAGTATATGCAAACTGGTGCTCCGCTATGTTCGGCAGTTGATTTTAGAAATTTATATGTAACGGCTAACTTTAAAGAAACACAAATTGAAGAAATGCGACCGGGGCAGGAAGTAGATCTTAAAGTGGATGCTTTTCCCAAAGCACATATCAAAGGTAAGCTGGAAAGCTTTGGAGGAGCAACAGGGGCTAAATTCTCATTATTACCTCCTGATAACTCAAGTGGAAATTTCGTAAAAATAACGCAACGTGTTCCGGTAAAAATTATAATTACTGAATTTCCGAAGGAAATGGCAGGGATTATTATTCCAGGGTTAAGTGTTGTTGTAGACGTAAAAACAAAATAAAAAAAACGTAAGTGAACCAAACTCTTGCTGCACCAGTAATGACGTATCCAACCGGTTTTACCAAATGGATCACTATTATTACGGCCATTAGTTGCGCCGTACTGGAATTAATTGATACTACTATTGTAAACGTTTCCTTAAGGGAGATCAGCGGGAGCATTGGGGCTACTACTACAGAGATTGCCTGGGTAGTTACAGCCTATGCTATTTCAAATGTTATTATTATTCCGCTTACCAGTTTATTATCAGATCTGTTCGGCCGGAAAAATTATTTTACAGCATCTGTTATTATTTTCACCATCGCATCATTAATGTGCGGTTTGTCGGATAGCTTGTGGACACTGGTATTCTGGCGTTTTGTACAAGGTTTGGGTGGTGGTGGATTATTATCTACAGCTCAAACCATTATTGTAGGAGCTTTTCCTCCTGAGAAAATAAGTACTGCTAATGCCATTTTTGGAATGGGAATTATTATGGGGCCTACCTTTGGTCCTACACTTGGAGGTTATATTACCGATAATTTTTCGTGGCATTGGATCTTTTTTGTGAATATTCCTATTGGTATTATTGCCGGTTTTTTATCATGGACCTATATTACAGATCGGCCCGGCGCGGTTAAGCCCAAGAAGATTGATTGGTGGGGGATCGTGTTTCTCATCATGGCCATTGGTTCCCTGCAATATGTATTGGAAGAGGGAACTTCTAAAGACTGGTTTGAAAGTGATGAAATAGTGATCATGTCTATCTTATCTGCTTTTGGTTTAATTGCCTTTATATATAGGGAGTTGAGTATTGATTATCCGGCGGTTAATATTAAACTGTACAAAAATTATAATTTAGTGATGGGGAGCGTGATGAATTTTATGCTTGGGCTTATGCTCTTTGGTACCGTATTTATTTTTCCGTTGTTTGCACAAATTACACTGGGCTGGACAGCTACTCAAACGGGGGTATTTATGATACCGGGGGCTCTATGTTCCGCTGTGGCTATGCCATTGGTAGGTAATTTATTAAGCAAAGGAGCTAATCCAAAAACAATTATTATTATTGGTATTATGCTAACGTTTGGCTTCCTGATGTTATTAGGATTTGCCTCTCCTGATTCTAACGAAAGTAATTTTTATTTTCCGTTTGTGTTGCGTGGATTTGGTATGGCCTTTATGATGTCACCCATTTTGGCCTTGGCAGTTGGTGGTTTAAAAGGAAAAGATATGGTGCAGGCTATAGGTTTGGCTAATATGATTCGCCAGTTAGGTGGTGCTGTGGGTATTGCGCTCATTAATGTATATGTGGTGCATTTAAATTCACAGGCAAGGGCTAATATGATAGGCTATATTAATACATATGATACCGTAAGTTCGGATAGAGTAAATACGTTAACACAAAACTTTTTAAGCACAGGTCTTTCATTGGATGAAGCACAAACACTGGCATACAGGATGTTGGAAGGCGCATTGTTTAAACAACAATCTTTAGTAAGTTATACGCACGGCTTTTTAATGGTAGGTGTAACGATTCTAATCTGTATACCGGTTGTATTAATGATCCGTTATAAAAAAGGAGAGAAAACAAAAGCGATTGCAGATCACTAATGACGGAGGTGGCGGTTTAACTGAATTTTTCCTCAACTCTTTTTTGAGTATTCATCCAGCTGCTGTTTTTCCTTTTTGCTAAGGCTATCGATTCCTTTTTTACTGATCTTATCAAGGATTCTGTCAATTTCATTTTGTTTATTTACTTTTTCCTCATTGTATTTATCGTCAATGTCAAAATAAATTTTATGTGTATTGTAGTAATGATTATCAACCATTAACGTTTGAGGCCTGGTAATAATTAGATAAATGAAGAGGATAGTGGGGATGACAATGATTAAAATAGGAGTGTAATTATGTTTTAAGGCTGATGGTTCTATCATCACTGCGATGATAATGCCTATGAGCGCACCACCGAGATGCGCTTCATGTCCAACATTATCTTTATTGGATCTTATCCCGTAAATGGAATATAATACGAATATAAGACCATAGAGCCAGCCCGGAATAGAGATAGGAAGAAAAAACAGACTGAGTCCTAGATTGGGGAAGAGTGCAATGCACGCAAAAATAATTCCGCATATAGCACCTGATGCTCCTACAGAACTGTAATCTCCATGGTGCCTGTGAACAAACAGAGCTAAAAGATCACCACCGATTAAACTTCCAAAATAGATCATCAAAAAGCTAACCGCTCCAAGGTTAGTTTCAATAAGGCTGCTAAAAAAATACAAGCTTATCATATTAAAAATAAGGTGCATCCAGCTCACATGAAGAAACCCTGACGTAATAAGACGTTTATAATCTTTGTATTGAAGTATGGCATCTACTTCAAATTTATATTTATGAAAAAAAGCTTCACTTTTAAAGCCTTTGTAAGAAAATGCAATGTTTGCAATGATAAGTAATAACCCTATTATTCCTATGCCTGTCATCGTTTAATGTTCTAATCTGTTCTTCTGTTATAACAAAGCCAGTGCTGTAAAGTTTTAAAATGACTTTTTCTGATGGTTATAAAGCTAATCCTTTTTTGTTTTTTTGCAAAATCTGCATTCCATTACTCTACTTTTATACCACCGTTTTTATGAGTCTTGTTGCCGCCTAAAATATAGCCTACGCCGGCAAGTATGGTGAAGCCTGTGTTGGATGTTTGCACTAAATTTAGTTTATCAGATTTTGAAGTATTGGTTCTTCGCCAGTTCTTTCTGGAAATATCGTATTCATATTCCAGGTGTAAATATACCCGCATTTTGCCAAGGTTGAGAGTAGGTGCCACCCTGAGTTTGGGAGAAAAGTAAGGGTTTTTTTGTGTGACAAAGGAATTGCCATACATTCGGAGTCGCCCAGTATTAGCACCAATGGTAATGTAGGTATTAAAGTACTTTTGTTGAGGAAATAAATCGACACCATACAATGTAAATCCGAAATTAAACCCCGTGATATGAGCTGTGATTGTATCGTTAACCATTATTTTTTGCGGAATGATTTGCGTATAATATAAATTACCGAAATGATTAAAGTAGGTACCTCTTTGAACAATCAGTTCTGCAGACATTCCAATTCCTATATAGGAAAGGTTTCCGCCAAATTTAAGATGATCGATTGTGTTGAGCTCACCATTAAATGTTTTATGAGATAAAAATTTTTGTCCATAAAGAATATCTATGCTGGTTCCTTTGGGAGGCTTTGCTTGCCCATATACAGTAGCAGTCAGAAACAAATACGCCAAAGCAAAAAAACTGATGAAAAACTGACGGTTCATAAACTATTACATGATTTTAAGGTTTATTTAAAAAATCTTTAATCATTTTTATATAGGGAAGAGGTTGTTCAGTAGCAATGGAATGGCCGGCTTTGGGAATAATAATGAGCTGATGGTTCGGAAATAATTCCAGGTATTCGCTTACAAACCCCCATTTTATACCATCGTATTGGCCTCTTAAAATTAAGACAGGAATAGGGCAATTGCGGAGCTGATCTCGTTTATCGATAACCTCTTCAAAGCTTTGAACGGTTTTTAAATGAACATAATAACCATACCCGCTTTTAAGCGGAGATACTTTAGACGTATCATAAACGGTTGATCTTCCTAATTCATGAAACAGGTAAGTTCCATAATCATCCATTTCTTTTTCGGAGGCCAGTTTCCAACTAAATCTTTCAGCAAAAAAATCAACTGTTTTAGTTCTTATGTTGGATGCTTTTTCATTTCCCTGACGGTTAGTAAAGAAAGGAGTTTTAAGGTTGAGGCTATCCGGAGCTTTAAGGTTTGCCAGTTCATGCCGGATCGGCAAAATGGGACCGGGGCCTGTAAAAATAATTTTTTCAACCTGGTTTTGATGGTCTGTAACAAATTGCGTTGCCAGCATAGCACCCCATGATTGACCCATAAGAATTACCTTTTTAGCCTGAATGGATTGTATTATTTCTGCTAAATCTGTTTTATGTCTTTCAACGGTGTAGCCGGATATATCTTTAAGGCGGCTGGAATGGCCACAACCCAGCTGATCATACAAATAAATATCATATCCGTCATCAGATAACTGAGATAGTATTTGAATGTTTTTATCAAAGATTGGCCCGCCGGGCCCACCCTGTAAGAAAATAATAGGATATGGTTTTTTAATTCCTTTTCCGGGAACCATCGTATACCCAATTTTTGAACCGATTGAAAGTTCCCAGTATTGAGTTCCGGCTCTTGTTTTAAATTGAGGAACATCATAGGTTCTGGGATAGAACATGGCACACAATAAAACGATTACACAAAGTAAGAACGTATATTTTATGAATTTAAAAAGAGGCTTCTTCATACGGGGGCTAAAATGAAATTATTTATTTCTTGACTATTTCTACTTTTAAAGTTAGAAAAAATATATTGGTAAAAGAACCTATTTATAGTGATCGTAAAGTACAAAGGGTATCAGGTATTTATAAATGAATTATAAAAAAGATAACTTTATGGGTGATGTTTTACTAAATTTCTACACTTATATATAAAACAGTATGGTAATAGAACAGATTAAACCACAAACGCAGGAAGAGCTCTTTGTAAAGCTTTACGAAATGGCTTTTCCACAGGTTGCAGGCTTCATTCATAAAATGGGCGGGAGTTTTGATGAGGCAAAAGACATTTTTCAGGATGGACTGGTTATTTATTATGAAAAAAGAATAGGAGGTAATACCCTTACAACTGTTGATGATAAAGCTTATCTATTAGGTATTTGCAGGCATTTATGGTATAAGTATTATCATGAGAATAAGCTTAAACAAGCATTAGAGCATACACCTGATTTGAAATTAACGGAAGAACATACGCCTAAAGTTTCAGAAGATATTCTTCGTTTTGTAGAGCTTTCGGGGAAGAAATGCCTTGATCTTTTAAAAGCATTTTATTATGATAAGCTCAACATGAAAGAACTGGCTACCAGGTTTGGTTTTTCCGGGGAGCGTTCGGCTACCGTTCAAAAATATAAATGTCTGGAAAAAGTAAGAATAACTATACGCGATAAATCATTAAACAAGGAAGATTTTTATGAGTGAAACGCAACAACTGGAAGAGTATTTCTCAGGCATGTTAAAACCTGAGGATAGCCTCATAATAGAAGCCAGGCTATTAATTGATACTGAGCTCAGGGAGAAAGCCCTATGGCAACAAAGAACTTACGCTCTCGTAAAAGAATACGGGCGAAAAAAATTAAGAATGGAAATTGAAAAGGTACACCATCGGGTATTCTCTGAAAAGAGATTTCATAGTTTCAGGCAAAAAGTAAAACTTATTTTTAAATAACAGGTATGACTACACTTCGTTTAAAAGACCAGATTGATGAAAAAATCCTGAATAACCGTAAAGTTTTTCTTTGGGGACAGGTAGATGATAACTCCGCACAGCATGTAATTGAGCGATTGCTTTACCTCGAACTACTGGAGCCGGGAAAAGAGATCCAGCTGATCATTAATAGCCCCGGTGGTTATGTTACTTCCGGCTTTGCTATTTATGATACAATTAAAAGTATCAGTAGTCCTGTTTCAACCATATGTAGTGGCTTTGCTGCTTCTATGGCATCTATTTTATTATCGGCTGGAGAAAAGGGACGTCGTTTTGTTTTGAAACATGGCCGTGTGATGATTCATCAACCCAGTGGCGGGAGCGGTGGTAATGCCTCCGATATAGAAATACAAGCGGCGGAATTGATTAAAACCAAACAATTGGGAGCAAAACTACTGGCTGAAAATTGCGGACAGACCGTGGATAAAATCATGAAAGATTTTAACCGGGATCATTTTATGAGCGCTGAAGAATCTGTTGCGTATGGTATCGCAGATGGCGTACTAGAACAATTGATTTAGATTGTTAAAGAAGAGGGCATTTTATAGTTTAGTATTATTAGCCATAAAAAAAATACATTTTTTATGGAGTCGACTTAACGTTTCTCTTGAGAGTCCCAGATAAGAAGTAATCAATGATTTAGAACCTGCGAAAGTCATATTGCACAAGGAGCCGAACTCACGCGAGTGCTATTGCCATTACTTTATACTGAATTCCCAGCCGATGTGTGCTGTAATTACCGGCATTGGTTTTCTGGTGGTTCTCTCTTCCTGATCGATCCTTATTTTATCTGTTCCAAAGGTTGGGAATTGAACTCCTGCCCATGGTAAAATATATAATCCCAATTTTTTAAATGGAAACCACTGAAAGCCTATTTGAGGTGTTAATACGATATGGTTGGCTTCTCCTTGCTGCATCATGGTATGGCTATACAAAAACTGGTTCCATTGTAGTCTTAAGCCGGGTTGAAGCCCACCGCGTTTTAATCCAAACCTGAACTGATATTGTGCTTCCAAGCCAAGACCGTTCCATTGGGTTGTCCAATCGTTTTCCTTGAAGTCGTTAGTTAATAAAATCGTTTTACCAAACTCTCCACTCCATTTACCGGAGTATCCTAATACTCCTAAACGAAGGCGGGGCATTTTTTTAAATCTGATATTGATGTTGGCGTCAAAGCCAATGCCATTGACCAATGTACCGGCCCAAAAAGCGGGATCTGTTTCTATGGAAATGTGAAACCTTGAAGTATCGGCTGTTTGTTGTGCGATGGATGTATGCCTCATCAATAAAAGGGTTGAGAATATTAAAATAAGAGATTTCATTTGATTAGTTGTTTAAAAGGTGTTTGTTATTCATTAAATAGATCATGGCTTCTTTCACGGCTTGTTCAGTATTTGTAGGGTTAAAGCCTAATTCGGTTCTGGCTTTTGAAATATCGAAATTCTGTTGTAATCCCGAAAACATAGCAATATCTTTTACAGAAAGGAGTGGGGCCTTGCCGGATAGTTTACTACCCATTTCCATAAACCAGGCAATGGTATATAAAAACGGTTTTGGTAAAGCAACAGGGAGTTTAATATTTAATTCAGGAAAAAGGTGTTGTGCCATTTTGGTAGTACTTTTAATAGAAGTGCATTTTTCATTTGCCAGAATATATCTTTCTCCGTTAACGCCTTTTGTTGCCGCTAAATAACAGCCTTCAGCTACATCTTTTACATCAATCCAATTTAAAGTGATGTTAGTTTCTACAGGAATTTCTTTTTTTAATATTAATTTGAGAATGTTGTAAGACACACTTAAGGGGGCTTTAGCTTCACTTCCTATCATCGCAGAGGGTAATACACTTACCAGTTCGATGTGGTGTTTTTCTGCCAATTCAAAAGCCAGTTTTTCTCCATCATTTTTTGAATTGTAATACATATCTCTGCGATCCGGATTTTGTCCGTAGCTTTCTTTTGCAGGAAGCCGGCTGTAGTTTAATGCGGCAATGGAACTTACATACACAATGCGTTTTACGCCTGCCTCGGCCGCAGCTTCAATGGTGTTTTTTGTGCCACGGATGTTCACATCATAAATTTCTTTTTTCGGATCTTTGGCCCATAGTTTAAACATGGCGCCTACAGCGTAAAACGTTTCCACACCTTGTAATGCTTTTACAAGAGATGGTTTGTCTGTTATGTCTGCCTGCAGAATTTCGCAGTTTAACCCCTTAAGAGATTCTTTATGATGGAGGTTTCTTACAGTGGCTCTTACTGGGATGCCTTTGCTAATAAGTAACCGTACCAGGTTACTGCCCAGGTGCCCGTTTGCACCTGTAACCAATGCTAAATTTTTCTGTGTCATGATTTTTAATTTAAAATGATGACACAAAATTCGGTAGTAGCTGTTGGTTTACACTTGACTTTTGTTAGCTAATTATTTTTTTACGGATGCGGCTTAAACTTTCGGGTTTCATGCCTAAAAAGGAAGCAATGTATTGAATAGGTACATTATGGAGGATAGCGGGATAATTTTCGATGAGTTTCACGTAGCGTTGTTCGGCCGTGAGGGTGGCTAATTCCTTTGAACGGGTTTCGTTATACGTAATGGATTGCTGAAATACAAAAATGCTGAAATCTTTAAAGGCACTACTCTCCAGGGTAATGAGATCTAAATTAGATTTACTGATTCTTAAAAGTTCACAATCGGTAATGCACTCAACATTTTCGTTAGATGAAGTCTGGCTTATAAAATGAGCGTAAGAGGTAATAAAGCCGGGTGGACAATTGATATGAGTGGTAACTTCATCCCCCAGATCATTGTAATGAAACAAGCGCATAAAGCCGGATACAACAAAGTACAGGTAGTTTGGGATATGACCTTCCTCTTCTATGATCCTGTTTTTAGAAAATACCACCGGCTTAAAATAGGTTTTACATAATAAAACATCAGCATCGCTGAGTGTCACTCTTGAAGAGATCAGGTTTAATAGATGTTGGTGCATATTCGTTTAAGCTAACCTTTGTTTTATTGAAAACAGTTTAATAAAGGTAACAGTTTTGTTTCCATTTGCAAAGGCATGCCTCACGCAGAATGGATTCATGGAGTGAGTTATCTTTTTCGGGTTATGATACAAAGGTTAACAGAAAGCCCAGGCTTGAGCCGCCAATAACAATGAACACATTATTTACTTTTTTAAATGTAAATGTTACCATCATACTTATTATAGCAATCACTATCGTTCTCCAATCTACAATAGAATCTTTTCCCATTTGGTAGCATGCAAATACAATAATGGCAACTGATGCAACATTTACTGCATCAAGAAAGGAAGAGAACCATTTTGATTGACGCATTTTTGGAACGAGGGGATTAAGGAACCAGACAAAAAGAAAAGAAGGAACAAAAATACCAATTGTGGATACGATGGCGCCACTCAACCCGTTTATTTGATAGCCGATAAATGTAACCGAAGAAAAGACAGGCCCTGGTGTAAATTGCCCAACCGCAATAGCATCTATTAATTGTTGCCTGGATAAAAGACCTTGCGCAACTAATTCGGTATCGAGAAATGCAAACAAAACATAGCCGCTACCATAAAGAATAGAACCAATTTTCAGGAACGTCAAAAATAATTTTGCATTTGTAATTGGTATTAAACCCGATCCTTGTATTAACAGAATCGGTGCAAAACTATTTAGTTTAGTATTTCTCCGTAGAGCCGCCAACAGGCAAGCCAATAAGCCTGCACCGAACATCACACTTATTTCGTTTATACCTGAGAAGCATAGTAGTAAAGACGCAACTCCAATTATTCCAAGCTCTATCGTTTTTAATGCTTTTTTAGCGAGAGGATAAACTGCGCCAATAATAATGGCAATAATGGCGGGTTTGATCCCATAAATAAACGGCTGTATTTCCGGAAGCTGACCATAGTATTTATACAACCATGCAAAAAAGCCAGTGATGATAACGGCAGGAATAATAAAACAAAACCCTGCAACAAACAAACCTTTTAATCCGGCTCTTTCATGGCCTATATGGATGGCCATTTCCGTACTGTTTGGTCCCGGAATTAAATTTGTTGCACCAATTAAATCCAGGAAATGTTGTTCGCTCATCCATTGCTTTTTTACTACCACTTCCTGTTGCATCATGGCAATATGTGCTGCGGGTCCACCAAAACTAATGGTACCAAGCTTTAAAAATAGTTTTGCAACTTCTTTAAGAGTAGTTTGACTCATTTGATCATGTTTGGAACACTGTCTATCTCTTCAATTTAGAGCTACTTCCCCGTGTGTTATACTTATCCTTTAATGACTCTGTCTTTGATTTTTTGAGCAGGATTTCCCTGGTATACACTCCAAGGGAGTAGGTGAGTAGTTGCTACACTGTTTACGGTTAATACGGCATGGCTACCAACTTTTACTCCGGGGCAAACTACACACTGTGCACCTATCCAGGCACCTTCTTCAACAGTAATGTTACCCACAATTAAATCGAAGGTTACTTTTTTATAATGGTGATTGCCACATAATAGCATAGCTCCCTGCGAAACACAACTGTTATCATTTAATACAACCAGTCCCAGGTTATCTATCCACACTCTTTCTCCAATCCATACATGGTTACCTACTTTTAAGCGCCATGGGTATTTAATATTTACATAGGGTTTAATAACGACACCTTTGCCAATTTTAGCACCAAACAAACGCAGTAAAAATAATTTGAAAGAAATAACCGGGAATGCAGAATTAAAAAAAGTAGCATTAACAATAAACCACGAAATACGTTTTACAGAACTCCCGCCTTTTTTATACCAGTCGTTGTTAAATTTTGACAGATCTGTTTTTAATTCCATGGTACAGTTTATTTTATACTATCGCATTTGCAGGTAGCAATGGCCGGTAGTAATTTAAGGTCATTAATGTAAGTTGTGGTATCTCTGTCTTCCGCAACCAACTCATATCTTAGGTTGTTCTCTTTTTTGCTTTGCATATAATAATAACCATAAGGTTTTTTATGTACATCGCTCAAATCGTAATTTACTTCCATGTCTCTTAAGGTTACTTTAAAGCCATTTTCGGTTAATACCAAACATTTCAATTTGCATTTTGCTTTTTCTCCCAATTCTAAATGCTGGTGTGTTAATTCCAGTATTTTTAATTCGTTAGGACTTGTACATCCTTTTTTATTGAGGATCATAATTAAAATAATACTACCGGGAATAAAGCCGATAAGAAAGAAACGAAAGCGTTGCCAAAAGGACATATTAAGTAAGAATTAGTTGTAGATGATACTGATTTGTTTTGTGCGTTATTGATTTTACATGGCAGCCATTAATAAATTAATATCCTTGAATGGCAGGTTAAAAGTTTCTCCTAAATATTGATTGGTTAAAATACCGTTGTAAACATACACGCCTGTTCTTACGCCTACGTCTTTTCTTACCAGGCTGTCGAAACCACCTTCATCACCCATTGATATTAAGATTTGCTGAAAGATGTTGCTGAATGCATAAGAGGCGGTACGGGCCACACGTGACGGGATATTAGGAACACAGTAATGCACTACACCATGTTTTCTGAATACAGGTTTTGTGTGATTGGTAACTTCAGACGTTTCAAATACACCACCCTGGTCAATACTGACATCAATGATCACAGAACCTGTTTTCATTTCGGCTACCATATTTTCAGAAACGATACAAGGCGTTCGTCCTTTAGAAGCTCTTAAGGCACCAATAACTACATCGGCTGATTTTAAATGTTTTTCCAGTACTTTGGGTACTATGACAGATGTAAAGATCCTTGTACCTAACTGGCTTTGTAAACGCCTTAAACGTGAGGTGGAATTATCAAATACTTTTACTGTTGCACCTAATCCTAAAGCAGCTCTTGCCGCAAATTCACCAACGGTTCCGGCACCAATAATCACTACTTCGGTGGGCGATATCCCACTGATACCACCTAAAATAGCACCAACACCATTATTGGCATTGCTCAGTAATTCGGCTGCTACTAATATAGAAGTACCACCTGCAATTTCTCCCATGGCTCTTATCACCGGAAAAATACCGGCGTCATCGGTGATCAGATCGAACGCCACGCAATTTAATTTTTTAGCAATTAATTTTTTTAAGAAATCTTCCGGTTGAACCGTTAATTGTAATGCAGAGAACAGGGTTTGTTTGGTTTGCATTAATTCAATTTCTTCCAGAGTAGGAGGGGCAATTTTCAAAATGATATCTGCTTTAAATACCTCTTGTGCCGTGTAAACAATTTCAGCTCCGGCTTCACTGTAATCGGTATCTTCAAAGTGGGCAGCCGATCCGGCACCTGCTTCTACAATAATACGATGGCCATGATTTACCAGTAAGGCTACAGCATCCGGTACCAGTGGAACACGGTTTTCCTGAAAAGCCATTTCTTTGGGAATTCCAATATATAATTTACCTTTTTTACGGGCAACCTCTAGCATTTCTTCCTGTGGGGCATATCCTCCTTTGGTCAGTGAAAATAAAACATCTTTTGTCATTACCATAATAATCTCTTTTTTTAAGTATTAATATCCGCTTCCGTGAAAACGTGGTGCGTTACAATTATCCAGTTTTTTTTCAGGCCTGTATATAATACCTATTCTTAGTTCCCAGGTTCTGTTATTAAATGCAATGTTGCTGATGTGTTTATTGATCAGGTCCGGATTATAATGCAACTCAACAAATGGTTTAAATTTACTGTAGGTTACAAATTCATACCCGATAGCGATATCCGGACTGAAATTTATTTTTGGCAGGGCTCCAACAACCGATGGGTAAATAGAAACAGAGCGTTGCAAATTATATTCGATACGGCCACCTATCATCCAATAAGGGGTTCCGCGATAACCTTCATTTAAAAATATTTTAGCGTAGTTATTCCATTGAATATACGATAATGAATTTTTGGTGGCGGGTCCGCGATCGGTTGTAAACGGAGATAAAAACGGGCGTTCTACCGCGCCTTTATTACAATATTCCAGTTCTGTTTGCCAGCGAATGTGATCATATTTCAAAAATTCCCCTAAAATTCCAACACTCCAGCTAACGTATTCAGCCGATTTATGTGAAGGAGAAGGGAATTTATGAGAATAGGAACTGTCTACTGCCGAAGTATTCACATATCTGTGGCGGGATGAAGTAACGCCTACAAATAAACCAATACCTCTTACAAATTGTGCATGCATTTGAAATGACATATACACAAGAACAGCTATTGCAATAATTCTTTTTACCATAATTTAAGCACTGATGGTTTCTACCGTTGAATTTACTTTTTTTACAAGTCCTTGTAATACTTTACCAGGTCCTACTTCCGTAAAATGCGTGGCACCGTCTGCAATCATTTGCGTAACAGTTTGCGTCCATTTTACAGGTGCTGTTAATTGCGATACTAAATTTTTCTTGATATCGTCAGGGTTAGATACAGCATAGGCTGTAACGTTTTGATATACCGGACAAATAGGTTGATTAAAAGTGGTAGCATTAATAGCCGCTTCCAGTTCTACTCTTGCAGGCTCCATTAATGGTGAATGGAAAGCTCCGCCAACCGGCAATACCAGTGCGCGTTTAGCACCAGCCGCTTTCATTTTTTCACAGGCAATAGTAATACCTTCTATTGATCCTGAAATAACTAATTGCCCCGGACAGTTATAATTTGCGGCTACAACTACATGTCCGCTATCCGAAACTTCTTTACAGATAGTTTCAACAACGGCATCATCTAAATTTAAGATAGCTGCCATAGTTGATGGGTTAATTTCACAGGCTTTTTGCATGGCCAACGCCCGTTTGGAAACCAGAGTTAAAGCACTTTCAAACGTTAAGGTTTTATTGGAGACCAGGGCCGAAAATTCTCCTAAAGAATGGCCGGCAACCATATCCGGGCGAAATGTATCGCCTAAAGTAGCTGCTAAAATAACGGAATGTAAAAAGATAGCGGGCTGAGTTACTTTTGTTTGTTTTAGTTCCTCATCGGTACCGCTAAACATAATATCGGTAATCGAAAATCCTAAAATATCATTGGCTTGATGAAATAATTTTTTTGCGAGATCAGAGTTGTCATATAACTCTTTTCCCATTCCTGAAAACTGGGATCCTTGCCCGGGGAAGATAAATGCTTTTTTCATTTATTGGTTTAAATTTGATAGGTTTTGAATAGACTTTAAAGTTAATGGATTTTAGTGAAAATACAATGAAAGTTATGCATAGAATCTAAAGAAATTCTGAATAAAATACCTGTTTTTATTCCTTTTTTTGATAGACCAGTTATAGGATATATCCCGCCACTTATAAACCAAACTTTTTTTATAGAAGATATTCTGTTATTTTTAGTGAAAACACTGTTATGAAATCCACTTACTCTAACCAAAAAAATCTTAATTACTTTTCTAAAGGACTGTTTGTAATGCTATCGGCGTTGCTGATCTCTACTACGATGAATGCTCAAAAAATACGCTTACCATTAGAAAATGCCGAACAAAAAATTAGCGTTACTTATGGTAAAGATATTTTTTACCTGGAGCCGGAAACATTGCTAAACGAACTGGTTTGGTATAACAAATTTGAGAACTCAACGGCATATGATGATCAGATCAAGTACCTGAGGTTGGCTTCCGGAAAGATAGAGTTAACAGGTGATCAGAAAGAATTCAGAAACCTTTCGGAAGATAAATTACACAAAGTAGTTGTTAAGATTTTACCGAAATTAATTTACGAAGGAAAAGTATCACATTTTGATAAAAGTCTGAACAAGAAAAGCACCAACCTCGATGCAGCTATTTGCGAAATAAAAAATCCGGCATTCGTTAAAATTACGAATTCAAAAGGCAGGATTATTTTTGATTGTGAAGGGAAATACAACCCTTAAATAAAAGATACAACGCGGCTTAATTTACATTACAAATAGGCGCATAAGCACAGTATTCGCACTTTTTAAGGTCTTCCGTCTGATCGAATAACAGCGTTTTATCAACGATGCGTTCTATTTCCTGTTTTAAACGGATCTCGAACTCATTGATCAGCTCGTGGGTAAAAACGAGTTTACCTTCTCCCTTATTTTCTGATAGAATAAATTTGGGTTGTTCTTCAAATTTTTTAAAGGGAATAATACAGGGTTCCAGTTCTTCAGGTTTAGCCAGCTTGTTTTTAATAATAAGCCAGGCGTAAATAAAAAGCTGAAGCATTTTATTGTATTTGGAATCGGTAAACAGATCGTCGACCTGTTTAAACTGAAATTTATCATCGGCTTTTACCGACGATTTATAATCGATCACTCTTATTTTATTTCCTGATTTATCAATCCTGTCGGCAGAGCCCTTTATAAATACTTCTGTTTCTACGCCTTCTATTACTACGTTTAAGGAGGCTGAAAGGTCTTTTTCCAGATCAATGAGGCTAAGCAGCTCATTGGTTTTTTGTAAGTTCCGGATAAGCTTTTGATCACTTTTTAAGAGTTTTTGCACATACTCATGAATTACTTTTTTCTGTAAAAAGTTTTTCCCAAACTCACTTTCTTTCTGGCTGAAATAAACTTTAAATACTGCATCAACGGTTTCTTCAGCCTTAACCATACATATTTTCAGGTCAGCTTCATTTAATACTCTGCCAACATAAGGTTTGTATAATAGTTCGAGGGCTTCATGCAACATGGTTCCCTGCGTGTTCGCTTCCGCACTTTCCTCCACATCTTCTGTTTCCTTGATGCCTGTACCGTATCTGAAGAAAAAGCGAAGGGCGCATTCCTTATAGGTAATCAGGGCAGAAGGGCTCAAACCGCTATACTCATCATTACTTGTCAGTTTTTTAGTAATTGGTAATAAGGTAAAATCGGTTTTAGTAAATGAAATCGTGTTCCGTATACTGGCTTTTAAGGTGCCTCCACTCAGCATTTTTTCGGTGATCCTGTTTTGTGGATTATACTTCTCTAATTCAAATTGTAATTGTGTAATAAACCGGCTTTTTTCTCCGGTGCCTAATGTGCTTTGTTCGGTGTTATAAGTAATTAATACATTGCCGGCACGTTGCAATAAACGGTAAAAATGGTAAGCGTAAACGGCATCCTTATGTCCGTATAGAGGCATGCCGTAGTACCTTTTCAAATCATTTGGTATAAAGGAGTTGACTGATTTCCCCGAAGGTAAAACCCCTTCATTAACGCCTAATATAATAATGTTTTCAAAATCAAGTGTACGGGTTTCCAGTACACCCATAATCTGTAATCCTTTTAAAGGTTCTCCAATAAACGGAACGGTAGCCGTACCAATAATCTGTTTATATAAACTCTTTAAGGTGATCAAAGAATTCAAATAATCATAAGTGTGGATTAAACTCTGCAGACGGTTAAAGTACTTGGTAAATACATGTAAATACTCCGATTCGGTTGCTGATAGGGCTAAGGCTTCATCTTCCGAAGCATTAAAAATATGGATGATCTGTGCGATGGCGTCGATCCCGTCTTTTGACGTACGCCAGTTATTGAACAGATCTTTGATAAAACGGTAATCACTTTCAAATAAATATTCCAACACACTGGCATTAATCCAAACATAATTTTTATCAATTATTTTTTGAATGATTAACTGAAGCTGATTGGTTGGATGAAAAGAGGCATAGTAATTCTTAAAGAAAGAATTTTGAAGGACTTTAAATACATCTTTAAAATAAAAATTAGAATTGTTACCAATCTTTTGTCCTGTTTGGTGAAGATTAATAAGATTGTCGATCAGGTCATAAAGCGGAGATAAACGCAAAGGATATTCCATGGTAACATTCACATGCTCTACTTCTTTTGGCAGCTGGTTTAATACGGGAAACAATAAACTCTCATCCGCTAAAACAATTGCTGTATTACTAAGGAGTTTTCCTTCTTTTATCCAGTTACTTAAATGTTGCGATACGGCTTGTGCCTGGCCTACCTGCTTTGGAACAGCAACAATATCAATCTGTTTGGGAATATCTTTAAAATAAGTTCCTATATTATTTTTACTGTTTAGCCAGGTATTATTGAAATTTTCCCGAAGAAATAATCCTGCTTCATAATCAGCATTATTCACATAGTATTCGTCACCATCCCATAAAACGGTTGCTTTTTTTTCTTTAACAAGATCGGCGAAAATAATCGTTTCGGCTTTATTAAGGGCATTAAACCCACAGATCAGTATTTTAGAAAACTGGTTAATGTAGGTGTTATCGGGGTAAAACTCTACGGATTTTCGGTACATTAAACCTTGATAAGCTTGTTTTTTTTGAAGCAATGTTTTTGAAAATTCTTCATAAATAGCACCCATCTGAAACATAAAGTTGCAGTAGTCTTCCTGTGTTGCGGTGAGGGTTTCTTCGCCCAACGACCAGTTTTCAATTTCCTTAATCTCCTTTAAATTCTGATATAAGGCCTTGGTATCAATTAAATAACGGTCGGCTTCATTAAAATCCTGTAACATTAAATTACCCCATTTCGAAAAGGAATCGAAAGGCTCTGCTTTTTCTTTTAAAACTTTAGTATAGGCATCGTACAGATCGCAGATCAGATCAATGCCATCAGCCTGTTGCAAGCCGGAAAGCTTTGCTACGAGTTCTTCCGCACTGATAATGGTTGGAAGCCAAATGGTTTTTTGAAATACTTTGGCCAGGTGCTGCTTCAAATACAAAGCCCCCCGTTTGTTAGGTAAAATAATGCAAATATGCTCCGTTTGAGCCTGGTAATGCTCAAAAACATGTTGTGCGATGCTATATAAAAATGGAGTCATTATTGGCTGGTATGGGCATAGAAAAATAGTAAAAAATAAAGCTTTAAACTAATAAATTATTTAAAACGGTAAAACATACATTTTAACCAATACTACCACTATTTTTCCGTTTATGTAGCAGAATACCAACTAGTGGTTTTTTAATTAAATTTACACTTGATTTAACAGTAGCGATCAAATAGCCTGGTTTTTTTGAAACACTAAAAAGTGGAGATGAGCAGGTTATAGGATATGGCAAAAAATAATAATAGCAACTCATGAAATACTTAATTTACAGTTTTATTTTTGTAAGCTTATCGTCGTCCCTTCAATCGCAAGCGGCCTGGGATCTTCAGCAGTGTGTTGATTACGCACAAAGAAATAACATTTCTTTAAAACAAGCAGAGTTAAACACGCATATTACTAAAAACAATGCTACGCAGAGTAAGGCTTCTGTTTTGCCAACACTCAATGCCGGAGCGCAGCATACCTATAACTTTGGTAGAACGATTGACAGGTATACCAATACCTTTGCAAACACACAGGTATTATCACAAAACTTTTATTTATCCAGCAATGTGGTATTATGGTCGGGTTTGTCGCAATACAATAATATCAAAGCAACGGAATACAATTATTTGTCCAGCTCCGAAAATTTTTTACAGCAAAAAAATGACCTGTCATTAAATGTAGCAACAGCCTATATCAATGTGATTTTTACAGATGAGTTAAAGCAAGTGTCTACCGCACAGCGTGAAATTTCTAAACTTCAGTTGGAGCGTACCGAAAAACTGGCAGAAGCTGGAACACTTTCTAAAAGTGCGGTTTTCGATATAAAAGCGCAATTGGCAAATGATGAGGTGAACTTAACCAATGCTGATAATAATTACCAGATCGCTTTATTAAACCTGAAACAATTATTGAATTTAGATACCATTAATAATTTCGATATTGTAAAGCCTAATGTAGAAGTATTAAGTTATGAGTTGGCGAGTGTTTCTGTACAAAATATTTATGAAGAAGCTTTAAAAAATCAACATTCTATTAAAGGGGCTGGTTATAGCTTATTGGCGGCAGAAAAAAGCCTGGATGTAGCAAAAGGTAAAGTGAGTCCTACGCTGAGTGCTACAGGTACTATAGGTACAGGTACATCAGGGTTGGATAAAAACATTGATGCCGTTAATTATGTGGGTCTTGAACAGGCGCCTTATGTAACTCAGTCAGGCGAATTAATTTATCAGCCTAAAACACAAATCATCAGCTCTAAAAAACCTTTTGCCGATCAGTTTAAGGATAACGTGAATAAAAGTGTAGGCTTTACATTAACCGTACCGTTGTATAATGGTTTACAAACCTACACGGGAGTACAAAATGCCAAAATAAGTGCCTTAAACGCCAAATATTCTCAGGATTTGTTGGAGCAAAATCTGTATAAAACAATTGCCCAGGCATATGCCAGTGCAAAGGCGAGTTTAAATAAATACAATGCCAGTAAAGCTTCGGTAGAAGCATCCGAACAATCGTTTAATTTTGCACAACAAAAATATAATGTTGGAACTATCAGTACCTTTGATTTTAATGACGCAAAAACACGTTTCCAAAATGCACAAAGTAATTTAGTGCAGGCAAAATACGATTATGTGTTTAGATTGAAAGTATTGGATTATTATCAGGGGAAACCATTGACACTGTAATAGGAATACTCTTTTAATAATTAAAGAAAGGAGCATGAGTATTTATAGGACCGGCAGATAAGAATAACTAAAATACCCCGAAAAGTGCTGTTACAAGTGGTAAAATCTAAGGGAACAAAAAAAGAATATGAAAAGAATATATTGGATAATAGGAATATGTGTACTGCTATTGGCGGCATTTATCTTTTTTAAATTTTTAAAAGGGGAAGCTCCAACCGAGGTTACTACCGAAAAAGCGATGAAACGCAGTATTATTGAAACCGTTTCGGCTAATGGGAAAATACAACCGGAAGCTGAATTAAAGATTACCTCCGACGTTTCGGGAGAAGTGGTGGAAATGATGGTAAAAGAAGGAGAACAGGTAAAAAAAGGACAGCTTCTGTGCCGTATTAAACCTGATATTTATGAGAGTGCTTTCGAGCGTGTAAATGCTACAGTAAATAGCTCCAAGGCTAATTTACAAACGGCTGTATCGCAATTGGCGCAAGCTAAAGCCAATCTCGCAAATGCAGAAGCATCCTATGCCAGAAATAAAAAACTGTTCGATCAAAATGTGATCTCTCAGCAGGATATGGACGTATCAAAAGCATCCTATGAATCCGCTAAAGCAAATGTGGAAGGTTTAACAGAAAGTATTAAAGCGGCTGATTATAATGTGAAGAGTGTGGAAGCTTCTTTAAAAGAAGCCAATTCCAATTTAGATAAAACATACATTTATGCACCGGTGGATGGAACCGTTTCAAAATTAAATGTAGAGAAAGGGGAGAGAGTAGTGGGCGTGCAGGGTTTACAGGGAACAGAGATCTTACGTTTGGCTAACTTAAATGAAATGGAAGCCAGTGTGGAAGTGAACGAAAATGATATTATCCGCATTCATAAAAACGATACGGCCATTATTGAAGTGGATGCTTATATCGGTAAAAAATTTAAGGGAATCGTTACAGAAGTTGCTAACTCTGCTAACACAACAGGGATATCGGTTGATCAGGTAACTAACTTTGTGGTTAAAATCAGGTTACTAAGAGAATCTTACGTCGACCTGATAAGCGATGTGAACCCGGCACCTTTCAGACCGGGAATGAGCGCAAGTGTGGAGATTCAAACTAAAAGAGCCGGAAATATTATGACGGTTCCAATTCCTGCAGTAACTACCCGAAGTAGTGATACAACAAAAACAGCAGAGGTTAAATCAGGTGATGAAGAGGGGATTGTTGTAAAAGATGAAAATGAAGAGAAGTTGAATAATAAGAAAAAAGAAGACATTAGAGAATGTGTTTTTTTAAACAGGAATGGTGTCGCTAAAATGGTATATGTTACTACAGGTATTCAGGATAATGATTACATAGAAATTAAAAGCGGTATCAAAGCAGGTGATGAAGTGATTTCAGGACCTTATGGCTCTGTTTCTAAAACATTAAAGAACCATTCTAAAATTAAAGTGGTCACAAAAGATCAATTGTTCTCGGATAAAAAATAACTTGGCCTACATTTTACATATCGAATCCAGTTCTACGGTTTGCTCCGTTGCTTTATCGAATAACGAAACGTTAATAGCGGTTAAAGAATTAAACAGCGGTTATACGCATGCCGAAAACATGCATGTATTTATACAGGAGGTATTGAAAGAGGCCGGTATCATTGCTTCACAGCTCAATGCAATTTCTGTAAGTTCGGGCCCTGGTTCTTATACCGGTTTACGCATAGGGTTTTCTACAGCTAAAGGATTGGCCTATGCTTTACAAATTCCTTTGATCAGTGTGGATACTTTGAAAGCATTAACCACGTTGGCTATCGAAACAAATAACGGGGACACGAAGGTGTTGTATTGCCCCATGATGGATGCCAGGAGAATGGAAGTGTACACCGCTTTGTACACCCATGAGCTGGAACCAATAAAGCTTCCCAATGCTTTGGTATTAACTGAAGAAAGTGTGTTAAGTTTTGCGAATTTAAAACCCATCTGTTTTTTTGGTGATGGAATGCTCAAAGCAAAATCATTATTGGAAATGCTCCCTAATACTCATTTTATGGAGAATATGTATCCGGGTGCGAAAGCCATGATAGGCCTGGCCTATAGGCAATATACAAATCAGGATTTTGTGGATGTGGCTTATGCAGAACCGTTTTATCTGAAAGATTTTTTCTTTACGGTTTCTAAAAAATAAAATGGATATGGTAGCAGAGAATCAAAAAATTGCTTTTGTAATTAATCCTAATGCAGGAGTTAAAAAGAAAATAAATGTCATTGAATTTATTAAAACCCATTTCCCAAAAACGATCCCATACGATTTAATTGTTTGGAAAAACAAAGATGATTTTGAATCGGTAAAACAACAGATCATTGCAGGAAATTACACCATTGTAGTAGCCTGTGGCGGTGATGGAACAGTTAACCAGGTGGCGTCGGTAGTAGCTCATACGCCAATGGCCATGGGTATTTTTCCATTGGGTTCAGGCAATGGCCTGGCAAGAAGTAACCAAATTCCCTTAAAGTTGATACAGGCTTTGGAGGTGATTGCAAAAGCCCGGGTGAAAACAATTGACGGCGCCTTAATTAATGGGACTCCGTTTTTCTGTACAGCAGGTATTGGTTTCGATGCATTAATCGCCGATAAATTTGCATCAAGTACCAAACGGGGATTTGCAACGTATTTTAAAACAAGTATCAGCGAATTTTTTTCTTACAAACCTAATACCTATAAAATTACAGTTGACGGAGATGTACTGGAAACATCTGCATTTCTTATTACCGTAGCTAATGCAGGGCAATGGGGGAATGATGTGTATATATCGCCGGAAGCTACCTTAAATGACGGGATCCTACATGTGAGTATCCTCACACCATTTTCTAAGCTTGCCATTGCCGGTATTGGTATAAAACTATTCACTAAAAAAATTCATACCTCTGCTTATTTTATTTCACTAAATGGAAAAACAATAGAGATTGAATACTCTGGTGAATTACCGGTACATTATGATGGAGAGCCTCTTGCCGTTAAAAATAAACTAAAGATAGAGGTGATGCCAAATGCACTTAATATTGTTTGTTGATCATTTTTAAGATATAGGAAACACTTATTATAAATAGGCAAAATAAGAAGTAACTTCAATTACACATTTACCCCAATAATAAGGATATCATCTACCTGCTCAAGGTTACCACGCCATTCTTCAATAGTTTGATTAAGCATGGTTTTTTGTTTGTCTATTGGGAGCTTGCTTGCTTCTAATAATAAACTCCTGAAATTTCCGGCCATGAATTTTTTACCTCTTGGTCCGCCAAACTGATCGGCATAACCATCTGAGAAAATATAGATCTTATCTCCCTTTTCTAATTTAATGGTATGATTGGTGAAGTTTTGCTTTGCACCAATAAACATTCCAACAGGAAACTTATCAGCCTTATGTTGCAATAACTCATTCCCTCTGATAATGTACAGTGGATTAAATGCGCCTGAAAACTGCAACTCCATGGTTTTATAGTTAATGGCACATAAAGTCATATCCATACCATCCTTTGTTTGTTGTTCGGAGGTAGAGGCATGTAATGTATTTGCCACACCATCATTCATCATATCCATGATAATGGATGGCTCAACTCTATCGGTTGTTTTTAATATATCCTTTAACAGGTTATATCCTACAATACTCATAAAAGCACCAGGTACGCCATGTCCCGTACAATCTACCGCTGCAAAGTAACACCAATCACCTTTTTTATCTATCCAGTAAAAATCACCGCTTACAATATCTTTCGGTTTATAGAGTACGAATGATTCCGGTAAAATTGATTTTACCAAATTGTTGGGAGGTAAAATCGCTTCCTGAATTCTTTTCGCGTAATGGATACTATCTGTTACCTGCTTAAAAAGAATTTCAAGCTCTTTCGTTTTCAGTTCAATTTCTTCTTTTTGTTTTACAACTTCTTCCGTTCTGGTAACTACTTTTTGTTCGAGTACTTTTTCATTTTCCGATAAGCTATCCCTCATTCTCAATAAGGCATGGCCAAGTGTATCATCTTTACTTAAGGGTTTGTAATAAGCGTCGAAATTTCCTTTTCCGGTTTGTTTGGCAAACTCAGTGGTACTCTCCATTGATTCTACCAGGCTGTTCAACGCTGTTCCCATTTCACCAATCTCATCGGTACGGTAATTAATACGGGTTTTAGGTAATATCCCCAACCCCATCGACAAGAGCATTTTCTTAAGCAGTTGAATAGGCTTGGTAATTGAACGCGTTGTGTATAGCGCAATTAAAATTCCTCCTATAATTAAACCAACACCCAATAATTTTACGAAGCGATCTAAAAAATTAAATGAGCTAAACATTTGATCTGTTGTAGATTCCGCCTTGTCTTCTTTTTGTTTTATTAAGCTGTTTAATTGTGTATAGAGTGCTTTAATTTTTTCTTCCGTATCATCGTAAGAAAACTGAGCTTCAAAATAAATGTTGGCGTCTTTATAAGATTCAAAAGAGGAGAGCACCGACATGATTTTTGTTTTATAATCATTAAATAATCCGTCAGAAAAAGTAATAATAGCTTTAAATTTTTCCTGTTCGTCTTTGGTCCAATCCTGCGATAAAAGAGTAATTTTAGCTTTAATGCTCGGATAATCCTTATTAATTAAACTTCTTAATTCATTTTTAAATGGTTCGTCATCCCTTGACGGGTTGTAATACCACTTTGCCATTAACGTTTGCGATTTTTGTAAAAGGAAGTTATATTCTTTTAATGCCGAAACCGAAGGAGTAACCTGGCTTACAACAGATTCTGTTTGTTGCTTGCTGGTGGTAACAGTTGCAATGGTTAGTATAAAGGCAATCATCGTTAAGAGTAATAATACTCCAAACCCTGTCCCTATTTTCCTACCAATTGTAAATTTGAATGCCATAAATTAGCCTGTTATTTTTGTTCAGTTAAGGCTTCTTTTTTCTGTTTAAACTCATTTGCTTTTTCTTCGTCCATTAAAGCAGAATAACTTCCCTGTAAACTTTCCAAAGCTTTTTTGTTTTTAGGATCGAGTTCATACACTTTTATCATAAAAGGTAATGATTGTTTAAATAATTTTTTGGCATTTTCCTGTATTACATCTAACTGTGCAAGATCAACATCATAATCCATCATCCGCATGAGTGTAGCTCCCTGGTTATAGTATAATATTCCTAAGTTAATATTGGCTGCAATATTTTTAGGGTCTAACTCCAATACTTTTTGTAAAGCCACTTTTGCAATGTCACCATATTTCTGGTTAAAATTATTTTTCACGTACATGTCAGCAAACAAGCTTCCTGTAGCTTTATAGTATTCAATATCTTTTTCTTTAAAATCAAATTCAGGATTAAATACAGCTGTGTATTTTCTGTATTTCAAATAGCATGCTTCTGATTTTGTAGGGTTTAATGAATCCTGCAATAAAGTGATGCATAATTTGTAATAACAGGTTGCTGCATTTTTAATAAAAGCCACATTATTATCTTTGTAGGTATTATCCTTATCCAGAATAATAGATTGCACAGCCGACCTCACAGAGGTATCTAACAAACTCACCCTTGAAGAATTATTTAAACCTACCTGTTTATAATATTGCAGGTAAGCATATGATCTGAAATGCCATGATGCGGGATCATTTTTAGTTTCAGGATGCAGGATTACTTTGTCGATGATTGGGATTACTTTGTCGAATTGCTTACTGTTACACAAGTCCTGTGCTTCCATTAGCAAATTAGTTTGTGAGTAGGAGTGACAACATAAAAATACCATTAAGCAGCAAAGGCTACTTTTAATGCAATGATATGATTTTGACGTGTTTATCACCTATACAAAGTTACAAATATTATTAGTCAACTGCAATAGCTAAATTTTTTAGTTCATCACTTGTTTTCAACCCTGCTAAAACAGCATTGCTTTTGTTGTATTCAAATTTTTGTTTATTGTCAACGGCCACAAAATTGATGGCAGCACCCATTCTTGCCAATCCATTTTTTTCGGTTACAATTAATGCGCCTTTACCTCTGAATTTTGCAGCTACTTCTTTTAAAAGATCAGAAGCATCATTCAATAAATAAATAATATGTGGTTTTAAAGAAACGTCGATTGCATTAGAAACTCTTATTTCAAGCTTTTGATTACCAACCTGTTTAATGGCGGCCATCTTATTCAATTCCTGATTTATGTTGGGGTTTGAGCCAATAACCTGAATAATGAAATTTCCTGATTTCATTTTTTCCGGCCACTCAAAATAACGCGTAAAGTTGTAAATAAAAATGGCTTTACCTTTGGAAACAGGATCAAAAGTAGGTTGTTGCTGGAAGCTTAAGCTCGAAAAAGCCAACACTACAATTAAAATATGTTTTATAAAAAATTTCAAGCTCAGTCCTGTATAGCACAAACCATTTGCCGGTTTTGTACAACCAACAAATATAGCATTTAGCACTTAAGTATTCAATGCAAAGCAATATATTTTTTTTCAAAAAATAATGTATATTTAGCTTTAATTATTAGGATCTGTTATACCACGAAAAATACAACCATTATTCTGATAACGAATTAATTACAGAATATAAGCACTCAACAGATAAGGTGTTTGTGGGAATATTGTATAAAAGATACGCTCACCTCGTATTAGGTTTAAGTATCAAATATCTTAAAGATAAGGATGAAGCAAAAGATGCCGTTATGCATATTTTCGAAAAACTCATGTCTGATTTATTAAAACATGATGTGCAGTATTTCAAAAGCTGGTTATACACGTTTTCTAAAAATCATTGTTTAATGATCATCAGAACCAAGCAGGCAAGGCTTGGTAAAGAGGTTGATATGCAAATAAATGCTTCTTCTTTTATGGAAACCGAAACGGATCTGCATCCTAATTCATATGAAGAGAAAGAGAAGGCATACCATGCCCTCGAAAAAGCAATAGAAGAGTTAAATGAAGAGCAAAAAAGATGTATTGACCTGTTTTATTTAAAAGAAAAATCGTATCAGGAAATTGCACAGGTAACGGGCTATACGCTCAATGAAGTGAAAAGCTTTATACAGAACGGAAAACGGAATTTGAAAATTAAATTGGAAAAAAGCAGTGAGTAAAAGGGATAAACATACACCATTAAGCGCTGAGGAATTATTTAAATTACTCGAAGAAAAAAATGCGGGTTCTTTTTCTGTGGAAGAGGGGTTGGATGATTTTGAAAAAGAAGCTTTGGAAGGATTTTCAGCTCATGTAACAGTTGATAAAGCCAAGCAGTTAACCAAAGAGTTAAATGAAGAGATCTCTAAAAAGGTAGGAGAAGATAAAAAAGGAACGGGCAATCCTAAAGTGATTTGGTTTAGTGCCGCAGCTTCTATTGTATTGATCATCATGCTTTCGGTTTTCTTTCTTCATAAAGCAAAGAATAGTGATTCTGCCGAACTGGCTTTAAATGAAAGCAGTTCTCCAAAAAAAATGATGGAAACCATTGTAGATCAGGCCCCTTTACAGCCGGCAAATGCTAAAGTACCTGCTGAAAAAAAAACGGAAGCATTTGAAACTAAAACAAAGAACAGCGAAATTACAGAAGGAAAAGGAGCGGTTTACAAGGAGCAGGAAACAATGGTGGCTGCAAATAAAAACCAGGATCAGGAACGTACTCCTTTATCCCAAAATATACAAACTTCTTATGCCGCCGAAGTTGTAAAAGAAAAAATGGCACCTGTTAATTCAGGATCCTCTTCAACGATGGGAGATTATACGATGAATTCCGGGAATGGCTTAGCCCAGAAAGCAACAGGAGTAACAAGTACAGCACCGGCTCTAGCCGAAGAAGCTACGGTGATGGTTGCCAGGGAGAAGGCTGAGTACAAAAAAATGAAGAAAAAGGAGGAAAAGAATACGGAGGATGGAGATAATAACGCCAAAGATAAATCGGCAATGCTTGGTGTAAAAGCGGATGCAGCAGGCGCAGGCTTTGTTGAAGCTGTTTACAAAGGCGAGAAAACGATTAAAGAGTATGTAACGGAGCGGATGAAAACCAAACATAATACTACCTTCCCATCAGGAACTGTTTATAAGGTAACACTTACCGTTTTTGAAAACGGGAGTGTAAAAGTTAAAACAATTAGCAGTACAAGCGAAGAAGGAAAAAAACGGTTAGTCCCTTTAACAGATGTGTTAAATGAGATGAAGGGATGGACTCCTGCATTAATGAATCATACCACTATAAATAGTGATATTTATATTGAATTAGGATTTTAAAAGGCTTAAAGGTCAGTATTTTAGCCTGTTTAAGGCTATGTGTTCAGAAGAAAGTAAGGGCAATTTTTTCAATTACAGGGCATCCTGTTTTACTATATACCAAATTATATTATATTTGCACATAAAAAATAAAAATATGAAAAGAAATTTTACGCTGCTGTCATTTATTTTCGTGTTATGTTCTTCAAAGTTCATTGCTCAAACATATAATGCAGTAAATTTAACAGGTTTTAACTATGATGTTATTGCTGAAAGTAAACCGGCAAGCGCTGTTACAGGAATTGCCATTGAAGGGAATTATGTGTTATACTCTACAGCGTATACAGGTTCGGTAGTTGCCAGCGGTTTATCAGCGGCAGGAGTTTATTCTACTTCTACCAGAACTTATAGCCTTGCGGCGTACACTCAAAAAAACACCCTTCGTGTAGGTTTCAATACTACCGATTCAGTTACTTTAGTTACTCCTGCTAAATATTCAGTAGTAAGTTTATTAGGTTTTTCTGCTGTGGCAGATGCTATGGCTGATATCACTTTAAAATTTACAGATGGAAGTTCTGTAACCTATACTTCAAAAACGTTTTATAACTGGACGTCTCCTCAAACAGCTTTTATAAGCGGTTTTGGTAAAACCAACAGAACGACGGATCTGACATATTATACAGCTACTGATCCTAAAATGTATACCATCGATTTACCGGTAGCTTGTGCTAACCAATCAAAACTATTAAGCAAAATTTTAGTGAAGAATAACACCAACGCCTCTTTTGTACATGTATTTGCAGCAGCAGGTGTTAGTTTATCTTCTTTTTTAACCTCTTCGGTTCCTGCTACCTGTAAAGGTAGTAACACTGGTAGTGCAAAAGTATTTGGATTTGATACTTATGCTCCTTTAACGTATACATGGAGTTCATTACCAGTTCAAAATACAGCATCGGCTACTAATTTACCTGCAGGAAATTATACAGTAACGGTTGGTGATGGAAACGGTTGTGTTTATACCAATACAGTTTCTATTGGTGAGCCGGCAGTAAGTTTTTCAGTAACTGCCATTTCGGGTAGTTCAGTTGCCTGTATTACTTCTACAGCAGGTGTTGCCCAGGTAACAGTTACGGGTGGTAATACGCCTTATACTTATACATGGACTAATTCATCCGCTACTACAAATTCAGTTTCCGGTTTAGTGCCAAATACGTATACGGTTTATGCGCAAGATGCCAATAATTGTGTGATCAGTGCTACAACAAACGTTACTTCTCCTGCAGTATCCATTTCAGTAAATACATCAAGCTTATTATGTGGAGCTACACCAAATGCTACTGCAACGGTAGGTTCTATTACAGGTGCAACGGCTCCTTATACTTATACCTGGACTTCTAACCCTGTTCAAACAACAACAGTGGCTACAGCTTTAGCTGCGGGTTCTTATTCGGTATTGGTAAAAGATGTATCGGGTTGTGTAAATACTCAAACGTTTAGCATTATTGCTCCTGATTTTAGTCTTGCAACTGCAAATGCTACTTGTACATCCGCAACAGGATCGGCTACCGTATCTGCTATTACAGGTGGTTCAGGCGGACCATATACTTATACATGGACTCCTTCTGCTCAAACTACCTCTATTGCTACAGCTATGGCACCGGGTAACTATACAGTTATCGTAAAAGATGCAGCGGCTTGTGCTACTACTAAAACCTTATCTATTGCAGGAACGTTTGCAACGCTTTCTGTTAATACAACTTCTTTATTATGCAGTAATTTAACCAATGGTACTGCATCGGTAAGTATTACCGGCGGAGCAGGCGGACCATATACTTATACATGGTCTTCTTTACCTACCCAAACTACTGCTACGGCAAGTAATTTAGCCGCAGGAAATTATTCGGTAACTGTTTCAGGAATCAGTGGTTGTGTTTCAACTCAAACATTTGTGATTACTAAACCATCTCTTACAATTGCTACAACTTCTTTAGCGTGCCAGGGGCTTGCTAACGGAAGCGCTATAGTTACTTCGGTTAATGGTGGTGTTGGGCCATATCTTTATTACTGGAACGGTTCGGTAGCAGCAACAGGATCTTCTATGGCAGGTTTAGATGCAGGTACATACAGTGTAAGTGTGATTGATGCCAATAACTGTTCAATTAATGCACCTTATATTATTGCAGGTCCTGCTGCTATTTTTGCAGCAGTAGTTTCTACATCAGCAACTACGTGTTCCGGTATTAATGATGGAAAAGCATCAGTTGCTCCAAGTGGTGCCGTTGCTCCCTATACTTATTTCTGGAGTTCTAATCCTCCACAGTACACTCCATTAGCTACAGGGCTTGCATCTCCAACTGTTTATACCTGTACAATTATTGATTACAATAACTGTATCCTTAAAAAAACGGCTAACATATTACCTGTGCCATTAAGCATTAATGTTTATGTAAGTCCTTCAAATACAATTTGCCCGGGTAAACCTGTTACTTTAAGTGTTTCAGGAGCAGTGAGCTATACATGGAGTACAGGTGCTAACACACAATCTATTACTGTTACGCCCCCTCTTACATCTACCCTTACAGCTTATTCTTTTACAGGAACGGCGAGCACAGGTTGTTTCGTATCGGGTACTACTTCTATTAACACCTCTTCAGTAGCAACCGGATTTTGCCCTCCAACAGGTATCCAGGAATATGCAAATGCATCTTATAACATTTATCCTAACCCTAATACCGGTAAGTTTGTGTTGAAATTAGATGTGATGCAGGATAATTCAGTTATCGAATTAATTGATGCTTTAGGAAAAGTAGTTGTATCGCAAGCTGTTGTAAACGAAGAAACAACTGTAAATACTTCCGGATTACAGGATGGAATTTATTTTGTGATCGTTAAAAATAATGACCGTGTTATTGTGAGAACTAAAATCATTAAACAATAAACATTCTATCGAATTTTAAAAAGGTGTTGTAATTATTACAACACCTTTTTTTATGCTGTATACTGCTATAAGGATTTAAACATTTGATTGCCAATGATTGTCATAAATGGGAAGTGTAGTGTTTTTAACCTTAGGCTCTTTACTGTATTTTTCTTGATGAATGGAATTCTTCCTGGTATAGCACTACGAAAGGCAGTCGAGTGGCAATTGAAGAGACAATCTATATTATTCTACAGCGGCTATAGTATGATAATGGAATGATTAAATCAAACCCTGTTTTTCGCGTTTACCATAATCCAGTATCAAAAAGTAGTACAATATGACACCAAAAGCATACATGGCAGAAGTGATTAGAAAAATGTTTACATAAGGGTAGTCCTTGCTAAACATAATTTTTACCATATAGCCACTGATTACCCAGCTGCCACTCCAAATTGCTGCGGTTAAAGCACTGGTTATTTCCCTGTTTTTTTCTCCTACGTAATTCATCACCAGTTCGGAGGTCATTGGTCCGGCCATATTCATTAAGGGCTGGCGCAAAAGGTAACAGATAACGGCAATATAAACAGCAATGGAATACTGGCTGTAATACTGTGTTGTAGCCAATGCTAATAATGAAATTACGGCCAGCGATTGTGTAGTGGGAATTGCAATTTTATACCCGATGTTATGTTTTATTTGTGGTACCAATAAGGCGCCCCATACTACCAGAACAGCAGCAACAGCACTAATAGCAGAAAAATCACCTTTGTTCATATGGTGAACTTCGTCGAAAAAAGAACTGATAAACGGAATGGTTAACCCGGCTCCTGTAGCAATAACAAGGGTTGGAACGAGACCTTTAAAAATAAGGAACCAATCATTTTTTCCTTTTTTTGTTTTTTCTTTAATAGTTTTTCTGTCGTCCAGTTCTTCTTTATGCGTGATCTTTGAAACAAAATAAATGCCTCCAAAACCAAGTACCGAAAAAATAATTAAGATAGATTGTTCGTCAAACACTACCGGATTTATTTTATCCAATATAGCAATTACAACGCCACTCAAAATACCTGCAAAGCTCCATGTACTATAACTTAGGGCAATACCGGATGTGTGATTTACTTTAGCTTCGTTACGTAAAATGTAAGGAGTAATAGGAATTTGCATAAACGTAAAAGAGGCGCCCCAAAGTAATAATGAAATAAAAAGGAGGGTGCTTAACTTGAGGTAAACGCAGTACACAATAGCCAGGCCAAACAAGGGCACCAGTATGGAGGAGAGGTAAAAGAAAGGTTTCATGGCCCGTCCTTTAATAATGTTACCAATAGGGAGGGCAAGGATAAATACACCTAAAAAACGAAAGGTAATGAATAGTGCAATCTCTTCATTTGAAAAGCCTTTTCTACGCATATACAGAGGCAAAATATTCATAAACGTTGCATTAACGAGCTGAATAAAAAATTCACCGATAATAACATTTACAATAAATGGTTTTAATTTTCTATAATCTTTAACAAAGTTGAACATATATCTTAGGAATGTTGGATCACGATATTCAGGTAGGCTTTTATTTTTTCCAGGTCGGTTGGTTCAAAGGTTTCAAAATCACCCTGGTTGTTAAACCAGGTTAGCTGGCGTTTTGCGTAACGCCGTGTATTTTGCTTGATTAAATTTACCGCTTCTTCTAAGGTTGTTTTTTGATCTATAAAGTCAAACAATTCTTTGTAGCCTACGGTATTCAAGGCATTTAGCTGCTTATAAGGATATAACTGTTTAATTTCTTCCAGCAAACCGGCCTTCATCATTAAATCCACACGTTTATTGATACGCGCATATAAAACGTCGCGTTCAGTATTTATCAGTAGGTGTATCGCATTGAAGGAGCGTTCTTTTTTTTCTTTTTTTCTGAAAGAGGAATAGGGTTTTCCTGTATGAATGCATACTTCTAATGCACGCATTATCCGTTGAGGATTATTGAGATCTACTTGTGTATAATAAAGTTCATCTCTTGCTTTTAACTCATTTTGCAGGTATTCCAGCCCTTTTTCCAAATAGGCTTCTGTTAAGCTTTCTCTGATGTGGCCTGGAATTTCTTCGAACTCATCTACTCCATTTAACACCGCATTGATATATAAACCCGAGCCACCAACTAAAATAACATGGGTATGTGTTTTAAATAAATCTTCAATACATTCAATGGCTTCTCTTTCGTATTGCCCTACATTATAGGAATCGTGTATGCTGATATGATCAATAAAATAGTGCGGCACATTCAGCATTTCTTCCACAGTTGGTTTGGCTGTGCCAATACTCATTTCTTTATAGAATTGCCTGGAATCGGCAGATACAATGGGGCACTCATAAAACTTTGCCAGTTCAATGGATAGCGCTGTTTTGCCAACAGCTGTAGGGCCTGCAATAACTATGAGGTGTTTTTTCAAACTAAAAATTAAATTCTATTTTACTATCGGGGTTAGTAACCTTGCTGCTTTTTTTGTTACCGTTTACTTCTGCATGAACGATATTAATTTGCTGAGGTAAAAAATCATATAACAATTTAGTATCTATCAGAAGTGTTTTAGGGGATGGCGCTTTTGTAATTTCAAGATATGTCCAGATAGATTCATCTTCTTTCTCATACCCAATATAATGGAGCCTTTGAGCCTTTGAGTTGAGGGTGATGGCTAAGTGTTGTTTAATATAAGTAAACAGTACAGAGTCTGTTTCTGCTTTGTTTTTAGGGTTGAGGATATCTATATTTTTTTTAGAAATCGTTCTTAATGCATTTTCCAAATCGTTAGTAAACAACTTTACACTCACATTCAACTGTTTAGACGTTGCGTCATACTTAATATCTGTAACACCCATATAAAATGGGTGTTTTATGCTATAAAACGAGCAAATGCCAATAAACAGACTTATTACACACAGGTATTTTACCGCAGATGTATTTTTAGAACAAGGAGAGCCTATATTTTTTAAATTTAACACACACAAAAATAGCATTTTTTATGGACCAATTTTGGTTGTGGTTTAGTACAGGTATGGAGCATATTTTGGATTGGCATGGTTACGACCATATCCTGTATGTGATTGTACTATGCGCCTTGTTTGCGGCTAACGACTGGAAGAAACTATTGGTGCTGATTACGGCCTTTACCGTTGGGCATTCATTAACGCTTGCCGCCAGTGTATTACAGGTGTTTCAGGTGAAGCAGGTATACGTGGAAGTTTTGATTCCTTTAACTATTTTACTTACCTGTATGGTTAATATCTATTATAGAAGACAGTTTGATGCTGCTCGCCAAAAGAGTAATTATAATTACCGGTTGAATTACTTATTGGCATTGCTTTTTGGATTTATACACGGTATGGGTTTTTCATATCTGCTAAAATCAATGTTGGGAAAAGAGGAAAAGATCGCCTTTCCGCTTTTGTCATTTAATTTGGGTTTAGAAGTGGGACAGCTTATTATAGTGGCCTTTATGCTTATTATTTCTGTTTTTTTAGCTAGATTTACCCGGATTAAAAAATCAGATCTCGTATTTTTTATTTCATCGGCAGTATTTGGAATTGCCTTAGTTTTATTTGTTCAACGATTAAATGAATTGTAACATGATTCGAATTTTTAAATTAACAACTGTAATGTGTTTAACTGCTGCAGTAGCCTTTGCGCAGAACACCAAAAATAATCCAAGCTCAAATCATGGAAATAAATTTGAGCAACTGGGAACTATTTTACCTACCGCTAATGAGTACAGAACTGCTTCCGGTGCGCCGGGAGGAAAATACTGGCAGCAAAAAGCAGATTATACGATTGATGCAACGTTGGATGAAAAAAACCTGATGCTTATTGGCAAAGAGGTGGTAACCTACCATAATAATTCTCCTGATAAGCTGGAATACTTATGGATGCAGTTAGATGAAAATCAACACGATCCTAAAGCGGATAATAATTTCTTTGATAATAATAAAATGAATGCGCCTTATGATGTAAATTCCATCAAAGGAATGGACGTGAACGAAACCTTAAAAGGCCTTGGCGATAAGATTTTGGCTGTAACGGATGAATTGGGGAAACCTTTAAAATATACCATCAATCAAACCATGATGCGTATTGATTTGCCTAAAACACTTAGCCCTAACACTAAATTCAAGTTCATTGTAAAATGGCAATATAAAATGGGAAACCGTATAGCTATTGGCGGACGGGGTGGCTATGAGTTTTTTCCGGAAGATGGAAATTATTTATTTACCATGACGCAATGGTATCCGCGTATGTGTGTGTATAGTGATTTTCAGGGCTGGCAGAATAAACAATTTACAGGTCGCGGTGAATTTGCGTTGGCTTTTGGCGATTACACGGTAAAGATGACGGTTCCTGCAGATCATTTGGTATGTTCAACAGGAGAGTGCCAGAACTATGCACAGATCCTGTCGCCTGATCAAATGGCACGTTGGACAAAGGCTTCTGCGAATTATAGTGATGTAACAGAAATTGTGACATTGGATGAATGTACTAATGCAGAAAAAAACAAAGCAACTGCTACGAAAACATGGATCTTTAAAGCAGACAGTGTAAGGGATTTTGCCTGGGGATCGTCCCGCAAATTTATGTGGGATGCGATGCCTGTTAAAATAGAAGGTAAAAAAGTGATGTGTATGAGCTTTTATGGAAAAGAAGCAGCAGGCCTTTATAGAAAGTATTCTACAAAAACTGTAGCGCATACCATTAAAACGTATTCAAAATTTACGATTCCGTATACATACCCTGTGGCTCAAAGTATTGAAGCATCTAATGGAATGGAGTACCCGATGATCTGTTTTAATTTCGGGCGTACAGAAAAAGACGGGACGTATTCTGAAGGAACAAAATACGGAATGCTTGGTGTGATTATTCATGAAGTAGGGCACAACTTTTTTCCGATGATCATTAATAGTGATGAACGTCAATGGAGCTGGCTCGATGAAGGCTTAAATACATTTGTACAATTTTTAACGGAGCAGGAGTTCGATAATAATTATCCGTCAAACCGTGGCCCCGCTCATAAAATGGTAGATTATATGCGTTTGCCGAAAGATCAGCTGGAACCTATTATGACAAATAGTGAGAACATTAATAATTTCGGAGCCAACGCTTATGGTAAACCTTGTACTGCTTTAAATATTTTACGTGAAACAGTTATGGGAAGAGAATTATTTGATTTTGCATTTAAGCAGTACGCCAAACGTTGGGCTTTTAAACACCCAACTCCGGCAGACTTTTTCAGAACGATGGAAGATGCCAGTGCCGTTGATTTGGATTGGTATTGGAGAGCCTGGTTTTACGATATTGAACCGGTAGATGTTTCGGTTGATTCGGTAAAAGCTTACACATTTATCAATAACAAAGAAGTTCCTGCGAAAATGGATACGATGAGAATTTACCCGAAAGCAAAGGAATTTGAACATGTTTCCAGGATCAGAAATAAAGAGGAAGGACTTACCTTTTTAGTGGATGCCGATACAACGCTGCGTGATTTTTATTTTCACTATAAACCGGAAGCTAAAACAGCCGTGGAAAAAAAGCCCATTAACCGTTATGAAAACCTGGAAGCGGTGAGTGATTCTGCTTTTGAAAGCATTAAAGGCAGATACAATTACGAATTGTATTTTACCAATAAAGGAGGTTGTGTTACTCCTTTAATTATTCAATGGAATTTTAAAGATGGTACTTCTGAAGTTGACAGGGTAAATGCGTACATCTGGCGTAAGAACGAGAAGAATGTGGTAAAAACCTATTCTAAAAATAAAGAAGTGGCGTCCATCGTATTAGATCCTTATAAAGAAACCTGTGATATTGATGAAAAAAATAATACCTGGAATGTAAAAGAAACACCAACCCGTTTTGATGTATTTAAAACCAAGACAGTTGGCCGTGGACAAAGCTCGGGAGGTAATCCGATGCAGAAAGCGAAAGCAGGGAAGTAGCCTGTTATTTTATTGTACAGATAGTTTTTTTATAGTTTGTTCAATTTCCATAGTACAACTGTCGATTTGTAATTTATACCGGTCAGTATTTTCACTAATAGCTTTGTTAAGAAGTCCATAACTTTCAATTCTTAATTTACAATAGTGTTTTAATAATTCATTTCTGTTCTGTAATGTTAAAGGCAGATCGAGGCTTTGTAAGTCGGCAATAAGTTTAATACAATTTTCCCAGGTTTTAATTCCTTGATTGTTTATTAAATCCAGCGCTTTTTCATTCGGTGTGTTTTCCGGAAGGTTGTATATCTCTAAAGCTTTAGATTCCATTGTTGCAAAATCCTTCATTTTTTCTTCATATGTTACAACATCATTCGATGTAGTTGTACATATAACTATAGTTACAATAATTATTACAATGCTTATAAAACCAATTCCAATGTTTTGATATTTTTTAGAGTTTGTTTCCTTTAAACTAGGGTAGAAGATATAGCCAATTATAAGTCCGCTTAATAATCCTCCAATATGTGCAGCGTTGTCAGTACCCCCGCCTTTCATACCATTAAGTAAATTGTATGCTACAAATACGCTAATGCTTGTTAACAGGGCTTTTCTCGCAGATTTTTCGATATGATTTGTCGTTAACATCGCTAAAAACACACCATACATTCCAAATATTGCACCGGATGCACCGGCACTAATAGTTAAGTCGTTCCACAATAAACTTGTGAGACTGGCAGCGATACCTGTAACAATATATGCTGATAAAAATCTTGCTTTACCAAGGATTGGCTCGAGCAATACACCAATGTATAATAAGGCATACATATTCAGTAATAAATGAAATACCCCTATATGAATAAAACAGCAGGATAGGAGCCGCCACCATTGACCATTTAATGTTGAAGGCTTAAAGTTTGCTCCCCAATTTAATAATTGTTCATTTTCAGGCGTAAAAATACTTACACCTGAAGCAACCATAATTATAAAAACAAGTATATTAATGTCTAAAATTAGGGGGGTAATAAAAAATCCTTCTGTTGGCTTAAATATTGAAAAGAAGCCTGATATTTTTTCTTTTGTATTTAATGGTGCCTGATTTAAAATATCCTGTTCTGATGGAACAAAATGGTGTTTGATTTCTGATATTTTTTCTAAAAGCTGATCTTTTGAAAAGCTATTTTTGATTTCATTAAACGTTAAAATAAAATTCTCTACATTTCTTTTGTTTTTGCCCAAATCAATTAATTGGCTTCCTGTACATTCACTTTTTACAGTTGCCAGGTTTTCATTTAGTGTCACTTTTAATTCCTCACCATAAGAACTCATAGAGAACTTTGTGTAAGCTATAAAGCCTTTTTCACTAATGTAACTGGAGTTCCATTCTAATTTTTTAATCACTTCTAGAGCAATTGCAATAAATTCTTCATTGGTTAGGTCGGTTATTTCAACTGTTTGCTCATGTTTGGGAGATAGTCCAAAAGCCATAGATTTTACTTTATTTTGTGTATTTACAACAAATCTAACTATTTATTGAGAAGAATACAATTCTGCATTTGTTGATATTGGGATTCTATGTCGTTAGTGTTAACTGAAATTAATGAGATTTTAAATAGGCTTGTTTTATGGCTTATACAAGATTATAAAATAAAAAACGAGGGCAAATACCTTTATTTCTATTTATTTAATTTACTGTTTTAACCTATTTAGGTTTTAAAAATAGTATCAAGTGCAGAAGAGAACATTACCATTAACAACGCTGCCTACTTGCCCCATACATAACCTTTTTTTCCTAACCTCTTTTTTAATTCATCATCAATTCCCGACATATTTACTGCATCTGGCACACTAATGATTGAAACCATTATAGTACTGTCATAACACAATTTATATTTAGCCCCATAGCTCTTTAGTACATTTATTAATGTATCCCTTTGTGTAGTAGTTAATGGAGTATAATCATAATGATATTCTACTTCCTCATTTTCGTTAATATCACGGCTTACATGGAAATAAACACGGTATAGTTTTCCTTTATCGAAAGGTTTTTCTTTTTTTGTTTGGTCTTCAATGCAACTAAAAGTCATTAAAGTACAGCTGAGAAATAGGAGTGTTTTTATCATCTTATTTTGTTTTTTAAACCATTAATTAATTTATAGTTACTTAATATTTAAAAGTTTAGAAGTGACATTTTGAACATTACCTTTGCTTTCTACTTTTCCTTTTTTAGTAAAGCTTTCATTACAATATTTACATTTCATTTTTTTTAGGTACAAAAGTGAACATTACCTTTTTATTGCATCATCAAGATAAAATAAATTTTCTCCTGGAAACCAGTTTTGGTTTTGAATTTTACCAATAGAGACTAGTGTTAGAAAAGTTGATTCCAATGAAGTGATGTCTATAAATTCTGAGTATTTATCTCTTCTCGCATTTAGAAAGTGTTTTAATCTCATCAAATCAAAACCGTCATGTCTTCCATTTGGACCAAAATCAATATCTATTTCATCATGTCTATTTGAAAAATTAACACCGCCACCATGAAAATAATATTCTACACCCTCTATTTCCCCTTCTTTAGGATACCCTTTTGTTTTTCTATCAGCAATTATATCAGTTTCATCAAGTGGAAAATGATTTATATAAAGACTAAGAAAATAATCTGAACAAGAAATATATTCTTTAATTAAATTAATTAAACTATTTTGTTTCTGCTGGTTTACCATATGCCTCTTTAGCTTTAGTTACTACTTTCCCATCTAATTTGGGTTTACTTGTCATTGCAGCTGCCTCAATTATTTCTTGTTCGGTTTTATAATATTTTGCCCTTGCTGCATTAAATTTCGTATTATAGAAGCTAAATTATTGCATTTAACTTTAAATTACAATATAATTGCCGCAGTATTACAAATGCAGCAGAGCAGGTTTAAAGGAATAAAGCTTACATATTTCGCTTAGGTGACATTTGGAACATTACCATTTATAGTTACTTAATGTTTTAAAGTTTATAAAGTGACGTTTTGAACATTACCCACCAATGTGTAAATGCGTTTTTTCAAATATTGATAGTCTTGTTTGGCTTCCTTTATCCGTTTATCTGTTAACAATCTTTGTTTGATATAGTCCCAATTATTTTGGTTGTATTTGAAAAATTCTTTCCCTTCATTAAATTCTAAATCATTTTGCTCATCATCAGTTTTAATAATGACATTACCTTGCAATAGTAAATATTCTTTTACCTCTGGATAAAATCCTTTAACTATTGATTTATTTACAATTAAGTCCAGAATATCTATTTCTAAATATTTATAGCTAAAATTTATTAATGCATAATAAGAAAACGAATTGCTGAAGTTTTCTAATAACATGCCAAAATCATTGTAATTAATTTTTTTCCAAAGTTCAGGTAAACAAATAAAAAGTTGATTGACATATGTCGGATTTACTTTTTCAATATTGAAGAAAATAAACTCCAAAAAATTACATTCCTTTATTTTTATAAGATATGGTTCCAAAAAATATCTATCAACAGGGAAGTACTCTGCCTCATTAATTGCTCTTGAAGCAATTTCGTCAGAAAGAATCTTTACTTTTTTATTTATAATAATTGTATTAATAACTAATCTGCTTTATGATTTTTTTGAATAACTCCATCGGTGTTATATAACTTAACGTTTGCTCCAGAAGTATTTATACCCGCTTCATTAAGCAATTGTATAGATTGTTCCCCAGCTCCGCTTCATTTCTAATGTTGCGGAAGTACTTACTTAAAAGTTATCGATCTTTGACTAATCCTTTCAATATTAATAATTCTTTCCATCTCTTGGTAATTACTTGCTGATTAAAAACAAAAACGACGGCAATTACCATCATTTTTGTTAACTAATTTGGTGTTTATTTAATTAACAGTATTGTTTGAATTTAACTTTTTCAAAAGCGCTATTCTGAACATTAGCCTATTTTAATTTCTATCAACTATTTCAATATAATAGTAAAGTTCTTTTTCTCCTTCAATGCCTTTCTCTCCGTACGCTAATGATTTAGGAATTATAAAAAAACCTTTTTCACCAACATTTAGCATCTTCAATGCTTCATTAAATCCTGACACAAATTTATTTGAGTTTACATCAAATTTTAGAGGATTATCGGATAAAGTTGATAATTTAATTTTTTTGTCCGAAGAAGTATACCAAACATATCGAAAATATATATAGCTTATATTAGTGTCTAATACGCTTTTTTTCTTTTCTGATATATAATATTTTAATCCAGATTCAGTTTTTTCAAACTTCGAATTCGGCCAGTTTTGAGAAAAAGATTGGACATAAATAATACTAAACACTATACTTAAAAATAATTTCATAATTTCATAAATTTACTGTTTTTGAACTATTTAGATTTTAAAGACAGTACCAGGTGCAGAAGTGAACATTACCTACTCTTCCACATCGGGCTTAAAACTATCTTTAATAACATTTAAAGAACCAATCTTCTCTTCTTTAACAAATTTTGAATCTTCGAAAAACTGTTTATAAATATCCATTTCTAAAGCTCCATATTTTTCTATTTTATAACCAGTCCCATTAATTAAGGTTTGTTCCCCGTGTTCATCCCAAAAATTTTTTGTTACGTATTTATCATTTTCATAATAACCTTCCTCTTTTCTATTCCCATTTTCATAATATTCATTCCAAATCCCGTTAGACTTCCCATTTAAATATTCGCTTTGAATAGCGAGATTTCCATTAGCAAACCACCTTTTTATGATGCCATGTAATTGACCAGCTAAATAATTTTCTTCCTTGAACAATACTCCATTCTCAGAATAAATAAGCCATTTACCATGTTTATTATTTTCGCGGATAAAACCTTTTGATTTTACATTTCCATTTTCAAAATATTCTATATACTCTTTCATCCTATTAATCTCCAATTATAATTGTTCCTCTTACTTTACTGTCTTTATCATAATAATTGATGTGTTTTCGGCTATGACCTGAGGCTTCCAGCTCCGCTTCATTTCTAATGCTGCGGAAGTATTTACTTAATAATTATCAATCTTTGACTAATCCTTTCAATATTAATAATTCTTTCCATCTCCTGGTAATTACTTGCTGATTAAAAATAAAAACGATGGTAGCTACCATCGTTTTTGTTAACTAATTTATTGTTTATTTAATTGATTAACATCACTATTTGAATTTGACTTCTTCAAAAGCGCTATTCTGAAAATTACTTATTTTGAACATCACTTAAGATACATTTCAAATAATTGCGAAAATAATTCTATGGAATGCTTATCAGTTCCTGAATTAAATCTAATTAACCTAACCCAACTTGAATCTATTTTTGAATTAAAGTGTTCATTTATTTTTTTTCTAAAATCGGCTAGAATATTTTTTAATTCTTCGCCACTATCTTTCTCGTTATTGAATAACGCATGCTGGTACCCAAAAAAAATATGTTCTAAATCTTCGACTCTATTAATATTATATATAGCTGGCCTTTTTAAAAGCTGTTCAATTAGTTGTATAAAACTTTCTTTTGTTTTCATATTATTCTACTTTTTTAGGGTGTTTTTCTGAGGAGGGGGGTGGATCTCCACTTAAACCGGAGACATTTGGAACATTACCTATTTACAGGAAACCAATTTAATTGAATCCTTACTTGAATCAATACCTCTATTAAAATAATTTATTTTGTGATACATTATCTAACTTAGCTCTATATAAGCCAAAAATAAATGTTGATAGTGATAAAATCCATAAGATAAAATCAGCTAATAAAGGTGTACAAAGAGATTTAATCTCATTAGGTCTATATCCTGTAATCATTTCATAATATGATGTTATTATATAATGTGAAATAAAAATATTAGAGCAGACTAAAATAAAATTAAAGAGAATAAAAATCGATGGTATAAAAAGTTTTTTATTATATAGTATATTGTACACAATACCTTTCGTAAATATTAAAAATGAGGAAATGAAAAAGAAAGGCCAAATAGACTTAAATATACCAATAACAAATAATAGAAGAGAAACTGTATAAAACAAAACGAAAACTCTATATTTCATACTAAACACTTTTTTATATTCCATATTTTCCAACATAGTTAGTTTCTTCAATATCAATGTTAACTTCCCATCCAGGATTGTCGATGGTACCAATCTTAATTCCAAAAGAATGTTCCCATTCTCCGTTACACTGTTCCTGGTACCAATTACTTATCCAATTTAGCACTGTTGTATTCATTTTATGTTATTATTGTTTTGGCAATTCATCTGGAGTTGATGGAGTTATTACTCTTGTTTTTCACTTTGGTTAAGCCTTGTTTTAAAGGGATACAGAGTCTCATTTTATCAAAAAGTGATTTCCTGATACATTACCAGCAATTTGAACACTACCCAATTTGAACACTACGCACTAATTGTTACTACTGGGGGTCTAAAAATAAAAATAAATCCCAGTATTTCTAAAATAAGCTTCTTTAAATAAATTGTGAATACGTTCAATTATTTTGTTTATTTCTACAGAATGATTCATTAAAAATAATGAATCATTCTGTAGAACAATTTCTATTTTGTGTTTTGTAATAATTTTCTCATCTTCAAAATCATCTATATTGCAATCTACTAATTCATTTATTTTTGAAAAAAAATTTAATTCAAACATAGTATAAAAAATACTATCAGTCAATATTAATTCTATTAATTGTTCTGGTTTAGCAGAATCATAATTTAATGCGTTTTGGGCTTCCTTATTTAAAGGTACAATAATTGTTTTCATAAATATTATTTAGGAGTGTCAGTATTACTGGGAGTATCAGTATTGTTAAAATGAGTATCTGAATTGTATTCTGCTTGACTTTTACCGCTCTCTTTTCCATTCACAGTTTTATTATTTACGATTTTCCCATTTGAATCTGTATAATTTCTTTTGCCGGTTACACTAGTATTTTGAATTCTGAAATAATTTCCTTTTGTATCGTAAACAATTTGTAATCCAGTTTTTTGATTTGTATAAATCATTTTATCACCAACCACTGTTCCTTTTGAGCCTGGAGCAAATTTAGTAATAGCTTCATTTAAACTAGAATTTTTCCATTGTGTAGAATAAGTCGCGGCTCTTGACGCACCATCTTTTTTTACTAGATTAGTTTTAACTCCGTTAGGTTTAACTCCATTATTTGAACTTGATGATTGTTTTACTTCTTTATTTACAGGTGGTTTTTCACTTTTTAAAGGAGGAACAACATTTTGTGAAGTACCTGTTGCAAAAGCATCATCTAATGCATCTTGTTGACACATAAGAACGGCATACCCAATGGCTCTGATTTGTTCAGGCGTTTTATCCTCTTCAGAAGGGGCTCCTGTAGCTCCATTTTTCGCCCATGATATAAGATCTTCTGCGGAAATAAAATGGTAATTAGCACCACCATACGTTACATGATATTGCCAACCTACCCACTGTGAGCCTGTAATATCTACAAAATCTACACCTAACACCTTTAAAACGGGCTTACCATTCGTTACAGTTAGAGAACAATGTACCATTTCTAACCCATCTAAATCAATAGCTTGAATAGGAGTATTACTTGCAAATTGATAAGGTGTTAATTCCGGATATTCCTTTTGTAAAGGATCCACACTCAAAAACTTCCCAATAGCCGGATTATAAATCCTAAATCCATAATCCTGCATACCAGTTTCTGGATCCGCTTCTTTCCCATTGAAAGTGTATCTCATTGAGTTAGAGTTGAACTGTCTTCCTGGCATATTACCACCAAAGGCATAATAATCGTTAGAGGAAAGAATTTCTGCGGTATAATGATCTATAAGCCCATTGCCAATATCTTTAATAACCACATTATCTAAATAAAGGGTACGGGCTCCTCCGGGCCAATTTTCAAAACATACATAAGTATTATTACTTAATGCCGTAAAGTTAAAACTATAGCTTCCATTACTAGTCATGGCTAATAGAGTAGAATAGGTAGCAGAAGACACATCATAGCCATAACCAAGTAGCTGCAGGTTATTGACAAGGTCTACATCAAAGCTCACACGATAGATATGGCCCGGTATGGTTGTTAAGGGCATAAAAAGCGAATTATTTTGTGTAAATACTGCTTTAAACCTGCCATTATCAAGGGTGCCAGTATAGTAAGGACCATTACTTGTTAGAAAAGGACTTGTAGTGGTACTGAAATTATTACTATATACAACAAGTTCCTGCGGAGCAACAACTATTTTACGATCACTTATAACGGTTAACACATTGCCTAAATGGTTAGAGAGTTCGTAGGATTTGTCACCAAGGGCACGCTGCTTGTCAATTTCTTTAACGGTAATATTATCGGCATAAAAACTTTGTGCCGGGTTACCGGTGGCGTAGTTTTGAAACTTAATAAGGGTGGTGCCACCTCTTGCCGTAAAACGGTAAGAGTTAGAGCCCTGAACAGATTTTTGTTTTACTATTTCGGTATATCCTCCCCCCGAAGGATTATCCAGTACTACAGCACTCATATCAATGCCAGGAGCCTGACTCAGGTCTATATCATAACTTACCTCATAGGTTTTTCCTGTTATCAGGCCTGGTACATTATACTGTGCACCGGTAGATGGTGCAGAGGCAGGTACATTCACCTGGAGCCTGTTGTAACTATCTACGCTAATGGTTGTCCCCGAAGCAATCCAGCCATCTGTACCGCTTGTATTAAAAGTGGCTTTATGTAATACCGAGTTGTTTAGATCTACACGTAAAGGAGTACTTTTTTTAATTAATCCTAAACGGCTCGATCCGTAAATATCCTGCTCTGTAAGGTTTAATAAATCGGTGCTGCCATTATTGCTTTTATCGTAAGTGGCCATTACATTGCCCTGCGCATCGCGTATATAATATGTGCTTAGCCAGGCAGTAGAGGCCAATAAGGCGCCCGTACTCTGGTTTTTTGGTTTTACCGTTTTTTCAATACGGTTACCTGCGGCATCATACACAAAGTCTAAATCAGGTTTAAGGCTTGCTGCCTTGCGGGTAATGCTTTTTATTTTGCCATACACCGTCCAGGCAATATTATCTATTTGTTCTGCCTGGTCTTTTATTAAATTACCAATTTTATCGTAATTATAATTTAAGCCGGCATCCACATCAGGGTCGGTACCTGTAGTATAGCTTTGGTTTACCTGGTTTTTAAAATCAGTACCGGTAGTAACGGTATTATTATCTTTTACAAATTTCAGTTTATTATTGCTGAGGTTGCTGCCGGTAGCATAATAGTTATAAGTAAGGTCATCAATTAAAGTAGTGGCATCGTTATACCTGGTGGCGGCTGTAATATTTCCGTTATAATCATAGGTAAAATTTTCCCGGTAAGTATTACCAAATGCGCCGGTGGCTGTCCAGGCGTTGGAAGAAAATGCGTTATAGGACTGCGCATTTTTAATACGGTTCAGCTGGTCGTATCGGAAGGTTTTAAGTAAAGGTGCGGCTACTAAAGCAGCTCCCGATAAAAAGTAGGTATTGGTAGTCATATTGGCAATATTACCATTGTACAAGCCGGCTCCCTGCGAAACGGCAATTGGCGCGCCAGGGTATAAAACTCCTGTAATGCCGGTGTTAGATGCCAGGAAGCTTACTGCTGAGGGTTTTTTAGCAGTATAATCACCGTCAAAGTAACCCAGGGAATAACCATAGCCATCGCGGGCAAACACAGTGTTTAAATTGGTAGTGGCATTAAATCCGTCAAGGCCAATATCATTATTCATTTCAAGCGAGTTACTGTTTACACCTTTTATCCAGCCATGCAGGGTATAGGCATAATCAGTTGCCTGCACCTGTTTATCGCCAATTTCGGTTCTTAATAACGGGCCGTGTTTGTAATAAAAATATTTAGACTCTTTTTCCCATATTACTCCGTTACGGCTGCTATAGGTAGCAGTAATCCTATTATCAGCATCATAATCATAACGGTGGTGAAACTGGTCGGGCTTACCGCTGTTATAATGCACTTCGTTTACTTTTCCGCTAATAAGGTCATATTTGTAATCCACACGGTTTACATCATAAGCAAAGGCCGCTAAATGGATATTTTCGGTATACAGGGTTTTCACATTACCATGTATATCATAGCTGTAGTGAGAGGCATTGTCGTAATAATTTGTAGTGGTAGCATAAGCCGCACTACGGTTAAAATCGGTTTCCACATAGGTAACACAGCTAACCCTGTTACGCAGGTAGCCCAACATACGCGAGGCATAAAGCCCTTTTGTTTTGTTACTGGCAATAACGCTGTTAACCGAGCCCAACAGTTCCTGCGGAGCTTCATCGTAATAGGTGCGGGTTATCTGGCGCCTGTTTATATAACTGGTGCTATTTACAAAATTGGGGTAAAAGTTAGGGGCTTTCGCTACGTCTGCATTAATGGCATCTGTCGTGAGTACTTCACCTACCTCTGTGATACGGGAGAGGTTATCATAAAAGGTGTAGGAATAACCCGGAGAAGGGGTGTAGAGTGCCTGTTTGGCATTTTGGGATACAATTAAACGCCCAACGATATCGTAATAAAAACCGGTGATGCCGGCATCAGGCGTTTTTTGCTCCCTGAGCTGGTTAAGTGTATTATATTTATAATTGGTTACTAAAGTATGTGTGGGCCATACAAAGGGGTAAGTAGCCGGGTTTTGGCGATATAAAGCTACATCCTTTGTGGTAACATTACCACCGGTACCTACAGTTACAGAAACCGTAATAGGTTTAAACCCTTCAGGTGGAACCGTTTTAATTAAATTACCGGCCTGGTCGTAATAATACAACGTATAATAATATTCGTCGAGGTAATAATCGGCAATCATTTTTTCGGTAATATCCAGCTTATTTAAACAGTTTCGGATATAGCTGGCTTTAAAAACAGTCATCAGTTGTGCTACAGCTTGTTGCTCGGTTATATTATTTTGGTATTGCACATCAGCACCGGCCTGCACAAGATCACAAGGGTCGGGGGCAGGAACCTGGTTAGTGGTTGAACAAATAAAAGCGTCGGGTACACCATGGTTGGTAACACCACTACCTGAGGGAGCCAGTAAATAAATAATATTAAGCGGAGGCGTACTTAAGGTTGCACAATTCCCCGGTCCCTGGTAGCACTGAGCCATCCAGGCACATACATCTGCCCCGGTAATGGTTGCTGAAACACTAAGCTGGCGGTTAATGGAGTCAGCTATAGTGGTTGATAAATTAGGATTGCTTAAGTTCCAGATAATACTATTATTAATAGCATAATTTTTAATGTTATCGCAAATACAGCTGGCCTGTGAATAAGGAACAGCACCGGTTAACTGCGGCTGAGGATTAACCAATGTTATATTACTGATGAGGTTAGGGCAGCTGGTATAAGGAGCAACTCCTAAGTAATGATTAATAACATCATTAAAAGTTAACACACCGGTAGGTAAATTTGGGTTAACGGGCGAAGAGGGTATATGGTCAAGACCCTGTGTATTAGTAGCATCGCAGCTTTTGGTACAAATCTCAATAAGATCATGTCGGATGTTTGCTAATACGGTTAATGAATTAGAGGCCGCAGCTCCCAGAGCACAAGTTTCAATTTGAGATTTAATAAGGGGCATCCAGGTACCATCCGCTTTTGAAGTGCAACCCGATTGACAGGAATTAGCAAGTTGATTTGCCCTGTAGCTTGTGTAATCGGGTCTAAAATTAGGACAATCGGCCAGGATCAATTCAAAAATATCATTTTTCGGGAAACGAATCTGCGCATGTGGTAAGGTATTAGTTGCACTATTATAGATACAGGGTGTAAAGCCAGGTTCATTGGCATCAGCTGTAAGGGCTGTACTGGCAATATACCCTCCTTTAAGACGGTTATAATCACACTCATAATCGGTATTGAATAAACTATAGAGTACAAATTGTTTGGATCCCTCGTAGTAATCTCTGAAAACACTGTATTTAGTGGCATGGGGGTTAGATAAAATTCCGGTGGCAGGGTCATGAAAAGATTGAAAGAAATTAACAGTAGCCAGATCTATAGCTGTACCATTGCTAATATAGGAAGAGCCCGAGATCGTATACGCAGTTGTATGACTTGAAATACCATCCGGATCATCCAGCACATACCAGATGCTCATAGGTAAAATAGAGCCCCCGTTAACAGAAGCCGGATAAAATTTGGTAAGGCTGCTTACCATATAATCTCTTACAGATTTATAAGAGCCTTGTTGGCAAAATATTTTTCTTTCACAATATTTTTCAAATGGCAGATTAAAAAGAGGATCTTTGGCATTATTACTTGCTGAAACCAGGGTTAATGCCGGAGTTAGTTTTAAATCAGATTTATAAGATGACGGATTATATCCAAAAGGGTATTCGAGAGGGTCGGCAAAAAAATTGGTGTTATCTGTTTTAAAAGCTTTGTCATATAGGTTAACCTGGTTCATTGTAATTGAGTTTGCTGTGGTTGAGCCATAAACACCGGGAGAGGTAACTGTTAACATTGGAAATTGAATGATATCACCATTTCCTGCACAGATAGTTGTATTGTTACAATAAAAATTATAATTGCAATACTCAGGATGAAATTTAATCAAATATTTGGCAAAGCAATTTTGCCAGTGAGCCCTGATCCATGTCCAGTTTGAAAATGTAGATATACTAATAGACCCAGATACAAGGGGTGTACAAGTTGAACCCGTGGTTGCAAAGGTGTAAAAATCACTCCAAAAAGAAGGTTTTGAAGATGCCATGTTAGTAAGCCAGGTATCAATACAAGCACTTTGGATATAGGCAGGATTATCAGGGCTACAGCTTAAAACAGGAGAACAGGTATAGGTTCTGTCCTGCAAATTATCGAAATACTGCCCGCCGGGGCTCATATCTGTCATTAAGGTTTGTGCTTTTAATGTACATTCATCAGGAACATTTATTGCCGCAATGTTTGAGCAGGTATTAACACAGGCATTGTAATCTAAAGCAGCCTGGTTTTGTTCAGTTGATGAAAGAGTACTCAACAGGTGGCCATATTTATCAGTAGTTACAGATGGGTTCGAGGGTGTTACATATGTGGGGCGGTTTACACCATATTGTTTATTACATATGTATTCGCAATCATTACAAGGTGGCACTAAAGCACCGGTGGTTAAAGGGCCGCATGGCGGAGATTTAACGGCAAGGGCATAATTTTGAGTAGCAATATTTACACCAGCCTGGCTTATACTGGTTACTTTACTAACAGTATAAGAACCTATTTCGGGGAACACAACAGAAATAGTGTACATCGCTGTTTCTACCTGACTGCATTTAATGAGTGGACTGGCGCCTCCACCGGTGGTATTACTTGAGCAGGTCCCGGTGGGACCGTAAGTAAGATTACTGGAAGCTACCGTGGCAGCTAAATTGTTCCCTTCACTATCTGTAATCTTAATCTCAAGGTCATAGATACAGTCGCTGCATATTTTACAAACGGCACTAGGACTAAAAGGATCTAAAAGATATGCATAACAGGTTGTATCATGATAGTCGGGGGCTATATTTAAACTATAGGTAAAAGTATAAGGCGTATTTTGTTTAGTGGTTACAAAAACTGTTGTAGCAATTTTAGAATTTCCCGATAATTCATTTTTACCTGTAAGCATATCAGATAGCATATGAACAGGAGCAGGTTTGTTATCAAGATCTAATAGATTCTTGGGGGTTGGTCCTGAAAGAGCAGAAGCAATCGTTCTTCCTTCCTGGTCGAGGTAAGTCACCGAACATTGTTCATTGGCGTCTACCATTACATTTTTTTTATAATGTCTTATATTACCTGCTTCATTCCCAAACAAACGATCTAATTCTTCCTGCCCTCCCGGCGTACCGTATATATATTTTGTATCATGCGAGCTACCCAGTTTATGGGTTGGTCCAACTCCGCTTTGTGCCACGATACGCCCGGTACCATCTGTTTTAAATTTGGTTTGCGTATAGGGGAACCCCTGCGCATCCGGCACGTAAGCATCACTTCCACTTGCTGATGTATTATTGCCATAGTAGGCGCCAGCACCTGATGTTGCCGGGATAGTAGCAATGGCACCGCCGGTTAAAGGATAATTAGAGTTAATATCAAATTGTTCTTTCGAAAACCCTGCATTAAAATTAGAGTAAAATTTAATACCACCGTTCGCTAAAGGAGTTGGTAATATTTGTACTGCCGGCCTTCCCTGAAAATCGTATTTAGTTTCAGCAATAACGGCATTATTATCGGAGTTTAATACGGTTACGGTTTGACGATTTCTTAAGCTCCCGTCAAAATAGCTAATCACTTCTTTACTCTTACCATCCTCCGCAAAAGCGGCGGAGTATTGCCAATTGTAATCATGATCAAGCCCATCGTAATTTTTCAGAAAAGAGCTTCCGTTGGAAGAGGTAGCTGTAAGGTTGGTTAATCCATCAGCGCTCCAGGGGCCTTCTACCCGGTTTACAAAAGGTGCTATATGTGAATTACCTACACCTCTTACCCGGTATACTAAAACACCTTTTGGGTAAGCCATGGGTATATTAAAATTCTGACCTGTAACATTTACGCGGGTAGCGCGGCTAAAATCCAGATCGTAAGAGCTGGCATAAATGCCAGCACCAATATCAACAAACAACCATTCCACATCATACGATTCGGCACCGGCAATATAACTCCAGGCTATTGGTAACTGGTTATTAGGTAGGGTTGATTGGTTAACAGTAGCTGCCGGAATAGAAGTACTAACAATAGGAGCTGGTGCAGTGGCCGCTGTACAGTTATATCCATTATAAGCTATGTTGTAATACCGTTCTGTTTCCTGGGTTACATCAAAATAAATATCGTTTGCATATTTTGCAGGAATCGAAGGCCCTCCTGAGGTAGAAGCCCAGGTAACATTAGTAATGGTTACTTCAGCTTTTAAAGCTCCTTGGTAAGATTTAAGAAAAATATCATTATAGGAAGAGGCAGTATTATAGGCAATGGTTGCTACTTCGCCCGTATAGGTAATATAGGGAATAGGGGCTGTGCCATATAATTTAATAGTATAGGTTACATTGAGTGTCCAGTTAGCTGTTTCAAGGTTTCGCTTACTATCATCAAATCTTAATATAACTGAGGCGTTGGATTCCTTATTCCCAAAACGACAGGCCCAATTAGGGTCGGCGGTCATTTGAATCAACCGTTGATCTTCTGCCGATAAAGAATAAAATACTCCCGGAGTAGCTACCAGTGGTTTAATATTGGCTCCTGCGAGACTGTTGATGGTTTTTTCTTTAGCGGCAAACACTGTAACTGATGTTAAGATCAATAGGCAGTATAGGGTGATGTATGATAGTTTCTTCATAATGTGTGATATAACCTGGTTATTTATTTTGAAAATCCTGTGGCGTTACAAGCTTATAATTTTTATAAGCTTCGCGGGCTTCTATTTTATCTTTTTTTATTTTAATATAAGACGACTGATCAAATAATTCAGGGCTTTTACACTCTCCTGAAAAATTAGAATAGGTAACTATAACTTTTGCATTACCTGTATTTTTTTGTACTTCTTCGGTATACAGATATATGATTTCTTTTAAAGCCAGTGTTTTAGGGTTAAAAGACATACTTATTGATTTTATAGATCCATCATTTGGCAATATTTCAATTTTTTTTTCACTAGGTGTATTAACCAAATACCTCGTTTTTGTTTTCTGGCTTTTTACAAGCGAATCAACATTTATGTTTTGTGGAGAACTGATTACAGCCATTTGTTCTTTGTTTATTTTAGTATACATCAACATTTTTTGTTTATCATCTACCAATAACATTAACTGATTGTTTACAATAGTTTTCCGGTTTAAAATATTCAGGTAAAATTTGTCATTCAGTTTTGCAGTTCTTCCTTTCGACGAAAAAGTGATTTCCTGTTTGGGCGAATCCTTATACACTTTTATGTCAACGGTTATATCGTAAGAAGGAATATTACTGAATTTTTTGCCCATAGCAATCAAATCATCGCTTGCAGTTTGCCCAATACCAAGGTAAGGAAATACACTATAAACTGCGAGCAGAAGCATGTAAATGGCTTTATGTTTTTGTAAATAGTACATAACTTATCTTCGGATGTTACTACGTGTTGTTTTTAAGGTTTGCACACCATTCACCGTTTCTTTTTTTACCTGTGTTAAAGTACCTTCTTCATCATAATTATAAAAAGTGGCATAATTCTGATTATCTAATTCTGCAACCAGCCATAGCGATTTAGGATCGTATACAAACGTTTTCATGCTGCTTTTAAATGGCTGTAAACGCACATCATCCATATACCAGGCAGCACTTGTGCCGGTTACATTAAATTGCACAGATACCGCTACAGTTGAATTGGTTGTGAAATTGAGGTCTATTTTTTGCCAGCCTTCAATTTTTATATTATCCGAAAATATTTCTGAAGACAGGGCACCTGTAACCGAAATAGTTGGATTACCATCAGCTGTTTTAAACCATGCACTTATCGTGTATTTTTTATTTGGCTGGGCCTGGAAATAATAATTGTTTGACGCAGAGGTAAGTGACATATTAAATGCTTGTGTTCCTGTACCTTTAATGGAACGTTTCCCCGTATGTACATTAGTGTTTTCAAAGAAAATATTACCAGCAGGGCTTGTTAATGCAATGTGTCCGCCTTTTCGAACTAATGGAGTAGTTGGTAAATTAGCATAATCTGAAGCTGTTGTCGGATAATCCTCAAAACCATCAAAGGCCGTTTCATAATAAGAAGCATTGGCAGTAATGGCTGTTTGAACAGAATTATTGTAGCCATATAATGCGGAGGTGAAAATACCAATCGCATTTTTATTTTCTACTTCAAAGCCATACGGATTATATTTAGTAACCTCGTTTACCTTTGTCCATTTAGTGTTAGGACTAACGGCAGCTTTATCCCAGTTAAACAGGGCAAAGTCATTAAAAGTACCATCATCCTGAATTTTGGTGGTATTTATATTGGTAGCGTTTGCTGTTTGTAAACGAGCAGTTTGATACGCATAGGATTTTTCCATGCGCCATATACCTGCGTTTCCTAAACGATAGGGGTTGTATAGTGTAGCAGCAGTTAAAGTACTTAATTTTGCACCGGAGCTAAAGTTTACAACAGGGTCACCAACATCCTGGTAATCATACACCCAGCCTTTATCTTTAAACTCAGCTGCTGACGCGTTTAACACACCATCAAGGCACTCTGTTAACCCGCAGGCATCATTGATGTCGCCGGTTGCCAAAACAACATTTGTAGTAGGATGCAAGGCATATACTTTTTTGCCTGCTTTTTTTAGTTTAACCTGGTTCCAGGTAATAGGACTGGTTATATCGTAAGGGAACGTAAGAGTTACTTTACAGCCAGGCCCTACATCAGTAGAAGGCCCGGTAAGTGTAATAATAAAAGGATTGGACGTAGCTGAACTGAATGTTTTGGTATATACTTTAGAAACAGTTGTTCCACAATCGGTACTGGAAAAAGAAGTTGCACCTGTGTTAGTATTATAATCCGTAAATAAATTGTATTTACGGTCAGTAACAGGATTGGTTAATGACACAATGTAGCCATTGGAAACTGATTGCTGATTTCTTCTCCCCGATTTTATCACTAGTCCTACAGCGGTAGTGTTTACGCCAATTGCTGAGGTTCCATCTTCTTTATTTAATTGTAAACTGCCGTTACTATTTCCTTTTACCCACGCTCTGCTACTATTATTGATTAAGATTTCATCCCCTTCCGCCAATGAAGTTGATGTACCGGCCGTTAAATTACCGCTGCCATTGGTAACAAAAGTTACTGTAGCCCTGTCATTCTTATAAGCATTGGCCATTCCATTATAAGCCCACTGTGCAGCATATTCATACTTGTAAATAGGTTTATCAAAATCGTTGGTTACAGAAGTTAACAATGGCTTTCCCGAATAGGCATCAAACATTAGGTTTTTAGCTACCACAGTACTTCCCTCATGGGTGGTTTTTGTTTCCATTAACACAGCTGTATGATTATCTATCTGCATGGAAACAATTGATTTATTAATACTTTCTGAATAATCAATAATTGGTAAAATAATTGGTACGACTATAAAGGCATAACCATATACATTAGTCTGAAGCCCTGTATTCATACTTACGCCATACGTTTCACGCATATCAATGTATTTGTCAGTAGTTGCACCTATATTAACAGGTTTGAAATAGCCATCTGCAAACAATGCATTGATATTATTACCATATTCGCTATAGATATATTCTTCTTTACTAACAGGAGCAATACTTGGATTATTAATATCTGCATTGGTCCCATAGGTAGCAATGGATTTAGGTCTTCCATGCATATCATTGGTTGTTACCAGCATGGACTGAGAAAAACCGTGATTTTCAAAACCAACACTACCAATAAATGGAATGGTAATTTTTGGATTGAATTTTTCATGCTCCAGGTTACTACGTTGCATACTGTAAGGATAGTCTACCGAAGTATAAAACTCGTGTACTGTAATCCCTTCTTTGGTTTTGGTTACTTCTGTAGTTGATCTGGATGTTTCTGTTTGCCTGATATTTTTAACCGCAACGCGGCTATAACCAACAGAAGCTCCCGGATAAAAACTTTCTCCTATAGGCTCTTCCGCATACAGATTTTCATTTTTAAAAATAAAATAAGGACTGCTATACCTGATAGGTTTACGTTGGGGAATTTCTTCTCCTCCGATTAAGGGTTCATAGGCCGCTACTCCGGAGCTTGTATTATCAGCCAAACGATACGAATATTCCTGACCGTATTGAGAGGGATCTTCTCCGGGAGATAATGGATCTGATGGATTTGGTTTTGTTTCTTTCCAGCTATCAGTAATCACAATACTTTTAACCCGGTGTCCACCACCATATTTAATACCGTCTGGAGTATTTAAACGGATAAATGAGGGATATCCTGCATCTTTGCTCATTTCTTTGCCATAGCCTGCGGCCTCGCAATAGCTGTTATAGCCTATAAATAACTGGGCAGAGGAGGTTAAAGCAGTAATAATAGAATTGGCAACCTGACTTACATAAGCAAGACCTGAGCCTCCACTTGAACTACTGGCACTGCTGGAAGGATACAATACGTCCGGTCGTTGTAATTTTAAATACTGCCACGCCGCTTTGCGGAAAGGATGAGTGAAGGGGAAACTATTTACGGCATCATGTATAGGAACTTTTTTGACTTTTATATAACCTAATTTTAAATACCTGGAAGGATAAGGGCCAGGGTTTTCAAGAGAGCCCCCTGCGGGAGAAATAATCCCACATTCAGTGGTATCAATAGTTGCATAGCCATTCACATAATCTTTTTTAGGAATACCCTGTATCCCATTTTTTTTAAGATTTATGTAGATGTGAAAATAAATGTCGCTTAATCCATGAATGTAATTTGTAACATTAGTTGAATTAACCGTTGCATCATTGATTTCAAATACCAGGTATTCTGTTTTATCAGTCATCTCTGTTGTTAAAGTTGAAAGATTTAATGATGTGCCTCCATAGGGGTTTGGTAAAAATCCAACAACTCTTACCATCTCCATGGCTTTTTTGTCGTGTACATAAGCATAATCATCTGGCTCATAATTCACGATCATTTTTCCACCTGATGGTAGAGTAATTTCTTTGAGAGACCAGGCAGAGGCATGAGCATTTCGTTTCGTTGTATCAGCAGGATCAATCGCATTATTCAGATTGTAATCACTGGTTTGAGGGGTATAAGGGAATATGGTGCTATTAGCACCAAAAGTGTTTTCTTTATAATTCCCCCAACGGTCTTCTTGTAAAATATTATAATCAGGGTTTTCATCGGCAATATTGGCATGGTAATCAAATTGGTAAGGAGACAGGGATCCTTTATTGTTAGCCATGTATGAGAAACTGATCGTTTTTAATGTTAGTTTTCCATTACCCGCCGCAGAGCTGTTGATTGTGTTTTTACATAATTCGTAATTGTAGCCAAAATTAACTTCTTTTAAAGGCTTTGTTATATCGGCTTTTGCAAATAAAGATATTTTTTTAAGGCTTCTCAAAGGATTTGTCTGATCCATATTTCCATTAACAGGAGCACCTGTGTAGGGATTGGGCTGATCTTCATTTACGGCACCATTGGCATCTTGTCTGGGATTATTATTATCATCTAATACAAAACTGGCCAAATGGGTTTTTGTTTCAATGGAGTTTAAATACCATATTTCTTTTTCTCCATATGTATAGCCTGCTTTATCATCATTTTTGGTGCTTAAGTGACCTCTTAAAAAATTGGCTCCAGAAAAAGGAGCTCTCCATTTGTAACCGGAATGCGTTTTGGTATAATTGAATTTTACCCAATAACCAAAATCGTCATTGCTTAAACCATTATCTGTTAAATCAACATAATCAGGTGAAACAATAGCTGTCAACATATAAGAGTGAACATATTTTGGTATTTCTGTATAGGAATAGAAATAATCGTCCAATTGCTGATTGCCCGTTGAGTTATCTCCTCCTCCCTGGTAATTAATTATTTTGTCATCAGGGGAAACTCTTTTGGTTGGATCAATAGAAAAATTAACTTCTTTCTGAATATTATTCTGCGCAGGTAAGGCATAAATATAGCGGTTTCCATCAGGGTTGGTTACCGATATTTCGCCTATCTGGTTCCCTTGTGGGTTTGCATTGCTTAAATGACCTGAGTTTACAGGACTTGCATTTTCATTAAATACATGGTTATTAACCCAGTTATTTTGATAATTTGGGATGCTGTTTATTTCTCCAAAGGTTTTGTAACTCATTAATTGCGACCGCGTTTTTTTATTAATGAAGTGATTTTTAGTAATCTCTCCATCATTATTTACCCGGATATCCACAAAGGGATTAATATCCGCCGTAGAGAGCGAAAAATCCGAAAAATTGGGTAATGCTACCATCGTAGTTATGGGGAAAGGCGTGAGTGGTTTTCCCTCAAAAAACTCTTCGGTTTCGTCGGCGACCTGTTCACCGGCTAACATAAAATAGGGTTCATTTCCTCCCTGGTAAGTGATATTATGTACATCGTCCCACAGATCGGATCGATGCCATGGTCCGGTGTAATTTTTAGTATAATTCAATGCTAAATTTAAGCCAACGTTCCAAGAAGCGCCCAGGCCTACTTCAACTCCAATTGTACCACCTTCAACTTCTCCTCTTATTTCGGGATCAACCAGTAAACCCACATCTGTACGCATTGGCCTGAATATTCCACCAATACCTTGCCCTTTTACCATATAAATATCGTAAGTAGAAATGGAGGCAGGCATACTCGGAATATCTTTACTTGGTGTTATTTCCCGTTCCCGGTTAAAATCCATAAGCTTCAGGTCATCATTATTGTCTGCATCGCTCATAGCATCAGTCCGTTCTTTGGCGTGTAAATAGCCGTAAGCACTAAATTCAAGAAGTTTTTTATTATATTCTATTTTATTGTAATTGGCGTTTATCTGCAAGCGGTTATCAATACCTGCTAGGTTTTGGCCAATACTTAGTTGAGTGCTGATATTAAATCCTTTTTGCGACATATCAGAAGGCGGTATAAAAGAGGAAGAAGCAAAGCTAATTCCTCCTGAAGTTGAACGACTCCCGACAGAATATGTTTCACTACTCAGAAGCACTTTATCTTTGGAATAAGTGTCAACTTTTTGCTTAAGGTTTTTAGTTCTATGATAGGTAAAGTTCAGATCCTTTAATCCTTGTAAAGAATTTAAACTTACTTTGGCACCAAAGGAATTAATTGCATCATTTTTTTGGGATGATAAACTTACACCCGCACTCATATCTGTTTCACCGGACAAAGAATTGTAATTAAGTGATGCTTGTAACCCAAAAGAACTGCTCTTCGAACTTTGAGAACAAGAAACACCACCGGCAAATCCAAACCCTTTATAATTATTAAACTGAGCTCCTAAACTCAGTAAGGCTTTATATTTGAAACCAACACCTTCAGGGGCACTTGCATAGGGAATACCAAAGTTAATACCAACCGTATGGTTAGGCCTCATACTTATTTGCTTTTTTACTGATTCCCCACTAAAATCATCGGGTAAGCCACGCATTTGCCTTGAAATCACTCCAGGGTTAATATTCCATCCCAGGCCTACCCAGGACGCTTCATCTTCCATACCAATTCCTGCATGGTAAGCTATATTAACAGGATATCCACCATTAGGGCCGGGAACTGTTAATAAGGGGATATTATAATTAAAATCACCTGAGAACATGTCTACCATTTCGGTCGTTCCAATAGGCTCAAAACTTGCCATTTCAGGTTGCCCGGGGCCACTTGTTAACGCTAAAGCCACAGTTGGTGATACCACCTGGAAAAAGATAGTTAATGCTAAATAAAAAGCTACAATGCGCTTAAATTTGTCTTTTGTCATATTAATTATAATCTAAAAATTATCCGTTTTTAATTTAGCTTAAGTTGTGGTACCCCATCAATATCTTTAGCCTCAATACGCAGCATTACTTTCCCTGTTCCAAAGAGCTTATCTTCGAATACAAAAATTTTATCTGCATTTTTATGCATTGTTTTGCCAAAACCCAACACAAAATTATTATAAGGAGCAATACCATATGTTCTTTCAAAATGATTTAAAATACAGGGAAGTGTATCCTGATCTTCAATTAGGTAAATGTCATTTTGTATGTCTGACATAAAGTATTCTAATCGCTGGTAATATTCACTTTCATCTTTTATCCCTGCCCGCATTAATTCATTAGCTTTCAATGATTTTATTCTTAAAGTAACATATTGCATATCTCCCAAATCTTTTATTCTTTTGGCAATACCCTCCTGTTTGATGCCGCCATTAATAAACTCCTTGGCAACTACGTAGCTTACAGGCTTATATAATACTGTATAGGATATGTCATCGAAACTTTTCCCTACACTTAAGCCATTATCTTCATCTTCTACCCAGGAAATATATTCTTGTGGAGATGCTGTTTTTTTAGCACATGAGCTAAAAAAAAACATTGAAATAACTATAGGGAATATATATTTACTTAACACCACCTTTATACATTTCGTTTACATAAGCACTTAGTTCTTTGGTCACATCTTCCGCTTCATCTCCATATAAAACAGAGCTTTTGTTTTCAAATCCCAGTATGTATTTATAATTATTTTTTTTGCCAAATTGTGCTACATACTGGCTTAGCTGTTTCCAGATCTGGTTTTTATATTGCTCATTGGTTTGTTGTGTACTTTCTGTAAAACTTTGTTCTTTCAACGCATACTCCTGTCTTTTTAGTTGAAACTGATTAATGTTATTTATATCTGTTTTAGACGTTATTCTTTGTGATAAAATAGTCAATTGTAATTTTAAACTGTCTAGTATTTGTTGCCTCATATTGGCTACATTTTCAAATTTTAATTCCAATTCTTTTTTCATAGGAAAATCGTCGTATACGGTTTCTATATTAACAAAAACTGTTTTTTGATTCTTTGATAACACTAATACAAGGCATGTTATGGATAAACAAAGCGCTATTAAGGCTACAGGTACTGTTATTTTGTTCATTGGATTCATTATTTTTAGTTACACGTTGTTTTTTAATTATAGTTTAAATCTTAAGTACCATTTTTCGTTTTTTTCGTTAATCACTTCCAGTATATAGAAATTATTCACAGGTATAGATTGTCCTGCAACATAATAAGCCGTATTGGCCAAATCAATAGTGAATCTATTGTCTCCATACACTACTGAGGGAGCAGAGGTACTCATTGATGAGGAACTATAGACAACAGTGTTTGATGCGTTATAGATATTAAATGTTAGTTTTCCATTTGTATCATTATACTCCTCATCATATTTAAAATATATTTTTTTATTTGATGCATTATAATAGCCTCCATCGAGTTTTTTCTTAACAATGGCATATTGTTGTAGATAAGGGCATCCGAAAGAAACACGGGGGTGACTAATAAATAAATTAGATTGGTTAACTGATAAGTCTGCAATTAAATCAGTAGAAGCATAAGTTGCACTGGTAGCGAGAGGGGTTACGAGATTGTTTTTATAAAATTCAATCTTCATGTTTGCGCCTCCACTTAATGACAATTTATTTACTCTGAGAACGTCAGTTGGAGAGGTGTAAAATGGTATTCCTACAATAGTTCCGTTAGAAGACATGCTTGCAAGATATGGTCCTGTAGATGAAGTAGAAGATCCACCTCCTCCAATTCCGGACTGAGATAATCCAATGTAGCGGGTTACATAAAAATAATGATCGTTATCAGATGGATGTGTTGCTAAATCCTTATTATTTAAACCAAAAGCCATAGCAGTATTTAAGAATAAATAAGCGGGGGTACCAATATTTAAAACAGGGTTAAATTCTGTCCAACCCGCATCGGTTGAGTTTAAAAGATTAAGAGAGGATGCGCCTCCCAGCCATGTGTAGGGATTACTTTGATTAGTTGTAATATTAAAGGAATGATCAGTTGGATTTACATTTGTAGATCCAATTGGCGCCTGGTTAGTCCACTCTGGCATATATGCTACTTCAAAAGACTTTGACATTATCGATGGTCTCCCGTTGCAGCCTGATCCGGCAAGATAACAAGGTACAGAAACTGTATAAATTCCGGCTTGTAAGCCATAAATGTAAGTTGTTGGCGAAAGTGTTCCTGAACTGGAGTAGCCATTTGGTCCGGTGACTGTATAATCGCATATATCTTCCCAAAGAGAATAAGCGGTAAAAGCTAAAATACCCGAGTATGGCCCACTGCAAGAAACATCTGACGCAGATGCCGTTATATCTTTAATTCTAAATAAACTACCCCAGTTTATAGCAATATTTTTAATAGCAGCACGATCCGTCTTTATCTTTATTTTTAACTGAAGGTTTCGTGAAAAAATAGTTGAGGAACCTACCCCCTGAGTTAAAAATTTCACAGAATTCTTATAGTAGGAAACCGTTTGCGTTATGGGATCTAATAAAATACCTATAGCGTCGCCGCTTAAATAAGCGCTGGAATTAATAAGTGTATTATTAAAATAGATATTCATAAGAGGACTGCTTGTTTCACTTCCCGTAAAATGAACATAGGTATTTGAGGCCATATCCTCCACAAGATTATTATTTACGCTACTAAGAGTTTTTAATCCTACATCTATTACATCCGTATTGTTTACCATTGCAAACTCCGTATATGATTCTGTATCACCGGCTTTAAATGCAATATCAGAAACAGCATAATTTGTAGTAGAGCCGGGGACATTTTGAGTTACTTGTTGTCCTTTTCCATAATATACAGTAAAAAGAGAATTTGATGCAGAAGCAATAGAGCAGGTATTTGTGGTAACACCACTTGATACCCATGAAAATTCTGTTCCTACGATAGATGTGAAGCTAATAGAATCATTATTTGCATCATAAATTTTGTTGTTGAAAATAGAAGGCATCAAATTTTTTAGTACAGTGGATTGCCTGATACTATCTAATTTTGGAAATAAGGTGAGTGTATCTACGGTTAGGGAGGGAAAATTAGTTATCAGATTAACATAGTAATTATGATTTGAGGGAAGTTTAACACTATTCCAGGCAACCTGGTATGGTGGGCTACCACCGGTAATAGTTAAACTAATCTGTCCTTTATTATTATCATCAGTATAGTTTGTAATAGTTGACGTAAGGGATAAAGTACTAAAACTACAGCCTACATTTATTAAAGTCGTATTATTACTAATAATAGATACTAATCCTTTTATTTTCCATGGTTTGGATGCTGCACTGGCATTAATCACCGAATAGGTTTGCACACCGTTTATTTTAAGGCTTATTGTACTCCCAATTCGTTCTATCCTAAGAACCGTACCCTCTAATGGACTACTAACCAGACTCATAATGCCACCTATAACTTTATATAATGCACTTTCCGATGCAACATAATAAAAACCATAATCTACATCAGACCAGTTACCCTTAGTCGCTGAAACAGTATTTAAAACACCTATACCTTTGGTTTGATTAAGATCTTTTAATACATATTCAAACCACCCATCCGTAGAGCCTGAAAGTGTGTTTTTACTAATCGCCTGACCCCAGCCATAGACACCATTATTTTGAAGAGTATCATGTTTTTGAACAGTTCCATAAAACTGGTCCCATTGTACTTTATAACCTACACTATATACCTGAGTATCTTTACGATGAACGCTATCTTCAGCTGTTACACTATAAGACCCAAATGGGATGGAGGTTACAGAAGTAGATACGATTGAGCCAGGTAGCCAGGTATATGTATATGTGCTATTTAAAACCGGAGTAACTTTTATACTTCCATCATTTAGAAAAGGGCTACTAACATGCTGTACCAAAGGATTTAAACCTCCATAACCGGGGAAAATAATATTGCTTTGATTTGAAAAACTACATCCAACATTAATTAATGTAGCATTATTAGCAGAGTGCACTAAACCTTTTATTTTCCATGATTTAGCAACATCCGTTGCACTTGTTACAGAATAGGTTGATGTACCATTAATTTTAAGATTTATGATATTACCAACACGCTCTACCCGTAATACAGTACCTTCTATAGGATGACTTACCAGAGTTGTAACACCGTTTACAATTTTATATAATGTATTACCTGAGGTTTCATAATAAAACCCATAATCTATATCAGAAAGACTGCCCATAAAAGTTGAAGCACTGTCTAAAAAGCCTATGACTTTATATTGATTAAGATCCTTTAAGATATATTCAAACCATCCGTCAGTCGATTTAAAAAGTGTGTTTTTACTTATTGCTTGTGCCCATCCATATACACCTGTATTCTGAAGCGTATCATGTTTCATAGCTGTACCATAAAACTGGCCCCACTGGACTTTATAGCCAACATTATATTGGTATGTTACAGTATTCATGCTATTATCAGTTACTTTAATCGTATAAGGCTGAAAAGTGGTATTTGTAATATCTTTAGTTGTTAAGCTGCCAGGTGTCCAGGAATAAGTATATGGAGACGTTCCTCCACTCACATTAAGGCTAATACTACCTGCACTTGGTGTGGCAGTTGATGTAAGATGCACAACATTAGGAATTACAGATATTTGTGCCTTTATACCTGTTATAAAAACAAGTAATGTCACAAGTAGGTTTAAAGATCTCATAAATTATTAGATTATGGTATACAGATTTATTTTATTGTCTTGAAAACTATCCATGCGTATTTCATATGCATAAAGTTGGATACCCCAATATTGGAATTAGTAATTAAAAATGTTTTCATACAAAGCGGAGAATTATACAATTGAAAGTTTTGCCAAAAGAACAAAATAAATGTTAAACTAAAACCAAGTTGTTGATAATTATCTGGTGCGAAAGTGAAGATTACTCATTTATAGTTACATAAGTTTAATAGCCTGATCAAATCAGGCAGAGCATTATTAAATTATAGTTAAAAAAATTAGCAAATACAATCTAAAAAGAAAGAATCTCGGCTCTTTAAAAAAAAGAGATTCAAATACTTTGTGTACTATAGAAACATTAACCGAATTAATTATTAAAAGAACATACATAATTATAAAAGCAATTAAGTAATTTTATACCGAATGCATTTAAAAAGCGATATAACATTAAATTGATGCTGTTGAATCAATACAAACGGAAATAAAAACATGAAATCAAAATATATCATATCTTTTTTATTTTTTGTGATAGCCTATAATGGGGTTTCTCAATCCAAACCATTTACGAGGGAAGATACCTTAATGGGGAGTAATACAAATTACCGTTCCTGGTGGGATGTACAGCATTATAATGTTTCGGTAATCCCTGATTATAAAACCAAATCGATTTCAGGAAATACTATTATTACCTATCAAACCATTAAGGATACCTCCGCATTTACGATGCAGATCGATTTGCAGGAACCCTTAATCGTGGATAGTGTTTTTTTTGACGCTGTAAAACACCTTAATTATCAAAAAGAAAACAACCGTTATCTGCTGAGCTTATCTAAGCAACAAAAACAAAGTATACACACGGTTCAGGTGTTTTATCACGGTAAACCAAAAGTAGCGGTTAATCCGCCCTGGGATGGTGGTTGGGTATGGAAAAAAGATTCGTTGGGAAATCCATGGATGAGCGTGGCTTGCCAGGGGGCAGGGGCAAGTGTATGGTTTCCGTGTAAAGATATTCAAAGCGACGAACCGGATAACGGTGCTTTACTCACCATGATCGTTCCTGATACATTGGTAGCCATTGGTAACGGAAAATTAATTCACAAAGAAGCGAATGGTCCCGGACTTATATCTTATACCTGGAAGGTGACTAATACAATTAATGCCTATGATATTATTCCCTACATAGGAAAATATACTGAACTAAAAGATTCTATAACAGGAGAAAAAGGAAAGCTCATCACTGATTATTGGGTATTGAATTATCATGTAAAAAGAGCCGTATCACACTTGAAACCCAATGTACAAAAGACATTGAAGTGTCTCGAACATTGGTTTGGCCCTTATCCTTTTTATGAAGATTCGTATAAAATTGTGGAAGCTCCTTATTTAGGAATGGAACATCAAAGTAACGTGGCCTATGGGAATTTTTATATGAACGGGTATTTAGGAAGTGATTTGTCTAAAACAGGTTGGGGATTGAAATGGGATTTTATTGTGGTGCATGAAACGGCTCATGAATGGTTTGGGAACAGTGTTACAGCAACCGATATAGCTGATAACTGGATTCACGAAGGGTTTGCGTCTTATTCAGAAGTACTGTTTACAGAATGTGAATTCGGAAAAGATGCCGGAAATGATTATTGCGAAGGCGTTAAAAAATCCATTCGTAATGATATCCCGGTTATTGGAAGCTATGATGTAAAGAACGAAGGAAGTGGAGATATGTATAACAAAGGAAGTAATGTGATACATATGATCAGGCAGATGGTGAACGATGACGAAAAATTCAGATCTTTACTCAGAGAAATTTCCAAAACCTATTATCACCAAACCGTTAGTACAAAAGAGTTTGAGACCTTTGTCAGCACAAAGACAGGATTGGATTTATCTTCTTTTTTTGAACAGTATTTAAGAACTATACAAATTCCCCGGCTTGAATATAAACTCAGCCAAAATAAATTATCGTACCGTTATAGCAATTGCGTAAAAGGGTTCAATATGCCCATTAAAATTATTGCCGGTAAGTCGATGTTGGTTAAACCTACAACGGAATGGCAAACCTTACTTTTACCCAATAAAATAGTTGGTATTACTATAAATAGAAATGTATATGTAGAATTAAAAAAGGTGAAGTAGATTTAAGTCAGATTTTTAAAATAACCTTCCTTCAATTAAACCGGCGTGTTCAATTTCGTGTTTCAGCAGCCATTCTTTACGCCATAATCCGCCGGCATATCCTGTAAGTTCTCCGTTTGCGCCAATCACTCTATGACAGGGTACAATAATAGAAATTTTATTTTTTCCGTTGGTTGTTCCAACTGCTCTTACACTTTTTACATCCCCTATTTTATAAGCAAGTTGTCCGTAACTCATCGTCGTCCCATAAGGGATCTTACACAGTTCACTCCACACATTCTGTTGAAAGGCAGTCCCGATCTGGAATATAGGAAGATCAAACTGAAGACGGGTGCCGGCAAAATATTCCTTCAGTTGCTTTAAACATTCTTTTTGTACAGGCGTATCAGGAGTTGTTAATTCAGTTTCTTTTTCTACAAATAGAATAGAACATACTTTTTGATCAATACTTTTTAGTTGAATTAACCCAATAGGTGATTCGTAATAGGATATTGTAAAAGAGTCGTTCATGATGGTTTTATTTTCAGTTCAAACGAAGGTTGAAGTATCAATTTGAATGAAGAAAAGAGCAAAGGTAACCCGACCGGGGATAATCTACAACTTTATACTATCGGCAATATGATTATTTTCACACATTAGGGTGCGGGACGGGAACTTACTATAAAGCAGGATATCGTGTGTAGCAAATAAAATACAACGCCCTTGTTTACTGATATCCAGTAACAATTTCATGATCTCCTCTGATGTTTCAGGGTCCAGGTTTCCGGTTGGTTCATCTGCTAAAATAATTTCGGGATCATTAATTAAAGCCCTCGCAATGCTAATACGTTGCTGTTCTCCACCTGATAATTGAAAAGGCATAACGAGCTCTTTACTTTCCAGCCCAACTTTACCAAGCACATCTTTCACCCGACTTTTTATTTTTGCCTCATCTGTCCAACCTGTTGCTTTCATAACGAAGCGCAGATTTTCATAAACGGTTCTATCACTTAACAGTTGAAAATCCTGAAATACAATTCCCAGTTTACGGCGTAAATAAGGAATTTCCTTTCGTTTTAAATTATGAAGTTTAAAGCCTGAAACCTCTCCGGTTCCTTGAGTGAGCGTAATATCACCATAAATGGTTTTAAGCAAACTACTTTTTCCGCTCCCGGTTTTCCCCAGTAAATAAACAAACTCACCTTTATTGAGCGCTAAATTTAATTTGGTAATAACCGCTACGTCACCCTGGTAAATAGTGGCGTCTTTAAATTCTATAACTGAGTCGTTGATCATAATTTCTTAGCGCTCTAAAATTAGCAAGGAATTCGTTAAGATAAGTTAAGCGACCCGCCAAGTTTTAACATGATTGCGTTAATAACTACAAAATCAAGTGGTTAAGGGAGTTTGAGAAACAACTATTTTTAAAATCAGGTTAAAATGGCTCAGAGATTCATTTTCTAACAACAAATTAAAAACCGGCCTAAGGCTGAATTTTATGTTTGTCGTGGAAGCTTTATGGATGAATTACTGAAAAATTTAACGTAACAATTATTTAAAATAGAATTATACTACATTATAAGCCATGATGATCACCAGATATTTTATAAGTATATTGCTACTAACGTTCTCCGGACTGTTGTTTTCTCAAAAAACTCAGATTGTACTGGACAAGGAAGGACTCTACAAAACGGGTATTGAATTGTTTGACAAAAAACAATACACCGCTGCTCAAAAAACATTTTTGGATTATATGGCAACGATTCCCGGAAACACTCTGCTAAAAACAGATGCGGAATATTATGCAGCGGCCTGTGGTATTGAGCTTTTCCATAAAGACGGTGAATGGCGGATGAAAGAGTTTATAGAACTTCATCCTGAAAGTAATAAAGTAAAATGGGGATATTTTTATTTAGGAAAATCGAATTTCAGAAAAAAGAAATACGAAGAAACCATTCAGTTTTTAGAGAAGGTAGATATTTATGATCTTAATAAAGAAGACCTGGCCGAATTATATTTTAAACGAGGTTACAGTTATTTTTCAGTAAAAAATAATGAAAAAGCAAAACCTGACTTGTATGAAATTAAAGACGTTGATAATAAATACTCTCAACCGGCAAATTATTATTATTCTCACATTGCTTACCAGGAAAAGAATTACGAAACTTCTCTGCAAGGATTTAACAGGCTCCTAACCAGCGAAACCTTTGGTACGGTTGTTCCATACTATATCACGCAAATTTATTTCATACAAGGTAAATATAAGGAGGTCATCAAAAATGCTCCTGCTTTGCTGGATGATAGTACGCATGTACAAAAAGAAGGAGAAATAAACCGCATGATTGGTGAGTCTTATTTTAACATCAAGGATTATGCAAACGCGTTAACGTATTTTAAAAAATCGTATACAACCGGTGGTAATTTTAATAACCAGGGGAATTATGCTTTGGGTTACTGTTACTACAAAATTAAAGATTATAAAAACGCAGTAATGCATTTCGAAAAGGCAACCGAAAGCAAGGATAGCTTATCTCAAAATGCCTGGTATCATTTAGCAGATTGCCATATTCAAACCGGAAATAAAACCAAGGCGCGTAATGCCTTTTATGCGGCATCAGGAATGGATTTTGATCCGGAAATTAAAGAAGATGCTTTATTCAGCTATGCTAAACTGTGTTACGAATTATCATTTGCCCCCTATAACGATGCCGTTATCGCTTTCCAAAAATACATTATTGATTATCCATCTTCGCCTAAAAAAGCAGAAGCCTATAACTACCTGGTAAATGTATATTCAACCACCAAGAATTATTCGCAGGCTATCGCTTCTATCGAAAAAGTACAACCTTTGGATCCTATTTTAAAGATCACCTATCAAAAACTCATTTACTTTAAAGGAGTTGAATTCTTTAACAATATTGAGTTGGACAGCGCTTCCCGTTATTTTAAAAAATCAATTGCCGTAAATTTTGATAAAACCTATAATGCCTTGTCTTACTATTGGTTGGGAGAAATATCCTATATTAAAAAAGACTATGCAACGGCGATCAGCACCTGGAAAAATTTTCAGGTGAACGAAGGATCCTTTAGTTTAAAGGAGTACGACCTTTCCAATTACAACATTGGCTATGCCTATTTTCAACAGAAAACCAAAAGCGACTATGAAAATGCAAATTTATCATTCCGTAAATTCCTGTTAACCAAAAACACATACGATGCTAAAAAAATAGCGGATGCAACTGTAAGAACGGCTGATACGTATTTTATGACCAATGTATATCCACAGGCTGCAGACTATTACAATAAGGCAATTGCGTTAAATATACTGGATGTTGATTACAGCATCTATCAAAAAGCACTATGTAATGGTTTATTAAACAAACACCATGATAAGATCAACGATTTAAAGATGTTAACGGCAAAATATCCTAAATCAAATTATTACGGAGCATCTGTTTTTGAGATTGCGGAAACATATAGCAAGGATTTATCGGAAGGAGAAAATGCTATCTCTTATTATAAAATGATTATAGATAAATATCCTAACTCTTCTTATGTTAACTCGGCATTATCGGGTATAGGCCTTGTATATTATAATAAAAAGGAAGATGATAAAGCGTTTTCTTATTTCGACCAGATCGTTAAAAAAGATCCTAAAGGAGAAGAAGCGCGGGAAGTATTGCCTCTCATCAAAAAGATATTTGAAGCCAAAGGAGATATCGCAGGTATGGAAGATTATTTTGCTTCAGTGGGGAATCCTTTAAATACGTCGGAATTAGAATCTTCTTTATATGATGCTGCCAAGGAAGCCTATTTTAACCAAAAAAACTGTGATCTGGCTATGCCAAAGTTTGAAAGCTACATTGCTAAATATCCAAACGGAAAATATATTTCGGAAGCTCATTTTTCTTACGCAGAATGTGCTTACGGCAAAGATCTTTTGGATAAAGCACTTCCTTCCTATCAATATATTGTCAACAAACCAAGAGGTATTTATTCTGAAACCTCTTTATTAAAAGTAACCTACATTTTATATAAGAATAAGTCTTACGAAGAAGCACTACCACTGTATCAAAAACTGGATGAAGACGCTGAAATACCTGCCAATAAATTATCCGGAAGAATAGGGGCCATGCGTTGTGCCTATATCCTTAAAAAGTTTGATGTAGCATTGGATTACGCTATCAAAGTATTGGCTACAGAAAAAATTACGCCTCAACAGATGAACGAAGCCAAATACGATAAAGCCAAATCCTTATATGAATTAAACCGTTTGGATGATGCCATGCTTGATTTTAAAGCTATATCTAAGAGTGCAAAAAATGTAACGGGAGCTGAAGCCTTATATTACATCGCTAAAATACAATATACCAAACAGGATTATTCAGCGCTTGAAAAAACAATCACTAATTTAATTGGTTACGATTATTCAAACGATGATTGGAATACCAAAGGCTTGTTATTATTATCTGACGCTTATATTGCAAAAGGTGAAGAGGCTGACGCCGAGCTCATGTTGCAAACCGTTATAGATGGAAAACCCAAGCAGGAGTACATTGATGAAGCAAATGCCAAATTGGAGAAATTAAAAGCAGCTAAAGCGTTACGTGCTACCCAGGGGCAAACAGAAAATAACATGAAGGTGGAGTTTAAAGAGCAGAAAGGCGATAAAGATCTGTTTGATCAGTTATATGATGCAAAACAAGAATCGTTAAAACAGGAAAATAAAACCCCTGAACCAAAAAAAGATAATTAGAAATTGATTTTAAGCGTAAGTCATTAAGCATGGAAATAGGGAAAATAAAATTTAGTAAGTTAGGCGGTAATGCTTCCATATTACAGTCAGATAGATATGGAAACCCACATCTCTATCAAAAAAACAGCGATAAACAAAAGCGCTTGGTAAAAAGGCTTCAATGGTTGTTTGTGTTATTGCTTGTTTTAGGGTATGTGGTAACGGCCTTTGCTCAAACCGGTGGTATCAAAGATTATACGGTAATCAATCAAAGTGAATTTCAGCCAACCATCAAAGATGCTATCAAATTGGGTGATTTACCTGAAATTAAGGATACCGTAAAAAAAATAGCGAATATCAATTACGGTATTCATTCTACTCCCCTGGTAAGTAAATATGAAGTCATTCCTATTGATGCGGCCAAAATGCAAAATGAGCCACTGGCAAAGCTATACCGTTCCTTATTAAAACTGGGTTTAGGAACCTATACAACCCCTTATGCGGAATTTTGGATAAACAGTTTACGTACGCGGGATATTGCTTATGGTGTGCATTACAAACATTTATCTTCTTCCTCGCACTTGAGGGATGTTGGCTATAGTGGCTATAGCGATGATGAAGCCGAGATCTTTGGTAAGAAATTCTATAAAAAACATACCCTTACCGGAGAGTTTAATTACAAAAGAAATATGACCCATTTTTACGGATATGATACCACCGAAAATAAGTTAACGAAAGATTATACCAAACAACGTTACCAGTTATTTGAACCTAAATTAACCGTTCAGAGCCACTATACAGACAGTACTCAAATAAATCACCTCGTTAAGTTAGGGTATTATAACATGACGGATCTTTACAATGTGGCTGAAAATAATGTAAAATTAAATACCTCCTTTAATACTTATGTGAATAAAGAACGCTTATTTACCAATTTTGATGTAGATTTTTACAACCATAAAACCCCTAAGGATACCTTTAATGATGTGATCGTTAAATTAAACCCGTATTTTGAAGCTAAAGGAAAAAAATGGAAAGCCGATATTGGTTTATCTGCGGTACTGGATGTGCTTGGGACGCAAAGCAAAGCTAAATTTTATTTTTATCCCCAGTTAAACGCTCAATACGATGTATACGAAAGCATTATTATTCCTTATGCCGGAATAAACGGAGGTTTACAGAAAAATTCCTTAAGAAGTCTTTCTAATGAAAACCCTTTTATTAAGTCGAACATTAATTACAGAAACACCAATACCAAGTTTAATATATTTGGAGGGTTAAAAGGGAATTTGAGTTCTAATACAAGCTACGATGCGAAGGCAAGTTATAGTTTGGTGGATAGCATGCATTTTTTTGTAGTTGATTATACCGACAACACAACGCTTGATAATAAATATTCTGTTGTATATGATAATACAAGTCTGTTTAATGTTTCAGGGCAATTAAAATACCAGTACAAAGAAAAAATGCATTTTATTGCTAAAGGAAATTACTATTTATACAAAACAAAAAACCTGGCTAAAGCTTACCATAAGCCCGATTTCGACTTAACGTTTTCTGCTATTTACAATTTAAGAAGTAAATTTATTATTAAAGGAGATCTCTTCTTTATAGGGAAACAATACGCTTTAACCCAGGTAAATAATAATATGGTATATACTACAGAACCTAAGTTATTAAAAGGTATTGCAGATATTAACCTGGGTGCGGAATACCGTTACAGTAAAATGTTATCTTTCTTTGTGAAGTTTAATAATATTGCTAATGTGCGCTATTACCGTTGGGAAAGATACCCGAGCCAACGTTTTAATTTAATGATAGGCTTAACGTTTGTACCGTTCTAATTTGATGTTTCTGGTTTGTAAGGCTTAGCAGAGTCTATACGAAATCTTTATTGAGTTTTACTCCAATTAGGATGTTGTTGGCCTCATAAAATTTTTCGTAAAAATTCTTTGAGTGCCAAAAGCGTAGGTAAGTGTGACAGATGATTTGGGCTGTTCGCGAAGCGCTTCAAATCATCAGGCTTGGCGCTTAAAGAATTTTAGAAAATTTTTATGGAGCCTTGAACTCTTTGCTTCTTTCTGTTTCAAGACAGAAAGAAGTGATAAATAAAATTTTAACTATGTCAGGCTGAACAGAATCGAAGCCTTTCCTAAACAGCTTAAACTAACGCTATTTTTCTCTAGTTGTAATTATAAAATAAAGAAAAAAACTGGCGGCTATTAAACCACTTATAATTACAGTATTTCCATCAATTTGAAAGTATTCCCAATGACGGTTTATAGAAACTCTTCCTACATCAACCTGATCTGTTAATTTCATAATGATTCCTGAAATAACAATAACCAGACATCCCAAAAGAGTAATTATATACTATTTCCTTAAAGGATACTTAGTTATTTTCTTAGGATTATATCTTTTGTTTCTCGCCATCTTCAGTTAATGTAGGTGAACGCAATTCCACAGGCTTGTGAGGCTTTCTTAATTTTAAATTTAAGAGCTCTACCGCGAACGAAAATGCCATCGCAAAATATATATAACCTTTTGGGATAGATACCTTATCTATATGTACACCCTCTACCACTAACAATACTGCAATTAATACCAGGAAAGATAAAGCCAGTATTTTAAATGTAGGATGCTTATGAATGAAAGCAGAAATTTTTGGAGCAAAGTAAAACATCACACACATACTGATGATAATAGCGATCATCATAATCACAAAATTGTTTGCCATACCAATGGCAGTTACAATACCGTCAATACTAAATACCATATCAATTAAAATAATTTGAGTCATAATAGCTCTGAAAGAATTTCCTTTCTTTTTTTCGTTGTTAAGAGCTTCGTCAGGTTCTTCACCTTCGAGCTTATTATGAATTTCTAACGTAGAGTTCACTAACAGAAACAAGCCACCGGCCAGCATAATCAGGTCTTTTAAAGCTACCGAATGCCCAAACACATTAAATAATTCCTGATCCCCTTTGATTAAATAACCTAATACAAATAAAAATACGAGGCGCATGATAATGCCCACAACCATCCACAGGACCCCGGCTTTTTTAGTTTGTTCCTTTGGTAAACGGTTTAATACGATCGACACAAAAATAACGTTATCGATTCCTAATAAAATTTCCATAAGGGTTAATGGAATTAAACTTAAAAGTGCTTCGGTTGAAAAAATATCCTGCATAGTTTTATAAATAAGCTTAAAAATACTAAATGTTATTTTAATCAAATATTCAATTTACCAAGCCTTTAAATGAGCAAATTTTTGAGTAAAATAATTCCTGTTTTTCGCCCTGTTTTTATTAACAATTGTTAGTAAAATGCTTTAAATAAAATGCTGAAAACACCAATAAAATCAGTATATTTAATGATTAAATCATAAAAACGAAGAATCTAATTATTTATGGAAGAAACAACCGCAACAGACAAGACGAATTATGGTGCCGATAACATTCAGGTATTAGAAGGATTAGAAGCAGTAAGAAAAAGACCGGCCATGTATATTGGCGATATCGGTGTTAAGGGATTGCATCATTTAGTATATGAGGTTGTAGATAATTCAATTGATGAGGCTTTAGCAGGATATTGTAAAAACATTCTGGTAACGATTCTGGAAAACAATTCTATCCGTGTAAAAGATGATGGAAGGGGTATTCCTACAGGAATCCATCCTAAATTAGGCGTAAGCGCTTTAGAAGTTGTTATGACGGTATTACATGCCGGCGGTAAATTTGATAAAGATACATATAAGGTATCAGGTGGTTTACATGGAGTAGGGGTAAGTTGTGTAAACGCTTTATCCGATCCTTTAATTGCTGAAGTTCACCGCGATGGGAAAATTACCATGCAGGAGTTCAGAAAAGGAATTCCTCAATACCCGGCAAAAGTAACCGGAGATACCACAGATAGAGGCACAATCGTTACGTTTTCACCCGATTTAAGCATTTTTACCACGGGAGAGTATAATTATTCCACCCTTGCTAACCGTATGCGTGAATTAGCGTTCTTAAATAAAGGAATTACTATTATTCTGGAAGACGAACGTACCAAGGATGAAAACGGTGCCATTTATACAGAAACCTTCCACAGTGAAGGTGGTTTAAGAGAATTTGTACAGTATATTGATGGTGGTAAGGAAAAATTAATGGATGATGTCATCCATATTGAAGGCGAAAAAAACGGTATTCCTGTAGAAGTTGCCATGCTTTATAACCATTCATACAGCGAAAGTATTCAGAGTTATGTCAATAACATCAATACACACGAAGGAGGAACGCATTTAGCAGGTTTCCGTCGTGGATTGACCCGTACCTTAAAAAGCTATGCCGAAAAGAACGGCATGTTTAAAAACATAAAATTTGAAATCAGCGGAGATGACTTCCGTGAAGGCTTAACAGCGGTTGTTTCTGTAAAAGTACAGGAGCCACAGTTTGAAGGGCAAACCAAAACCAAATTAGGAAACAGTGAAGTAACCGGAGCGGTTGATCAGGCCATTAGTGAAGCTTTAAGTAATTACTTAGAAGAAAACCCTAAACAAGCCCGTTTAATTGTAGATAAAGTGGTATTGGCGGCAACTGCCCGTCATGCGGCCCGTAAGGCCCGTGAAATGGTTCAGCGTAAAAGTGTCATGTCGGGTTCCGGTTTACCGGGTAAACTGGCCGATTGCGCCAACAATGATCCTTTAGTTTGTGAGTTATTTTTAGTGGAAGGGGATTCTGCGGGTGGAACAGCCAAACAAGGCCGTAACCGTGATTTCCAGGCTATTTTGCCTTTAAGAGGTAAAATTCTGAACGTTGAAAAAGCATTGGAATACCAGATCTATGAAAACCAGGAGATCAAAAATATTTTTACCGCTTTAGGCGTTTTCCGTGGTACCAAGGAAGACGACCGTGCACTCAACATTGAAAAACTACGTTACCATAAAGTAGTGATCATGTGTGATGCCGATGTCGATGGGTCTCACATTACAACCTTAATTTTAACGTTCTTTTTCCGCCATATGAAAGAGCTGATTGAAAAAGGACACGTATACATTGCCGCACCGCCTTTATACCAGGTTAAAAAAGGAAAAGATTTCCGCTATTGCTGGAATGAAGATGAAAGAGCTATTGCTATCAAGGAATTAGGTGGCGAAAAATCGGACAGCGTCCATGTACAGCGTTATAAAGGTTTAGGAGAGATGAATGCCATCCAGTTATGGGACACAACCCTGGATCCTTCAACCCGTACCTTGCGCCAGGTAAATATTGACAGCGCTGCAGAAGCCGACAGAACCTTTGCCATGTTGATGGGAGATGAAGTTCCACCACGCAGAGAGTTTATTGAGCAAAATGCGAAATATGCTAAAATTGACGCTTAAGTAAAACATATTCCTCCTTTGAAGGAGGTGCCCGCCGACTGGCGGGCGGAGGATGTTATTATCACTCCTTTTTCGGGAAACATTAACAATACAATTTAAAAACATAAACAACAATTAAAATGACAAAAGTATCAGTAATCGGCGCTGGAAATGTAGGCGCAACCTGTGCAGAGTATATCGCACTAAGAAGAATCGCAAGTGAAGTCGTAATTTTAGACATTAAAGAAAACTTTGCTGAAGGAAAAGCATTAGATTTAATGCAAACAGCCTCTTTAAATGGCTTTGACACACGTATTAGCGGAAGTACCAATGATTATGCTAAAACTGCCAATAGTGATGTAGTTGTAGTAACTTCAGGTATTCCACGTAAACCGGGTATGACTCGTGAAGAGTTAATCGGGATCAACGCCGGAATTGTAAAAACAGTAACTGAAAATGTATTAAAACATTCTCCAAATGCAATTATCATTGTTGTATCTAACCCAATGGATACAATGACTTATTTAGCATTAAAAGGAAGCAAATTACCTAAAAACCGTATCATTGGTATGGGTGGTGCTTTAGACAGTGCCCGTTTTAATTGCTATTTATCCCAGGCATTAAATGCTCCGGCAAGTGATGTACAAGGTGTAGTTATTGGCGGACATGGTGATACAACTATGATTCCTTTAACCCGTTTGGCAACTTATAATGGTGTACCGGCTTCTCAAACCTTATCAGCTGATACATTGAAAAAAGTAGCAGCTGATACCATGGTTGGTGGAGCAACGTTAACCGGGATGTTAGGTACTTCTGCGTGGTATGCACCGGGAGCAGCTGTAGCAACTATTGTTGACAGTATCTTAAATGATCAGAAAAAATTAATTCCTTGCAGCGTATTGTTAGAAGGCGAGTATGGCCAATCTGATATTTGTATGGGAGTTCCTGTAATTATTGGTAAAAACGGTTGGGAAAAAATCGTTGACTTTAATTTGAATGACGAAGAAAAAGCATTATTTGCTAAAAGTGCAGAAGCTGTAAGAAGCATGAACAGTGTACTTTCAACAGTGGCTATCTAATTTTAAAATAATTATCTAAAAAATCCCGCTACTCAATAGCGGGATTTTTTGTTTACAGGCGTTTGAGTTGGTAAAATTTATATCTTTATATAAAAGCCAGGCATTTTTTTAAGTAAATGAGGGCAATAATGCTTATTGAGTAACTATATATAATCTATAAAAATAAATATATGAATAAGGATAACCAATTTCCAACAACTAATCATACTAAGGTTGACGCTTTACCTTCGAATTTCAAGGTTGAAGACTATCAAGCTTTTTATCATTGGCTAAATGCAAAACCAGATAGTGAAATCAAAATATTTCATGATGTTAAAAGGCTAAACATAAATGATTTAAGGGAGCTTAATATAAAAATTATTGACCGTTTAAATTTGCAAGAAGTCATATCTTGTTCAACCACTGTTTCAGTTGTTCTATCTAGTCATAAAGTGTTAGAGTTTGGAAACTGGGAAAAATTTTTTAACTATGATTTCAATATTAGTCAACAAACAAAATCACTAAGCGTTATTTGGGACTTTTATATCAAGCTGCCAAATTATCAATTGCCACAAAGACATACGTTGAAAATTAGATTAGGCTCTCATCTTAAGCCAGGAGAATTTTTTCAACTTATGTGGCAATCAGAAGATGACTTTCAGATAGAAGAAGCTGCTGCAAGTGCAGTTTGTAAAATCGATTTTATTAGTCCAATCATTAGTAATGATCTATTTGGTATAGTAAGTGGCTGGCATGAAGCTTTACCAAAGAATTTCTACACGAATAATTCGTTTAAAATTCTAAAACGACATAAAGGTAAACTTGAACAAACTATAATTTCTTTATTTTTAATAGCAGGCTCTCTTTTAATAGCAGGTGGTTTAAATTATTTAAATAGTAGATATAATTTACTCACATCAGAAAACCCTAAATTAGGTTATGGTATATTAGCAATGTTATTAGCGATTGTTGGGCTTTATATTTCATATATAATTGGAAAATTTTGGAGTGCCCGTTCAGAGAGAATGATTGAAAAAATTCAACCCTTTTTTCTTTTTACAATTACAAAAGGTGACAATAACAAAATTGATGAGGTGAAAAACTCCAATAAAAAAGTAATAAAAAAACTTGTCAGAGAGTTTAGTTTTGCAATTTTAATTGATATTCTTGCTGTTTTTGGTTGGAAACTATTAAAGTATTGCACCGGCATACTTTAATAAACTATATATATGCCAAATGCTAATAGGGATAGGAGGCCCTTACGTCGCTGAGGTGACATACTAAAGATAAAAGATTGACTAAATAATAGCAGATGAGTTTCCGAGTAGTTTAGCAAATTAAAAGTACAATATATAATATTCATATTGCTCATGTAGAGATGAAGTCAAAGCATTTGCAAATAACTTTAGCTTTGTTATACAAGTTTCGGTAAGGATGTTATTTAGAGTCGTAAGAAGTAAAGCTTGCAAAATTTAACTGAAAAGATATGGGACTATTTACAAAGAAAGAAAAAGATCCATTTGCAGACTTCCCGGCTATAGGCGGTGTGATGGCATCGAAAATGGTAGCTGATCAAAATAAGAAAGTACTGTTTATGTACCGTGAAAAACCAATGAGGAATGAAGACAGTGGCTGGAGAATTTTTTCGGGATATGAAGACCAGGAATATGCTGATAACCCTGATAACACAGGGATATATAACCCAACTACCATTCTTAAAATAGATCCTTCTATAGAAAAACTGTTGTTAAATCCGGTTGGTTCTGCTTTCGAAAGAGAAAGTGAACATTCAGACTGGTACGAAGTAAATGACTATGAATTTCATGATGACTACCTTATAAAACAAAAGCTAACCGATAAATGGGCCATAGAAATCAGCAATTTATTTTTAAGGAGAAAGGAACAAAATGGGGATTTGGTATATGTGGTTAAAGGAAAAACGGTCAGGTTGGCGATATGGAATCAGGAAGGAAGAACGCGTGAGCAACTTTACAACGATCACTTGCACTTACAGGACACCCGCAGTCAACAGATTGCCCCAACCCTTGAAACCTTTGATGTAAGTGATGATCAGGTAGCACGGTTAGGATATATGATTGAAGAATCAGACGATGCTAAAAGATATAAAGTCATCTATGGCTCTTCAATGGTAGATGGCTCAGTGGTTCAGGCAGCATTTTATTTTGATAAAGATAGCGACCGGGAATGGGCATTAACAACCTGGAAGGCTATAACCGTTGAAGGGGAGTCATAAAAAACACGTAAGGACAAATGATACATATAGACGATTTTATAAAGGATTTCTCTTTAACGTTTTCAAATCAAAGGAATTTACAACCCTGGGATATTACAAACAAGCTCAAAGAATTCCTCGAAAATATCATCTCAACGCTTGACGATCATTATTTAATTAAAGATAAGGTAGCGATTCATAAAACCGCTATTATAGAACATGGTGCCATTATCAAACAACCGGCAATTATTGGTGAAAATTGTTATGTAGCGGCACATGCGTATTTCAGAGAAGGTGTTTACCTTGAGAGGTCTGTGAAAATAGGACCGGGTTGTGAAATTAAGAATAGTATTATTTGTTCTGAAACGGCTATTGCTCATTTTAATTATATCGGGAATAGTATCATTGGCAGGAATGTGAATTTTGAAGCAGGTTCTATTGCGGCTAATCACTATAATGAACGAATTTCAAAGAAAATTTCAGTGCTTTATAAAACGGATATCATTGAGACCAATACTGAAAAATTTGGATCTTTAGTTGGAGACAATTCCAGGATAGGGGCGAATGCTGTATTATCTCCAGGAACAATTCTGGAAAAGAATACAATCGTTAAACGACTTGAATTAATTGAACAAATAAAAAACGTATAACAATGAGTAATATTCCATTTCAAACCATTGACTGGACTTCTATTGAAAAAGTTGAATACAAAGGAGAAACAGGAACCGCATTTTGGCAAACCCTTCAATTTGCCGGGCTTAGAATTCGCCTGGTAGAATATACAAACGGTTATTTGGCAGACCATTGGTGCCAAAAAGGACACATTGTACATTGTTTAGAAGGAGAATTTATAAGCGAATTAAGTACCGGTGAAAAAATAGCACTTTCAAAAGGCGGGACTTATGTGGTATCTGACGAATTGAGTTCTCATCGTTCCGTGTCTGAAAATGGGGTTAAACTGCTTATTATTGACGGAGACTTTTTGAAAAAAGATTAAATGATAGTTGGGAAATACTATCTACTAAACTTTGATGTCCTGAAATTGCTGCCACCAGTACGAACCCACAAACTAATAGTGCATGAATAGACAAATAATTTCAGGTTTTAAATTATGAAAAAATATTCAGCAACACTTATAGGATTGTTATTTACTGTGATTTGCTTCCTGGCCACCCGGACTTTTATAATTCCTATTGTTACCATAATGCCTGCTGCAACGCTTCTTGAGTCTTTATTTGAGAACATTTTTGGGACAAATCCATTTGATGCAATCGGACAGAGTATCCTTATCACTTTGACAATTTTATTTCTTTTAACAACCTGGTTGTACTATATCCTGCTTCTAAGGCAACTTAAAAAAAACAAGACAGTGAATACGTGGCTTTTTATTGCTTACCTGGTAGTTCAATTATTTATTATACACCCTTTAGGTTTTTATCTTTATATGTCAACTAATTGGAGTATGGCTAATGATGGACAATTAATGTTTGGAGTAATAGAAACATTTCCAATCAGTAGCCTGGCGTTTGTTGTATTGGGACTTCTAACGACTATCATTGCGAACCATAAACTAAAACAGTACAATCCTGTTACCTGATGCAGAATACAGGCTGATATCAACGTATTGCGAAAGTCCATTAAAGATTTATCTTTGCCGGCGGTATTTTTGGTAAACCACAAAAATAGTGAGCACAAACCAGTTTCACAAACAACCTCTAAAAAGAAAACATGAAGACCTTAATTCCATATATCATTATTAACGACAGGTGTGAAGAAGCATTGATTTTTTATAAAGACTGTTTTGGTGGGGACATTACTTTTATGCAAAAGTATGCAGACACCAACTATCCTGTTTCGGCAGACTTTAAACATAAAATTGCACACGCTGAATTTCGTTCCGATAACATTCATTTTTTTGCGTCAGACGGTTTTGAAGGACATAAAGCAAATAGTGGTGACTCTATTGCCATGAGCATTAATTTTGATAACCGGGATGAACAAAAAACGACGTTTAATAAAATCAAAGTCGGTGGAACGGTAACGATGGACTTCTCAGAAACATCAGCAAACTCAACACTTGCAACACTTATTGATAAATATGGAATTCACTGGTATTTGAATTTTGAGAAAGCCGAATCATAAAAATACAGGTACCTGATCTTTTGCAAAAGTAGTTGTTTAGTGAAGTGAAATTAATTTACACCTGCCGGAGTTGAAATCAGGCAGGTGTAAAACATTTATTTTTTTAGCAATTCAGCCATCTCAACCAGTTTAATAAATTCTGCCCTGTAACCTTCGTCATCAGTACCTTTGGCGCTTTTAGCCATAGCAATAATGTTTTTAAAGTTAGAGTCCCCTTTGAATCTGGAATCACGCAGAACCAATCCAAATTCGGCTACAGCACAGGAGAATTTACAATTTTCGGAAGACGAATTAAAGTCCGTTTTCTTGTCGCTCACACTATGTGTGATCAATTTTGAAGTAGATTCTTTCGGTTCTTTGTAACGGAATTTAATCGTCATAACCTCGTCGCTATTAGAGGCGGTACTTACAGTGGTTTGCTGGTATTTTAAATTGTCGATACTTGCTACCAGCTCCGAAGAACCTGCGGGAATGATTTCGTAAATGGCTGTAACCGTGTGCCCAGAGCCTAATTCACCTGCATCTTTTTTATCATCATTAAAATCTTCATTATTTAATAATCTATTTTCATAGCCTACTAAACGGTAGGCTTTTACTTTGTTTGGATTAAATTCTATTTGCAGTTTTACATCTTTGGCAATGGTTAATAAAGTACCGCCCATTTCTTTTACCAATACTTTTTTTGCTTCTAAGATATTATCAATATAAGCGTAGTTACCATTTCCTTTATCCGCTAATTGTTCCATTTTAGAATCTTTGTAATTGCCCGTTCCAAAACCTAAAACGCTTAAAAATACACCGTCTTCTCTTTGTTTTTCAATTAAACGGGTGAGCTCTCCATCGCTGCTCACTCCTACATTAAAATCGCCGTCTGTTGCTAAAATAATACGGTTATTCCCTTTGGAAATAAAATTTTCTTTAGCTGTTTTGTAAGCTAATAAAATACCTTCACCACCGGCTGTTGAGCCACCTGCCTGTAAATTATCCAGGGCATCATAAATTTTTTCTTTGTGTTCACCTGAAGTCGATGGCAATACAACGCCAGCGGCGCCTGCATATACTACAATAGATACTTTATCCTGAGGACGCATTTGCTCTACCAACAAACGCAAACCCGATTTTAATAATGGTAATTTATCTTCCGATTCCATAGAGCCGGAAACATCCAACAGAAACACTAAATTATTTGCCGGTAAATGTTCCATGTCGATGTTTTTACCCTGTAAGCCAATATGAATTAAATGGTGTTTATGATCCCATGGGCATTCGGTATATTCTGTAGTGATAGAAAACGGCTGATCATTTTTTGGTTGAGGGTAATTGTAACTGAAATAATTGATCATTTCTTCAATGCGCACAGCATCTGGCTGAGGAAGTTGTCCCTGAGTAAGGATACGGCGTACATTGCTGTAGGAAGCTTTATCCACATCAATACTAAAGGTGGATAAGGGATCTTTTTTTGAATCTTTAAATTCATTGTCGTAGATTCTGCTGTATTCTTCAGTGTTATATTCTGCATTAGTTGTGCGGCCGCCTCTGATGGGATACTTTTCTTTTGATTTTTTATAAACGCCTCCGCTGGTTGAAGCTACTTTATTGACATTTTTAGTAGCCATGTATTGAAATTCTTCACGGGTGACTGTTGTATTCGATTTCATATCACCATCTACCACAGGCGAAGCATAATTTGTGATAACCAATTCATCTAACTTTACACCCGCACCTACAGAGAGTTTAATATTGGTTACCGTTGTTTTATGATCTGTAATAACAACTCCTTTAATAGTTTGCTTAGTGTAGCCCACATAGGTTGCGGCAAGGTTATAAGTACCTGCAGCTATTTTATTAAAATAATAGTTTCCATTCATATCGCTTGTAGTAACAGCAACCTGAACAGAATCTTTACGATATAAAATAATATTGGCAAAAGGAATTTCTTCCATCGTTTTTGCATCTGTGATCTTACCTTGCAGAGAGCAGGTAACAGTGGATGTTTTAGGGGCTTGTTGCGCAAAGCTTAATAAGCCGGCAAACAAAAAGGTGAAGAATGAAATTTTTAACATGACTATGGGTTTTAATGGTTAAAAAACGGCGATCTGTTATTTAGACGCCGAACATTCCATTATTCCATAAATGAGTTTAAAAATTATTTTGAAGGCTGTATCATTTTCCTGTAGCTCTCGTCGTTACCGGCTCTGAGCTTAATCCAGATGTTTGTACGTTTCCGCACTTTACATTCCATAGAACAGAAAAAAGGCATATCGTTGATAGAACCGGATTTAATCAACAGCGGATTAGGTTGTTCAATATTTCTGTTTGGTTTCATAAATGAAGCAACTGTGTTGTTAGCTGAAAAATACTTAACAGGAAAAAACAAGGGAGTTGCTTTAAAAGCGGGTAAAGTAGAGGAGGTGTTTTTGTGTTGGGCAACAACGTGTTTATTTAGCCCAAACAGCAGGAGAAAGAACATAGTAAAATATGTAAACGGAATTTTGATATAGAAAGGTACAATAAATTAAAGGATCTTAAACTCGCTCATACGTTAAAAAAACAGATGAGTTTAGGGGGTTTGCACTTCGGGAGCGGGGGCTACAGCTTTTTCTTTACCACCGAATAAAAATTTAAAGCTGAATTGAAATACCAGGTTGTTTCCTTTGTTGAATGAGTAGCTCGCAAAGCCGGGTCTTATGGCGTTACGTTTAATAGCAGGTATAACCGAATTACTATATCTAAAACAAAAGCATACATTCCTCGTAAAATTATAGTCGGCACCCACTAAAACACTTACATCGTTTGTATTATAATATTGTGCGGTATTATTTAAAGTATAATTTGAACTACCTACAACCTGCCGTTGCACCATTTTTCCATAGGAGACACCCGCTTCCAAATCAATCTTATTTATTTTTTTTCCTTTCCAGTTAAAATAAATTTGTTGCCTGATCAATACCGGAATTTCAATATAACCTAAGGCAATTTTGTAGTAACCGTTATTCAGAGAATCAGGTGGCTGCAAACTCCCTTTGCTAATATAGTTCAACTCAAATTGTAGTAATGTTCTTTTGGCAATGCGGGTATTTACAACGCCTCCAATTGTAAATCCTATTTTATGGAAATCATTGTCAGTATCCCGTGTATCGGCACCGTCGATATCACTCACTACCAGACCTCCGCCAAAACCGGCTTTAAATGTTTGAGCGGAGGTGTTACCGCCTACAAGAAATAAAATGCAAATAAAAATATACTGTATTAATTTCATGAACACCGGTTTAAATGAATGGCCTATGCCATCATCCCTTTTAATTTTTCAAGGGTATAATCTATTTCTTCTTTGGTAGAATATTTACAAAACGAAAAACGAACAGAAGCACGTGTCTGATCCGCACCAATGCCTCTCAATACATGCGAGCCCTGGTTACTTCCACTGCTACAGGCACTTCCGCCACTTGCCATAATGCCGGCAATGTCTAAATTAAACAACATCATTTCCGCATCAGCATGTGCCGGGAAACAACAATTTAAAACGGTGTATAAACTTGTATCATTAGCGGTTTCTCCATTAAAAGAAACACCGGGAATCGTTTTTTCCAGTTGTTCTTTCATGTAATTTTTTAAGCCCTGTATATGTGTAATATGCTGATCCATTTCGTTATAGCATATTTCCAACGCTTTTGCCAGGCCAACAATTCCGTGAGTGTTTTCCGTACCGCCACGCATGTTACGTTCCTGAGCGCCACCATAAATCATCGGTTGTACTTTAATGTTATGATTCACATATAAAAAGCCCACACCTTTTGGTCCGTGGAATTTATGAGCAGCACAGGTCACAAAATGCACTTTTATTTTTTGAAGATCCATTGGGTAATGCCCCATGGTTTGTACAGTATCGCTATGAAATACCGCATCGTATTTTGCACAGATCTCACCTACTTTTTCCAATGGAAGTAAGGTGCCGATTTCATTATTGGCATGCATTAAACTTACCAACGTTCTTTCATTGGTTTTTAATAATTCCTCTAAATGATTAAGGTCAACATTTCCTTTTGCATCTAAATTCACCCAGCTAAGTTTTATTTTACCTTGTTTCTCTAACTCACGCAAGGTGGTTTCTACCGCGTGATGCTCAATTTTACTGGTAATCGCATGCTTTATTCCTAAAGATTGGATACTTTGATTAATGGCCATATTATCGGCTTCGGTTCCTCCTGAAGTAAAAAATATTTCAGCCGGACTTACGTTCAATAATTTAGATACTGTTTTACGGGCAACTTCAATAGCAGAACGTGTTTTTCTTCCGAAGGCATGTATGGAAGACGGGTTACCGTATTCTTCTTTCATATAGGGCAACATAGCTTCAAGTACTTGGTCGTCTAATCGGGTAGTTGCGGCGTTATCTAGGTATACTTTCATTTTCTTAATTGGTTTAATTCTGTCTGTTGACAGGCAGGCGCAAAGTTCGCAAAGTTTTCATGCAAAGTTCGCAGAGAGTTCTTTTATTTTCGTTTATTATTGTACTTCTGATGGTAATCTTACTTTGTCTCCCCGGTCCAAAGGGTCAGGAGAGTTGAGACAAAGCCAAATTAATTTTTAATAATTTCTTTAATGTCTTCAATTATTTTTTTTGCTAAGGCATCAGCAGTACTAATGTTTTCGCTTTCACTGTAAATCCGGATAATAGGTTCTGTATTTGATTTACGTAAATGAACCCATTCTTTATCAAATTCAATTTTCACTCCGTCAACTGTGTTTATAGGCTGTTTGGCGTATTTTTCTTTCACGCTTACCAACACTTTGTCAACATTAATTTCGGCGGTTAATTCAATTTTATTTTTTGAAATATGGTAATTCGGATACGATTTACGAAGCATGGAAGTGGTTTTGCCAAATCTGGCCAGGTGTGTCAGGAAGATGGCTACACCAACTAAAGCATCTCTTCCATAATGAATTTCGGGTAAAATAACTCCTCCGTTTCCTTCTCCGCCAATAATGGCTTTGGTTTCTTTCATCATGTTTACCACATTTACTTCGCCAACCGCAGAAGCCGAGTAGGTGCCACCCGCTTTTTCAGTAACGTCGCGCAAAGCACGGGTAGATGATAAGTTAGATACCGTATTTCCCCCTTTATGGTAGTTTAAAACAGCATCGGCTACAGCAACCAGGGTGTATTCTTCTCCAAACATTTCTCCGTCTTCACACACCAGGGCTAAACGGTCAACATCAGGATCCACACTAATACCTACATGGGCTTTATTTTTTACGACCGCTACCGAAAGGTCCTGTAAATGTTCGGGTAAAGGCTCAGGGTTGTGAGCAAAATTACCGGTTGGCTCACAATGTATTTTATGAATGGTTTTCACACCCAAAGCTTCCAGTAAGGCCGGAATAATAATGCCTCCGCTTGAATTAACGGCATCCACCACCACCGAAAACTGAGCAGCTTTTATGGCTTCCACATCTACGTATGGTAAATCAAGTACTTTTTGAATATGAATATCCGTAAGGTCGTTTCTTTCGGTATAAGTACCAAGTGTATTAACTTCACTGTAATTAAAATCTTCTTTTTCGGCAAGTTCAAGGATATATTTTCCTTCTTTATCGGAAATAAATTCCCCTTTATCGTTCAGTAGTTTTAAAGCATTCCACTGTTTGGGGTTATGGCTTGCGGTTAAAATAATTCCACCCTGTGCATTTAGTTCAGTAACAGCAACTTCTACTGTTGGGGTAGTGCTTAAGCCAAGATCAACCACATCAATACCTAAACCGGTTAAGGTTCCGCAGACAATGGAGTTAACCATTTGACCTGATAAACGGGCATCGCGACCAATCACGATGGTGGCTTTTTTACCTGAATGCTGTTCGATGATCCAGCTTCCATAGGCTGAAGCAAATTTAACAATATCTAAGGGGCTTAAACCATCTCCCGGTCTGCCACCAATAGTTCCTCTTATTCCTGAAATACTCTTTATTAAAGTCACGTGTAATTATAGTTTAATCTCACAAATATACCATAAGCCATTACACTTCCGAGAACTTTTTTTCTACAATATAACACTATTATTGTTAAAAAAAATGCTGAAAATTCCATTTTAACCTTAAATTTGTAGATATTAAGATTAAGAATTTTTGTATGAGTGAATTCGACGGAGAAGGCTTAAGTAATCAGGATTTTGAAAAAAGTTTAAAACGGTTTGAGGAAATGATTTCTAACGGCACGCATGAGTTTTTTGATGCAGACGAGCTGGAAGAAATTATTGATTATTATATGCAGTGGTTTAACCTGGAGTTGGCAAAAAAGGCTCTTGATTTTGCTATGGAACATTACCCGTATTCAAGTGCCCTTAAAATTAAACTTGCACAATATTTATCGTCTCAACATAACACCCGCGATGCCTTAACCTTATTAAACGAAGTTGAATTGGTGGAGATTAATAACAGTGAGCTTTACATGACCCGCGGTTATATTTACAGCCAGATAGGATTAAGTGAACAGGCGATTGAAAATTATAAAAAAGCGCTTCCTCTCTCTCAATACAAAGATGAAGTGTATGTAGCTATTGGAATTGAATTTTTAAATGATGATAAGGCGGAAGATGCTCTGTTTTATTTGAAAAAAGCCATTAAAATAAATTCCGAAAATGATGTGGCCTTAAATGAATTGTCTCTCTGCTTTGAAATGACAGGTAAGAGCGAGGAAGCTATTTCTTTTTACGAAAACTATATTGAAGAAAAACCTTACAACCATTTTGCCTGGTTTAATTTAGGAATTAGTTATAACCGCTTGGGCTTATACGAAAAAGCGATTGATGCCTATGATTATGCCATTGCGATTAAAGATAATTTTTCGTCGGCCTATTTTAATAAAGCCAATTCTTTGGCGCAATTAGACAGGTATGGCGATGCCATTGAAGTTTACAGGGAAACCTTTAAACATGAAGAACCGGATGCCAGCACTTACTATTACATTGGAGAGTGCTACGAAAATTTAACGCAGTACGAAGAAGCTTTGGTTAATTATAACAGGGCTATAAAGCTGGATGCGGCGCATGCAGATGCCTGGTTAGGGGTAGGGATTGTATTGGATTACCAAAACCGTATTACGGAAAGTATTCACTACATCAAAAAGGCGATAGAGATAAACCCGAACGTTGCTGAGTATTGGTATGTGTTTGGAGAAGTGCAACACAAACTTGGATTTTTAGAAGAAGCGGCATCGGCCTATCAACGTGTTATTGAGTTAGGTTATAACGAATTTGATATTTACATCGATTACGCAAAGTTGCTTTATGATGGTGGCTATTATAAAGATTGCGAAAAGATATTAGCAGAAGGAATTCAAAAATTTCCTGAATCACCTGAATTATTTTACAGAATGAGCGGCTTACAAATGGAGTTGGGAAAAAAACAGGAAGGGTTGGTGTTTTTAGAAAACGCTTTAGAAATGAATTACGATAAACATACCGAATTATTAGAATACCTGCCCATATTAGAGCAGGATTTAACGGTAATGCAGTTGATACACTCTTTTAAAAACAAGCCTTTGTAATTTAGGAATCAGCACAAAGCTTCTCACTTATTACAATGAAGTACTATATAAATTAATAAATTAAAACTATGCCAAATTACAATGTAACTTTATCACACTTACCTGAACGTACAGAAAGACCTCGTGAAAGCGGGTTAACGATGGTAATGGATAAAGGAATAAGTTTAAAACATGCCGAAGATTTTGTAGAAAGCTATGCAGATTATGTTGACTTTGTTAAGTTGGGTTTTGGAACATCGGTTGTTTCTAAACATGTAAAAGAAAAAATTAAGATTTACCAAAAAGCGGGAATTAAAACCTATTTGGGAGGAACATTATTTGAAGCATTTGTGGCCCGTGGTAAGTTTGACGAATATCAAAAATTTATTGATGCTTACGGTTTGGATACGGCAGAGGTTTCTGACGGAAGTATTAATATGGACCACGACAGTAAATGTAAATACATTAGTACTTTGGCAAAAAACTTTACGGTTTTATCGGAAGTAGGGTCAAAGGAAGAAGGCATCATTATTCACCCTGCCAAATGGGTAAGTATGATGAAAGCGGAGTTGGAAGCAGGATCCTTTAAAGTGATTGCTGAAGCAAGAGAAAGTGGAACAGTGGGTATTTTTCACAAAAATGGAAGTGCACATTCGATGCTGATTACACGAATTACCAATAAAATAAAGCCAACAGACATTATTTGGGAAACGCCTCAAAAAGCGCAGCAGGTATATTTTATTAATTTATTTGGTGCTAATGTAAACGTGGGTAATATCAGCGTGGACGATGTGATTCCTTTAGAAACATTAAGAGTAGGATTAAGAGGCGATACGTTTTTTAATTATTTACCGGAGGAAACAAAAGATAAACTGTTTTAAAATTCAAATAACAAACCATTACCAATATACAAATCCAGGATTACAAGCCTATAACACATACATTACGTTAGTATGCTATTTGTAATCAATACTTAAAGAATAGAACCTATGAAAGAAATTACACCAAAAGAATTAAAACAATTAATGGACGAGAATAAAAATTTTCAATTAATTGATGTACGTGAACCTTACGAGTACGATGAAGTAAATATAAACGGTGAGCTGATCCCAATGGGAGAGGTGATGGATAACATCGATAAAATTTCTAAAGATAAGCAGGTTGTAGTTCATTGCAGAAGCGGAAAAAGAAGTGCTACCGTTATTGGGGCATTAGAAAACCAGCATGGATTTACAAATTTGTACAATTTAAAAGGCGGTATCTTAGCATATATCGACGAGGTAGGATTGTAATAGTATTTATATAAGGTTTCCGGTTTCATGTTGGTGAGCAACAGCCGGAAACTTTTAACTTATAACAAGACATAGAACATGATAGAACTTTTTAAACACATTTTACATTTAGACTTCGATTGGTTATTTGCAAATTTTGGAACAACCATTTATGTGGTGTTGTTTTTAGTAATTTTTATTGAAACGGGTTTAGTGGCGATGCCCTTTTTACCGGGCGATTCTTTATTATTTACGGCGGGCATCTTTGCAAGAACAGGACACTTGAATATGTCTTACCTGCTCATTCTTTTATTTATTGCTGCTGTATTAGGGGATAACTGTAATTATTGGATTGGAAGAAAAGTAGGAATCAGGATCTTTGATATCAAATTCAAGGGTAGGGTATTAGTGAAAAAAGAATACCTTGATAAGACCCATGAGTTTTTTGAAAAGTATGGAACCAAAGCCATTATTATGGCCCGTTTTGTACCATTTATAAGAACCTTTGCTCCTTTCGCCGCCGGTATTGGCGAAATGAATTACCGAAAATTTTTCAGCTTTGATATATTAGGCGGTGCTTTGTGGATAGGTAGTTTAACTACAGCAGGTTATTTACTTGGGCAGGTAGAATTTATCAGAAAACACATTGACCTGGTATGCCTTGGTATTATTGCCATCTCTGTGCTTCCAGTATTGATTACCATAGCGAGAAATAAATTTTCTAAGAATACAGTAGCTTAATCTGCTTCGATATTAAACTTTTTGATATTATAAACCCATCATTTTCTATAATGATGGTTTTTTTTTATTGAATAAGCGTTTATTTCACTATAGGAGATGATTCGTTAACCGGATCTTTTTAAGATATCTTTTATACATTTGTTCAAATGCCTAAACGTATAGCAAATATCTACCTCTTATGCTTGATCTTCATCGGTTTTCTTGCGTACCCACAGAAGCTGAAATTTGACAGGTACACAACCAAACATGGGCTGCTCTCTGATGAGGTTTACAATTTACATCAGGATAAGAAAGGATATATCTGGTTGTTTACCAGCTATGGAGCCATGAAATATAATGGTAAAGAGTTTATTTCCGTGCTTAAAAATTTACCATTTAGTGAGTCTATCATTTATTGTATCTATGAAAACGAGCAGGGAAGAAAATGGGTAGCAAATTCTAATAAGAAGATTTTTGAGATAGTGAATGATAGTGCTTTTATTGTGGAGGGTACACAGGTAAAATCTGAAGAGCTAAGCAAAAATGTGCGGGAAATACATCAATTATATGTTGATGATAGCTTAAATATATATGCACAAACACCGTTCACGGTTACAAAATTCATAAAGAATAAAAACTACCAGGCTGTTGATATGACTGTACGGGCGGAAGATTCCTGTACGAATGAGATCCTGAAATTTAATAAGGTATGCTTAAATGTGTTGGATATAAAACTTTTTAAACATTCAAATAATCCAAAAAAATTTTATTTGAAATTTTTGGATCAAACTGATTCAAAGAAAAATTTTGAAGTGAAATGCCAGGGAGTGCATGGTATTCGGTATTTTAAAGTATTTGGTGAGGAAACCTATTTTAGTTTCTCTGATAAAATAATTAAAGTAAATAAAGATCATTCTATCAAAGAGATATTTATAAATGAAGAGATATTACATTTCACTAAAGATAAAAATAACCATTTATGGGTAGCATGCCTTGGAACCGGTTTGTATGAGGTCGATGAACATGATTCGATTATAAACCACTATTTAGACGGAAAAACAATTAATGATGTTCTCGTTGATTCTAATAATGGATTGTGGTTGTCAACCGATGGACTTGGAATATACCATTGCATTAATTTAAATGAATTGTATTATGATGATTCTCATCCTCTGGGTAAATCTGTTAATTTTATTAAGATGATCAACAGCAAAATATTTGTTGGCACAATAGATTATAATTTGCACACATTTGATCATGGTAATGTAATTAAAATTGCAAGACGGGATTATAGTTTAAATGATGAGCCGTCTGATATCGTAATGTTTAATTCAGTTTATCTTATTGCTTATCGCTTGCATATTGAGGAGTTGGAAAAATCACTGAAGTTATCTTCGGTGAAGTTGCCTACTTCAAAACCGATTTTCAGATCATATGAGATTATTCAATATGGTGTGGATTCACTAGCATTTATGGGACGAGGTTATATAGGAATACTGACTAACGCTTTTTGGAATATGCATAACAAATTCGAGTTAAAAAATTTCGCACTGAACCATAAAACATTTTATGGCGAAAAGCGCAACTCCGATTTACTTGTAGCTACAGACAAAGGAGTGTTTTGGTTTAAAAATGATTCCTTAGCACGGCCCCACTATTTGAAGAAAACAGAAAACAGTATTGTGACGAAAATCAGAATAGATCCTCAGCATAATTATTGGTTTTGCACAAGAGGTAATGGATTATTCAAACTTAATAGTAATAATGAGTTGATTCATTATACGATTTCTAATGGCTTACCAAGTAATATTATTAACGATATTTATTTTGAAAACAAGACTGTTTTTTTATTGTCTACCAACAAAGGGTTGTATTATCATAACAGCCTTAATTTTGATTTCAAATATTTGTATAAAGTATTTGATGGAGAAGTTAGAACAGCTTTATCTTTCAATAATAATATGTATGTAGGAACAAAGAATGGCCTGGTTATTCTGAATTCTAATATAATGAAAGAAACAAATTTGTATTTTAATCTGAATGCACTATTTGTTAATTCAAAGCCGGCAAATGAAAGTATACTTAATACATTAAGCTACAAAGAGAATACATTGGAATTTAAATTTGATATCATATCATATGAAGATAAAACGTATCCAATTAAGTATAAATTAGAGGGGCCAACATTAGATAGCGGAATCATTTTTTCGAATAAACTTAGTTTTAAAAAATTAACTCCCGGAGTTTATACTTTAACCGCCTCTCTTTTAGCAAAAAAAAATGTCAGATATTCTGTATTTACTGAAAAGTTTACCATAATCCCCGCTTTTTGGCAAACCTCATGGTTTATTGTTTTATGCGGTTTTTTCCTGGTATTAATAAGTGCTTATGTTATAAGGGTACTTTTCAGGTATTACAAAAACAAAGAATTGAAGAAAAATGAAGCGGATAAAATTTTGGCCGAATATCGGTTAATTGCCTTGAAAGCTCAGATTAATCCACACTTTATGTCTAATTGTATTGCCGCTATTCAACATTTAATTATAAACAAAAAAGTGGATAAAGCGAATGAATACCTGGCGAAATTCAGTTTTTTAGTTAGGCAGGTTTTAAATTTTTCCACTAAGTCTTTTGTGTCTTTAAAAGAAGAGATTGAGATCATTAATTTATATATGGAGTTGGAACATCTCAGGTTTGATCAGATTACATTTAATTTGACCATAGATCCGACGATAAATATTGATTCTGTTCTTATTCCTCCCTTGTTATTACAACCTATTATTGAAAATGCTATTTGGCATGGCTTGCTGCCGCTTGGAATTGAGCGAACAGCGATTTTGAAAGTGAGTATCCATAGTGAAAATAATCTACTGAAAATTATTGTAGAAGATAATGGGGTAGGTAGGAAAGCGGCAGATGCTAAAATAAGTAATTTAAAAGAGTCGAAGGGAATTGCTATTACCAGACAACGTATAGAAAATTTAAAGTACATCTATAACTTTAATACATCTGATATTGTATATGAAGATCTTGTGAATGAGCAAAATGAACCATTAGGAACGCGTGTGATCATATTTTTACCAAACAATCTATAAGGGAACTAATGAACAAAATAAACGCTATTATTATTGACGATGAGTTTTTTAACAGAGAGCTGATCCGCGATTTTGTTTTAAAATTGAATCCATCCTATAATATTATTGGGGAGACTGACAATATAACAGAAGGCTATGAATTAATTATTCAATTTAAGCCTGATCTTGTTTTTTTGGATGTAAAGATGCCGGGAGGCAGTGGTTTTGACCTTCTGTCAAAGTTTGACTCCCATAGTTTTGAAGTAGTATTTGTAACCGGTTTTGACGAATATGCTATTAAAGCCTTCGAATTTAATGCCCTGGATTATGTACTTAAGCCCATTGATCAGAGCAAATTCAGAAAAACCTTGGATAATGTAAAAGCTCGTTTTGATAATAAATTATCTAATATAACAAGCTTGAATAATATTATTAAATCCTATGATAAGAGTGACTCCTATATCACTAAAATTCCTGTTCATCATAAAGACGAGGTTATTTTATTGGATGTGGATCAATTAATGTATATTCAATCGATTGATGGCTATACAACGTTTTTCACTATAAACTCTGAAAAATACGTAAGCTCAAGGAAACTCTCTGATTTTGAGTTTATTATTAATAATTTCCCTAATTTTGCGAGGATTAATAAAGGTGTTTACGTAAATCTGAAATGCATAAAAAGTTATTCAAAAGGAGATCCCTGTTTAATTAAGTTGATGAACCATGTTTCTTTTGAAGTTTCAAGACGAAAGAAAACAGAGATATTAGCTTTGTTAGACAGAAAATAGGGAAAGAAATACCTGTTTCAGGCAAATAGGCCATTCATAGAGTTTAATTGGATATAATTTTTAAATTTACGGTTCTTTATTAATTACGATAAAATACACAAGCTTAAATAATTACAATGTATTTCTATGGATTTTTCTTAAATCGAAATACAATAACAAATTTGAAACATTACAGATATGGCTACTAAAGAACAGGTTAAAGAATATTACGATACGTTTAAGGAACACCAAAAGAAAATCGGAATAAATATCAGGCATCGTACCATTTTTAAAAATTTAAAAAATGCAGGATTAAAACCGAATTCAAACGTGTTGGAAATTGGCTGTGGTATTGGTACAGTTAGCCATTTGATTTTGAAGTATATTACCAATGGTAGTTTTGTAGGTCTGGATATCAGCTCCGAGAGTATTAAGGTTGCCCAACAGTTTAATGCGTTTCATAAAAAAGCGGAGTTTATGGCAAATGATATGAGTAATTTTACTCATGCTACAAAATTTGATTTTGTTGTTTTTCCTGATGTATTAGAGCATATTCCCGTAGAACAGCACGCAAATATTTTCAAAACAATTTCGCAATTAACTTCTCCAAATGCAGTGGTATTAATTAATATTCCTGAACCTAATTATTTAAACTGGATGAGAGAACATGAGCCTGAAAACCTACAAATCATTGATCAGTCTTTATCCATGCAGGAACTTTTAAACAATAGTTACCCATACGGTTTTAAACTGGATTCGATGGCTCCTTATTCCCTTCACTTTAATGTGAACGATTACCTGAGCATTATTCTCAAAAAGAATATGGTTGTAGAAAAGGTTATTTTAAAGAATAAAGCAACCAGGGCTATAGAAAACACTATCAGTAAAATCAGATGATCTAATGGATCTTATACTTTTTACCAATACATTTCCTTATCCTAAATCAGAACAGTTTTTAGTTAATGAATTTGAATTTACAAAAGTAAATTTCGATCAGATATATGTTTACACTCTTATAGGTGGTTCTCAAAAAACAAGTATTGAGATTGATCCGCATGTTCATATTAATAATGCTGTATTTAAAAATCATAAGTCGAAACTCGAATTGATATTAAAAGGCATTTTTAATCTGTCTTCTTTAAAATATCATCTAAAAGATTTTTTTGAAAATTCAATCTATAAGCATCCCAAAAAAATACGCCAGTTTTTTACAAGTGTATTAATTACAAGAGCAGCCTTATCTACCAGGGCTTATGCTGGAATACTAAATAAAATACGGGCTTCCAATGAAAGAACTACCTTGTATTTTTATTGGGGTAATAATCTTTGTTGGATGTTGCCTTATTTAAAGGAAAAAGTAAAAGAAGCAAATATCAAAATAATTATCCGCTTCCACCGAACCGATCTTTATGAGTATACTAATAATGATTATGCACCGCTCAGAAAATTTATTTTTGAAGAGGCAGATCAGCTGATTGCAATTTCGGAAGATGGATACCGGTACTTAAATGCAAAATATCCGGGATATAGTGCTAAGATCCATTTAAGCAGGTTGGGTGTTTTTAACCATGGATTAAACCCTTACCATTATTCAGGAAAATATACCATTGTAAGTACATCTTTTGTCACTTCAGTCAAGAGAGTCAACCTGATTTTAGAAGCGCTTAAAAAATGCAAACACACGATTACCTGGCATCATTTTGGGGATGGACCATTATTTGAACGCTTAAAAGAGCTGGCGGTTGATCTTCCCGAAAATATAACGGTTGATCTTAAAGGCTTTGTGAAAAATAGTGAATTAATAGAGTTTTATAAAAAAACGAGTGTAGACTTGTTTATGAATGTCAGTTCATCAGAAGGCCTACCTGTATCTATTATGGAAGCTTTATCTTTTGGTATTCCTGTTATAGCAACGGATGCCGGAGGAACTTCTGAAATTGTAGATGCCGATACCGGAAAACTGATACCGGTAAATATTACAACAGATGAACTATCTACGGAGATAGAAACTTTTTTAACTCAGCTCAAAGATAACTACCAACAGTTTCGGGAAAATGCCAGAAAAAAATTCGAGTTAAAGCTGGAAGCGCAGTCTAATTATACTGATTTTTATAGAGAGCTAAAAAATTGAGATCCGGTTTTCGCAGTTATCATGAGAAAGAGGGTAAATTTTAGTATTCGCTTAATAGAATTTAACAGTTTTTAAAAGACTGATTTGAACTCATCATTCACTTTTTGGAATCGTTGAATCCCTTTATTATCAATGTGTTTTGTCAATAATAACCTATATTATAAGAATCTTTACACTACAAATCCAGATTAAAAGTATTATTTGTATTTTTATCCTTTTAACTATTTAATCTAATAGCATGACACCTAAAAAAGTTGTTTTTGAATCATTAAAATGGATGCTTACCGACCCTGTGAAGTTTTTCAAAAATTATAATAGAAACGTTTATTATAAAAAACATATTTTGAAAGAAAGCTTTCCTGTTCAGCTTCCAACAATTGATTTGTTAGATTTATTTGGAGGTAAATTTGAAGTGGAATTAAATAAATATACCTACCTCGAAAATACTTCAAGTGTACTAGATCTTGCTATTCTAAAAGAATTTGCCAAAAACATTAAACAATGTAAATATTTTGAGATAGGAAGCTTAAGAGGAGAATCTTTATATAATGTTTCTGAAGTAGCAGAGCATTGTACCTCTTTAACCCTTTCGAATAAACAAATGCAGCAGTTCAATTTTAAATCAACGTTATTGAAAAGCGCTAATATGTTTAATTCTGAAATTAAAAATTTAACGCTGATCGAAGATAATTCTTTAACCTACGATTTTTCAAAGCTGGGTAAATTTGACCTTATATTTATTGATGGTGATCATACATACGATGGCGTTAAATCTGATACGAATAATGTATTCAAACACCTGATAAACGAAAACTCAATTATTGTTTGGCATGATTATACATATTATCCTGAAACAGTGAGACATGAAGTACTCGCAGGGATTCTGGATGGGATACCTGCCACGCATCATAAAAACCTGTACCATGTATCTAATACCATGTGTGCAATATACTCTGCTAATCCTGCGTTAAAGAGCAGTATGCTTAATTTCCCTACTGTACCTAATAAAATATTTAAAGTAAAAGTGGAGGCACATCCCTTATAAATTTTGATATCAACCAGATTTATAAAATCATCAGTCTTAATTACAGTAGGGAATGCTTTACCTCTCATGTCTGGCATTATTCTTCTTCCATTTTATATTAATGTACTTAGCACCGAATTGTTTGCGGAATTGGCTATTTATATAAGTATTACGTTACTGGTGCAAATATTTCTTGGATTTGGTTTAGAAGCATATATAAGTATTATTCCTGTAAAGTTTAAAGATGAAAATGCTGTTTTAGCAAAAGGGATAAGTACTCTGTTTACTTTTTCTATTATTCTTGGGATACTTTTCATGATCTTTTCCCTGCTATTTGGTAATGCTGTATTTGATCATATTTTTGATAATAAATTTAGTTTTTTTCCCTTTGGTTGCATTTCTATCATAACCGCTTTTTTTAATAATTTTTTTAAGCTTCATAATAATTTATTGCTGGGTCAGCAAAAAGTAAATGAATATTTTAAAGCCAATGTGATCAATTTTACAGCAACGTTATCTATATCCTTAATAGGACTGTACATGTACGGTAATTCTTTATGGGGCCCACTGTTAGGACGTTTTCTTTCAGGAGTGATCATTTTTTTATTGAGTTTCTGGGGATTCATAAGGCATTATCGGTTTAAACTGGAGCTCGACTTTCTGAAAAACGCACTTAGGTTTTCGGTACCCATGCTCATCTTTTTTATTTTCAATTGGGCAATGAGTTATTATGATAGAATTATTATTGAAAATAACATGCCCTTATCTGATCTGGCCGTTTATGATTTTGCAACTAAATGTAGTTTACCTTTAGAGTTTTTACAAAATGGCTTATTCGCAGCAATAACACCTTTAATATATAAAATCTGGCGTGAAAATAATTTAACTGAAAGTACAGTGGAAGTAAATCGTTATTTCAACGGTTATTCGGCTATTTTTTTGATCTTAACACCTCTTTCATGTGTATTAATCCCTTTATTAATCCCTTTTATTATTACAAAAGCAATATATTTTGAGTCGTTTAAATACATAGGAATTATTGCAGTAGGTTATTGTTTTAAAGCTTACTATTTTATTTACTACATTGTTATACTATACCATAATAAAACAAAAGTAATGCCTGTGGTGTATTTGATTCTGGCAAGTATTCAAATTACATTAATGTATATCAGTACAAGCTACTTCGGAATTATGGGTATAATTTTAAGCAGTTTGTTTGTGAAGATCCTGCAACCTATTGTTATCAGGCAGTTCTCCAAAGATGTGTTTACGTTTAGTTTTAACAAGCTGAAAATAATTTATCTACCTGGAATTTTTTTAGGAGTTGTATTAATCAGTCAGTATTTTATAAATTCAGTTCCCGTGTATGTAATTTATTCTATACAATTGTTGATTGCAGTAACTGCTGTATATCTAGTTTATAAAAACGAGTTATTGTTTATCGTAAATAAGTATTTAAAGAAAAAATAAAAGCGGCGGGCATATTTTTGACATTCAAACATGACAACAAAAAAAGTATTAATTATTACCTATTATTGGCCGCCAACAGGTGGGGCAGGGGTGCAGCGCTGGTTAAAATTTAGTAAATATTTTAAACAGTTTGGCTGGGAACCGGTCATTTATACACCTTCTAATCCTGATTTTCCTATTAATGATGAAACACTGTTAAAGGATATTCCTGAAAATACAACTGTTTTAAGAACTGCCATTACAGAGCCCTACGATATGTATCGTAAAATTATGGGAAAGAAGAAAACAGAAACGGTTAATCAGGGATTTCTATCGGAAGGAAAAGAAAATAAGATGCTCCAGTCCTTAATGATTTGGGTAAGAGGTAATTTCTTTATCCCTGATGCTCGTAAATTCTGGATAAAACCTTCTATTGCTTATTTATCAGACTATATTCAGAAAAACAACATTGATGCAGTGATAAGTACGGGCCCGCCTCATAGCATGCATTTAATTGCACTCGGATTAAAACTGAAACACGGTATCCCATGGATAGCTGATTTTAGAGACCCCTGGACTCAAATAGATTTTTATGATCAGTTAAAGCTGAGTACGATGGCTGATAAAAAACATAAGAAACTGGAAAAAAGTGTATTGGTAAATGCCAGTAAAGTAGTAACCGTTAGTAAAAGCTGGGGTAAAGATCTTGAAGCATTAGGAGGGAGGGAAGTAAATGTTATTACCAATGGTTTTGATGAAGACGATTTTCCTGTAGCCGCAGAGAGTAGTTTACTGCCCGGATTTTTGATGCATCATATCGGGGCTTTAAATAAGGACAGAAATCCACATATCTTATGGAAAGTATTGGGAGAGATTTGTAAAGAAAATGAAGAGTTTAAAAAAGAATTGAAGCTGAAGTTCACTGGTAAAACAGACGCTGCCGTTTTTGAAGGATTGAAGCTGAATGATTTAATGGAAAATGCTGAAAAAACAGATTATATGGCGCATTCAGAGGTGGTGAAACTATTGTTAAGATCACCCGTGTTGTTATTACCTTTAAATGATACACCTAACGTTTCTGGAATTGTACCCGGTAAATTATTTGAATACCTTGCCGCTAAACGTCCCATATTTTCTATTGGAGATCTGAATGGAGATACTGCCGCTATTATCAATGAAACCAAAGCTGGTACAATGGTTGGCTTTAAAGATTACGAAGGTACAAAAGCTGCGGTATTGGCATTGTACGAAAAGTATAAAGCCAATCAGCTTTCTATTAATTCTTCATCCATTAATAAATATTCAAGACAAACCTGTGCATTGGCATACACAGATTTGTTGAATACAGTTGTAAAGTAAAATTTATAAATTCAGAGATATTTTAATGGCGTAAACCAATATCAGAATTCTTCCTCAATTAATTCCTTATTTACCATTGCTCCGGCAGTTGTTCCTTCCGAAACAGCTTTAGATACTGCTCTGAACATCGTAGTACAATCTCCGGCAGCATAAACGCCATGAAGTGTTGTTTTTTGAAAGAGATCGACTACAAGATATCCTTGTTCCGTTAATTCACAACCCAGTTTTTTGGGTAAATCGCAATGTTGCTTAAATGAAGGCCGTGCATAAAGTGCCTTTACTTTATGTTTGGTTCCATCTTTACAAGCAAGGTGTTGTACATAACCATCTTTATGCTCTATGGAAGTGATATCGTTTTCAATAATCACAATATTTTTTTCAGTAAGAATTTCATGTTGCTCTTTTGTGAGTGTTGATGTTCCATTGGTAAACAGTATAAGATTTTTTGTCCAGTTATAAATTAGTTTACAAAATTCAAAACCCATATCACCGTTTGCTAAAATGCCAGTTGTTTCAGTTTTAAATTCATAGCCATGGCAGTAGGGGCAGTGCAATACCGAAATACCCCAGCATTCCGAAAAGCCTTTAATATCAGGCATGATATCGGTTACACCCGTGGCGAAGAGAAGTTTCTTTGCATGAAACATTTCCCCTTTCTCTGTTTCCACATCAAACGAATTCTCTTTTTTTGAAGCGTTAATCACTTTGCCATTTATAAAAGAAACTGTGTTATATTCCAACACCTGCCGTTTAGCTTTTGCTGAGATTTCTGCCGGTGTTTCTCCATCATGCGTGATGAAATTATGCGATTGCGGAGTTTGTTTGTTACAGGCATTTCCACTATCAATAACTAAAATGTTTCTCAATGCCCTTCCTAAGCTCATTGCCGCTGAAAGGCCGGAATAACTACCTCCAATAATTATTACATCATATTTGTTATTTGTTGTCATGGTTTAAATAGTATTGAGTTTTACATTAAATGGTATCGTTAATTTAAAGCTGATATTTCTTCCCATACTATAAATCCCTGAGCGGCCGGTTCCATTGTTTGGATAGTTATCAAAATATTTAAGCCTGCTCATGTTTGATTGGTAGGCAACGTCTGTTAAGTTAGTACAAAAGATACCGATAGTACATAATGTACTTCCTTTTTTATTGCGGATATCTGTCCCGAAACCTGCATCAAATAAGGTATATTCGGGTGTTTTGGTTTCTGTATTATCCGCGAGGAAAGCTCTGTTTTGTGCAGCATAGTATTGCATTCCCACTTTAATATAAATATGATAAAAGCAGCTTACGTGTTTTCTGAACTCAGCACGTAATTCTGAGTTTGTATGTATCGGTGGAATAAAGGGTAAATATTTCGTACTATCATTTAGGACGGCCCCGTTCCCCCCTTTATTAATGGCATATACCATAGAGATGGAATTTTCAAAGTGAAGCCAGTCTAATGGATGCGGATGAATATCAATGTGAGCTTCACCACCAAACAACTGGGCCTTTGTTTGTTTGAATTTATAAACGGGATAGGCATTTCCTGCTTCACTGTATAAAGAGTCACCACCCATGAGGCTTTGAAGTTTTTGATTGAAAATATAGTTATCAATTGTATTATGAAACACTTCGGCACTTAAGGAGATGTGATGGTTGTCGAAAAATAGCCCTATATCTTCCTGTAAATTAAATTCAGGCTTTAAATTCGCATCTCCTAACTGCTCAAACCCCGTTCCCGGGTGGACTCCTTTCGCGGATATTTCAGAAATATTTGGCGACCTGAACCCACGGGCAACATTAGCTTTGATTAATAATTTTTCTGTAATGTTATAAGTAACGCCCAGGCTTCCTGAAAAGCCATTGAACACATGGTTGTATGTGTCAAATTGTTTGGTAGCACCCGTTGTATCTGTTACTTTCATATCAAACCCTGTTGCAGGATTTGTTGCAGTATACAATTCACTGTTTTGAAACGAACGTGTATCATAACGTGCACCGGCTGCTATATCAAACTTCCTGATTTCTTTTTTTACATAAATAAAAGGAGCAAAGTCAAACAGTTTATAATCAGGAATCACAAATTCAGTTCCTTTATCGGTATTGTTAACCTGGTACATCCCATTAATACCAATGGTTGATTCCCAACCATTTTTTTCGGGTAAATAAAATTTCAGATCATAAGTTGCAGTTTGCAATTTTAAATAGAGCCCTGCGATATCAGGACTTTGAGGGTGCGCATATTCACGCCTGATACTTTGTTGATAGCCAAGTTTTAGAGCCAGTTTACTTTGCTTAATAATAAATTGATTGAGAGATGAAATACGGTAATGTTGCACACGCTGATGAATGGGATCAATAGCATAAGAATTCAGTTCACGATTACTTACAATAGGGCGAACCGTATCTTCTTCTGTAATTTGTTTCGTGAATTTTCGGGTCAGTGAATCTCGGCTACCATCGGGGATCTCCTGCAGGTTATCAAACACACTCATATTTAAATGTGAGTAACCCCATTTTCTATTCACACCTAAATAAGCATTAAAATCAGTTTCTTTAAAGCCTGTATTATAAACTCTGCCATCGTACTTATTTTTAAAATTTGTTGCTTCTTTCTTCGAAGCTCTCAAGCCAAATACAATCCCTTTTATATTTCCAGCCATAGCAGCGGAACCTGCATAAAGGCCATTATTGGTTTGATAATTTGTTTGGATGCTTCCTTTTAACATGCCTTCCGGTGTTGTGTTAGCGGGTAATAAATTAACCACTCCTGCTAGTGCATCGGAGCCATAAATCAAGCTTGCCGGGCCTTTAATCACTTCTATCCTGTCAATTAAAAACTGATCAATTTCAATGCCATGTTCGTCTCCCCATTGTTGTCCCTCCTGTCTCACACCATCAAACAAAGTAAGTATACGATTATATCCCAAACCACGTATATAAGGTTTTGAAACATTGGGCCCTGTACTTAAAACATTAACGCCTGGTACCTTAATAAGAGCATCTATCACATTTGTCGCCGTATTTTGTTCTAAGTATTTTTGATCAACCGAAACCATTGGAACCGGATTCTTTTTTATTTCTGTGGCTTTGGAAACACCCGTTACTACCACTTCATTAGCTTCAATATGCGATTCTTCCATTTCAATAGTTAACGGTATTTTCAGCGATAAGTCAACCGTTTTAATAACGGTTTGATAGCTCATTAGTCTTATTTGTAACAACGTTTTGATGGATGGCAGATTATGGATCTCAAAAGACCCGTCTGCATTTGAAACACTTGAACTTTTGAGATCGGGGAAATATAAAATGGCTCCCGGAAGTGGTTCGTTGGTTTGTTTATCTTTTATAATTCCTGTTAATGTGGTTTGTGCCTGTAGGCTAGCGGATAGGCATAGTGCTATAAAGCATATGATTGTTTTGACTGACATAAAAATGAGTTTTTTATGAAGTTCATTTCACCATCTTGTTAAACTTTCAGCCGTTGTATTCAATGAGTTGAAATTGAATAGCGATTCATAGAATCGTTTCCTGAAAATTTATAAGATAAAATTACTTTACCGGATCGTAACCGCTTCCTCCCCAGGGATGACAACGACAAATGCGTTTTAATGCCATCCAGCTTCCTTTAAATGCGCCATATTTGTTAATTGCATCAATCCCATATTGTGAGCAGGACGGTGTATAACGACAAGAAGGCTTTAAAAGCGGAGAAATACTGTATTGATAAAAGCGAATAATCGCAAGTGGTATAAACTTCAATATGTTTTTTAATGAGTTAATGACTAATTTATTTAGAGTAATAAATTAAGCCATTGGAGGACCTCGCAGAAGAGAGGTATTATATGGAAGTTGTTTTAAATGTTCTTCTTTATAATAAAAAGACGTTTGCTTACGTTCTTTTAAAGGAAGGAAATTTAAGATGAATTTGAATACGGTATAGTAAACAGGAGTGTCAAATTTTTCGAAATTACAATCCTTGGTGTTTTGATCGTCGTTAAAGGAAAAGCCGGATGACAGTGAGTTTACAGCATCATGCGTATGCCCTAATAAATTATGGATATACACTTTAGGAACTGCTGCAAATAAAATAACAGCTAAAAGTGTAAACGAAAGAAATATTTTAAATTTTGCTTTCAACGGAACAAATATATATCTTTTTTTACAAAACAAAGAATATTAACGATTTTTTGGAATGTACGGAAAGGGGGCTTGTTTATAAACGATAGAAATTGTTAATCTGAATAAATACTTCGGTTTTTATTCATAAGTCATTTTACAAAAAAATGGAAGATGTATTCTCTCTTAAATTTTATGAATGGAATTTTAAGATTACTATACGTAATACCCCGTAATTTAACACGTAAAATTACGTGAATTTTATTCTTTAATATAAATTGAAAATACTATTTTATGTATTGGGTGATTTTGTAAAATGCTTGTTATACATGGATCTTATGATGTATTGATGAAACTTATTTAAGTGTTTTTGCTTCTGATCTAAATTAAAAAACACATTCAAAAAACAAAATATAAAATTAAAATCAGCTATCGCTATCCAACTAAATGTTGGTTGCAAAAAAATGAATACAATTAATTTACATCTTCTTCCGGATTTGCATTGAGAGTTCTGCAATCACTAAAAATCCAATAACAGAGCCTTTTTGGAGAGACACCTGCGATCTGTTTTCGGATTTGTAAAATACCTGTGAAAGAAAAAAGTGTGTAAATTTTTTGTCTCATTACCGTTGTGTTACATCGTTGTTTTTTTTGCTAACTCATATTTTTAATTAAGAACTGGTTCAAAGTGCGTTTAAAAATATGTACGAATCATAAGATAAAGTGTACGTATTCTAACACAATTTCTTTACGAACGCTCTATACATTTGTAATGTTCTTTTGGCCAAAGAATCATTTCATCTTCAGCAATTAATTTAAACACTACTCATTTTAAAAACAAAAACCATGAAAAAATTATTAAAAAGCTTTATGTATGGAACACTTTTTACGTTACCATTCGGTGCATTTGCACAAATCTTTACTGAAAACTTTGGTTCAGTATCCAGTACATCATCTATTGCAACAGCATCTGTTGGTTTTGTAAACACAGGTTTTACTTATACTGGTACAGCTGATGTGAGAAATACGTCTCCTTCTACAGGTTATACCGGAGCATCCGGAAATGCTAATATTTTTATAACCAACACAGTGGGGAAATATTTTCAGATAGAAGGTATTAATACATCTACGCTTACTTCGTTAGGGCTTAGTTTTGGTATTTCTAAAAGTGTTAACGCAAGTACGGGTTCTGATCTTGCTGTTGAAACAAGTACAGACGGTGTCACTTACACGGCACTTACATTTGCAGCCTTACCTACTGGTAATGGTACATCACACTGGTACCTTCGTACTGTTTCGAGCGCAGTTCCTTCTGCAACTAACCTTCGTATTCGGTTTAAAAATAACGGTACAGCTACGCAATATCGTATAGACGATGTTCAGTTAGGTGGAGGAGCAGTAATATGTACGGCAAGTATTACTACAGGTGGGGCTACTACATTTTGTAATGGAGGAAGTGTTCTGCTAACAGCAAATTCAGGTACAGCTTATCTTTGGTCTAACGGTGCTACAACACAAACCATTTCTGCTAACCAATCGGCTACTTATAATGTAACCGTTACTGCTACAGGCGGTTGTACTGCTGTTTCAGATGCAGTGAGAGTTTTAGTGTATCCTACTCCAAACATTGGAGGTTCAGCAACTAACATTTGTGGAAGCGGAAGTTCTACACTTACTGCAAGAACCAATGCACAGGATCTGTTTTTTTCAGAATATGTTGAAGGAACAGGTAATGAAAAATACATTGAAATATTTAACGGAACAGGAAGCGCTGTAAATTTATCAGGTTATATTTATAAAGCGTTCCATAACGGAGCATCCATTCCTACTTTTGTGGATACACTTAGCGGTACATTGCCTAACGATTCTGTATTAGTACTTAAAAATAATTTGGCAAGTTTATATGCAGGTGGTATAGCTACAACTAAGGTTGCTCACAATGGTAATGATGCCCTGGCTCTTTATAAAATTTCAACAGCATCTTATGTAGATGTTTTCGGTGTAATAGGTGTAGACCCTATTTCTAAATGGATCGGAACAGGTGGTTATTCTACTCTTGATCAAACATTACGCAGAAAATCTTCTGTGTATTCCGGAATTACAGTTAATCCTTCTCTTTTAGGTCAAAGTGGTTTTTCTACTCTTGCATCAGAGTGGGATCAGTTTGCAACGGATAATGTATCCGGACTTGGTTCACATATTATGGATGGAACCTATTCTTGGTCGGCTGGCACAACTCCTTCAACAGGAAAAGTAGTAGTTGCAGGCTCACCGGCTACAAACGTGTATACTGTAACCGGAAATTACGCGGTGAGCGGTTGTTCTAATACAGGAACTGTTCAGGTAAATGTATTTGGCGCAGTATCGTTAGTTATTGATAATGGTGACTCTCCTGTTATTACTCAGTGTTTTGGATCACCATGCACTAATTTAACAGCACTTCCAACAGCCGGTACAGCTCCGTTTACGTATTCATGGAATAATGGTTCAACAACTGCTGTTGCAGCAGTATGTCCTACAGTTACAACTTCATATACTGTCATTGCTACTGATGTAAATGGTTGCAGTACAACTCAATCAACAAGTATTGCAGTAATCAATGCTTGCTGCAGTGGTACTAACGTCATTGTTTGCACAGGAACTGAAACAGTATGTGTTGATTCATCATCTGTACAAACGCTGATTGATGGAGGCGCTACCGTTGGGCCATGCTCAGTAGGTGGAAGAATGATCACATCTGAAAAAGCAAATGCTGTAGCTAAAAATAATATGCAGTCATTCAATGTATATCCAAATCCATTTACTGAAACAGCTGTATTTGAAATAAAACTTACTGAAGGTAATACTGTGAAAATTGAAATAATGGATATTACCGGTAAAAAAATAGCAGAGCTTAATAATTCTATGCTATCAGAAGGAACACATAAGTTTAACTGGAACGGAAATAATTCTGCCGGTAATACGGTTGTAAACGGACTTTATTTCTGCAAGATCACAACAGGTGATGCTATTCAGACTCTTAAAGTTCAAAAATTATCTGACAAATAAATTAGTGGTTAAATAACAAATTTGATAAATAGAAAAGCTGCCTCACACAGAGGTGGCTTTTTTTATTTTAGGACGTTACATGTAACACAATGATAAATCATTGATGATAAACCATCATATTGGTAAATACATTCTAATGTAAAGTTTACTTTGGTAATTCCTGATTTTTTTCACATTTACTTAATTTTTTTATAATATTTAGTGAATGTTGTAATCGTAATTTTACTCCGCAAGATTACAATATACTATTAGTACTTGGATTTTGATTGAAAGTGAACACCCTACAGGATAGTCTTATCCGAAACCACTCATCAGTTTTATTTCTGTTTTTATAAAGCTTATCGCTATATAAATACGAATGGTTAAATGATCTTGATAATTATTGAGTACCCATAAAGAATTAAAAGATTCGGTAATGATTCCAGTTACCGGCACTATTATTAACGTAACATTTAAAATTTTGAAAATGAAAACTATTCAGCAAAAAAGAAAATCTTTCCACTTTTCTGTATTCCTGTTGTTATTTCTTACATCGCCGATATTCGCTCAGTTGGCTTCGTGGAATCCTGCAGGATTATCAGGCTACGGGCCTTCTCCCTGGACATCTACTACCTCTAATGCAAGTTTAACAGTAGGTGGATTAACAAGAGGAGCCGGTGTTGGCTTAACAGGAACACCTGCAGGAAATGCTTGGGGTGGCGTTAACTGGGCAGGGGCGTCTAATCAGGATGCTACATTTACAGTGACTGCTAATTCAGGATATTCTGTTTCCTACAGCGTTTTTAATTTATCTTACAGAAGATCAAACACAGGGCCGAATGCAGGAACCCTGGAATATACTTTTGGAAGCAGCAGTACGTATACCGTTATCAGTACTATTTCTAATTTCACCAGTACAGCTACCAGTGGGGTTCCTATTACGCCTATTAATTTAAGCGGTGTTGCAAATTTGCAAAACGTACCGGCAGGAACTGTTGTTAAATTCAGGATATTTCCTACAGGTGGCAGTAGCGCAGGTACCTGGTATATCTTTGGTACTGCCGGTATGAGTATTGGTGGAACTGTTACGAGCGCAAGTGCAAGCTATACATCTTCTATCTCTCAAACAGCCCCTGTTTTATGTAATGGCCAATCGGGTGCAGCACTTACCGTAAGTGTAACGGGAAGTACTCTTCCTTACACTTATTCCTGGTCTCCTTCAGGAGGCACTTCCTCTGTAGCCACTGGTTTAGCTGCTGGTGTGTATTCCTGTTTGGTTACAAGTGCAACTTCGGCAACAACAATGAGTACATATACAATTACAGAACCGGCAAGTCTATCCTCTGCTATTTCGGCACAAAACAATAATGGTTGTAATGGTGGTTCAATCGGTTCAGTAACGGTTACGGCAAATGGAGGTACGCCTTCATATACCTATAGCTGGTTACCATCAGGTGGAACGGCATCAACAGTCGGTAATTTAACTGCAGGTACTTATACATTAAACATTATGGATGGGAATAATTGTATGACATCGCAAACGGTTTCCATTACAGAACCTGCCGCATTATTCTCTATGGTGTCATCCCAAAATAATGTTACCTGTAATAGTGGTTCAAATGGTTCGGCAACAGTTACTGTAAATGGTGGCACCCCTTCTTTTACTTACAACTGGCTACCAATTGGAGGAACGGCATCAACAGCTACTAATTTAACCGCAGGTAATTATACATTAACTATTACAGATGCTAATAATTGCACGGCGTTGCAAACGGTTTCCATTACAGAACCCGCTGTGTTGTCCACTACAGTTTCATCCCAAAATAATGTTACCTGTAACGGTGGTTCAAATGGTTCAGCAACAGTTACAGTAAATGGTGGTACTCCTTCTTATACTTACAACTGGCTGCCAACTGGCGGAACTGCATCAACCGCCAATAACTTAATCGCAGGTAATTATACATTAGCTGTTACAGATGCTAATAATTGCACGGAATCGCAAACACTTTCCATTACAGAGCCTGCAACTGTTACAACTATTTCTGCCACTACAGCTCATTCTGTTATCTGCAATGGCTCAACCGTAACATTAAACGGTGTAGGAGCAACTACGTATACATGGACGAGCAATATTACAAATGGTGTAGCATTCTCACCTTCTGTTACAACAACTTATACAGTTAATGGAACAGACTTAAATGGTTGTGTTGCATCGGCTATGATATCGGTTACCGTAAACCCTTTACCAACTCTTAATACATTCGTTTCTCCGGCATCTACAATATGTGCAGGCAGTTCATTAACTTTGACGGCCAGTGGAGCAACTACTTATACATGGACAGGTGGCATTACAAATGGAGTACTGTTTACACCAACATCATCAGCCTCTTATACCGTAACAGGAACTGATGTTAATGGATGTACAGGTACTACTACCCGATCTATTACTGTTAATAGTTTACCAACTGTAACAGCTACTGTAACGAATTCAGTTATCTGTAATGGTACATCAGTAACATTAAATGCAGGAGGAGCTAATACTTATACATGGACAAACGGTGTTGGAAATGGCGTAGCATTTACACCAAGTAATACGGTAACATATACAGTAACGGGGACAAATGCCGCAGGTTGTACAAACACAGCTGTTAAAACAATCACGGTTAATGCCTTGCCAACAGTTAACTCATTAGCGTCTCCTTCTTCAACCATATGTGCGGGAAGCACATTAACATTAAGTGGGAATGGGGCAAGCACCTACACCTGGACAAATGGAGTTGCCAATGGAATTGCTTTTACGCCAACATCATCAGCTTCCTATACTGTAACAGGAACTGATGCAAACGGATGTACAAATACTGCTACCCGATCTATCACGGTTAATAGTTTACCGACTATAACCGCTACTGTAACAAGTTCAATTATTTGTAATGGTGCCCCCGTAACATTAAATGCAAGTGGAGCAACTACTTATACATGGACGGGTGGCGTTACAAACGGCGTAGCGTTTACACCAACGTCATCAGCCTCTTATACCGTAACGGGGACTAATGTTAACGGATGTATAAATACTGCTACCAGATCAATAACAGTTAATAGTTTACCAACTTTAACCACTACTGTAACGAATTCAGTTATCTGTAATGGTACATCTGTGACATTAAACGCAGGAGGAGCAACTACTTATACATGGACAAACGGGGTTACAAATGGCATAGCATTTACACCAACCAATACCGCTACATATACAGTAACGGGTACTGATGCTACAGGTTGTACAAACACGGCTGTTAAAACAATCACGGTTAATGCCTTGCCAAGCCTTAATACATTAGCGTCTCCTTCTTCAACTGTATGTGCGGGAAGTGCATTAACATTGACGGCCAGTGGAGCAACTACTTATATATGGACAGGTGGTGTTACAAATGGAGTAGCGTTTACGCCAACATCCTCAGCTTCCTATACTGTAACAGGAACCGATGCAAACGGATGCGCAGGTATAGCTACCAGATCTGTTACCGTTAGTAGTTCACCAACGGTAACAGCCAATGCAACTAATTCAGTTATTTGTAATGGTGCACCGGTAACGTTGAATGCAAGTGGAGCAACTACTTATACCTGGACGGGTGGTGTTACAAACGGAGTAGCGTTTACACCGGGTAATACGGCTACGTATACTGTAACAGGAGCAAATGCTACAGGCTGTACAAATACAGCTGTTAAAACAATCACGGTTAACGCCTTACCTGCTTTAGGAGCTACTACTAACAAAGCACTGATATGTACAGGACAAACAGCAACCATTACGGCTTTGGGAGCTGTTTCCTACACCTGGAGTACAACACAAACGGCATCAAGTATTTCTGTAAGTCCTACGGTGACTACGACTTACACGGTTAATGGTACAGGAACAAACGGTTGTGTCGGTACCGTGGCTTTTACACAAAGTGTATCTGCCTGTACAGCTATTGAACAAATATCCACTACAGGGTTAGAAGTAAACAGTTATCCAAATCCTAACAATGGAGAGTTTACTGTGGAATCAAACGTTGATATTAATTTAAACCTGATCAATAGCCTTGGAGAATTGGTAAGAGTAATAGAGCTAAATAACAGTAACAACCACCAGGCGAAGCTTGAAGAGCTTTCTATGGGAATGTATATTTTAACAGAACAACACACAGCGCGTACAGTGAAACAAAAAATTATAGTGACACACTAATACATAGCTTTCTTATAAAAAGGGCTGCTCTCAACCGAGAACAGCCCTTTTTTGGTTTCAGATACTATTTGAGATTCAAAAAAAGCCCTGCATCAAATGATACAGGGCTTTTGTGAGTGTTTCTGTGGCCTTGCCTACTTGGATATTAGTGTTTTGAAATATTGTATTTCCTCAGATTGGTTTTTAAACCTACGTTTTAATGCCGCTTGCTTTAATTGCTCATAAGCCTTAGATACAATTTTTGCTGATTCCTCAGACCTCTTTATTTTATCTTCATGCTCGGCATTGATGAAATTAAGTTGGTTCTCTACATCAACAAGTAGTGGATTAAAAAGTGCATTCACAAATTGCTGTCGAATTGATGGTGGCAATTTTCTTTAGCGGATTGCTGATGCTCCCTAACAAACCTTTTACTATAATTTTCATAAATATTTTATTTCTAGTTCGTATTTCATACGTTAGTCTAATTCTACACAAACATATCCTGATTCTGTTAAACACGTACAAACCATATTTGAAATATTACTCCCACTTTGTATTCTTAAAATATTATCACAATCTTCAAAATCAAAATTCCATTCTGTATTAACGAGTAATTTATCTAAAATAGGTTTTAGCAGTTTTAAATCTCGTTTTTTGACAGAGGTTTTAAAAACATATACATTCATAATTATAGTAACTTTTTTTAGTGTGGTTTTTATAATTTTTCCCATGTTTCATTAAAATTTAAAAAGCCCCATTTTATTTTTAAATTAAGACTTTTACCATCTGCGGATAGCGTGAAAAGACCTTTATATTCTTTGCTGTTTGAGGGGTCTATTACTGTTCCGTTGTATTCTGTTTTATTTGAGGTAAATAAACCTTTACCTATTAATTTACCATTATGTATTTTATTTTTTTCTTTATTTGTAGATAGTTGTTTAATACAAATTGACTTATCAATTTGTATAATTTCTAAAATAGTATAATCTTCTGTTAGCCATTTACCAAGTATAGCTTCAGTTTTATTTTGTGCAAATATCTGTGATGATAGCATTACTGAAAGGGTTAGAACCCAAATTTTAAAGTGTTTCATTTTATTGTTTTTTTTAAGTGTTTATTTTATTGAATGGTGTTTAACACTTATTTGAAAATTAAGCCCGTTTAGTTGTTGATTGTCAATATCTGTTTTAAATGGAATGGAGAAATATTGAACTTCCGCAGGAATAATAAAATATTTATTAAATTCATATTCATCGCCAACGCCACCCCGAAATGATACAAATGCTTTTTTTACTAATCATGGCAATTAATTGCCCTCCATAACTTTTGGCTGTATTTTTTAAGAATTTTTGTATCATGGTATTTTATTTAATAGTGAGTAATCACTTATTTTTTTAGTTAAATTTTTTTATTTCGAGAATTTGAGCTGAATATTTTTAATCAATTTATAGGCGTTCTCTTTATCGCCATTATCAATAAGGTATAAGCCAAACCCAGTTAGGGTAATAAAAAAAGTTTCCGCTTCCATTTTTGGTTTTGAAAATTTAAGGTCTTTAAAAGCATTATTTATTTTGTTATTTAGTGGCTCAAAAAAAGAATTATCGTTTAAATCTTTTCTAAATTTTTCGTTTTGTTGCCTCAAATTCATTAGAAGTTTCCAAAACTCTTTTTGCTCACTAATAATTTTATAAGGTAATTCTAATGTTAAATAAATGATTTTTTCAGGATGTTTTTCAGCTAATATCAAATCTATAAAAGGTTTTATTTTTATTAATCCTTCTTCTAGTATCTCGTTTAATAAGCCTTCTTTATTAGCAAAATGTCTAAAAATAAGTCCTTCCGATACTTCCGCTTTTTTTGCAATAAGGCTTGTAGAAGTATTATCAAAGCCTTGGCTCGCAAACAATTCTAATGCTACCTTTAATATATTTTCTTTTTTATTCATTTGTAAAGTGAGTAATCGCTCACAAATATAAATATATTTTATTTAATACCAAATTTTATTTCTATTATTCTATTTGCTTCATTTCTTTCGTCTTTCTCTCAAAACAAAACGCACCAACTTTCAATCTGACTTCTCAACGCAAGAAGGACAGTGAAAAATAGCAGTACCAAATGCGAAAGTTGCTCTGGTTAATTGGATTATAGAAGATACATTATTAATTCGTTTTAAAATGCAGTTATAAATGATTGTTTATTTCAGTCTTATTTAATACGTAAACAAAATGTGTTGGTCTGGTCTAATTAAAATATAGAGGTCAGTTGAAACACCAAAACTCTGCCAAAACCCATGTTACTGCCGTTTTTTTGTCGTTGTATTTCGCGTGCCAAATCCGCTACTTTCTACAAGTTGAAAACTTCTGCTAAATGTGTCGGATAGTTTTCAAGGTCATTAGCTATATCGCTACTTCTAAAAATATCAAAGCAGTTGTAACCCTTTATAACATCATAGCCACAAAATCGATAATTACTTGAAATGTTAAGCAATAAATCGGCTGTTCTTTTACCTTGCATTAGGTTTTGTTTAGGATTATCAAATGCCTCTGCTGGTGCATTCCAAGTGGCACAAATCATAAACTTTTTGCCTTGCATAAATCCACCTGTTCCGTACTGTTTTGTTGGGTCTTCTGCTGACCTTCCGTCATTTTCTATAATTTTTTTACTTGCCAAACCACTATTAAATACTTCGTCCACATACTTTTTGTAAATCCAAGGTGCGCCAAACCAATTTACAGGCATTTGTAAAATTACAATCTCCGCTTCCAAATGTTTTTCTACTTCTTCATCGGCATTATATTCCACTTCAATTTTTGTTTCTAATACTTCATAATTCTTTGCTTCAAAGAATGTTTTTGCACTTTCAATAAATGAATTGTTTAGTTTCCCTTCCGTCCAATTTGGATAGGTTAAATGCGTATTGATTAGCAATACTTTTTTTGCTTTTGTCATTTTATTAAATTTTTTGTTAAAGATTTTTGCTAAAAAAATCGGTTAGTTTTTTAACTGCTTGTTTGACATATTCTGGCACATCATACATGGCTACATGAGATGCTCCCTGAACTACAAATAATTCTTTTGGCTCGTTTGCTTTTGTATATGCTTCTTCGCTGAAATATCGGGTATCAGATTTGCTTCCTGTGATAAGAAGCAACGGACGAGGAGAAATCATTTCAACATGGTCTAAAGCTGTAAAATCCATCAACTTGTCAAGGCTTGTAAATGTATATTTGTTTGTAGAATTGGGATGCTGTCCTCTTTCGGTTCTGTAATATTCATAGCCCTCTTGATACATTAAAGGAGCATTTTCGGGGATTGCTTCAAGTGAGATAGGAACATAGTTGGCATATTTAATAGTCCCTCCATTTGCTTCTATGGTTCTTTGTTTAGCAACTTCTTCTAAGCGTTGTTGCATTTGAGATTTTAGCATACCATTTAAACCATCTCTGCGTAGCTGCCCTAAATCAACCATGCTTATTGTGGCAACTGCCTTTAATCTATGGTCGGTTTGTGCTGCTTTGATTGCAAAGCCACCGCCACCACAAATAGCCAGCACACCTATTTTATTTGCATCTACAGATTTATGAATGCTTAAATAATCAGTAGCCGCACGAAAATCTTCTACACGCACAGCGGGGTCTTCAAGGTATCGGGGCTCACCGCCACTTTCGCCTTGATAGGAAGCATCAAATGTCAAAGCAATAAATCCTTGTTGTGCAAGTTTCTGTGCATACAATCCTGCGGTCTGTTCCTTTACACCACCTGCAGGATGTCCAACTATAATTGCTGAATATTTTTTGCTGTTATCAAAATTTTTCGGGAAATACAAATTTCCTACAATAGTAATATCTCTATTTTTGAAAATTACTCTTTGAATTGTTGTTTCTTGCTCTAATGTTGTCATATTTTTAGCGTTTGAATTTATTTGTGTCTTTAATTTTAATTGAGTAGATAGTGTTGTTATTAGTACTATTAAAAAGATTTTTGTTTTCATCGTTTGCTTTTTATTTCATGTGCGCCTCAAACCACCCAAGCATTAATTTGGGGTTCTTGCCAAAATTCCTTTGCAACTTGAATAAATGAATTATTCAAGTTCACTTCCGTCCAATTAGGATAAGTTAGGTGGGTATTAATAAGAAGCACTTTTTTTGTTTTTTCCATGACCTGAATGCTAAATTGTTATAGCACAAAGGTAGATCACCAATTAAGTGATTGGGTAATGATAATCAAACCAATCATTAAGAATTTCAAACCTTTTGAAATCTCAAGGTAGAAGGATTGGTTCCTGTCATTTTTTTGAAGTAGTTATTGAAATAAGTGGGGTATTCAAATCCAAGTGAATAGGCAACATCAGAGATATTCCAATCTGTATGATGTAAGAGAGCCTTTGCTTCACTGATAATTCTTTCGGTTATATGGGTAGTAGTAGACTTCCCCGTAATTTCTTTAACAGAACGATTTAAATAATTAGTATGTACAGATAACTTATCTGCAAAATCCTGTGCTGTTCTTAATTCCAGCGGATGTTCGACACTTTCAATAGGAAATTGCCTCTCCAAAAGTTCCATAAAAACAGCGGTAATCCTCTGTGCAGCATTTTTTTCTTTTGGTGAGTTTTCCGAAGGTTGCAGCTTCAATGCTTCGTGAATGATCAGGTTCATATAATTACGAATCATCTCATCTTTGAATTCATAGCTTGTATCTTGCTCTGCAATCATTTTCTGAAATATGGAAGAAATAGATTTCTCCTGTTCTTTTGTTAATCTTAATATAGGTGTCCCGCCAATTTTAAATAAGGGGGATTGCAAAAGACTTTCTGAACGTTCACTTACCTTTAGAAATTCTTCAGTAAACAGGCAAGCATAGCCATCAGGAGTAGGCTCAAGCACTTCGCAAGAGTAAGGAATGCGAGGATTGCCAAAAAACAAAATCGGTTCATTCGTTTCAAAGCTTTTGTCTGCGTAGTGGAATAAATATTTACCGGAAGTAAGACTAATTTTATAAAAATCCTTTCTGCTATAACCATGTCCAGTTGCATTAGTATCTACCTCATAGGCTTTAAAACCCTTGAGTTTTACTTCTGAATTGAAATCTAATGCTGTAGTTGTCTGCCTATTCATACTACAAAGTTAAGAAAATCAAACAATAAATCAAACAACAAGGAAACAGACCTACTTCCTATTTATACACTTGATTGTATTTACCTTCCTGAAAAGTTGTATTTTAAGGATAATAAGTATCGAACCACAAAACTAAACGGAGCAGTTGAGATACTTTGCAAGACTGACAAGGGATTTGGGCAAAAAAAAGGAGGAAAGAAAACTGAACTTTCAGCTTCTTCCCTCCGAGTGGCCTTGCCAGGAATCGAACCTGGATCTCAAGCTTCGGAGGCCCGAATACTATCCATTGTACTACAAGGCCAATAATTTAAGACTGCAAATATATTAATAATTTACACTGTTGGTGGCAAAGTTTTGTGTGGTACATGGTCTTTTAAAAGATCTTTTATTAAAATATTTCCCTGGGCAGTATTTAATACATCATCCATACCTTTCATTAAGCTTTGCACAATTTCCAGTTCTTTAGAATCTTCCATGGGTAGTTCATTCACACCTTTTTCATCTAATTTGTCGAGAATATACTTTACGGTAAGTTTAGAGTCTGTAATTCCCGGTTGGTATCCTATCTCTTTATCATTAAGCATCTTTACTTCATTAAAAATACCCGTTTCGGTAAAATCAAAAATAATGTTGCGGGCCAGTCTCACCGGGAGATCCATCTTTTTAGCTATTTCCATGGCTGTAAAGGGGGTGTTTCCTTCACTAAAATTTTTAACCACATGGTTTGCAATGAGTAAAGCAATAACACGTTTGTATCTTACACTCATATTGTCAATGTCATTTTCTAATTCATAGTGATCTACATTTTGATTTGCAAAGGTTAACTCTGCGCCAAACATCACTACAAACCAGGAATACTGTACCCATATTAAAAACAGGGGTAAGGCGGCAAAACTTCCGTAAATCGCATTATAGCTTGCTACACCCATCTGCGAAGATACATACGCCCATTCTAACAATTCAAATAAGATAGCGGCAATTAAACCACCCATAGCGGCGCTTCTAAAGCCAACTTTGGTATTTGGTAAAGCCATATAAAGAAAGATGAACATTCCCCAGATTAAAGAAAACGCAAAAATCTTTAATAACACAAATCCTAAAGGGCTTAATAGAGAAAAACTCATGGAAAGCGAATCAAGTCCGGTTTTTAAACCCAGAGTTAAACTTCCCGAAAGAATAATAAAAACGGGAGCAATGAGCATAATGGATAAATAATCGGTTATTTTCCTGGTCCAAACCCTGTCGCGTTTTATTTCCCATATTTCATTGAAACTATTTTCAATGCTGCCTAGTAGTTTCATCACCGACCATAGTAATAAGATGATACCAACTCCTGCAATTAAACCGCCTTTGGTATTATTAAGCATTTTGTTGGCATATACAAACGCCTGATTTAAAATATCCTGCTGATCATTAAAGTCTTGTAACAATTGCTGTTGCAGCATATCCTGAAACCCAAATCCTTTGGCAATGGCGAAAGCCAAAGCAATGATCGGTACAATGGAAAATAAAGTATAATAGGTTAATGCCGTAGATTTAAGCATACATTTATCCTCATTAAATCCTTTGATGGCCAATGCAAAAATGCGCAGTTGCTTAAGAAAAAAGCCTTGCTTTTTTTCCATTTTATCCAGCCTCACTTGCCAAAGCTTGTGATTAATAAAATGAGAAGCCTTTTTAAAGGCAGTAATAAGGTTAGGCATAAGTTTAAAATATAATTTAAATATAGTTAAATAGAACTATTTTTTTGCAAATCTTTTCTCAGTTGCCGGGCAGTTTTAGTGCTTCCATCATGGCTCCAGCCCGGAGGGCCAAATACATAAAGTATTTTGTGTTTAATAGAATTTCCTTTTTTTAAATCTTTATAAATATTTTTCCATTCATGAAAAACCATGTGTAGAGGATTGTGAGATTCTAAATTAGTGGTTAAGCCATATTTTACTTCTTCGTCTTCTTTGGCAAATGTGCCAAATAGCCTGTCCCATATAATAAATACCATACCCATATTTTTATCAAGGTATTTTATATTACTGGCATGGTGCACACGGTGATGCGATGGGGTGGATAAGATCCATTCCAGGAACCCTAATTTACCAACAGTTTTGGTGTGAATTAAAATGCCATAGATTTGTGTTGCTGCGTATATAAATAACGTATCTAAAGGATCGAAGCCAAACAACGATAAAGGAATAAAATAAATAAAGCGGTACAAAGGTTGAAATACAGATGAACGGAATCCTACCGTTAAATTAAATTCTTCTGATGAATGGTGCGTTACGTGTACAGCCCAGAAAAACCGGCAATAATGATCTACCCGGTGAAGCCAGTAGAACATAAAATCCTGAACGATTAATAAAACTGCCCAATATAAAAAAGGATGGATTGTTTTATCGATCCCCGTAAATTTAAATTGATAAAAATACCATAATACCCCAAGGCAAAGCCCGCGTATTAAAATATCCAGGGTAAAATTTAAGGCAGAAAGATATACATTGGATAAAACGCCTTTAGTCGTATAATATTTTTTCTCATGCCAATAACTGTAAAAAATTTCTATCCCGATAATAATCGTATAAATAGGGATAGATAATTTTAAAAGAAGCGCTTCTCTGAATTCATTCATTTGTTAACTGCACGGTTTAATTGCGGAACAAAGATAAGAAGCCTTTTTCAGTTTTAGAAACATCTTTAAAGTCAGTATAGTCTATTATATAGAAATAACTGCCATCCACAGATGGAACGCCTGCCTTTGTTTTTCCGTCCCAATAACCATTTATGCCTTCCCATTCGTACATTTTAAGCCCCCAACGGTCATAAATACTGCAGCTTAACGATTTTATTCCGGAGGTTTTAATATTAAAAATATCATTTCTGGAATCATTATTAGGCGTAAATACATTGGGAATGTTAATGGACATCTCATCAATAACAGTAATGCAGTGTGTAACAGAATCTTTACAGCTTCCACCTGTTTTGGCAACTAACTTAATACAGCATTTCCCTGTATCTAAGCTGGAAGTTGTAAGGTCGGTTGTGGTGTACATGGAATTATTACATAAGGTCCATAAATAACTTGTTGCATTGGTACTGCTATTAACCAAATGTACAGGAGTTCCTAAAGTAACCATAGTTCCTTCTGTTATACTAAACAGCGCTTTGGTATTGGTATTCACTACAATAGGAGAAGGTAAAATAAAAGAAGCGGAGCACCCTGTAGCCGGATCGGTTGCTGTGGCAGATACCGTATAGGAACCTGCAGCAGGATAACAATGCGTTGGATTCCTCAAATTTCCGGTACTGCCATCGCCAAAAGTATAGGAAATAACATTTATGGCAAAATTACCCGTATCCTTAAAATTAACACATACTGTGCCACAGCCAGCTGTAATATTTGATGCAATTAAAACTACGGGTGAAGGTCTCACAGAGACGGTTGTCACAAAATCAGTAGCACAGCCTCCATTAGATCCCGATACCGTATAATTCGTAGTGGTTGATGGTGAAGGATTAATAACAGAAGTAGTTGCGCCTGTGCTCCAGGTATAGCTCGTAGCACCATTGGCAGTGAGAGATGCATTTTGACCAGCGCATATGGTTGCCGAATTAGCTGTAACAGCAGGCCCTGCACTACTTACAAAAACGGTAGAAGTACCTACACCGTTACATGTTCCTGAATTTCCGGATACGATATAAACAGTAGTAGTAGTGGGAGCTACAGAAATTGTATTGCTTGTTTGAGATGTACTCCACGTATAAGAAACAGCAGAACTGGTAGGGGTAAGCACAGCAGATTGACCAGGGCATATGGTAGGATTGTTTACACTAATGCTGAGCGCGCCGCCTATTGTAACAGTGGCTGTTTGACTGGTATTACATCCTGAGGTCGAACCCGTTACTGTATAAACAGTTGTTGCAGCAGGAGAAACAGATATGGAGTTGGTTGTTTGAGTTGTATTCCAGATATAGGAAGATGCTGACCCGGTAGCCGTAAGCGTAGCCGACTGCCCTGCGCAAACGGTAGAACTGTTTACGCTAACCGTTGGATTAGAAGAAACAGTTACGTTAACCGAAACAGAAGCACTTGTACAGCCTGCACCGTTAATTCCTGACACAGAATAACTTGTGGAAGTAATTGGGGTAACGGTTTGCGAACTACCCGTTACAGCATTCGACCAGGTATAGGTATTAGCTCCAGAGACATTTAAAATAGCAGATTGTCCCACACAAAGTGTAGAAGGGGTTCCTGTAACGGTAAGCACAGGAAGGGCTAATATATTAACGGTAGAGGTAGAAGAGCCTGTACATGTACCAACACTTCCACTTACAGTATAAACAGTTGTAGAGGCGGGACTAACCGTTATGGTACTGGTATTAGCTCCGGTATTCCATGTGTAAGTTGTAGCTCCACTGGCTGTTAATACCGTAGTGGTTCCTGCGCAAACGGTTGCCGAAGATACACTGACACCAAGGCCTGAACCAATGGTAACAGTTGCGGTTTGTGTTCCGCTGCACGAGCCATTGCTGCCTGTTACCGTATAAACAGTAGTAGTAGCAGGAGAAACAGAAATAGTAGTAGTGGTTTGAGCAGTACTCCAGGTATAAGACGTTGCCACACTTGTTGGAGTAAGTATGGTGGATTGTCCCGGACAAACAGTAGCGCTGTTTACACTAATGCTTAAGCCCGAGTTTACTGTAATAATAATAGGTTGACGGTAAGTGCCGGGGCAAACGCCTGCAAATAATGTATAAGTTCCTGCTGATGAATACCCGGGGGAAACATAAGTTGACCCATTAGCAATAGCAGCACCTCCAACTAAACTATTAAACCAATTTACCGTTGTACCAGGCTCTGTAGAAGAAGCTGAAATACTAAAAGACTGATTGGCGCAAACGGTTTGACTGGCAGAAGTATTTAATGTATAATTACTGATTGATCCATAAGAACCTACTCCACCGTTAGTTGCTCCATTAGGCGGAAAATTGGCGGCAATATTACTTGTATTACCTGTTACCATTCCATTGGCTCCTCCGCTGGGATTATTTGTTGGAAGGAGGCCTGCAGAACAAATATGTCCACCCCCACCGCCACCGCCTGGACCATAAGCATCTGAATTACTTAAAAAACAGTTAAAGGCTACATTTCCTCCATTACCCCCTCTAGCAGTTAATACTGTTGGAAAAGCAGTAAGGTTAGTAGTTCCGTTTACATTTAATACAATTGTTCCGCCGCCGCCGCCGCCGGCGGCGGCATCATTTGTCGAACAGCCTGGAACTGAATTTGCACCATTAGCACCATCAGCAACAATCGTTCCTGCACCACTTAAATTTCCATAACAAACAATATATACCATTCCCCCGCCATTGCCACCGGCTCCGGCCTGGTTATCATTCCCATCACCTGCACCGCCGCCGCCACCTATAAATAAGCGACCAGTTGAATAATCCAATGGTCTTCCTCCCATACCTCCTACATTTCTTCTGTTATCTCCTCCCCACGATGTATTACCCGGGGCTTTCGTTGTTACATTCTGGTTACTGCTGGAAAAAGAGTAGCCACCTTTTCCTCCTCCGGAGGATGTGTTTGCGGAAAAGTTAAGACTTTCCAAATCCCATTTTGGATTTAGGGTAGTTCCGGTTGTTGGATTTCCATAACCATTATAATTTGTAATATTTCCGCCATTGGCACCGCCGCCGCCGCCGGAATTATGAGATGTGCCACCGCCACCACCATTAGCTATGGCGCCTCTTCCAAAAATACTGGCATAGAGCCTGTATACAGCTGTATCTCCAGCAATAGATTCCCCTTTATAAGCACCTTCCGCAGTTTTTGTTGTACCCCATTTTTGCCCTCCGAAATTACTGGCGGTATTACTATCTGTAGGTCCTCCCCTGAAGCCTTTACCTGTTGCATTAATGGAAGGAGTGTTATTCAAAACGGTATTATTTTCTACTTCCACAACAACAATACCCCCAGTATTTCCATCCCATGATGGGCATGTAAGAAATCCAGGGCTACTTACTGTTAAGGTAGAATATCTTGGAACTTTTATAACCTGTACTTTTCCTGGCAATGTAACACTGTATCCAAAAGGATTTGCATTAGTATTGTAAGAAACGTCATAAGCATGTTTTAAGCCACAGTCCAGCACAATAGAGGTTAAGCTGGGAATATCTGTAATTTCCGCAAATTCATAATTACCACAATTGTTGTATGCTAGGATTTCTCCATGTGATGTGTTTTCAGGTATTGAATTACTGTAATCTCCTGACAGATTATCAAAACTTGCCTTCACGCCCGCTCCCTGCATCTGTATAATCATCACCAGATCACCAATATTATAAGAGGCAGAACTGACAACACTAATGGAAGTATTGCCTGTGGCTGCATTTGCAGTTAATGGAGTATAAATATTAACGATAGAATTGGCAACAGTAATAGTAACGGTTCCATCTTTCCCTCTTTGAGAAAATAATGAAATGCTGGATGCCAGTATTATTAAAGAGTATATAACTTTCATAGGATAGAATTAAGGACTCTACAAGATAAGAATTTTTATCCTTTTATGAAAAACTTCAAAAAAAAGACAAAATAAAGAAGGTACAAGTTTGTATGCTTCTCCTGGAAATTAAAAATGATCCGGTATTTTATTTTTTTTCAACCCTACTAATGCAAGGAATATCCAACCCGCTACAAAAAACAAACCTCCCAAAGGTGTTACAGGGCCTAGCACTTTTAACCATTCAGCACCCAAAAGATCGCGTGTACATAAAAAATAAAGAGATCCTGAAAATAAAATAATACCAATTAAAAAGCAGTTGTATGCCCTGGTAATATTTTTATGAGTAACATGTTTGGAAAGTAAAACCAAAGCCAGCATAGCTAATACATGATACATCTGGTATTTCACCGCGGTATCAAATCCATTTAACTGGTCGGGTGTAATAAGCCCCGTTTGTAATTTACTTTTTAAAAAGTGAGCGCCTAATGCTCCAAGTGCAACGGCAGTAGCACCAAGCAGGCCAATAGTTATTAATTTTTTATCGTTCATGATAATCTTTTTATTTCGATATAAATTTTAAAAAATCGTCTTTTGTTTCTTTGAATTGAAATTCTTCGGCTAATGCAGCAGCATTTTCCTTATCAGTTAAAATCGGGTAGGCGAATTTCAGGCATTCTGATTTTTCTCTGTCATGATTAAATAATTGAGTTAATGATTTTAACTGTAGAGAAGATAAGCAAACACTGATCAAGACTTTTTTTGCAGCGGTTAACTTTTCATTTTCATAACCACTGTTTTTTATTTTGGCATAAAACTCATTAAACTTTGAGTCCTCCAGTGGTTGTGTACACTTCATGTCTTTCTGTTTCAGTTTACCCTCCTGCTCTTCAACAAAAGTGGTATAATTATCTTTTATCGTTTGGTATTTGAAAGAGGGATACAGCAGAGTCACATTTTTTTTATCTGAAATATGGAGGTAAGCTAATTTAGCAAAGGTCAGCCGGTCCATTTCGGCAGGAAAACAATTAATTAACAGGCTTAGCTGTGCACTTGTATAACAGTTAAGGTTAATGATCTGGTTCAAATACCCGGTTCTTCGGTCTTCGTCATTGCAATTGTTTAATAACTTCACACCATATTGTATATCATTATCGGTTAATACAGTATAGCAGGCAGATGTTGTTGTGATATAATTAAGATAAAATACAGGCTTGTTATCTTTGGCTTTATAAAGGTTGCCATAAATACTATTATCTACAACAGGCCCTGCTATTTTAGGTGCTTCAGGAATAGGTGGAGTAGGCGGGCCCGATAATTCAGAAACCGATTTAAATTTAATGCATACCTTTTTTGCATGATCCGTTAACTCATAAGTGAATTCTTTATTTGCATATTTTGGTTCATTTACAAACAGAATAGAATCTTTTAAATGCAGTTGTGTAGTAGTGAGAGTGGATGTAATTTCGATGTGATGCCAGCCTATAGACAAATCAAAGGCTTTGATATTGGATTGCGGCATCGTGTTAATAGAAGCCTCGTCAACTTTTAAAAGAAATGGATTTCCGGAAGTACTAAAAATAACCAGTGAGTTGGATTGTGATTTTAATATAAAACCACTTAAAACCGTAATAACTAGTAATATATATTTTTGTGGCATTTTATAAGTTCCAGATAACAAATTTAAGGTTATTTTTGCGATACAAATTATAGTTATGAGTAAAATATTAATTATTGGCGCTGGGCGTTCTTCATCAAGTTTAATTGATTATTTAGTATCAAATGCAAAAGCTGAAAATTGGCAGATCACCATTGCAGACGCTAATAAAGCAGCCGTAGAATCAAAGATCACGAATTACAGGGATAATGCTACGGCTGTTGAGTTTGATGTAACTAATTCCGCACTCAGAGAAACATTAATTACCCAGGCTGATTTTGTAGTATCCATGTTGCCGGCATTTATGCATGCAGATGTAGCAAGGGATTGTGTGCGACTGGGGAAACATTTGGCTACAGCCAGCTACGTGAGTAACGAGATGAAGGAGTTGGATGCAGAGGCAAAACAAAAAAATATTTTATTATTGAATGAATGTGGATTGGATCCGGGAATCGATCACGCTTCTGCGATGAAGGTTATTCATCATATCAAATCCATTGGCGGTAAAATTACCAGTTTCAAATCTTTTTGCGGAGGCCTGGTAGCACCCGAAAGTAACGATAATCCCTGGGGATATAAATTTAGCTGGAACCCACGTAATGTGATATTGGCAGGGCAAGGCACTGCCCAGTTTATAGAAAACGGAAATCTGAAATTTATTCCCTACAACCGTATTTATACACAAATTGAAACTATAGAAGTGGAAGGGCATGGTAAATTTGATGCCTATGCCAACCGAGATAGCATCAGTTACAAACAACCTTATGAATTGGCTGACGCCACAACCATGTTACGTGGTACGTTACGTATGCCGGGCTATTGCAAGGCATGGAATGTATTTGTGAAATTAGGGTTGACAGATGATACATACAAAATAAAAAATGCGGATACCTTAACGTATACGCAATTAATAGAATCTTTTTTACCTGACGGAACCGCAACGGCAAAAGCAAAACTAATGGCTTTTATGGGAACGGAGATGGATGAAGATGTTTTAGCTAAATTGGAATACCTGGAGTTGTTTTCAAATAAACCGATTACCTTAAAGGAAGCATCACCGGCGGAGTTACTGCAACATTTATTGGAAGAAAAATGGTTGTTAAAAGCGGGGGATAAAGATATGATTGTTATGCAACACCAGTTCCAATATCAGTTAAATGGCGTTTACAAAAATTTGAATTCTTCCTTAGTAGTTATTGGGGACAATGAGGTGCATACAGCAATGGCTAAAACCGTTGGGTTACCTTTGGCAATTTCTGTAAAGAATTTTTTAACCGGTAAATTTAAATTGTATGGTGTGCAAATCCCTATTGTGAAAGAGATTTATGAGCCGATGCTTGCCGAACTAGAAACATATGGCATAAAATTTATTGAAAAAGAAGTAGGATAAGTTTTACTCAAAAATATCATTCACTAAAAAGCGACTATCTGTTTAAAGATAATCGCTTTTTTAATGGACTGTAATTACCGGTTATTTGGTAATCACTATTTTTTGATGAATAGAGTTATTGCCGGATTTATTGATCATGTAATAAATTCCGTTAGCCATTCCGTAAATTTCAGTTTGATAATTATTGGAACTGTTTAAGGAAATGGGTTGTAATTCACGTCCTAACTGGTCAATAATAACGAGCATTAATTCTGCATTTGCTTTAATGGTAAAGTCACCGGTATTTGGATTTGGGAAAACAGATAAGGCCAATTGCTCCTGTTGTGAAAGAGTTTCGATACCTGTACAGGTTGATACCGATTGAGTAATACTTGCTGATTTAGTGCAGCCATTACTGTTCTTGCCAATTACAGTGTAAGTAGTTGTACTGTTAGGAGAAACAGAAACCGTTACACCGGATAAGTTTCCTGGGTTCCATGTATAAGTAGAAGCAGTTCCCTGTGCTGTTAAGCTGGCAGTTTGTCCACTACAAATTAAAGTAGTTGAAGTAATAGCCGAAACAGTTGGTAACGTATTTACAGTAATGGAAACAGTTGATTTTCCTGCACAGGCGGTGTTTGTGCCAACCACAGAGTAATTAGTATTTGCTGTAGGTGATACGATTAAACTGTTAGTGGTTGTTCCGCCGGGCGACCATGTATAACTATTGGCACCGTTTGCGGTTAGTGTAACACTTTGTCCTGCACAAATCGTAGTTGTGTTGGATATGGCTGTAACTGTTGGCGAAACAAGGAAGTTCAGTGCTTTCGTATTTGAAATAGCAGTACATCCGTTTACATTGGTAGCATATAATTCATAGTTCCCATTAGCTTTCGCATAGCAGGAAGACGTATTAATTGCGTTTAATACTGCATTATTATTTTTCCATTGATAGGTAATTCCCGAAACGGTTGGTGAAGTTAATTGGATAGAATCACCACTACAGATAGATAGGGTAGAGCTTGCAATAGTTACATTATCACACAGGTTGAGTTTTTTGCTTCTTGGAAATGAAAATGTATAGATCGTACTTTGTGCATTGGTTAAAGAAGCAACTCCGTCTGCATTATTAGAAATAATCCCAAAATCATTATCATTGGCAATGGCAATACAGGTATCATTAATGATGGTTAACCCTTCTTTTTTCTCGATGCTTGGATCGTAGCCACTGGCAATAACATCAATCAACAATGTTTTCTTTACTACGGTAACACCATTGGCTGCGGCAGTAGTAGAGTCTAATAACTGCTCAAATGATTTGGTTCCTGATGCATATATTAAATGTTGTGTAGGATTAATAGGTGTAGCAGGAGCAATGTTAATCAAGTATACTTTACCGTAAGATTCGGTCGAACTTTTTCCATGCTCTAACACTAATAATTCATGATCATTTATCGCTACAGCATCACCGATATAGCGTTTGTCATTTTTAATAGAACTTAATGCACCACTTACAGGAACCGCATCGTGCTCGTAGCCTAACATACGGGTGGTGTTTGTTCTGGTATCGATTTCAACAAAGCGGTGTAAGCGTGTATTCTTTTTTAAGTTAACATCACTTGCAGGAAACAGAATAGTATTCTGAATAAAGCCATATACCTTTTTATTAGGTGTAAAAGCAACTCCTTCAAAACCTTTGTTTGGATTTCTGAATTTAAAAATAGTATCAATGGCAAGATCTTGTGGTTGAGCACTTGCTAAACCTCCATAGGGAGCATAACGGTTTATAACCTTGCCATTATGATCGGTATGCCAGATACTTACGCCATATTCTTCAGAGATCCATAAATCGTTATCATTTCCTTCAGTTACGCCTTCCGAATCAATACCCCAGATATCAGGTGTAGCTACGTTTCCATTAACATCTGTCAAGGCAATTTCTCCGGTTCCACCATTTTGAGTAGGGTTAATTAAGCCAGTGGTAATGCTATTGTCGGGGCGTCTCAGGGAGATGTTTGATACATAAACCAGGGAGTCGCCCTGTGCTTTAAATCTCATCACATTTGGATTAAATGCAGGTAAGGCAAATAATTTAGCTGTATTATTGGATCCTCCCATGGAGATGGCATAACTGTTATTGTTCGCATCTAAATTAGGTCCTCTGTCGGTGATCACATAAAATTCATTGCCAGTTCCTTTGATGTAACTTAATCCGGAAAAACCTCCGTTCGGAATAGCGAGCCCCTGGTAAGTCCCAATGGTTTGCGGATGTTTCCATGTATAGCGTTTTGCGATAATTCCGGTATTTAATAAAGTGAAATTCTGAGAAGATGCCATAGGATTTAAGGCAAGATCTGCTATTCCGTTAATACTTAATGTATGAGTAATACCAACGGCTAATGGTGCAGAAAGAGTAATGGTTGCTGTATCTCCACCGGTATTAAGAACAATTGAAGAAACACTTACTCCTGGTGTAAAGGTATAATTAGAAGTAGTGGTAGCAGACGCAACAGTAACCGGCTCGCTGAATTTTACTTTTACGATGGAAGTACTGAATAAAGAGGTGGATGATACCGTTGGAGGGATCATATCTGCCGTTCCGGAAGAGGTAACTTTAAAATCATCTATTTTAATATTAGAACTTGTTCCTGTTCTGTTAAACGTATAACGTAAATACAAATTCGCCTGATTATTTGCACCTGCAGGAAGTGTTAGGGCTGCGCCGCTTGCAAGTCCCCAGTTACCTGCTGTTGCTTCTGTGTAATTGATAAGGGTGTAAGTAATGTTATCGGTACTCCATTCAAAAGCATAGGTTGCATTGGTATTATAAGTGGCCGAAGATTTTCTCATCCCAAAAGAAACTGTAATATTGGCATAACCGGAAGTACTGGTTTGTAATAAAGCGGTTGATGTTCCTATTTGTGAAGAAGGAATACTACTGCCTGCTGTATTGGTAAATGTTACTGAATTTCCTTCTCCTAAGTAAGCTCCTCCCGAAACACCTGTATAGCCGGATGATCCTGTGTTGGTGCTGATATTCATGTTAACTCCTGTAAAGGTCCATCCCAAAGGGTTTGCGTTAGCTACAGTGCCAAAATCTGTACTGTAAATAACTGTTTGCGCCTGGGTATGTAAAAAGATACATAAACAGAAGTTAATAATGATTCCTGTTTTTTTGAGTAGTGATTTTTTCATGGATGTAATTTTTTTCGCAAATATCCCTGATCAATTCTTCATTAGTATTAATGTAACATGATTAAACCGTTATAGCTTATAGATAAAAGTTAGGAATAGGTTAGGGAAACAAGGGTTTGGGTAATAATAACTTTACGTATTGCAATACCTGTTTGTTAATAAGGTGTTGACGATAAATGAAAGTGTTTTAACGTTTCGGTAACATGTTAATCATGATTTTTTTATAAATTTGAGTTCATAAAAAAATAAAACTATGATAAAAAAATTACTTTCTATTGCTTTGATTTTTTCAGGAATAATTGCAAGTGCACAATCCTTTACGTCGACTTATAGTTTTACTTCGGTAAGTGCTACTTCAGGAACGATTGATCCAACTCCTGTTCCTACAGCCACAGGATTAACTTTCGGATCTTTTTCTGCAGTTGGTACACCAACAGCTAATCCAAATGCTGCAGGTCGCTTTTCTTTTACAGGCTGGCCAACCGGCTCAACCACTGGAAATGATATTTATTCAACAATGACCGGGAGTATTAATCTTGGTGAGTACTATGAGGTAACTCTTTCCCCACAGGCAGGTTACACAGTAGGCTTAAACACAATTGGATTCACGGCACAACGTTCAGGTACGGGTATCAGAAGTTACGTTGTAAAAGCAAGTGCAGATGGATTTGTTACCAATTTGCCGGCAGCTGTAGTAAGTAATACGAATATATCTATTGTTGGAACGAATGAATTCTTCTGGGTTTTGGATGCAAATAACGGAGCTCAAAATGGAAGTACAATTAATTTATTTGGTGCTACATCAGCTACTCCGGTTACGTTCCGTTTTTATGCGTGGAATAGTGAAGGATCAGGTGGTACATTTAGTATTGATAACGTTGTATTTGATGGAACTGTAACAGGGGTTTCTACCTGTACAGCACCTCTTGTTTCCTCTATCACCAGTAACGGACCTATCTGTTCCAGTACTTCATTATTATTACAATCTACCGTTACAGGATCTGGTCCGTTAACCTATTCATGGGCAGGTGCCGGTTCATTTAACTCAACAAGTATTAGTAATCCTACCGTTACCGGTGCTTCAGGAAATTATACATTAACGGTATCTAATGCTTGTGGTACAGTTACTTCTGTATATAATCCTACGATTACTCCAACGCCAACCGTTTCTGTTAATGCAGCGTCTATTTGTTCTGGTGGAACGGCAACGCTTACAGCAACCGGTGCCACCACTTATTCATGGTCGCCTTCAGCAACATTAAGTTCAGCTACAGGATCTGTTGTTACAGGAAATCCTACTTCTACTACTATTTATACAGTTGTTGGTACAACGGGTTCATGTTCAGTAGCTGCTACAACATCTATCAATGTAATCGCTTCACCAACATTAGCTGTTAACTCCACTTCAATATGTGCGGGTAGTTCAGCAACTTTAACCGCCAGTGGTGTTTCTACCTATACGTGGACATCTCCTGTATCTAACAGCCCCTCTATATCAGTTACTCCTACAGGTACTACCATTTATACAGTAAGTGGCCAGGCAGCAGGTTGTGCAGGTACATTTACAGCTACAGGAACTGTTTCTGTTACGCCTTTACCAACGTTGGTATTTACTCCGGCTTCTGCTACTATTTGTGCAGGACAAACAGCTACTTTATCTGTTTCCGGTGTAACTTCTCAAACATGGGCTCCAGGTTCTCAAACCACAACAGCAGTATCTGTTACGCCAACTACTTCAGTAACATACTCGGTTACAGGTTCCAATTCAGGATGTACTAACAGTAATACCGTATCCGTTCAGGTAAATCCTTTACCAACGATTGTTACTACTTCGGCAACGGTTTGTGCCGGTAAAACAGCCACCCTAACGGCTTCGGGAGCATCAACGTATACATGGAATCCGGGTGCATCAACCGGTTCTACTTATACGGTAATACCTACAGGTGCTTTAACGACTTATACAGTAGTAGGAACGTCTTCTTTAAGTTGTTCTAAATCAGCTAACGTTAACGTTATTGCAGTTCCTAATCCAACACTTAATGTTACTGCATCGGCTACTGTAATTTGTGCAGGTAATTCGGTTACACTTACAGCAAGTGGAGCAAGTACCTATACATGGACAGGTAGTGTAACAAACGGTACCGCTTTTACCCCAACAGCTACAGCATCTTATACGGTTACAGGTACAAGCCCTGTAGCGTCTTGTACGGCAAGTGCAGTGAGTACAGTTACCGTAAATACCTGTGCAGGTATTCATGAAAATTCAAATGCAACAGTATTCAGCATTTATCCAAATCCTAACAATGGTAGTTTCGTCATCCGATCTTCTGTTTTCCCTGCTACAGTGGTAATGTACGATGTTACCGGAAAACAAGTGATGAGAAAAGAAATTACTGAAATGGAAACAGCATCGAATGTTTCTCAGTTTGGTAACGGTATATATTATGTAAGCTTATCAGCAGAAAATAATTCAACAAATTATAAAATGATCATCGCTAAATAAGCAGTTTAACTCTTTTATAAAACTAAAAAGCTTCGCTAATTTTAGCGAAGCTTTTTTATTTGTTTGAATACGTTAAGTAATCCTGGAGTATAATGGTGGCACTTACCATGTCAACCGTATCTTTGTTGGCCCGGTCTTTTTTCTTTAAGCCGCCCATGAGCATGGTTTGATGAGCAAGTGCTGAGGTAAAGCGTTCGTCGTAGCGGGCAATCTTAATATGAGGAAATTTTCGGGTTAAGTGAGTCACAAAGGGATCTATATACCTGGCACTGTCTGAAGCTTCATTTTGTAATGTTTTTGGTTCACCCACCACAATACAGTCTACTACCTCTTTTTTAAGATAAGCTTCCAAATAGGCTATCAGGTCTTTACTATGAACGGTGGTTAAGCCGGACGCAATAATTTGTAAAGGATCAGTTACTGCTAACCCTACACGTTTGCTTCCATAATCTATTGCCATAATTCTTCCCATACTACAAAAGTATCGATTTTTATATTGAATTAGCTAAGGACGATACAACGTTTTATTTCCTGAGGCAAAAGATCTTTGAAAAAACGTTAAAAATAGTTTGACATATAAAAATAAGTAATAACTTTGTATCTCAAAGTGCTTTCATATGACAACAGAAAATTCTGAACACCTCGAAGCGATACAGGATATTCGCAAGATGATGAAAAAATCAACCCGGTTTTTATCACTCAGTGGTTTATCCGGAGTGTTTGCCGGTATTTATGCACTGGCCGGGGCAGTTGTAGCACATCTGTATTTTCAGCATTTGTTTTATCAATTTGAGTATAGCAGGGGTTCATCTTTAATTCCTGATACAAATACAATTTATTTAAATTTTAGTCTGATTGCCGGCAGCGTGTTGGTGCTATCTATTGTAACGGCTTATTATTTTTCCAACAGGAAAGCAAAGCGAATAGGGCAGACCTTATTTGATCATACAGGGCTTCGTGTATTAATTAATTTATGTATTCCCTTAATAGCAGGAGGTATATTTTGTGTGGCATTATTGTACCAGGGCGCCATTGTGTACGTTGCTCCGGCCATGTTATTATTTTACGGACTGGCCTTAATTAATGCCAGTAAGTATACTTATGATGATATTCGCTATTTTGGATTATGTGAAATTGTTTTAGGATTAATAAACGCTTTTAATTTGGGTGACGGGTTAATATACTGGACCATTGGTTTTGGTTTGTTACACATTGTATATGGAGCAAGCATGTGGTTTAAGTATGAGAGAAAGACAGCAGGGAAGTAAGGGATTAAAGAGACAGAACAGATTGCAAGGGAAATACCTCCTGCATCTTTTAAGTTGAAAGTATAATTGAGATTTAATTTGAAAAGTTACATACATAATTTAAATAAAGCATTCGAAAATCGTATCCGTTTAGGAATTATGAGCGTGTTGATGGTAAATGACAGTGTTGATTTTAGTACGATGAAAGAAACGCTCGATCTCACGGATGGTAACCTGGCCAGCCATATTACAGCCTTGGAAAAAGAGGGCTACATTCATGTAAAAAAAGAATTTGTTGGAAAGAAACCCTTAACCACTTATTCTGTTACCAAAGTAGGAATGAAAGCATTTAATGACCATTTGGACGCTCTTGAAAAATTATTGAAAGGCAGATAATCCTTTTTTTTTGCACTTAAACTTTGAAATACAAAGTACTTTTAAATAAAATAAACATGAAAAAAATAGAAATTGATTATCAGTCGGAAACCTCCGTAAGAGCCAAAACTATTTTATGGCTTTTAGAAAAAGGAGTTCCTGTTCATGCTAAATTAAATAACAAGAGAATAGCGTGGGGCCTAAACTCAGACGATCTTTTAAATTATTCGCAGGGCAGTTTAGGAAATACATTAGGGCAATTTTATAAAAAGGAAAAATTTGAACCTATTCCTAAAGCCGAGCGCCATGATGTGTTTCATGTTTTATTAGGCTACTCTACAGGAGTATTGGATGAAGCGGCCATGCAGTTCTTTTTATTAGGAAATGGTAAGCCTTCCTTTTTTACAGTAGGTACCTGTATCATCACCTTTATGTTATATCCAACTCACGTTACATTTTTCTCCAAGGCCTATAAAAAAGGGAAACAGTCTACATCCGTTCGCAACTGGAATTTTAAAGCATTGCTTGGCGAAAACATCAACGATCTAAAAAAAAGAATATTCATTTAATACAAACGTTATGCACACTATTGAAATTAAAAAGATCAGAAAAGTAGTTTTATTATTTATGGTGCTATTGTTACTCAGCGGTATCACTGCATTTCCATTGGTAACAGAAGTAAATTTTATGATGGAGTATAGGGATGTGTTTCCTGAGTTTTTCCATGTGTGGATAAACACCGTGCACGATTCGGTTCTTCAAACACCTTCTATTGTGCTTTATGGAACAGACTGGCTGGCATTTGCTCACATCGTTATTGCTTTATTTTTCGTGGGCGTTTATAAGGATCCGGTTCGTCATCAATTTAATGTAAATGTGGGTATCATCGCTTGTATCGCTATTTTCCCTATAGCCTTTATTTGTGGACCCATACGTGGCATTCCGTTTTATCACCAGGTAATTGATTGTTGTTTTGGAATGTTAGGATTGATCCCTTTATTCTATATCAAAAGAAAAATTAAACTTATTGAAACAGGAAACTATTCTGATAAGAATAAGCATCCTAACCTTAAATAGTAATTCTTAGAAACCTGTACAAAAAAAATATGAAAGCACACACCTCTAAATTACTGATCTGGATCACGCTTTTTTCTATAGCCATGGGATTCATGGAAACCGCCGTGGTTGTTTACCTGCGTGAATTGTATTATCCTCTGGGTTTTGATTTTCCTTTAACCATTATTCCAAACAAAATCGCCATTACCGAATTCTGGCGCGAAGCGGCTACCATTATTATGTTGGTAGGAACCGGTATTGTAGCAGGTAAAACAAGCCTATCCCGCTTTGCATACTTTATAATTGCCTTTGCGATATGGGATCTGTTTTATTATGTGTTTTTATATGTATTGATCAGTTGGCCGCAATCGTTATTTACCTGGGACATTTTATTTTTAATCCCTGTACCATGGGTTGGTCCTGTAATAGCTCCCTGTATCGTTGCTCTTGAAATGATTGTGTTTGGTTGTTGCATGATTTACTTTGAAGATAAACACGGAAACATAAAAGTAACAGCTTCGCAATGGTTGTTATTAATTGGAGGAGTAGTGATCGTCATTATTTCATTTACAACTGATTATATAGAACAGGCTTCTTCCTCAAATTCTGCCTGGAATATTTTTTCTGAATCGCAATTATTTGAAGAATTAAAAACATATGTTCCTAAGCAATTTTGCTGGTGGTTGTTTTGGCTGGGTGACCTGCTGTGTGCAGCCGGTGTATGGAGTTTTATAATAAACATGAAGAACGTTAATAAATTATCTAAGAATTAAACCTAAACACTATGAAAACAAATGATTATTTATTGCTTACAGCTGGAGGAGCCTACAGTTTCCTATTCTATCAGCAAAACGCCGGAATTAATTTTCTCCTCTTTACTATGGTATTACTTTCTGTATTGGTCATCAAGAATAAGAAATTAATATCTTCCAAAAAATGGATCTGGAGCGCCATGTTATGCCTGCTCAGCTCAGTATGTGTATTTCTTCATTCGAGCGCGTTAAGTATTATGGCTAATATAGTAAGCCTGTTATTGGTTTCAGCATTTTCATTCAATGTAGCAACCTCCGCTTTGTTTTCATTTCTATTTGGTTGTTTTTCCGTCCTATCAAGTCTGGTTTATATTGTTATAGATACTATTGTAAGATTTCAGCCGAAAGAAGATCAGCCTGTCTCTAAAAAAGGATACAAGGCTATTGCAACAGTTTTGGTATTTGTGCTGTGTATATTGTTTTTCATGATGTATAAAGGCTCTAATCCTTTATTTGCAGAAAATACCAAATGGATAAACTTTGATTTTATTAGTATACAATGGATCTTTTTTACGTTGGGAGGATTTTTATTGGTGTATGCCCTGCTATATCATAAAACCATAAAGCCGCTGGAAGTATGGGAGAATAACCTGTCGCTCAGTAATACTTCGTTTATAGAAACGGAATTAAATAAAAAACGAACTGAAACAGAACAATATGCCGGTTTACTTCTGTTTATCGTTTTAAATGTAATGCTGGTAATTTTAAATGCAGGGGATATACAAACACTTTATTTCAGGGGTGGTTTGCCAAAAAACATCTCTCATTCCGATTTTGTACATAACGGGGTAGGACTGATCATTTTGTCTATTGTAATTGCTACCAGTCTCATCATGTTTTTATACAGAAAAGAATTTGCTGAGGTAAAAAATAATAAAATGCTCTCCGCCTTCGTCTATCTGTGGATCTTTCAAAATATCGTGATGTTATCTTCTACAGCTTTCAGAAACCAGATTTATATTCATGAATTTAATTTCACCTATAAACGCATTGGGGTATATGTATGGATTATTCTGGCAGCAGTTGGTTTAGTCATTATGTTTTGGAAGATCTATAAAAAGCATTCGAACTGGTACCTGATAAGAACCAATATTTCTGTGTGGTTTTCTGTATTGGTTTTGAGTAGCATGGTTAATTGGGATAAACTAATCACGCAATACAATATCCAAAACAAACCTTTGGCACAGGTTGATTTTTATTACTTATTTTCTTTATCGGATGCCAATATTCCTGAGTTGATTGCTGTAACAAATAGTCCTGAATATAAAGCACTTCATGCAAATTTAAAAAATTACCAAGCGGATATTTTTTCAAGACAACGCTACGAAGATTACGGAGAACTCCTGCATGATAAAATAGAACACTTTTTATCCGGTTATACCAACGATTGGAGAAGCTTTGATAAAAGGGACCAGCAAATTTTGGAAAGTATATACAAGTAGAATTAACACTTAAAACATGAAACTAACCTTCAAACAACTTATCTACACCTTCACTTTATTTAGTACGGTATTGTTGCTGTATCGTATTTTAAAGAGTGATAGTTTAAGCTATATTTTTTTAGTATGGAATCTATTCCTGGCTTTTATTCCCTGGTGGATCAGCAATTACATCAAAAAAAGAAACGAACTGCAATTAAAGCATATGCCATTATTAGGTATGTGGTTATTGTTTCTCCCTAATTCTCCTTACATTTTAACGGACCTGTTTCATTTACGACCAAGGCCTTATCTGCCTTTGTGGTTTGATTTGATGTTAGTATTGTCTTTCGCGTTAATTGGAATGATCGTGTTTTTGAAATCGTTAAGGGATATGCTTACCATTTTAAAAAGATATGTGCGCCCTTTATATTTTACAATGATTACACCGGTTATTTTTTGGCTGATTTCTTTCGGGCTCTATTTAGGAAGGTATTTAAGGTTTAACAGTTGGGACATAGTTCATCCGTTTCGCCTTGTAAAAGCCAGTTTTACGATTTTATTCGAAAAAGATACCATTGGCTTTACCTGTATTTTTAGTGTGTTCATTTGGTTTTTATATTACATAACGTTTAGTTTGAACCGAAAAGAAACAACCTGATGAGTTTTAATTTTTCATGTCTTACTTTTACTTATATTTAATTTCATATTACAGCTCATGAACCCGTTTTTAAAATCCTTTACATATGCCTTTAAAGGAATTACGTTTAGCTTAAAGCAACGTAATATGAAGGTTCTTCTGGTTTGTGCTCTGTTAACGGTTTTGGCCGGATGGTTCTTCCAAATTACAACACAGGAGTGGTGCATTATTTTAATGTGCATAGGAGCCGTTTTATCCTTAGAAACCATCAATACAGCTATTGAAGGGTTGGTAGATCTTGTTCAGCCAACACAACATCCTGTGGCTGGTAAAGTAAAAGACCTGGCTGCGGGAGCTGTTTTATTGGCATCTGTTATTTCTTTCATATGTGGTGCTTTGGTGTTTTGGAAATATATATCAACGTTTCTTAATTAGCGCGAGGATCAGGTACATGTGTTCTCCATTTCATAATCCGGGGCATCTATCATCTGCCTTGATTTTTGAGAAATATATAGTAGATTTATAGAGTTTTATAAGTTAAAATATTAATCACAAATACTACGTATATGTCGCAATTTCCGGAAACAGAACTGATCTTAACGAAAGAAAATCGGGTTTACCACATTAATTTAAAGGCAGAAGATATTGCCGATGATGTAATTGTTGTTGGGGATCAGCACCGTGTGGCTCAGATCTCAAAGCTATTCAGTAAAATAGAATTTAAAACAGAGCACCGGGAGTTCGTCACTCATACGGGTATATTTAACGGCAAGCGGGTTACGGTATTATCAACAGGTATTGGCACTGATAATATTGATATTGTTTTAAATGAGCTGGACGCCGCCGTAAATATCAATTTAGAAACAAGAGAATTAAATCCTGTTCACCGTTCATTAAATATTGTGCGTTTAGGTACCAGTGGTGCTTTGCAGCCGGAAATTCCGGTGAATGGTATTGTTGTAAGCTCACATGGCTTAGGGCTTGACGGTTTATTGAATTTTTACGATAACTGGGAAAGTGTTGCTGAAATGAACATCAGTGAGGCATTTATAAAACATACAGGCTGGTTGCCTAACTTGCCTTATCCTTATTGTGTAAAGGCTTCTGATCAACTGATTTCAAAGTTTCAACAGGGAACACATATTGGTATTACGGCTACTGCTCCCGGTTTTTATGGACCGCAAGGACGACAAATTCGTTTAAAGGCTGCAATGCCTGATTTGAATGAGTTATTGACGGATTTTAAATTGGGCGACCACAGAATTACTAATTTTGAAATGGAAACGTCGGCTCTTTACGGCTTGGGAAAACTTTTGAATCACCGATGTTTAACGGCTTGTGTGATTATTGCCAACCGTGTACGCAAAGAATTCACCAGTGATTACGCTAAAAGTGTAGAGATATTAATAGAGGAAAGTTTACAACGATTAACAGCCTAATTGTTAAGAAAAACTAATTTATGGTTTAAAATAGCTCCAAATCGGGGCTATTTTTGTTTATAGTATGCGAGCCAAGAAAAACGAAATGAATCTTAAAGAGGTAATAGCACTTATTACTTTATTGGATGATCCTGACGACGGAATATATTCTGAAGTTAAAAATAGATTTATTGTTTTGGGCCCGCCTGCCATTCCTCACCTGGAAACGGCCTGGGAGAATAGCTTTGACGCTTTAATGCAAAAGAGAATAGAGGGGATTATTCATACCATTCAGTTTAAGGCACTTCAAAATGCCCTGAAAAATTGGGCGGAAAATGAACAGGATGATCTCTTTAAAGGCTGTTGTATCATTGCCCGTTATCAATATCCTGATCTCGATGAAAATAAATTAAAAAAGCAACTGCACCAGATTAAGCAGGATGTATGGCTTGAATTGCATGATGATTTAACGGCTCTTGAAAAAGTAAAGATCATTAATCATATTTTGTTTGAAGTACATCAGTTTGGTGGTAATATCAGTAATTACCATGCCCCGCAGAATTCATTTATTAATGTAGTACTTGAAACCAAAAAGGGAAATCCTGTCATGTTAAGCATTATTTATTCCTTGATTTGTAAGGAATTAAATATCCCGGTATACGGCATAAACCTTCCACAGCACTTTGTTTTAGCCTATGTGAACGATTTAACTAATTTATTTGATCCTTCCCATAAAACGTTATCCGATAATATTTTGTTCTATATTAATCCTTTCAGCAAAGGTTTAATTTTTAACCAGGCCGATATCGATTCTTTTATCAAGCAATTAAAAATAGAACCTGAAACAAAATATTATTTACCATGTTCTAACCTCGATATTATAAAACGTATTTTAAATAACCTGATCTTTTCTTTCGATAAAATGGGCTATGCCGAAAAGGTGAAAGAATTAAAAGACCTGGACAAGCATTTATAATCATCTCTTTAATCTCTAATGTAAATTTAACAGCCATTTGTACGTATAAAACGTAATTTTACCTGGCAAAATATAGTTGTATCATGAACCCAAAAGGAAAATTAATAATCATAGGTGGTGCTGTTGATAAGGGCAGTTATACAGAAAGAGATGTTGACCAACAAGGAATAAAACATCTTAAGTTTTTTGAGACAGGAATTTTACGTCGCTTAATTGATGAATCGAAACACAAGGAAAATTCAAGAATAGAGATTATTACCACGGCTTCTAAAATACCTAAAGAAGTAGGCCCTGAATACGTAAAAGCCTTAGAATCACTTGGTGCAAAAAATGTGGGTGTTTTGTATATTGAAAAACGCGAACAGGCTTTGGCACAGGAATCGGTTGACAGGTTGAAGGAAGCGGATGTTGTGATGTTTACCGGTGGTGATCAATTACGGTTGACCTCTATTTTAGGAGGAACGCCTTTTCATAGTTTGCTGATTAGCAAATACCAAAATGAAGAATTTATTTTTGCAGGTACGTCAGCAGGTGCAGCCGCAGCTTCTAATAATATGATTTACCAGGGAAGCAGCAGTGAAGCCTTATTAAAAGGAGAAGTGAAAATTACCAGCGGTTTAGGATTAATTGATGATGTGGTGATTGATACACACTTTGTGCACCGTGGAAGAATTGGTCGTTTGTTCCAGGCAGTTGTTGGAAATCCACGCATATTAGGAATTGGTTTAGGAGAAGATACAGGTTTATTAATCACAGATAGCAAAAACATGGAAGCTATTGGTTCAGGGCTTGTTATTTTAGTGGACGGTAGAAATATAAAAGATACGAATATTACACAAGTAGAAATGGGAGAGCCTATTTCTATTAAAAATTTAGTAGTGCATGTGATGAGTATGGGGGATATGTATAACCTGGATACAAATGAAATGACCATTGATGCTGTGGAATACCCGAAGCTGGTAAAGAAAGATGATCATGACGAATAAATAGTTTTATCGAATAATAAAAAAGAACCCTGTCACAATATGTTGCGACAGGGTTCTTTTTTTGATACATCTGTTTAATATCTACTATTCAGAATTTCATTTTTTACTTCGCTACTTTCACTCTGATTCCTTCGCTGTGACTTGTGAATTCAGGAGCGTACATACATTGTATGGTTGTAATACCATTACTGAAATCACCGTAATGATTTACCACTAAAGGATATTCAAATACATAAGTTCCTTTGTTCAGGTAGGAGAAAAAGAAATTAGTAGCCGCGTCTCTTGTGCTTTCATAATACCCCAAACCACCCTGGTATTTGTATCCGCTCATGACGTTGGTTGGCTCAAAACCGGAGGCACGCATATCTTTCATGTGTACATAACTCATGTCTCTGTCTACACGTAGTTCAATACGTACTTTTATTTTATCGCCTAATCTTAACTTGGTGGTTTCTGTAATAGGCTCAATAACAGGGCCTCCCGCTGTATTTTTTTGAAGAAACAATTGTTTCTTAATTTTTAAAGGTGTTTCATGAGGTGTAATTTTATCCAGTTGTTCAAAATATTGCCAATACATCGCTCCATAACTTACACCTACATCTTTTTTCTCAATTCTAATAGTACCCATTGTAGCAGGTTTAATATCGGCGCCGGTCCATGTTTTTTTGAAATAGCCTGTTCCGGGCTCCGCATTGAGTGATTTATCTGTTTTAGGATTTAGTTTCATATCTCCTACAGTAATCTCTACATTTGGTTCTGTTGCTAACCAGTCAGTTCCCTTTAATAATAAGGCATATACGGCATCAGTGGTAGCTCTTGTTGTTCCCCAGTGTTGGGTTTGTTTACTTTTTACCAGCCATGTTTTTAAATTATCTACCGCTTTTGTGTCATTATTAATTTCATCAAAGGCTTCAATCATTAACGCCTGCATTTCAATAGGTGCTTCATACCAGTAGTAACCGTAATTCTCTTTCCAATACATTCCCATTTCTTCGCTGTTAATACTATTCTCTTTCAGGGATTTTAAAATATCCTTCGGTGTTTTAAGATCAGTATAACGTTGTAAGCTCAATGCAATCATTCCCTGCATATAGCGGCTATTATCCAACCAATAGGTTTGTTCTTGCTTTTTGTAATAGTCGAAATGCTCTTTATTACGATTGTCGATAGTAATATCTTTAAAGTTACTGCGCATGTATAAATACTGGATCGCCATATAACTTAAATGGTTTTCTGTTTTATATTTCGGACTGTATTTTTTCATGTTGGTATATTCCTCACGCATACGGTCGTCGCAATACTTTACCGCTTTTGTAATCATATCCCACACTTCACCATTTTCGCGGGCTTTTATCACCCCTAATTTATCTAAATGGCTAAAGCCTGTGACAATATGTTGGGTGATATACCAATCATCCGGGCCACCGTCAAACCAAACAAAGCCCCCGTTGGAAGATTGTTTTTTCTGTAATTTTTTAAAGGCCTGGGTTTGTTCATTTCCCATTTTATTCAAATCAAATAATAAACCAACACGCTTTTTATTTTCACTTTCAGATTTTGATTCCAATACCCATGGCGTTTCTTCCAATACCAATGATTTTAATTCCTGGTTTTTTTCAAGGTTAGATAAAAAGGCATCAGGACTCGATGTTTTCCAGGCTTCAAAAATAGCTTTGATCTTAGGTTTAGAGCTTACCACATACGTAGCTAAACTGTTGGCATAATACCTTGCAAAGGTTTGCTCGGCACATTCGTACGGGTATTCCATTAAATAGGGCAGAGCCTGTACAGCATACCAGGCAGGGTTAGCTGTAAATTCCAGGGTATAGGAATGGTTTTTTAAAGTAGTGGATTTATTATTTTGATTAATGAATTTAGTGAATGAAAAATCTTTTGTTTGATTGCTGCGAATAGGCATTGGCATACTTTCCGTTACTAACATACGGTTGGTTAAAACAGGAACCGCTACTTCTTCACCATCACTAAAGTTACCAGCTTTGGCAACTACTTTGTATTTAATAGCAGAATAACCTTCCGGAATAATCAGTTCCCATTCAAGCGCTGTACTTTGTCCTTTTTTTACCGTAAAGTTTTTAACAAAAAAGTTTTTAGAAAGACCTGTGTAATCTATAGCGATTAACTCTTTAGAAATTTCTTTCTCTGTTAAAGCATCATATAACGCTAATTCAGCTGTACCGGTCAATTCCTTATCCGATAAGTTAGAAACTTTAGAAATGAATGTGATCTTATCGCCTTCTCTGAAAAAACGGGGGGCATTTGGTTGTACCATTAATTCTTTTTGGGTAATCACTTCTTTTTCGAAACGGCCAATCTTAAGACCCTTGGTATGAGCAAGTCCCATCACTTTCCATTTGGTTAAGCTTTCAGGAACAGTGAATTTGATAATGATTTCGCCTTTATCATTGGTTTGTAACTGAGGAAAGAAGAAAGCAGTTTCATTAAAATTAGAACGGGCTTTTACAGAGGAGAGGTCTCCGTTTTTGCCTCCTGTATTTTTTCCTTCGCCATTGGCAACTTCAAGGTTTGCTGAAGCGGTGGTTTCTGTAACCTTATCTCCTTTACCGGATGGTTTCTTTTCGTATTCTTCTTTGAAATTTCCTCCTTTTGGTACACTAAGGTCTGCCATTCGTGTGACGGATTCATCATTATCCTTAGATTTTTCCTGGATAACTGCATTATATGAATAAGTTACTCCCATAGCACCCCGTCCTTTACCTCCGCCATATCCATCAAAGTAGCCATTATAAAAATTCACCCCAAAATAATTTAAAGCATCATAATTACGGGGAGGTAATGAATGGTAGCTGGAAGGTATTTCATAAAACTCGGTGGAATTTGCAATGCGGGCAACAGCCGACGACCAGTTTAAGCGGGCGTAATAACTTTGATAAATGCTAAAGTCCCAATAGTTTGAACGGAAGGCATCCAGGGAAGCATCATACATACTTGCTACCAATTCTGCGGCGGCTTTTTCTCCTTTTTTATCTTTTAAAATCAGCTTCCATTCTTCTGCCTGACCCGGTAATAATTTATTACGAAAGGTTTCAAATTGTATATCGAGTTCTTTATTTGTGTAGGGTACAATTACCATATTGCTTCTTGTATACAAGCGATTGTACCTGATAAATGTTGTATGGAAAACAAAATTACCGCGGTGTATTTCTTCTACCTGTATTTCGTTGGTTTTCATAGAAGCTTCCAAAACCTTAGCGGTAGAAGCGTTCCCCTGGTGTTCCACTTCAAATAAATAATTAACACCAGTGTATCCTGAAGCTAAAATGTAGTTTAATTTTTCTCCCGGCTCTGCAGTTGATTTCGGATAATAAAACCAATCGGCCACTTGTTCAGGAATAACATCCGTATTTTTATTAAATACAGTAATGTATTCGTAAGCTTTAATTTCTTCACCGAACTTATCTTTACAAACAGCCTCTATTACGTATACTCCCGGTTTAAACGATTTTAATTCAGCAGAAAGATCGTACTCTTTTTTTGTACCGGTGTCAAACGATTTCTCCAACACTTTGGTTTCTTTTTCCCATTTGTATTTGTTGGATTCATCTTCATACAAATCGTTAGGAAATGTTTTGTAATAATCGTCCTTTGTTAAACTATGCCTGTCGGGTTGCGGCCATAAACGGGTTCTGAAAACTTTTTGAGGTTGTTTTAATTTATAGATGGTGAAAGTTCCTTTCGTGTTTTCATCAATGCCGTTTAAGTTGGTTGTAGAAATGCGAATCGGTTTTGAATTATTTATTTCAATAACCTGATCGCTCGAAACAGCCAGTTTCAGAGCCTGATATCCTACCGTTACCGATGTTTGCGTGCTATGTGTTTCTCCGTTTATATCTGTTACATCGGCACTCACTTCATAGTTATATGTGGCAAAACTTGTTTTAGAAACCGATTCATCAGGCAGAGCTTTAAAGTTAATAATGTAAGCTCCTGTATCGTTGGTGGTTGTTTCACCATTCGTAATTTCTGTTTCGGAAGAACCACCGTAATATGACCTGTACCACCAATACCAATAAGGATAATTAACGGTTCTTACAACACGGTATTTTACGTTTGCACCATCAATCACATTTCCTGCATACGCTTTGGCAATCCCGGAAATACTCACTTCATCGTTTAATTTATAACTTCCTTTTGCAGGATTAAACGTTGTTTCAAATTTCGGGCGTTTATAATCTTCTACCGAAATATAAGCGTTTCCATAAGTATCTGTAATGCTCATTTGCCCGTTAAGTCCTGTTTGCGGAGCAGTAAAAGAACCTGAAACTGTTCCGTATTCGTTCGTTGTTAAACTGAGTGAACTTACTTTTTGGTAATTGACATCATAGAATGTAATAGTTACAGGGTAATTGGTTTTTAGTTTGTGGTTCTCACCTTTGCTCGATTCTAAAACAATGGATTTAAAATAAACCGTTTGCCCTGGTCTGTAAATAGCTCTGTCTGTGTAGATAAAGGATTGGATCCTGGTATAATCATTAGGACCTGTTTTGTAGGTATAGTAGCTGTTAGAGCTAAAATAACTGTCATTTCCATTCGTAAATTCTATAAAGAATTGTTTATCTCCGAGAGTAGAATTGCTGACATTTACAAATCCTTTATCATCTGTTTTAAGTAAAGGACCTTTTTTAATTTTGTATTCTCTGTCTACATAATCATAGCCTTCGAACCATACCTGCGCCTGGATATTTTTAAGAAACTCTCCTGTTTGGCGATTCATCGCATAGAAATCGTAAGACCCATCCTCTCTTCTTCTTTCGGTACTGGCAATGTTAGAAACGATGAGCGTGCTGTAAGCTGTAATATTATTAGTGTATTTAAAATCTTCGGTTAACGAATTTAAAATCACATAATATCCTGCAGGCAATTCAGGTAATTTTATTTCAGTATTATGCGATTGAAAATCACCATCGTTTTCAATTTCCTGGCTAAACGTGGTAGCTTCCGGAAAGGTTTTGAATTTATCATATAACTCTTTCCCGTATTTTTTGCGGAATAAACTTCTTAATTCCTGGCTGGATGTTTTTACAATTTTAAAATAAAGTTTGTTGGTATTTTGAGAAGTAACCAATGCACGCGATGGTTTATTAGGTTCATTTACTTCTTCCAGGGTAAGGTTAAACGTTTTGGCCTGTATGGCGGCTATACTATTTTTACATTCAATAGCTCCGTACGAATCAGGGAATTTAGCAATGGCCGATTCGCAAATCTCTTTCGCGGTTTTCTTATACCATTTATAAGTCTCTCCTTGTAAAGGCTTATATTCATTAGCCTTTTGCAAGTACCAGTTTGCCAGTCGCGAATCAATTTCTGTAACACGTGGGTTTTGTATAAATTTAGATTGGATGGCTTTTAACGAATTAAAATAAAGGGTGTCTTTTTTTGCATTTTGAGAATTATGATTCACATAATCCAATCTCAATAATTCAACATCAATTAAGGCATTCGGGTTTTCATCATTTTTGTGAAACTTAGTCAGATCCTGCATTAATTTTAAAGCATAATACTTAGTTTCCAAAGAGTCTGATGGATTGGTAATGGATACATTTAAAAAATCAGTATAAGGTTTTGAAAATTCCTCATTGTTAACGGTGAATCTGTTTGCCGGGCGGGAAACGTCGGTTTCAGAACTCATGAAATACGCTAAAGCGCGGTGCGCTAAAAAATCGTATAGGGTTGGTCTCCATTGGCGACACTCCGTTGTTCCTTTAATGAGGATGTCATCGTAAATATCAACTTTAGTACGTTTAAGGCTATCCACATTTTCCAGGGAAGCTTTATAGTTGGAAATGATGGCGTAGTTGATTGCCTTTAGATCCCAGGTTTCAATATCATCGTTCTTAAAATTAACGGTAGCTGTTCTGTCATAAAATTTCCACCGGTTATTTTGAAAATACTGGTAAAAACCATCCGCTAAAATGCTTTGTAAAACTGGCTTGATGGGATATTTGGCTTCACCCACTTCATCACGTAATTTAAAAAGAGATTTTTCCAAAGAGAATTCTTCTTTAAAACTTTCAAATTTCATGCGGTGTAAAATGGCTTTTACAAACTGAGGGGCGTTATTTTCTGTTTTAGCTTTGTTATAAATAACCTCTACAACTTTTAAAGCAGATTCCGTAAGCCCCTTATTTTCACAGCTATCAGCCCGCTTCCATAATTTTTCGTAAGTATCCCCCTTATTAAAGCTGAGCATAATTTCGGTTTTTGAAGTTAGTTTAGTAGAAAAAAATCCTAACGAAATAAGCGCTGTAGCAACAAACATCAACGCAATGGTGGTTAATTTTTTAAAGTTCATAAAACAATGGTTTTAAATAAAGATGCATTAAGAAAACGTTTTCCATAAAGGGGGATATAGAATCTTTTATTCGGCGGCAGGCATGTTCCACGCAGCCCACTCTTCCTTGCTCGGACCATAAATGCCGGGTACTTTTAATCCGTTTAAGCGCATTAATACACTGAGTTGGCCACGGTGATGTGCTTCATGTTTTATCAAAACAGTTAAAACCGTTCCTTTTTTCCAGGTGTCACCATACATTTCTACTTCCTGCGACAGGTCGGCATCGGTCCATTTGCTTACTTCCTTTAAAACCGATTTTGCAGCTGTTTCATATACTTTGCAAATGGCATTAATATCTTCCAGTGGTTTCGAATGTTCTTCCGGACAATCAATAGTTAAACCTGCTTTACCAAGCATTTCACCTAAAGTAATGGTAATATGCCATACCAGGCGCTGCATGGAACGAACATTGTCGTAAGGTTTGTCCATGAGCGTTTCGTTCGTAATGTTTTTAAATACCTTTAATGTAGTTTCATGTTCGTACTGAAATGAATTTTTAAAATCGTTAATCGTTGTAAACATAGTTTTAAGTTTTAATGGTTAATTATAAGTAGCCTTTTATGTTATAGGTCAGGTAGCCGATGATCTCATGCAAGATCATATTAAATGTAGTAACAGCTTCCGCATTGGGAATAAAGCAATAATCGAATTCAAATTTCCGGTCGCCGGTAAATTTATTGGTAATGTAGGGTGTTATGTTTTTATAACCGGCTTTCTTGAAAATAGCCAGTGAACGGCGCATATGAAACGACGACGTCACTAGGAGGATAGTCCCTTTAAAATGAAGGCTGTCTAAGACCTGCTTGGTGAAAATGGCATTTTCGTAGGTGTTTTTAGAATTACTTTCTATAATGATATTACTATCCGGAACCGAAATGGTTTTTAAATAATTTTTAATATAAATAGCTTCTCTTTCGTTTGGATGATTGATGCTTCCTGAACCTCCTGAAATTAAAATCTTCCCAACTCTTTTTTTGTAATAGAGTCCAAGTGTTTGAAACAAACGGTCTCCTGAGCAGGTAAAATCAAATCGTTGCTGGCGTTCATCAACTCTTCCCATCCCACCTAGCACAATAGCCAGGTCGTATCGGGTATCTTTTAAATAAATCCCATCATCTTCATATTCCCATGCTCTTACTAATTCGTCCACTAAAAAGGAATTGGAAAATACATACATTAAAACTGTTAATGACAGTATCCATTTTTTTAAAGGGGTATTCCACATTTTTTTAAGCAGAATGAGGAGCCCTGCAAAGAACCAGGTATAAGGTGCAATAATAAAGGCGAGTATTTTTGATAGAATAAAAAACATAGTCAAATCTAAGAAATTTTGAATTTCGACGACCGACTATGTTTAACTCTTTCTTAACAGGTTGTATTATTCGATAATCATTTCGTAAGGTAAACGGGCCTGTACTCCTTTTAATTTTAATACCTGTTTAATTTGTTGAACGTAAATGAATTGTTCCCCTAATTTTGCTTTCATACTGCGGGTTTCTATTTCTTCGGTACTCGATCCTAATAATTCCTCAATCGGATCTTTCATTTTAGGTAAGTTTTGAATGCTATAATTAGTCAGCTTGGCTTTTTTGGAAGCATAGGCAATAGCGCTGTTTAAACTTCCCAGTTCATCCACCAAATTAATTTTTAGAGCATCAGTTCCACTCCATACTCTTCCTTGTCCTATGCTATCCACCGCATTTTTTTGCAGATGTCTTCCTTCGGCTACTTTAGTAATAAATACATCATAAATATGTTCCACACCTTGTTGAATATACTCATGTTCATCTTTTGTAACACCGCGTAATATAGTTCCCACATCACTGTGTTTATTAGTATTTACTGTATCAATGGTAATGCCCAGTTTTTCCGATAATGCTTTTTGAGCATTAGGGATGATACCAAACACACCAATAGAACCTGTAATGGTGTTAGGTTGTGCAAAAATTCTATCGGCTGCACAGCTAATATAATATCCACCACTGGCAGCAACATCTCCCATAGATACAATAAATGGCTTTGCTTTTTTAGCTAACAGGGTTTCTCTCCATATCACATCACTGGCTAAAGCACTGCCTCCCGGAGAGTTTACACGGAATACAATGGCTTTAACATTGTCGTCTAATCTGGCATCCCTAATGGCTTTTACCAAACGATCGCTGCCAATAGTGCTTTCATCACCCTCACCACTTTCTATTTCTCCCGATGCATAAATAACAGCGATTTTATTTTTGGAATGAACCCCTTCATCCGCTGTATTTTTATAATCATCCAACGAAACAAAATTTATTTTTTCTTTTTCACTGATCTTAATCGTTTTTTTGATCTCGGAATACACTTCATCTTCGTAGGCTAATTGATCAATCAGCTTATAGGTTACGGCATCTTCGGGACTTTTAACACTCATGTTATTGGCCAAAGCATTAATTTCACCTGCTGAAATACCTCTTTGTTTACTGATTCCATCTACCATTTGTCCCCAAAGAGATCCCAGGTAGGTTTCCACCTGTGTTCTGTTGGCGTCGCTCATTTTATCAAGCATATAGGGTTCAATGGCACTTTTAAATTTCCCATGTCTGAAGATTTGTACCTCTACATTTAATTTTTGAAGCATGTTTTTATAGAACATGATTTGGGAACTTAAGCCTTTAATTTCCAGTCCCCCCTGTGGATTGAGATACACTTTATCAGCTGCAGTAGCAAGGTAATACGCTTTTTGAGAATACACTTCGGCATAGGCGTAAATAAATTTTTTAGACTCTTTAAAATCAATTAAAGCGTTTCGTATTTCTTCCAAGGTAGCAAAGCCTGCTGCAGGGCTACTGATATCAAGGTAAATCCCTTTGATCTTAGGGTCTGTTTTGGCTTTTTTAATGTTATCAATGATATCATTTAAACCGGTATGACCTTTAGGCATAAAGGGCCCCAGATTCAGCTTACTGAATGGGCTTTTAGTTCCTCTGTCTCTTATTTCGTCATTTAAACTTAATTTTAATACGGTATTACTTTTTGTGACAAATGCTTTTTCTTCTCCCATTTTAATGGCATCCTTAAAGGAGCCAGTGATTGAAAAAACAACAATGAGTGTAACAACTACACCTGTTATTAATATGCCGAAGCAGGAACCGAAAAATGCACCAAAAAACTGTTTCATATCTGAATTTATTTAATTTATAGTTTGTCCGCTTACCGGCGGATGGTTTTCCTAATGCTCTTTAGGAAGTTGATATTATTATGGTATTGTAGTTAAAAATAAGGTTCTTTCTGTTATTTTTACAGATATTTTTATGAACGTAGTATATTTATGTTTGGGCGGTAATATGGGGGATAGAGAGGTAGCCTTCTCTTTGGCAATCACGAAAATTAACCTTTCGGCAGGGAAAGTGATATTAACCTCACCTGTTTACGAAACCGAGGCATGGGGAGTTACCAACCAGCAGGCTTACTTAAACTGCTGTATTTGTATTGAAACAGAATTAAGCAGCTCAAAACTCCTGACCTGCTTATTGGATATAGAAAAAGAATTGGGAAGAAGCCGTACCATTACTGAAACCTACGAACCCCGTAGGATTGATATAGACATCCTTTTTTATAATGAGGATATCATTAAGGAGGAATATTTAATCGTTCCTCATCCACGTTTACATTTAAGGCGGTTTGTGTTAGTGCCTCTAAATGACATTGCACCTCATTATTTGCATCCTGTATTAAATAAAACTATCTTTAATTTGTTGAGTAACTGTGAGGATACATCGGCGGTAACCTTATTTAAATAACCAGTTTTAACATGTACATTTGCATAGAAGGTAATATCGGAGTAGGAAAAACAACCCTAGCTAAAGCATTGACAAAACAGTTGAATGCTGTTTTTTTGGCAGAACGCTTTGACGAAAATACCTTACTACCTTTATTTTATAATAAACCTAAAACGTTTGCTTTCCCTACCGAATATTCATTTTTAATTGACAGGCAGAAGCAATTGGTTAGCTATTTTAATTCCAATAATAATAAGTTGCCAACAGTGAGTGATTTTCATTTTGATAAATGCATCTGTTATGCAAAAGCGAATTTAACTTCCACCGATTTTTCTTTTTATAAAAAACATTTCAAGGCCATTCAAAAAACAGTTCCTGTTCCCGATTTAATCGTTTATTTAACAACAGCCTCCGATCTTTTAATGAAAAATATAGAAAAGCGTGGGAGGGCCATAGAGAAAGATTTAAAGCAGGAGTACCTCGAAAATCTTAAAAAGTCGTTGGATAAATACTATATGAGTAAGGGAAAAACAAATACATTCGTATTAGTGCTACCAATTAATGAATATACGGATCATACCATTTCTCATTGTATTGAAAAGATCAAAAAAACAATGAATACATTAAATATAAAACAATGATAAAACAGATCAGCGGAATTTTCTTTTTTCTTTTTTTAGGAATGAGTCTATTACAGGCTCAGGAAGAAGGTTCGCTTCAGTTTATCGGCCACCATTTTTTGAATGAAAAAAAACTGGTTGAAACCAAAGTGAAAATAATTTCTCATTCAGCTACTATTGCAGAGTTTCACACCGGTGAGAGTAATACGTTTAAAACCGATTTGAAATTTGGTTCGGTGTACGATATTTATTTCACTAATGCCAGAGCGCAAACTGCCTTTATCCGTGTATTTGCAGATATTCCACAAAACAAGCGCAATCTTAAAACAACCTACGAATTAGACGTTCCGTTTTTCAGGTGCGATCCCTCTATTTATGATACATCGCAGTTCAGGAACCCTTTTCACCAGATCATCTTTGACGGTAAATCAAGATTTATAGACGATACTGTGTATATGAATGCCTTTTTGAGAAAGCTGGTTAAAGTTCGCCCTGAAGATACTTCCAATTACTTTATCGTTAAGCGAACACCTATTAAACAATATGTACAATTGGCAGGGAAATTAAGCCTGGAAAATGATAAGCAAACGCCTTTAAAAAATAAAACACTGATTCTCACTGATAAAACCGGGGGAAAGATCTTAACAACACAAACCTCTAACCATGGTATATTTGTATTTCAGGGAGTAGATACCGAAGTTGCCGACGGCTTGCAGGTTCAGCTGATCCCTTCCGATAATCCAAATAAAGAAAAGATCAAACTTGAAAGTAATTTCCACGAATTGATTGAATACACCTCATTTGATCCGGTGAAGGGTTACCAATATCATAACGATGAAAAAAATAACCTGATCAAAAAACTGGTTGATAAAGACTATAAATACAATGTAGGAGGTAAGCTAATCCTGGTAAAAGGTTCTTTCAAAAAAATCGCTTCTCATAAAGAGGTGTATCTTTTAAATAACAAGAATAGCCTGATTCAGAGAGTAACCACGGATGTGTTTGGTAATTTTTTATTTACAAAAATAATTCCGGGGCAAAATTACGTCATGGCTTTTGATACAAGTGACTACACAACCAATAGCAAGCTGGAGCTATACACGGTGAAAGATAAATTTGTGAAACAGATTGATTCATTGAGTGCGGCTCGTTTTCACTATAAATTTCAGGCTATATCCGGAAATCAGTTTAACGATTTAATTTTAGATGACTCTGAACTTAAAATGAACGTGAAAGGCCGGTTATATGGCGACAATAAAAATAATCCTTTATCCAACTTAAGAGTGTTGTTACTTAACGATAAGTTTTTAGCGATAGATTCTGCTACAACAAATGAGAAGGGTGATTTTTCCTTTAATTATATGCCTTACAACAGGCAACTCCTGATTAGTGCCAACAATGAAAAAAATATACTTGAAGCATTTAATAATATATTGGTGTTTGATAATGCAGAGAACCTGATTAAGATTGTATCAACCCTAAAAGGGAATAAGTTTGATTACAGGCCTTTGGCTACAGAGCAAAGCAGGCTTACCGAAGTATATGTGGATGACCCATGGCTATCGGTAATCAACAGGAAAAAGGGAAGCAAAGAAATAAATCAGGTAATTGTAGAAAATGTTTTATTTGAATTTGATAAGGCCGATTTGTTACCGCAATCAAAACAAACGCTTGATAAAATTATTTTAGCGATGCAATTAAATAAAGAATTTTCAATAGAATTGGGTGCGCACAGCGATAGTAAAGGAGGAGATGCCTATAATTTAAAATTGAGCGAGCAGCGGGCGGCAAGTGCAAAAGCCTATATAACGGATAACGGAATAGAGGCGGATAGGGTAGTGGCGAAAGGCTATGGCGAAACGAAATTGCTTAATAACTGCGGTAACACTATCTTGTGCAGCGATGATGAACATGCTGTAAACCGTCGTTTGGAATTTAAATTGATCTTTAACTAATTTATGACATGTTTGACCCTTCAGAACTGATTGAAACCTCACAAATTCTTTACGAAGATAATCACCTGATCGTTATCAATAAACGATCTTCCGAAATTGTACAGGGAGATAAAACAGGAGATATGCCTTTATCGGAAAAGGTGAAAAATTATATTAAACAACGGGATAATAAACCGGGTAATGTGTTCTGTGGAGTTTGCCACAGGCTCGATAGACCGGTTTCAGGAATTGTGATCTTTGCCAAAACCAGTAAAGCCCTTTCTCGGATGAATGAACTATTCAGGGATAAAACCATTCAAAAAACCTATTGGACTGTTGTAAAAAACAAACCCCCGCATGTAAAGCAACGCCTTACACATTACTTAATTAAAAATGAACAGGCCAATAAATCAAAAGCTTTTGAAACAGAAAAAAAAGGGTCTTTAAAAGCAGAATTGGAATATACTTTAATTGCCTCTATTGCAAACTATCATTTGTTAGAGATCAATTTATTTACGGGTCGTCATCATCAAATCAGAGCACAGTTATCTGCCATTGGTTGCCCTATCAAAGGGGATTTAAAATATGGTTTCGACCGCTCTAATCCTGATGCATCGATCCATTTACATTCCTATAAAGCTGAATTTATACATCCTATAAAACAGGAAAAGCTTACGATTATTTGTAAGCCTTTCACGAAAGATACAGTATGGAATGAGCTGATGAAAAGTATCTAATTTACAACCAATTTCGATGTATACACACTAATGCCCTGGGTTATCGTAACCTGATAAATGCCTTTTGCAAGAGCGGCAATATTTACAGAATGAGCATTAATTCCTGAATTGGAAATACCTTTATCCTGTATCATTTCGCGGCCAACAAGGTCAGAAATAGTTAACACATACGCTGAAGTTTGAGAGGTTGTAAACTCCACCTGTATTTGTTGAGAACCCGGATTAGGATATATATTAATCGGATGGATTGGGGAGTTAAGATCGGTAAGGCCAAGCGTACAATAGGTAAAATTAATGGGATCGGAGCTGATGCCATTGGCAGTAACTACCAAAGAATAGGTTGCGTGAGGTAAGCCGATAGGCAAAGTACAATAAGTTGTATCTGCCAAACTACCTCTTTGTATACCATCGCTGTTCCAGTTATAGGTATGGGCATAGTATACATTAGTTCCATTGGTAAGTCTCACAATTGGGTAATTAGTGGCCATTTGCCAATCGTCTCCGTAACCTGCTCCTTCAGATATTCCGTTAAACAAGGTTCCTGTTAACCTTAACGAATCACAGGTTTTTTGAGTAATAGTATTGATGGTTGGTTTACCGCTCGTAAGAGCAATACCGTTAGGGGTGTAAATATAATATTGAGAACTTCCCTGTGTAGAATATAAAACAGTACCATCTGGTAAATCAAGCATATTGGTCGTGTAACACGCAGCATCTATATTTGAACTTCCGTCGGGTGCCGGAACAGAAGTAAATGTATTGGTAGTATAATCAAACTCATAAAAATAAGTAGGCGATTTATACATACTATCAATAACATTACTGCTTGGAGTGGGTGAAAAAGCACAGAGTAGTTTTCCGTTTGCCATCATAGCCGCTGCCGCATCAACAGCCCCGTTATTATTTGGAACATTAGGGCCGGCAGTCCATGTGCCATGAGCCGGTGTCCCTGATGGAGTATAATAAGCTGTTTTACCGGATCCGCCAATAAAAAAGGCCTGGCCGTTAGGCAACATAAAAGCACCTCCTGTTTCGTAAGCATAAGGATCGTATAGATTTAAAGGAACCGTAGCATCCACTAACCACTGATTTAATGAAGGGATGTACCGTTCAGATGAAGTTGCCCCAAGATCTACAAACAAAATACTGTTGTCGGGTAATTTAACCCAGGAAGACTCATCATGGCTATTATGACAGGCTGGGGCAGGAGTATACTGATTCGTTTTTGGATCATAAATCACATTACCCTTATAACCAAAAGTTGTGGATTCTACAAGTGCCTGAAGTACCCTTCCATCAGGAAGTAATTCAGAATTGGCATCACTAATTGAATCTCCCGGGTTCAACGGATTTGTGATTAACCAATAATCAAACAACGGATCATAAATTTCGGCATGAGCCTTACCTGTACCATATTCTCCTCCTGCAATATATAAGCGTCCATCTCTTAATATGCGGGACGAAAAATATAAGCGGGTATCATTCATTGGTGGAACCAGCGACCATGACCCGTTTGCATAGCTGCCATGTATATCAGGCGTTAGTCTGCTCCATATATTACCAATGCCATCTCCACCGCCTCCGTTGGTTTTCACTAATACGGTACCGTCGGTCATGAGCAGCATAACGCCACCGCTTGCATAAGGAGCAATAGTAACAACCTGTGACCATGTGCCTATTTGTGAAAAATAACTTTTAGGAAATAGAAGTGTTATGATAACAAATAGGTATATCTTATAATTGAAATAGGTTTTAGTAATCGTAAAATACATAGTTTGTGATTTTTAAAGATGCATTAATACTTAAAAGACGAATTAAAATTTGCCTTGTATACCAAGTCCGAAATTAATACCGCCACCCCTCAGATCTAAAATATCCGTGTATTTGGTATACGTATTCTGGAAATCCATATGAGGATATGAATAATGAATATAGGCCAGGTTTATAAACATCCCTATATGTTGTCCAAAATAAAAACGGGGTTGTAGATGAATATCATACATTAAGCCACCACCGGTAGCATTTGAAATGTTTTGATCCCTGGCTTCCCAGTTCATATGAGAGTAACCAATATTAAATCCTCCAAACATATCCACATACTTTGCTCTCACAAAATGAGCGTTTACTAATAAAGAAGCATCAATGGCTTTTACAGAAGGTTTTGTATGAGTGATAGTGTCTTTGCTGGTAAAATAATCGGAGATGCCTACTTTTGCACCTATACCAAGCCAATTAAGGATTCCCCTTTCGTATTGTAAACTCAGGGTTTTGTTGGCTGCGTTATCTGTGTTGGAAGTAGAGTTTGTAGAAACTTTCGACGTATAATTATAAACGCCAATGTCTGCTCCAAAAGCAATTACATTGGTGTTTTTTTTAAAACTTTTTTGAGCAAAGGATTGTAAGGATGCCAATACTACAAGCGACGCAATTATGTTTTTTATCATATAAAGGGTGTTAGATGATATAAAAATAATGTATTTATTGAGTATTAAAAATTATAGGCTCGTTTTACTTCAATTTAACGTATAGCTTAAACCCATGAATGACTAAATCAGTAAATACCATGAATACCTTTTTAGTGGATTTCATTTGAGAAGCTATTCATGATGGAGAGAAGAGTACACTCTTATCTATTCGTAATTAAAAATTCTGTACGCCTGTTTTTAGCTTTACCTTCCTCCGTGGCATTATCTGCAATAGGTTTGTTTGGTCCGTATCCCTTAGCGGTAATCCGTTTTCCGTCAATTCCTTTTTCTTCTAAAAAAGCTTTTACCGTGTAAGCCCTGTTAGCAGATAAGGCTTCATTGGTTGCAGCTCCACCCACATTGTCGGTGTGGCCTTGTATCTCTATGGTCATAGAAGGATTTTCTTTTAAATAGCCTACAAACGATTCTAATACAATAAATGATTCAGGTTTAAGATCGGCGGAGTTAGTGGTATAATATAAATTATTTAATACGAATGAAGTTCCTGCCTTCGCTTCATTTAATTCCATTTTTATTTCTTTCGGCTTGTTGGCAAAGCTGGCATCTTTTATATTAATAATTTTTGAACTGAAAGCGTAATCATTTTTCTTTACGGTAACCAACAAATCGTCCTTCTTTTTTAGGTTAATCGCTACCATAAATTTACCGGTAGAAGAATCAACTACGGCATCTGTTTTTTCTTTGGTTACGGTATTGAGTACTTCTACTTTACCACCCTCTATGACGTTTCCTTCTTTATCTTTTATCTCTCCACTTAAAAAGGTTGTTTCCTGAGGCCTTGCTTCTTTATAAAGATCAAACGAATAAAGGTCGTACTTACCGATCCCTTTGCCTCTCATTTTACCTTCATCGTAAGAAAAGAAATAACCTGTTTTACTGTCTGTGCTTACAAAAAATCCGGTATCATCTGCTTCCGTATTAATCGGGTAACCAATATTTTCTGCTTCTTTCCATTGCCCTTTTTCATCTTTGCGGATATAGAAAATATCATACTTGCCAAAGCCGAAATGCCCGTTACTGCTAAAGTACAGCGTTTCACTATCTGAGTGAATAAAAGGTGTTTTTTCATCGCCGGCCGTATTAATTTTAGGGCCTGCATTTTGAGGAACTCCCCACGCACCTGTATTAACATCTCTTTTAGTAAAATAAATATCAATCCCGCCAAAGCCTCCGGGCCTGTCGCTTGCAAAATAGAGCGTATTCCCATCTGCACTTAAGCTTGGTTGTGAATCCCAATACACAGGGTGGTTAACGTTAGCTCCCAGTTTCCTGATTTCACTCCACTCATCATTAATGTTTTCACTTACATAAATATCACAGTTGGGTTGGTTACCACCTTCCTGGCGCGACATTGCAAAGTATAACCGTTTATTGTCAATGGAGATAGTGCAACCTCCCTGGTTATCATCCGTAATATTAAAAGGAGGCGACATTAATTCTCCGGCATTAAAAGTGCCTGTTTTATCTCGTTCTGCCACCATAAATACTTCCTTTTCTTTATCGGAGGCATATACCTGGTTCATATTTTTTACGGCAACTCTTCGGGTGAAAAAACATAATTTATCATCAGGAGATATATAAGCAAGGTATTCATCCGTAGGTGTTGAAACGCCTTTTACGACTTTAGGTTCAAAAGGAACAATCTTTTTTTTAAGCTCGCTTTCTTTTTTTGCAAACTTGATCATTTCTTTGGCCTGGTAAATCTCCACTTCATAATCCTTTGCAAATTTTTTCTCATCCTGATCCTTAAACCTGATGAATTTTTCAAGGTATTTGATGGCCGAATCATTTTTCATGGCTTCATAATAATCAAACCCGATAAAATAATAAGGCTCCGAATGTACTTGAGGACAAGAAGCAATTGCTTTGTAAAAGTAAGGTACGGCGGGCGAAAAGGCTTTATCCTGTAATTTACAGGTTACTACAATTTCATTCCCCATCACTAAATTTGCCTCTGCGAAATCAGGCTCAGCTTCCAGGCATTTTCTTAAAAACTCAAGACGTTCCGGTTTTTTGTATTGTTTTTTATCTAGCGCTTTTTCGTAAAGTTTTAATGCCTGTTTATTATCTATTTCATTACAAAATTTAGAAGCCTTTTCATCATCATCCTGTGCCAACAGATTAATATTTATGAGCAGTGCAGTAAGTAGTAGTAATTTTTGTATCATGCGCTTTAGATTTAAGTACTAAGTATAAAGTAGTAAGAAAAGAGTGCCTTTATACTTACTACTTTATACTTTTTGTTTTATTTAGGTTTATAAACCGGAGTTTGTTTATCGGGTTCAGGTTTTTTTACATTATCATTTTTATCCTTGTCTTTTCGTATATCTATCGCCGGTTCATAGGCCCATTTCCCTTTTTTCATAGATAAGGCATCAAAGCTTCCATCAGGGCCATAATACTGGTATTGCCCTACCAAATTAGGATCTGGTGTATTAGGAGCTAAGTGGCTAAAAATAATTTGTTTCCGGCCGGTATTATATTTAAGCGACATGGAAACTTCACTGGCATATTCAAACATTACCCGTTTGGCAAACTTACCGGGGATCTTAAACACATCTTTCCCAAATAGGGGTGTACCGTCTTCCTTAAAAGTTAATACATCAATGAATTTACGTTGCGTTAATTTTTCATTTCCATCCCAACCAATCAGTGTATAAAAATCATCATCGGATTTGATAATATCCACGTATAACATTCCAAACCATTTGCTCGGATCAGCGACATAGTTCTCGGGAGTTTTAACGGTTCCCGATTTATCCAGTAATGGAAAAACCTCATATTGCGAAACCGTTTCTTTTTTAAATAATCCTTTTTTAGTAGTCTTGGAATTATTAACCTGTATGTAACCAAAGTAAACATAGGTTTGATCTTCCTTACGCATATCCCAGGTAATGATCCTGAATTTTTTATCGGGAGAAGTTAACAAGGACACATCTTTTTTTAAGCTGTCAAACGGATATTGCATCGATTTTTCATCTTTTAAAATGAAAGTCCATAAGGCTAAAAAATCTTTGTTTGCGGCAAAGCGGTTGGCTTCTTTGTTGCTAAAAAAAACCCTTGTTTTTATTTTTTGTAAAGAATCTTCGAGCCCCCGGTAATAATTTTTATCGGATTCGGATAACTGAGCTAAAAGGGAATCGCTGAAAAGCAAAACAAAAAGTATAACAATAATTCTCTGCATTTCTCTATAACTTAATTATGAGGGAAAGTTACAGAAAAAAAGTAAACCGAATTGAAATTAGCAAAATTTGAATGTCCGCTTTTTTTTTGCTATTTTTATAAAAAAATATGAAATACCTATTTATACTCGCTATAGCGGTTACATTTTTTTCTTGTAAACGAAATTATAATTGCCATTGCGTTTTTTCTGACTCTACATCTAAAGATTATAAGATTAAGGAAAAAACAACATCTAAAGCATTTGATAAATGTGTGGAACAGGCTACTGAGTATGCTAATTCAAAAAAGGGCTTTGTTGGACAATGCGAAATACATTCACAAACGCCTTAAACGATGCGGCCAATAATTATAATGGTTGTTTTATTGGTTTTGGCATCTTGTAGTAAAAAAGACTACGTATGCAGTTGTCGAATTCAGTATTTAATGAATGTTAAATCTGATTCGTATTCAAGTTTTGAAATAAAACATAAAACAAAAATAAAAGCGGATCGTGATTGTGAAAAATATCAATCTAACTGGGTTCTGTTGAATGACAGCTCTATCAATATTAATTGCGAATTACAATAGTTTCTTTTTTTGTAATTACTGGTTTAATTTATTGTGAAGAAATAAAAATTAAGCTAAAGAACCATATAATTTCATACGTTGTTCTTTAACAGAATCATTTGCTAAATATTCATCGTAAGTCATTTTCTTATCAATAATACCGTTTGGTGTTAATTCAATAATACGATTAGCCACCGTTTGCATTAACTCATGATCATGACTTGTCAGTAAAATACAACCGGTAAAATCTTTCAAGGCATCGTTATAGGCAATAATACTTTCCAGATCTAAATGGTTAGTAGGTTCATCAAGTATCAACATGTTAGGATTAACCTGCATCATACGGCTTGTCATACAACGTACTTTTTCTCCTCCTGATAATACTGAACATTTTTTTAAAACTTCTTCACCACTAAATAACATTTTACCTAAGAATCCACGAACGTAGCTTTCATCTTTATTGGATGAATATTGACGCAGCCAATCCATTAAATTCATATCGCCGGTAAAATATTTGGCATTATCATTTGGTAAATACCCTTTATGGATAGTTGTTCCGAATTTATACTCTCCTGTATCTGCTTTGTCTTCTTCATTAATGATGTCGAACAGGGCGGTAATGGCTAAATGGTTTTTTGCGATGAACGCGATTTTATCTCCTTTGGCAACATTGATATTTACATTTTTAAATAAAATGCCATCTACATTTGATTTGGATAAATTTTCGATATGTAAAATCTGATCACCGGCTTCACGTTCCTGTTTAAAAATGATTCCCGGATATTTACGGGTACTTGGCGGAATCTCATCTACCACTAATTTATCCAATAATTTTTTACGCGAAGTAGCCTGGCTCGATTTACTGGCATTGGCACTGAAACGACGGACAAACTCCTGTAACTCCAAACGCTTGTCTTCTGTTTTTTTATTGGCATCGCTGCGTTGCTTTAATGCCAATTGACTCATTTGATACCAGAAGCTATAATTACCTGTATAGGTTTTTAATTTACTATAATCAATGTCGCAGGTATGAGTACAAACCGCATCTAAAAAGTGTCTGTCGTGACTGATCACAATTACCGTGTTTTCAAAGTCCGCTAAATAATTTTCTAACCATGAAATGGTTTCAACATCCAGGTCATTCGTAGGTTCATCTAATAATAAAATATCCGGGTTACCAAAAATAGCCTGTGTTAATAAGATCTTTACTTTATCTTTTCCGGTTAAATCTTTCATTAATTTAAAATGAGATTCTACAGGAATACCAACGTTAGTGAGTAATGTAGCAGCATCGCTTTCCGCGTTCCATCCATTCATTTCTCCAAACTCAGCTTCTAATTCAGCCGCTCTGTTACCGTCAGCATCACTAAAATCGGGTTTTGCATAAATGGCATCCTTTTCTTTCATGATCTCATGAAGGCGTTTATTACCCATCATTACCGTATCCAAAACCGTAAATTCGTCAAACTCAAAGTGATTTTGTTTTAAAACACTCATCCGCATTCCCGGTAAAATGTGTACCTGCCCTTTGGTAGGATCAATATCGCCCGATAAAATCTTCATAAATGTAGATTTACCTGCACCATTGGCGCCAATTAAACCATAGCAGTTACCCGGTGTAAATTTCACATTTACTTCATCAAACAAAATACGTTTGCCATATTGCAAACTCACATTAGAAACAGAAATCATCGTTCAAAAAATTAGTCGGCAAAGATACAAAAAAAACATTAATCAGGAATTGGAGGTTTAAATGAGCTAAAGGGTGGTTTGGGCTATTATAGGAATACTATTTTGACGAAATAATGATTACTTTTAATTGCCACTAATAATTTATGCCGATGAAAAATTTATTGAAAACCTTTTTTGTGATTGTTTTTTTGTGTTTCTCGGATATACATGTATTTGCGCAAACATTAATGCAACACACTCATGATCAAACTCATGGAGCGCAAACTACCCAGCCGATTTTAACCATTCAAACTGTTTTTGACCAGGATTCTCTTTTGGGCTATGATGAAGCAGGAGCAAGGCAGCATGCGAATATCGGAGGAGTATTAGGATTAGACTTGAATAACTTCATTAACTATACAAAACGGAACTACATCAATAAAAAATACAATTTAAACGGTACTTCCGGAAATGGTGCAAGACCGGGAAATCCAACACCTCAGACCCCCTGTACCAATGTAGATTTTGAAACGGGTACCACTACGGGCTGGGTAGTTACAGGGGATGTCGTAAATACATCGGGTGGTGCACTCGATCCTTATGGAAGTTTTCCGGAAGTTTGTCCCGGTGGAAATTTTTCTTTAAAACTTGGTAATGCTACCAATCCAACCACAAGTTCCGCCAGGCAAACGTTTGCTGTAACAGCGGCAAATGCTTACTACCTGCTAAAAATGGCCATGGTGATCTTAAATTTCCCTCACACGGCAGGGGATGCAGCTAAAGTAAATATCAGATTCTTTGATCAGTCAAACAATATTATTCCATGTCCTGTTTTTGAATGTTATTATGCTGATAATTCGGCCGGAGTAGGGAGTTCTTATGGATTAACCGGTTTTCAAACAGGAGCTAATGGGGTTAATATTGGTAACCAAAGCTATCCTACCACTTATATTCCCTGGACAAATGTTGGGTTTGATCTTACTCCTTATATCGGGCAAAATGTAACTATTGAGATTCAGAATAAATGGTGTGTGTATAATTACGATTGGGCATACACGTATGTTGACGGGCAATGCGCACAGTTAACTACCAATGTTATTGGAGGATGTGCCGGTACCACAGGTACATTAACGGCTCCGGGAGGCATGACCTCCTATACCTGGGCTGGCCCTCCCACGAGCACCGTTAGTACAGTACATGTGCAAACGGTTATGTCGTCGGTTCCCGGTACCTATACGGTTCAGTGTACGCCTTATTCATCCTGCGGAACAGCTATTTACACTTATACAATGGCCTTGCTCACAAGCGGAAGTCCGTTAGCTAATTTTACATTTACCACTTCTGCCTGCCAGAATTCATTTTCAGTACCATTTGCAGATAATTCAAGTGCAAACGGAGGGGGAGCCATTATTAATTATTATTGGGATTTTGATAATAACGGGACAGTAGATAATACAACAGCCAATACCAGCCATGTTTTTCCATCGGCAGGAACCTATACCACCGAACTCAAGGTTTCCAACGGCGGATGCTTTGATAGCATTACAAAAGTAATTACCCTTACTTCCGGATTCACCTCCAATTTCATATTATCTAATTCGTGTTTAGGGATTGTGTCGAACTTTACGAGCACGAGCACCCCTACGGTGAGTTTAGTTTCCCAGATTTGGAACTGGGGCGATGGAACAGGAGTAGGGATGGGCGCAGGCCCTTCGCACACTTATGCTACTGCGGGGACCTATACCGTTAAACTCTTAGTGATCGATGCCGGTTTATGCAAAGACTCGATTGCTAAAACCATCACCATTTTCCCAAAACCCACGATAAGCTTTACGGCTAACCCCGTGTGCTTAAACACCGCCACGACCTTCACCAACAGCTCAGTGATTACCCCCACGTCCACCATCAGTGGTTGGAGCTGGGATTTTGATAACAATGGCACAGTCGATAACACGACCCAGTCCCCGACGAAAACCTATAGCGCCGCAGGCACCTACAGCGTAGAACTCAAAGCCACCAGTAACAATGGTTGCAGCGACAGCACTACGATCGCCGTACAGGTTAATGCCCTTCCCACCGCCACCTTTAGTCCCGCCAATGCCTGTATCGGCACGAACGTCCTGTTAAACAACACCTCCAGTGTTCCCTTACCCGATAACATCTCCTTATACAACTGGAACTTTGGAGCAGGCTCCAACCCCACGAGCAGCAGTATCCAGACCCCCCCAAGTTTGACCTATAACAGCAGTGGCGTAAAAACGATTACCCTGGACATTACCTCCAACACCACCTGTAGTGCCAGCATTACCCAAACCCTTACCATTTACCCATCCCCCACAGCGAGTTTTAGTACCAGCTCCGTGTGCCAGGGCATAGGCACCACCTTCACCGACCAGTCCAGTGCCGGTACCGGTACAGTTACCAGTTGGAGCTGGGATTATACCACAGACGGGACAGTAGATAACACCACCCAGTCCCCCAGCTATACCTACCCCTCATCGGGCACCTTTACCACGAGCCTTGTCGCCAGCACCAGCAATGGCTGTAGCCAAAGCTTTAGCTTAGCCGTGAACGTATGGGGCCATGCCCTTCCCAACTTCTCACCCGATAACGTATGCTATGGCACCGCCACCACCTTTACCAACCTCACCAATACGACCACCAATGCCAATGTAGGCACCACCCCGACCTACGACTGGGCCTTTGCCGATGGCAGCCCCAATGCCAATGCCATTAACCCCATCCATAGCTACACCCTTGGCACCAATGGCAATGCCATCTACAATGTGACCCTGACGGCCACCAGCAGCCATAACTGTATCGACAACATCGTTAAACAAGTTCATGTGTACTCCGTACCCACCGCCTCCTTTAGCTCCAACATCGTATGCTATGGCACCGCTACCCAACATACCGATGCCAGCAATGGCAATGGGAACGCCATTAACGCCTACCAATGGGACTTTTTAAGTAACGGCACCGTAGACGCCAGTGGCGTATCTACCGCCAATTACATATACCCCGGCTATGGCACCAATATGGTCTCCTACACGGTATCCACCACCCCCACGGTAGGACTCACCTGTTCCAATGCCATCAGCACCCTCACGGTGTACGTCAACCCGAGCCCCGTCCCCGACTTTAGCTACCTTAACAAATGCATTAACAACCAACCCAATACCTTTGACGGTAGCCTCAGCAGTATCGCCGTAGGCACCAATACCAATTACGCCTGGGCCTTTGGGGATGGCAGCACCACGGCCTCTGCTACCCCTACGGTGAGTCATAACTACAGCAGCCCTGCCACCTACAATGTGACCCTGACCGTTACCTCCAACAATGGCTGCCTTGGTCAGGTGATCAAAGCCATTGACGTATACAAAAAACCGATCATGACGATCAGCCACAGTTCCGCCTGCGATGGGAAAGCGATGACCTTTACCGCCGTAGAACAAGCGGGTAGTGGCACCGTAACCGACTGGTTTTGGGATTACAACAATAACTTAAGCACAATAGAAGCGAATGGACAAGCCACGGTCAGTTACATTTACCCCTCGGCCGGTAGCCAAACCGTAGCCCTGATCTCTGTTTCCAGCCCCGGCCAATGCAGAGATACCCTCAAAGTACCCGTGTATGTAGATTATGTCCCTAAAGCCCAGTTCCTGGTAGACAAACCGGCCGGCTGCCCGATCCATTGCGTGACCTTTACCACGACCACCGCAGCCATAACCGGCCCCGGCCAGATCAATGACTGGAAATGGGATTACGGAGACGGCACCACCACCGATGCCAGCACCGGTAGCCCCCAAAACCACTGTTATAACAATACCACGAGCAATCAACTCTCCCACTACGATGTCAAACTGGTAGTTACCACCGACAAAGGCTGTAGCGATTCCTTGACCCAACTCTCCTTCATTACCGTGTATCCCACCCCTATTGCCAGTTACACCATTAACCCCGATCCGGGGAATGTGGTAACCCCCCTGGAATACTTTATTAACCAATCACAGGATTATAGTAAATGGTGGTGGAGTTTTGGCGATGGCCCCTACAAGACCGATTCCCTGAATGTGAACCCCACCCATTTATACAGTGATGAAACCGCCCAGTCCTATCACACCAATTTAATAGTGATGAATCAATACGGCTGCAGAGACACCGCCTATGTATCCATAGACATTAATCCGGAGTTTACGTTTTATATCCCCAATGCCTTTACCCCTGCCAACTCAGATCATGTGAATGACCTGTTCTCCGGCAAAGGAATCGGGATTGAGAAGTATGACATGTGGATCTTTGATCGTTGGGGAGAAATGATTTATTACTCGAATGACATTGCCAAAGGCTGGGATGGGAAAAAGACCGGTAAACCGGAAGAAGTACAACAGGATGTCTATACCTGGAAGGTGAAGATTAAAGATGTACTGGGCAAGAACCACCAGTATGTGGGGCATGTAACGCTTCTTAAATAAATAACAAAACGTTTATATAAAAAAAACCATCCGACAACAGGATGGTTTTTTTATGAAGTATTTGTATGAAGTGTTACACAAGGTAAACCGCTTCTTTTCCTTTTTTTGAAAAATCAGTATCTATCCGTTCCTGTAGCGTAGTAGATAAGGAAAGCCCTACAAAATCAGCCTTCACAGGGAAACGTGTATGGCTTCTGTCAACCAGAACTAATGTATTTAATTGTTTAACCGGTTTATTTAAGAAAAGTTTCACCGCATAAATTAATGTTTTACCACTGTTTAAAACATCGTCTACTAAAATCACACATTTGTTTTCGAAATCTTTTTCAGTGAAATCAATTTTAGGTTCAAACGACCAGGGATTTTCTTTATCTATTTTAATTTTACCAACTTTGGTTTTTATGGTAGAAATAGAATTTAAGATAGCAGCAATTCTTTCTGCTACTTTATAGCCATTCCCTTCAATCCCTACAATCAGTAATTCCTTTTCTTTAAAGTTGTTTTCGTAAACCTGGTAAGCCATACGATTTAATTTCTGATCAATTTGCTTAGAATCTAATATTTTGGTCTTTTCCATGTACAAATCTAATTTTTTTGAAATGAATAGTCAATTAATGTTTAATAAATTCGATTACGGCTTTATTCAGTTTTTTACTTTCCCTGAAATGCGCATCATGCTTGGCTTTGGGGAATACCAGTAATTGAGTTTCAGGGTAGGCTTTATGGAGTTCTTTCCCCACGGAAACAGGAACGATACCATCTTTTTCTCCCCAGATCAATAGGGTAGGTGTTTTATCCAAATGATAAGAATAGTTCTGATATTGTTTTTGATGCCCCACTAAATAATCCATTTGTTTATCTCTGATTGATTTTGTTGGTATAAACAGGTAATTAATGATCTTGCGTTTGAGGCGTTTAGTAGCCGGAAAAGAAGAAGACATTACTGCTTTTTGCATCGCTTTAAATCCTTCGAGGGTAACCGGTGCAACTACATTGTTAATCCCTTTTATCCCCACGGCATTCGCTAAACTATCTGCCATTTCACCGGAGAAAAACTTCACAGGTCCATCAATGATAATGAGTTTGTGAACACCGGATACATATAATTCATTGTACATGGCAGCAGCTAACCCACCATAGCTAAAGCCCATCACATTTATTTTTTGACTAAGCTGTAATTTTAAAATAGCTTCATGGATTTGTTGCACTTGAAATTCAACGGAATAATTTTGGCTAGCGGAGCTGCTTTCCCCGAAATAAATAAGATCGGGCATAATTAAATTAAATGCTTTGGATAAGGATTTTATCTGGCTACTCCAGTTAGTACGGGCATTGGTGCCCATGCCATGAAGCAGTAACAGGTAAGGTTTTAATGAATCGTTATTATAGCTGATGTGTAAAACAGCATCTGATGTTTTAATGAGTGTATCATGATGCACATATCTTTTTAAATGTTTTTTAGCGGATGTATCCTGCCACCTGAATATAGCTGGTGTTTTAGTTTGAGCATGAAATAACATAAAAGAAAAAAGCAGGAAGGTTGTTAAAACAGTTTGTTTCATTTTGGGTACCTTATTAACTTAAAAAGTTACTCAACCATTCAATGGCTGCTTCTTTAGTGCTAAATACTTTATAGGGTTTTTTAGGCTTGTTAAACTGTAAGTAAAAGTTGGCAATTAATTTATAAGCCAGACTTGTTACAACAATAGCAGAAGCTGAACGGGGTGTTTTTTCCTCTAATTCAATAGAATTCTCTCGGGCTTCTTTAGTAACGATTACACCGTCATCTGCCAGAAATAAATAAGGGATTAATTTGCCCTGTGTTATTTTGTCATAAGCCTCAAATAATCTGATCTGTAAACTAACATCCAGTACACAATTTTCTTTAAACAAAACATACATAATTCCATTAGACCTGAGAGAAACATTAGCTTCAGGAAAATCAATTTCTGTAATGATATATACGGCTTCCTTTTCCAACACGGTTAGGTTTGTAAAACACCAATATTGTATTGTTTAGTAATAGGAGAATGGTTCGCCATTTCAATACCCATACTAATTACTTTACGTGTTTCCAACGGATCAATAATGGCATCCAGCCACAAACGGGAAGCCGCATAATAAGGAGTTGTTTGCGTATCGTAACGGTCTTTTGTTTTATTATAAAGTTCCGCTTCTTTTTCGGGAGTAATTTCTTCGCCTTTTGCTTTTAAAGAGGCTACTTCAATTTGTACTAACACTTTAGCAGCTTGTGCTCCGCCCATTACGGCAACCTGTGCAGTTGGCCAACCAACAATTAAACGGGGGTCGTAAGCTTTACCGCACATCGCATAATTTGCGGCACCATAGCTATTCCCTAAAATAATAGTGAATTTTGGAACTACTGAATTAGCCATGGCACTTACCAGTTTAGCACCGTCTTTAATAATGCCACCCTGCTCGCTGCGTGAGCCAACCATAAAGCCCGTAGCATCCTGCAGGAATACCAAAGGAATTTTCTTTTGGTTACAATTCATAATAAAGCGGGCTGCTTTATCAGCGCTGTCGCTATAAATAACGCCACCAAATTGCATTTCGCCTTTTTTACTTTTTACCACTTTGCGTTGGTTAGCAACAATACCAACAGCCCAACCATCAATGCGTGCATAAGTACATACAATCGATTGACCATATAATTCTTTGTATTCATCATGTTCGCCACCATCCACCAAACGCTCAATCACTTCGCGTATTTCGTATTGTTTATCGCGGGTATCAGGTATAATGCCGTAAATTTCTTTTGGATCTTTTTTAGGTAGGGCAGGGGTTTCACGGTTAAAGCCGGCTTTATTATAATCGCCTACTTTACCCATAATATTACGAATGCGGGTTAAGCAATCCGTATCATCTTTACATTTATAATCGGTTACTCCGCTTATTTCGCAATGTGTTGTAGCTCCACCTAGTGTTTCGTTATCAATGGTTTCACCAATAGCTGCTTTTACCAAATATGAACCTGCTAAAAAGATAGAACCTGTTTTATCAACGATCATAGCTTCGTCGCTCATAATTGGTAAATACGCACCACCTGCTACACAACTGCCCATTACGGCAGATACCTGTAAAATACCCATTCCGCTCATCACGGCGTTGTTACGAAAAATACGTCCGAAGTGTTCTTTGTCAGGAAAAATTTCATCCTGTAATGGTAAATAAACACCTGCGCTATCTACTAAATAAATAATAGGTAAACGGTTTTCCATAGCAATTTCCTGTGCACGTAAATTCTTTTTACCTGTTATAGGAAACCATGCACCTGCTTTCACAGTAGCATCGTTAGCCACTACAATACATTGTTTGCCGCTAACATAGCCTATTACAATTACGACGCCACCACCGGGACAACCGCCATGTTCGGCATACATTTCGTAACCTGCAAAGGCACCCATTTCAAAACGAGGGGTATCTTTATCCAATAAAAAATCAATACGCTCACGCGCGCTCATTTTTCCCTGTTCGTGTAATTTTTCGATGCGTTTTTTACCACCGCCTTCATATATTTTATTTAAACGTTGCTCCATTTGAGAAATAAGCAAACGCATTTTATCATCATTTTTATTAAATTCTAAGTCCATGATTTTATGTTATATAAAAGCATAAATATAGCAAATGAATTATTTTATATACATTCGAATCGAAAAAAATATTATTCTTGAATTTTAGTAGAGTTATACAGAAAGACAGCCAATACGTTTGGCATCCTTTTACGCATTTAAAATATGCTGAAGAGCCTGTTCATTTGGTAAAAGGAGAAGGCGCTTATTTTTATGACGCCAACGGTAATAAATTACTGGATGCTATTTCCAGCTGGTGGGTTAATTTACATGGGCATTGCCATCCTTATATTTCTCAAAAGGTAAGTGAACAGCTTCATACCCTGGAGCATGCTATTTTTAGTGCTTTTACACATGAACCCGCTGTAAATTTAGCGGAAAAATTAATACAGCATTTGCCAAAAAACCAGTCGAAAGTATTTTACTCGGATAATGGCTCAACGGCTGTGGAAGTGGGTTTAAAAATGGTGCTTCAATATTGGCATAACCAGGGCATTCAAAAGAAAAAATTTATTGCTTTTGAAAATGCCTATCATGGTGATACGTTTGGAGGTATGAGTGTGGGGGCCCGTAATGTATTTAATAACGCGTTTGAAAACCTGTTGTTCGATGTGATTCATATTCCTTTGCCAACAGCAGATAACATAGAAGATATCAAAACAACCCTGCACTCTTGGTTTACAAATCACAATGATATAGCAGGCTTTATTTTTGAGCCTTTGGTACAGGGAGCGTCAGGTATGTTGATGTATGAAGCCGCTTATTTGGATGAGCTTATTGCTATTTGCAAAACTCATCACATTGTGTGTATTGCGGATGAAGTGATGACTGGTTTTGGACGAACCGGGAAGTTTTTCGCAAACGATTACCTGGAGCATAAGGCTGATATTATTTGTCTTTCGAAGGGACTTACGGGAGGTTATATGCCTTTAGGTGTAACAAGTTGCGCTCAATTTATTTACGATGCCTGTGTTAGTGATGATAAAACCAAAACGTTTTTTCATGGCCATAGCTATACGGCAAATCCAACAGCCTGTTCGGCCGGTTTGGCAAGTATGGACCTGATGGAAAAAGAAGAAACATGGCAACAAATCGCGATGATCTCAAGCCTTCATGCAGAGTTTGTGGTGAAGCATCAACAGCATACTAAATTAACAGAGCTGAGAAGCCTGGGAACTATCCTGGCATTGGAAATAAATACAGCGGAACACACACATTATTTAAATAATGCATCGGAAAGTATTGCTTCCTATTTCCTTAAACATCAGATTATTGTGAGGCCTTTGGGCAATATTTTATATTTAATTCCTCCTTATTGTATTACTAAATCGGAATTGAAAGAGGTATACGGAGTAATGGAAGGCTTTTTAAACCAATTATGACCTAAATGGCTTTATTTTACCAATATTTTAAATTACAATCCGGATTAAAAATTGCTAAGATGTTAATAGAGGCTCTTTAAGAGCCAATTATTTTTGTAAAAATGCTTGCTTTTACGATAAAAATCCTATTTTTGAGAGCAAATTAAGATCTATCCCATTATGAACATTCACGAATATCAAGGAAAAAGTATATTAAAAAGTTTTGGTGTAGCAATTCAGGAAGGGATTGTGGCAGAAACTCCGGAACAAGCAGTAGAAGCGGCAAAAGAGATGAAAGCTAAATATAACAGCGATTGGGTTGTTATTAAAGCACAGATCCATGCTGGTGGCCGTGGTAAAGGCGGTGGTGTTAAGTTAGCCAAAAATTTAGAGGAAGTGAAACAACGTGCTACTGATATTATCGGGATGCATTTAATTACACCTCAAACCAGTGCTGAAGGTAAATTAGTAAGTAAAGTATTAGTTGCTCAGGATGTATACTATCCGGGTGCTACTCCAACAAAGGAGTTTTATATGAGCATTTTGTTAAACCGTTCAACCGGCCGTAACATTATTATGTACAGTACAGAAGGTGGAATGGATATTGAACAGGTAGCAGAAGCTACTCCTCACTTAATCTGGAAAGAAGAAATTGATCCTAAAGTTGGTTTACGTGATTTTCAATGCCGTAAAGTTGCTTTCAATTTAGGCTTAAGCGGTAACGCTTTCAAAGAAATGACAAAGTTTGTTGCAGCATTATATAAAGCATATGATTCGATTGATTCATCTATGTTTGAAATTAATCCTGTATTAAAAACATCTGATGATAAAATTATTGCGGTAGATGCTAAAGTTACTTTAGATGACAACGCTTTATACCGTCATAAAGATATTGAAGCAATGCGTGACGAAACAGAAGAAAATCCTGTTGACGTAGAAGCCCGCAAAGCGGAATTAAACTATGTGAAATTAGATGGAAACGTAGGGTGTATGGTAAACGGTGCAGGTTTAGCAATGGCTACCATGGATATTATCAAATTAAGCGGTGGTGAGCCTGCTAACTTCCTGGATGTTGGTGGAACAGCTAATGCTGAACGTGTTGAAAAAGCCTTTCATATTATTTTAGGAGATAAAAACGTAAAAGCAATTTTAGTAAATATTTTTGGTGGTATCGTTCGTTGCGATAGAGTGGCGCAAGGTGTTATTGATGCATACAAAAATATGGGCAACATTACTGTTCCTATTATTGTTCGTTTACAAGGCACAAATGCTGAAGCTGCTAAAAAATTAATTGATGAGTCAGGGCTAAAAGTTTACTCTGCTATTCAGTTACAGGAAGCTGCTGATCTGGTAGCTAAATTAATAGGCAAATAAATAAACCCAAACCAAGTATATGATTATGCAACGTAAACATTTATTAATCGCTCCATTAGTGGTAGCGGGATTAATGCTTTCTTCATGCGGAGGCGATAAAACAGAAGCAAGTGAGGAATCATCTTCTGTAGATTCTACAAAAACAGAAGTACAGGCTCCGGTGGCGGCTGAAACATTTTTTCAGGTACCTTCTCCGGGAGAGATGCTTACTTTTATAAAAATGATTGGTGGTAAAAACAATAAAAACACTACGTTTTTAAATAGCCCTGATAATCAAAAAAATTATACGGATAATAAATCAAAAGCATTAAACTTTGGTATTTACAGTTGTGACCTTAGCTATTGCAGTATTTTTGAAATTGGTTCTGAGGCATTAAAATATTTTAAAACCGTGAAACAGTTAGGCGATCAAATTGGTGTGTCTTCTGCAATTAAGCCTGAAGTATTAAAACGTTTAGAAGGAAATTTAGGAAATCCTGATTCATTATCTGTGATTACGGATGATGTTTATTTTTCTTCTTTTGAAACTTTAGAAAGTGGAAAACAAGGCCCGACTTTATCTTTGGTAGTTGCCGGTGGATGGATTGAAAGTTTATTCATTGCTACCAACTTAACCAAGTATGAGGAGAAAAGCCCTGTAGTAGCACGTTTAGCAGATCAAAAATACACATTGGATAATCTGATTGAATTTTTGAAAAAATACGAATCTGATGCAAATGTAGCTTCTGTATTAACACAATTTACAGAATTACAGGCTGAGTTTAATAAAATCGGAGAAAAAGAGGCAGCTCCTTTAAAATCAACTGATAAAACTAAAAAAGTACTTGGTGGTGGAAAAGATTTGATTATATCTGCTGATCAATACAAAGTAATTGTTGAAAAAATTAAGTCAATCAGAAATTCTTACACGCTAACTAAATAATAAATCCTATGAAAAAGATATTTCTAACATTATTTATATTAAGTACAGTTTATTCATTTTCTCAAACGGGCGTGTGTGGTCAGTTTCATCGTAAATATTGTGGTGTAGATTCAAAACATGGTGGGGATGGCGACTGGAGTTATAATGCACAATCTAAAAGCGGGTTGTTTAATCAAGGTATGACTTCTAAAATTCGTTGTGTTATTTACAAAGGAATGGATTATAGAATTAACGTATGTTGCGAAACAACTTTTGGCGATAAATTAAATTATAAAATCTTTGATGCTAAAACAAACGAGATTTTGTATGATAATTCTACGGCTAAAAACGAACCGTTATTTGAGTTCCAGAGTACAGCTACCCGCCAATTAATTATTGAAGTAACTGTACCGAAAGGTGCTGCGGATAAAAGCGAACATAAACCTGTTGATGCAGCTTGCGTAGGTTTATTAATTGAACATAAAACAACGAATAAGCAAGGATTTTCTGCTTACTAGTTTCATATAAACAGATTAAAAGCCATTTGCCAAACCGGTGAATGGCTTTTTTGTTTTATGGAAATGAGTCCTGGTTATGAAATACAAAAGATACCAACGTCTTTCTCCACAACATCAAGTTAATGCTGTCATTACTGATTTTATTAGTAATTTTAGAGTAGTATTTAAAACAATCAGGTTGTTAAGGGTAAAATGTTTCATCATCGGTTATGTATTGGCAGTTTCATCAGTGTCTGCTTCCGATTCCTTATCCGTTTTAAAGAAAAGAAAACTGACTTTAGGGATTTCCTCTATCGCTTTAACCACCGGTTCCCTCGTCTATTTAAACCAGGCCTGGTATCAGCAATATAGCAGCTCTAAGTTTCATACCTTTAATGATAACGACGAATGGTTGCAAATGGATAAATGCGGGCATACACTAACGACTTATCAAACAGGGCGCTTAATGATGCAGGCAATGGATTGGGCAGGCTACACTAAAAAGAAACAATTACTGATAGGAGGACTGAGCGGCTTTGCATATATGAGCGCTATTGAAGTGATGGATGGGTATAGTTCGGGTTGGGGATTTAGCTGGGGAGATATGGGAGCCAATGCTTTAGGAAGCGGATTAGCTGTTGGGCAAAAGGCATTGTGGAATGAACAACGTATTCAGTTAAAATTTTCGTTTTATCCAACCAAATTAGCAAAGTACCGAACCGATCAGCTGGGGAAATCTTTCTCTACACAAATATTAAAAGATTATAACGGGCAAACCTATTGGCTGAGTCTTAATCCTTCTTCCTTTTTTAAAAAAGATACTAAATTTCCAAAGTGGCTTAATGTAGCCGTAGGATATGGTGCCGACGGCATGCTGGGAGCGAGGTACAACAATGTACTGGCGCAGGATGAAAACGGAAATACGTTTTATTTTAAACGTTACAGGCAGTGCTACGTATCGCTGGATGTGGATTTTACAAGAATTAAAACACGGTCTAAGCTATTAAAAGCTGTTTTCCAGGGCATTAATATTATTAAAATTCCTTTTCCTAATTTAGAATTAAGTGAGGGCAAATTAAAGTTCAACTATTATTAAATATTATTTATTTTAGCATATGGAATTATTTACGATCAATACCGGACATTTTAAATTAGATGGTGGTGCTATGTTTGGAGTTGTACCAAAATCAATATGGCAACGTTCTAACCCTGCAGATGATAACAATATGTGTAGCTGGGCTATGCGTTGTTTATTAGTGAAAGAAGGGAAGCGCCTTATTTTAATTGATAATGGAATGGGTAATAAACAGGACGATAAGTTTTTTGGATATTATTTTTTGCACGGGAATGATACGCTGGATAAATCTCTTGCTGTACATGGGTTTCACCGGGATGATATTACAGATGTATTTTTAACGCATTTGCATTTTGATCATTGTGGTGGAAGTATTTCTTATAATTCAGACAGAACAAAACTTGAACCGGCTTTTAAAAATGCCAAATACTGGTGTAATGAGAAACATTGGGAATGGGCTGTAAATCCCAATCCACGGGAAAAAGCAAGTTTTTTGAAAGAGAATATTATGCCTATAAAAGAAAGCGGGCAGCTTTATTTTATAGATAGTGAACAGGAATTTATGCCGGGCTTTAATATGTACGAAGCGAATGGACATACGGAAGCTATGATGTTGCCAGTGTTAAGTTATAAAGGAACCAACGTCATTTTTATGGCTGATTTGATTCCTTCAACAGGGCATTTGCCTTTGCCTTACGTTATGGGATATGATGTACGCCCTTTAAATACGTTACTGGAAAAAGAATATATTTTAAAACAAGCTGCTGAACATAAATGGACCTTATTCTTTGAACATGATCCTACGATTGAGTGCTGTACGGTTTCGCAAACAGACAGGGGAATAAGATTAGAACATAAATTTGATCTGAGCGCTTTATAAAAAAATGATTCATCTTTAATTAAAAAATAAACCCCTGATACTTATGGTACCAGGGGTTTATTTATGAGAAGACTCTCTAACTTATTTTACAACAATTAATTTTTTTGTAATAAGCAGATCATTGCTTTTTAGTTGAAAAAAGTAGATACCACTTTGTAAATAATGAGTGTTTTCCTGAACTGTATTTTCTCCAATTTGAAGCGTTACCGATTTGTTACTGATTACCCTTCCGCTGATATCAATAATACTCACTTCGCTTTCTGTTTTTTTCGTGGAGTTAATTAAAACAGAGAAAGTAGAATTTGTTGGGTTAGGATACAGGATAACATCATCAGAAGTCATTCCTTTTATTTCTTTTACAGAAACATCCAGTTTGATGGTATTTAGAGTGGTGTTTGTAATCACCGGCTCATTATAATCAAAGTAAATAGCAGCCGTATTTTTAATTTTTGTACCCGGTGCCAGGTTCTTTTTCATCTTAACGGAATAGGTGAACATTGCTGAACTCATCAAATCGCCAAAGCCCGATTTCCATGGAAGATTAATGTTATTGAATTTAAATTTGATCACCCCATTTTCACTCACAGACGTTGTATAATTTTTATCGGAATAACCCGGACGTAATGTTGATAGATCAAGGTGAGCATCTAATGAATCCAGTACAACAATATTTTGAGCATAATAAGTTCCTTCGTTTTGGAAGTGTACTACATACGTTAATACAGAGTCTTTAGTTGAAATATAACCCTGAGGACCTGTTCCTTTAGGAGTTACTTCTTTAAAGTTAGGATCGAAAGAGCTTACAACCGTTGCCTGGTGATTATCCACATTATTCCAGGGAGTATTATCGGTTAACCATACTGTTGAAATGGGAGCAGCATGAGCAATACTATCATAAAAGTTAACAACCGTATTGATAGGCACATTTGTTGGGACTCCATAATTAATATAGGACGACGACGAAGTTCCTGCATTTAGAGTTGGGAAGCCGGATGTCATGCTAAACCAGTTAGGATATACACCTGCATTTTGTTGAGTTAATGCCCATGGCGTGCAATTGGTGTAGGATAATTGTCCATCGTGTGTGTAACCTAACTGAACCGTGTTTTCGGTTACTGTACCTTCATTTTGTACAATTACTTTTTGGTAATACGTATTACCCGGTACCGGTTGATTAACACTGGTTGTAATAATATGCAGATCATGGATAGGAAAAATAGTATTTGCAAAGTTAGCCGGAGAGGTACAGCCAGAACCCGCGGTAACAGATACTACTGTATTATTTGCCTGGCATGATGCCAGGGGATAAATTTGTTGAATAGATTCAGTGAGTGTATAAGTGCCTGTAGGAGCCATAAAGCTATATACCCCATTGCTGTTTGTATACGCATAACCGAGGCCTGTGCAATGGATCTGTATGTTGTTAATTCCATTTTCACCTGCATCACGCGTACAGTTATTATTCGCATCAGCATACACTGTTCCTGTAATTGTACAATAACATGAATTATTTGCAGCATTATAGCCCACGTTTGCCATGTTGTTGTTATAGCTGTTATGGCAGCCATTAGCATCGGTAACCGATACATAATAGTTTCCTGTAGTTAATCCTGTTGCATTAGCACCTGATTGTGAGTTAGACCAGAAATAAGTATAAGGAGCCAATCCACCTGTTGCATTCGCAAGTATGGAACCATCGGCAGTATAAATACAGGATGATGGAGTAGAAGCAAAACCAACGGTAAGAGGTGTTGATTGGATAAGAGAACCATATTTTTTTATAGAACAGTTTAATGCATCGGTGATAGTACAGTTATAGTTACCAATAGTAACGCCGGTTATGGATGGTGTTGTAGCTCCATTGTTCCATAAATAGGTAAAAGGACCATTGGTGCCACTGGCCGTTACAAGTAGGTTGCCTGTTGTTACAGGGCAGGTAACTGATCCGTTATTAAGAAATGCATTGATGGTACTTACCGGAGGAATAAACACTGTTCCCGTTCTAATACAACCGGCAGCATCTGTTACGGTAAAGCCATAATTGCCGCTTGGTTTATTTGAAATGGAAACACCGCTTGTACTGGTAGGATAAGTATTCCAGGTAACAGTATATGGAGCTGTACCACCTGTTGGAGTTACAGTTGCAGCACCGGTAGATAACGTACAGGAACTTGGTGAAGTTAGGTAAGTAACATTTATAGGTGTTGTTGCGCTTACATATACATAGCCGGTTCCCTGGCAATTGTTAACGTCCGTAATTTGTACCTGGTAAGAGGTATTACCGGTTAAGCCCGAAATATTTTGTGTAGTGGCTCCGTTACTCCATAAATAATTATAAGGAGCTGTACCGCCGCTTACAAAGCCCAAAATGCTTCCATTAGTTTGAACACAGGTTGCATTCGTAGTGGAGGAATTAAATGTAATGTTTACAGATTGTTGTACATAGTAAGAGAAGGAGTTTGAGCATCCACCTGCATCGGTTATCGTACAGTTGTAATTCCCTCTGCTTAAACCGCTGATGTTTGGAGTAGTGGCTCCATTGTTCCATAAATAGGTAAACGGTGTAACGCCACCGGTTGGTATAATAGAGGCTGTACCGTTTGTGCAATTTGCAGAGGTACCGGTAATATTAGCTGTAATGGTAGATGTATTTGATACCATAATGCCTTGATTTGCAGTATATGAAATGGCAACATTGCATCCTGCAGCATCGGTAACACTTACCGAGTACTGCCCAACCGGAACAAAGGCAGGATTTGTAGTGTACGATTGTAAAGTGGCATAATTTGTAAAATGGTAAGAAAAGGGAGCTGTTCCACCAACAAGATTATTGATGGTTATTTTACCGGGTGCAGGACATATAGCTGTATCAACGGTTATGGAATAGGTAAAGGGTAACGTAAAATTGGTAGAGTAACTGGCCGAATTAGTGCCATCTGTTGCCATCACATAAATGCTGCTTGATCCATACATCTGTTGCATGGCCGCGATGCCGGAATAGCTATCTGTTGTTGCGTTTACATTTGAGTGAACAACTGAAGTGCCGTTTACATAATAATTATAAGTAATAGGAGGGGTAAGGCCCGTTGTTGAAACAGTAACCTGTCCGTTATTATTACAAGGTTGCGTATTTATGACACCCGTCATAGTTTGCGCTTGCATATTAGCTACACCTATGGTGACCAAGGCTAATATAGAGAGTAATTTTTCTTTCACGGTATTTAAGTTTTAGTTAATATTCTGAAACAAAATTAGACTAAGCCGTGTTCATTAAAAAAAGAGTTTTTGTTAAATATTATGCATCTAAAAATTTAATTTTAATCTAAAAGGATCTTGTATTTGAGTGGATGTATTCGATATATACCAATTAAAACAAAGAATATATTTAACGGTGCGGGTTATTTTAAATTTCAATAATGATCAATTAATCTTATGCACTCAAATTGAATTTTTCTTTAAGCCAAACGGTATATTTTACAATATTGGTACTGTTTTGCTTATACGTTGTGTTGCAAAACTTAGTGATCAATGTTCTTGTGGTTTTATTATTTTCAAAAGTGTATTTATCTATCAGCTGTTTGATAAGTATTAAAAAATCAAAATCCTGCTTGTGTTCAGCTAATGACAAAATGGTTTTATAGGTTTTAAGAAGCCCTGCCGTTAATTTTAAACTATATTCAAAATCTTTTAACTCAATTCGTAACACAATTTCGAGGAGAATGATCTTCATTTTAAATCCTTCATCAATAGCATTAAAAAGCTTATGATTGTAAAGCTTTACGAGGTGTGTTAACGCCGTTTTATAGTTCTTTAATTCGAAATAAGCTCCTGCTAGGTTCAAATAAATATAACCTAAATGATCCGGATGATTTGTGATGGAGGTGTTTGTTTTTGCTTCATTTAAAACTTCAATGGCCTTTACCGGATTAACCACCGAATAATTATTTGCCAGTCCGTTATAATAAAAGAACACATAATTATTATACAGCATGTTCTTAAATTCTTTCATCGCCTTGTGCAGCAACTCAATATATTCAAGGGCAAGTGTATGTTTTTTGTTGGCGGCAAGCGTGTTACAGATGTAGGCCAGCATCTGTAGTTTTATAGCATGATTGGATTTCGAGAAATAGTTTTTTTCAATAAATTCGTTATAAGTTGCGATTGCATATTGTTCCAACGAAATAAAATCTTTTTTAGAGAGTAGTAGCCTGCTGATGGCGTTGTAAGCCTTAACTTTAAATGCTAAATTATTTTTTAATTCTTTTTTTGTATTTAATTCTTCAATCGCTTTGTTTAAAACAGTAAGTGTATTTCTTTTTGTTTTAGTAAATGTCTGGTTTCTTTTGAGTTCATAAATAATATCTGCCAGGGCATCATCCAGTACCCTTATGTGATCCAGTTTTGTTCTGTTTTCATTTCTTTTACGTTTATAAATTACCGGTGAAATATCACCATACTGTACCGATAAATTAATTTGTTCATTATAAATGGCATCAAGCATGGTAAAATCCTGCATTTCCAGGGCTTTTTTTTCTGCTTTATTTAAATGGTAGAGGGCTACTTCCCATTCGTTTTTAGAAACATATATTTTATACAGGCTGAGTTCTCCGTACATGAAATGAATGTCCGTCTCTTTAAAGTAAAATTGAACCAGGCTATTGTTTATTTCCAATAGTAGCCGGTTCTTTAACTGGTAATACACATTTCTGCTTGTGGCACCCGGGTATAGTTTTTCAAAAATAGAATCGTCTTCCAACTCCTTATGAGCCGTTTTTTTTATAAGGTCAAAAAGAAGTATATCTTTCCGGATATGCGTTGATTGCGTACGATTTGCATACAGTTTGTAATTAATTATTTCCTCTTTAGACATGGAAATAACCGACTTTTGTAGAATATTCATGAGTTTGTATGCATAATATTAATGTAAAATAAATAATAAAATGTGAATTAAAATAAATAAATTCGCTTTAGCATCTATTAAATTGAAATTATTATGTTAAGGTTCTTACTACTGACTCCTGTTTTTTTGTTGCTTTTTGTTTCTGCACAAGCACAAACGCTCGTTGGCATTTCCGGAAGTACGTTATCTGTTAGTCCCAGTAATACAGTTACCAACGGAACTACTGTTACTGTTACCGGAAGTGTTGTCAATGCCGGAACTACTACCATAACCGGTGCATTGCATGTAAACCTTGCCATTGATACGAGTAGCACTTCTACACCAAAATATGCATTGCATTCAACGGCTACGTATTCTGTTTTTAATTTTGCTCCGGCAGCCACGCAAACTTTTGTACTAACAGATGTAGTATCGAATACCAATCAATACAGGGTTACCGGTAATGGTACAACAGTTATTGTATGGCCCGTATCGGGAGTTATAACAAATACCATTACAACAAAAGATTCTGCAAGAACTATTATTTATATTTCACCAACAGGAGCAAACAGCATAAAAGAGTTTGAAGCTTCTCCGATCTACTTAAAAAATCCGGTTAGCGAAACTATTATTTTAAACTACGACCACTCGGTTTACGATAGGGTGGAGCTGATTAATATGAATGGGGAGATTGTTTTAAATGCCATTACAGATACTACTCTGCTGGTTTCAAATTGTAGTAAAGGGCTTTACTTTTTGAGATTTTACAATAAAAACAAAATAGGTAGTGTCACTAAAAAGGTGTTGATCGAATAAGATCCCGACTTTTGGAAAAGGAAGTATGTGAGTGTGAGGTTATTTAATTCATAATCAACTCAGGTAAGCCAATAGGGGCAGAGTTGAAAAAGGCCAATTCATAAATTTCAGCTTTCACATCTTTCATTACAGGAAACGTCGCTAAAATATCCATCACTTCAGTTTCATCTTTAGCCTGTATGGTAATCCACATATTTACCCGGGCCATATCCAGGGCATAATTTAATATAACCCGCTTTTCTAAAAGTTCATTGATCTTAGCATATTGTTGCGGGATTAATGCAGCAAAGCGTGTGCTAAAAATTTCCGGCAATATTATATGAACTTGAAAAACGTCTAATGTTTGTAAAGGAGTCATTTTTGTTGTTTAAATTATAGTAAAAGTAGTGAAGCAATTGCGTTTTTGAGTTAAATTTGTCGAAATTTAGAAAAATTAAGATCAATATACTATGGGACGTATTTTTCAAACCCGAAAAGCAACAATGTTTAAACGCTATGCTAAAATGGCAAAGCAGTTTACAAAAATAGGTAAAGAGATAGTAATGGCGGTTAAAACAGCCGGGCCTCATCCTGAATTAAACCCGCGGTTAAGAGCTTGTATTGCCAATGCAAAGGCTGTAAATATGCCAAAAGCTAATATTGACGCAGCAATTAAACGTGCCTCAGAAAAAGATACAAGTAACTACGACGAAATTATTTATGAAGGGTACGGGCCTTTTGGCGTTCCGGTACTGGTAGAATGTGCTACTGATAATCCTACACGTACCATTGCCAATTTACGAGTTTATTTTAGCCGTGCTAATGGATCTGTTGGTACTACAGGTTCTGTAAGTTTTATGTTTGAACGTAAGGGCTTATTTAAAATTGATTCTACAGGCTTAAACCCTGACGATGTTGAGTTGGATTTGATTGATTATGGTGCCGAAGAATTAACCTGGGATAATGAAACCAATGAATTGATCGTACAGGTTGCGTTTACCGATTTTGGGATGATGCAGGCCGGCCTTGAAGAGAAAAAATATACGGTTAAGGAAACAATCAAAACATTTATTCCTACAACAACTAAGGAATTAACCGAAGAACAGGAAGAAGAGTTTAAAAAAATGATCGATAAAATGGAAGATGACGATGATATTATGTCCGTTTACCATAATATCGCTTAACGCTTTTAATAAATACCTTCCAAAATAAGAGCTTTTCGAAATTAGTCGAAATAGACTTTTATAATACGCTTTTAGTAATCATTTAATTAAAATTCAGTTCTTGGAAAAAAGATGGAATATACACACTGTAAACAACCCTCAGGCTGTTAGCAGTTTGCAGGAAGCACTTTCGGTGGACGAATTAATTGCAAGGCTGCTTGTTTTAAGAGGAATCACCACATTTGAAGAAGCTAAAACATTTTTCAGACCTGGTATGGAAATGTTACATGATCCTTTTTTAATGAAAGGCATGCACGAAGCCATTGAAAGAATTACATTGGCTATTTCCAGAAATGAAAAAGTACTGATATTCGGCGATTATGATGTGGATGGAACCACCTCCGTTGCGCTTGTTTACAGCTTCTTTCAAAAGTACATTTCACAGATCCGTTATTATATTCCCGATAGGTACTCGGAAGGGTATGGCATTTCTTCCCAGAGTATTGATTATGCCGCTGAAAATAATTATTCGTTAATTATTGCATTGGATTGCGGTATAAAAGCCAATGATAAAATAGATTATGCCAACAGCAAAAACATCGATTTTATTATTTGTGATCACCATTTACCCGGTGATGAAATTCCTGCGGCAGTTGCCGTGCTTGATCCCAAACAGGCTGATTGTCCTTACCCTTATAAAGAGCTTGCCGGTTGTGGTATTGGCTTTAAGCTGACCCAGGCATTTTGTATTCAGAATGGGATTGATGAGGAGGAAGTATATACTTATTTAGACCTTGTGGTTACAAGTATTGCTTCTGATATTGTTCCTATTACGGGGGAAAACCGTGTGCTGGCTCATTTCGGTTTAAAAAAATTAAATACAAATCCTTCACCGGGATTAAAATCATTGATCGCCTTAAGTAAAGCGGACAAAGAACTGGATATTACCGCCCTGGTATTTACAGTTGGCCCGCGTATAAATGCTGCAGGTCGTATTGAGCATGGTTCTAAGGCAGTTGAGCTATTGATTTGTTCGGAAGAAGAAGCGGTAAATTTTTCTCAAAAGCTTAATATCACTAATTCTCAACGCAGAGACCTGGATCTTGGTACAACCGATGAAGCCCTCTTGATTTTAGAAAATGATGTCATTACACCTTACCGCAAATCAACCGTATTATTTAATCCGGGATGGCATAAAGGAATTGTAGGGATTGTGGCATCACGTGTTATCGAAAAATATTACAAACCAACCATTGTGTTAACCGAATCAAACGGAATGGTATCAGGTTCTGCCCGTAGCGTAAAGGATTTTGATGTTTACACGGCGATTGAAAATTGCAGCCATTTACTGGAGCAGTTTGGCGGACATAAATTTGCAGCAGGCCTTTCTCTTAAAAAAGAAAATGTTCCGGCATTTGTTGATGCCTTTGAAAGAGAAGTGGCCTCAACGATAAAGGACTATATGCTTGTTCCAATGATCGAAATTGATCTGGAAATTAAACTGGATGAAATCACCGATAAACTGGTGCGTATTCTTAGCCAGTTTGCGCCACACGGCCCACACAATATGACTCCTGTTTTTTGCAGCAAACATGTTATGGATACGGGTTTTGCAAAAGTAGTGGGTAATAATCATTTAAAACTGGAGCTATACCAACCTAATTCAAAATTGACTAAAATAGAAGCTATTGCTTTTAATAAAGCAGATTATATTCATTTCTTTAAAAGAAATATCCCGGTAGATATCGTTTACAAAATTAAAGTAAATGAATTCAGGGGTAATACCTCCATCCAGTTGATCATTGAGGAAATTAAACCTTCATAGGCTTTTAAATGATCGGTATTGGCCTTAAAATTTGCTCAACTTAAAATTTAAAAGTATTTTTAAAGAGATGAATTCACTCGATTTATTTTCAGGTTGTTACAAAGGCAAAAAGGTGCTTTTAACAGGCCATACAGGTTTTAAAGGCTCATGGATGGCTATTTGGTTAAAGGAATTAGGAGCTGAAGTATATGGCTATTCCTTAAATCCTGTTTCCGAAAAAGATAATTTTGTAACGACTCAATTAAGTCAAAAAATACATCATAAGATCGGAGATATCAGAAACAAAGAAGATCTTCAAAATTACGTCAATGCCGTGAAACCGGATATGGCATTTCATTTGGCTGCCCAGCCTTTGGTAATAGAATCCTATAACGACCCGCATTATAATTTCGAAACCAATTTAATGGGAACGGTTAATTTTTTTGAGGCCGTAAGAAATTGTTCTTCCATAAAAGTAGCTGTGAATGTTACAACAGATAAGTGTTACCAGAATAATGAATGGATGTGGGGCTATCGCGAAAATGATGCCATGGGAGGAGATGATCCTTACAGCGCTTCAAAAGGGTGTTCCGAATTAATTACGAATTCATATTTAAAATCTTTTTTCACGAAGGATGGTACAGCGCATGTCGCATCTGCAAGAGCCGGTAATGTGATTGGGGGGGGAGACTGGGCCGATAATCGCATTCTGCCTGATATGGTACGTGCATATGTGTCGGGGCAAACATCCTCTATTCGTAATCCCAATTCGGTTAGGCCATGGCAGTTTGTATTAGAGCCATTGTTCGGGTATCTGAAGTTAGGAGAAAAATTATGGGAAGAAGGAAAATCATTTTCCGGAGGTTGGAATTTTGGACCTGCAGCCTTTGAAAATTACAGCGTGGGTGATGTGGTAAATGAAGTCATAAAAAATATTCCTGCCATAAAAATAGAAGTGTTACACACAACAGAAAAACTACATGAAGCAGGTTTGCTGAAGCTGGATATCACAAAGGCCGTTAATTACCTGGGTTGGAAGCCCAAACTGAATTTTGAAGAAACTATCCAATTTACCATTGATGGTTATCTGCAGGAATCGGATTCAACACATAATATTTATAATTGCAGAGTAGAACAGATAGAAGCATATTGCAGAAAGTAAAGACTAGAAAGACAGAAAGGAAAAAAGAGATAACCGGTGGTTACTCTGCAACCTTTAATTAAGCATTAAAAATTGCGTTTAAAAATATAACACATGTCAAAATTATTAGATATTAAACATCAGATACATGCTTTAATTAAAGAGTATCACGATGAAGCCTTTAAAGCAAAAACATTTGTAGAAGGAGAATCAGGAGTTCCTGTTAGTGGTAAAGTATTTGATCATAAAGAATTGCAATATATTACAGATTCAGCATTAGACGCCTGGTTTACAACAGGAAAATTTAATGCAGAGTTTGAGAAAAAATTAGCAAAATATATTAATGTAAAATCTGTGCTAACGGTAAATTCGGGTTCTTCCGCCAATTTAGTGGCTTTTTCAGCACTAACGGCTAAAGAACTGGGTGATGATGCGATTAAACCGGGCGATGAAGTAATTACAGTAGCGGCATCATTTCCTACAACGGTTAATCCTATTTTACAATATGGGGCTATTCCTGTTTTTTTGGATGTCACCATTCCGCATTACGAAATTGATGTTACCCAGTTGGAAGCTGCATTAAGCCCTAAAACCAAAGCGGTTGTAGTAGCTCATACAATGGGGAATGTGTTTAATTTAGAGGTTATCACCGCCTTTTGCGAGAAGCATGATTTGTGGTTAATGGAAGATTGTTGTGATGCGTTGGGAGCTACTTATAATGGAAAGCATGTAGGTACTTTTGGAGACGTGGCTACCTTAAGTTTTTATCCTGCACATCATATTACTATGGGAGAGGGGGGAGCTGTTTATACATCTAATTCAAAACTTAAAAAAATAATAGAGTCATTTAGGGATTGGGGACGTGATTGCTGGTGTGAACCGGGGAAAGACAATACCTGTGGTTTACGTTTTTGTCAGCAATTGGGCGATTTACCTATGGGTTACGACCATAAATATATTTATTCGCGCCAGGGCTTTAATTTAAAAATTACCGATATGCAGGCTGCTCTTGGCTTAGCGCAATTGGAAAAACTGGATGAGTTTGTGAAAATAAGAAGACATAATTTTGATCTTTTAAAAAGTACCTTATCAAAACATACCGCTAAATTAATACTGCCAGAGGCTACACCAAATGCTAAACCATCCTGGTTTGGTTTTTTAATTACAGTGAAAAAAGAAGCGGGTATTACGCGTAATGAACTTATTGAAAAGTTAACGGAGAAAAAAATTGCAACCCGTTTATTATTTGCAGGTGATTTACGTAAACAGCCTTATTTTAAAGATGTAAACTACAGGGTAGTAGGTGATTTAAAAAATACGGATATTATTGTAAACGATACTTTTTGGATTGGAGTAACGCCTATGATCAACGATGAGATGATCGCTTACATGGGTAAATGTTTTGATGAAATTTTGGGGTAATTGGAGCGATCTATTTCTCCAAAAAACTTTTCAGAGCCATTTCATAACCACTAAGGCCAAAGCCACTGATACTGCCTTTACAATATTTGCCTAAATAGGAAACGTGTCGGTAATCTTCCCGCGAAAAAATATTACTGATATGTACTTCAACTACCGGTGTTTTAAGGGCAGCAATCGTATCGGCTATCGCTATAGAAGTATGAGTGTAAGCACCTGCATTTAAAATAATGCCGCTATAGGTAAAACCTGTTTTCTGTAGCTGATCAATTAACTCTCCTTCTACATTACTCTGGAAGTAAGTAAATTCGATATCGTTATATTTGCTTTGAAGCAATTTAAAATAATCTTCAAAGGATTCTGTACCGTAGATTTCTTTCTCACGTACACCTAAAAGATTTAAATTTGGACCGTTGATTATAGCTATCTTTAACACGTTATTCAATTTAGTATTCACCCAAATTTAGGAATTACTCTGCAATATTCATCATCCTTGAAGAACAAAACAGCCGATGGAACTTTGGAAGGCAAATATCAATGATTTTAAATACTACCTCCAGGTAGAAAAATCGCTTTCCCAAAACTCTGTGGTTTCCTACGAAAGTGATATGGAAAAATTGAAGGTATTTATGGAGGCGTATTATCCCTCTAAGAAGCCTGCTGATGTTACGTTAAAGCATTTAAGAGAATTTTTAAAGTATATTTCAGAATTTAATTTTACAGAAACAACTCAATCGCGGATTATTTCAGGGATTAAACATTTTTTTAAATTTCTGATCCTTGAGAATTACATACAAGTGAACCCGGCCGAATTGCTTGAAACACCCCGTATCAAACGAAAATTGCCGGTATTTTTAAGTGTGGAAGAAATTGATTTAATGCTTTCTCTGATTGACAGGAGCACTCCTGAGGGCGAACGCAATTTAGCCATGCTCGAAACACTCTATAGCTGCGGTTTGCGTGTTTCTGAGCTCATATCTTTAAAATTGAGCGATCTGCATAAAAATGACGGCTTTATCAGTGTGATTGGTAAAGGAGACAAACAACGTTTGATCCCGATAGGTAAATCGGCTCTTCGCTTAATTGATAGCTATATCACCCATCATCGCAGCCATATTACGATTAAAAAGAACAGTGAAGATATGATCTTTCTGAGTAAACGGGGAACCCCCATTACCCGACAAATGGTATTTTATATTATTAAAGACCTGGCTGATAAAGCCGGTATTAAAAAAATATTAAGTCCACATACCTTCAGGCACTCTTTTGCCACGCACCTGGTAGAAGGAGGGGCTGATTTGCGGGCAGTTCAGGAAATGCTTGGTCACGAAAGTATTACAACTACTGAGATTTATACCCATTTGGATCAGTATTTTTTGCGTGAAAATATACTCAGTTACCACCCCCGGAATAAGCGTTAAAAAATAATTTTCAAAAAAATGTAAAAATAATTTCATATAATAAGTTAACTTACTATATTTGTACATATAATATATTTATTTACTATTTAATCAAAATCATTATGTGGACAAAATCTCATTCAATCGTTACCAAAGAAGTAACCAAAGAACAATTATGGAAACTTTTTTCAAATGTAAACCAATGGCATACCTGGGATTCAGGCATTGAATATGCTAAAATGGAAGGCAAATTCGAAAAAGGGAATCGGTTTATCTTAAAACCCAAAGGAGGCCCTAAAGTAAACATCGCGTTGGTTGAAGCCATCGAAAACAAAACATTTACCGATTATACAAAGTTTCCTTTGGCAAAAATGTACGGCAAACATGATTTTACTGAAACGCCCGATGGTTTAAAAATTACGACTACCATGACGGTAAAAGGTCCATTGGGTTTTTTATGGAGAAAGATAGTAGCCCAGGGTATCGCAGATGCCATGCCTGTGGAAATGCTGGCACAGGTTAAACATGCAAAAACATTGTAATGGAAACCAAATACTGGGTAGCAGTAATTTCTAAAGAACATGCCATGCGTGGCGTTTCGGGCGGCTTTATACAGGTGTGCCATGGTAAGCAGGCTCCTTTAAAGAGAATGAAACAAGGAGATGGGATCCTTATTTATTCTCCAAAATTAGCGATGAATGGCACCGATAAATTGCAGTCTTTTACCGGAATAGGAGAAGTAACAGACGAGGAAGTGTATCCGTTTAAAATGACAGAAGATTTTGTTCCTTTCAGAAGAAATATAAAATTTTATGATTGTAATGAAATCTCTATCTTGCCTTTGATTACAGATCTTGAATTTATTCAGAATAAAAAATCGTGGGGCTATCCCTTTCGGTTTGGATTTTTTGAGATCAACAAAAATGATTTTAACCTGATCAGCTCTGTTTTATTGAAGGATGGATATACCATATGACAATTAAAAAAATAAATACGATCTCCATATGAAGGCATCCGATAATACATTTAGTTTTGAAAGTGCAGAAGATAGTTCCGGCTTTTTGTTATGGCAGGTAACCAATCTCTGGCAACGGGAAATAAAAAAAGCCCTCGAAAAATATGACCTCACGCATTCGCAATATGTGTTAATGGCAAGTATACATTGGCTCACACTTCACGATAAGGATGTTACACAGATCCTGTTGTCGTCCAATACTAAAATAGATCCAATGACAACGTCTACGGTATTACGTACACTTCAAACCAAAGGGCTGTTAAAAAGACAAGAGCATTCTACGGATACAAGAGCAAAAACGGTTGTATTAACCGAAGAAGGGAAAAAAGTAATTAAACAAGCGGTTAAATCAGTTGAAAAATTTGATGCAGAATTTTTCAGCCCCCTGGGAGATAAAACATCCGAGTTTAATAAACGATTGCTCGCTTTATTAATTCAAAAATAAACTGAATCATTACGCTTTTTCGATAATTGCTGCGTAACCTTGTCCAACACCAATACACATGGTGGCCAGCGCATATTTTTTATTTTGAAGATTCAATTCAATAGCTGCGGAATTAATAATACGTGCACCGCTCATTCCTAAAGGATGACCTAAAGCAATAGCGCCACCGTTAGGATTAATACGCGGATCGTTATCTTCCAGTTTCCATGAACGGGTACAGCCCAATGCCTGAGCAGCAAAAGCTTCATTCAGTTCAATAATGTCAATATCCTTCCAGGTTAAGCCTGCTTTTTTTAAAGCTAAGTTTGCAGCTTCCACAGGGCCTAAACCCATAATACGTGGCTCAACACCAACAACGGCACTACTTACAATACGCGCTAAAGGGTGTAAATTATAATTTTTAATGGCGGTTTCTCCGGCTAATAAAATAGCAGCAGCACCGTCATTTAATCCGGAAGCATTCCCTGCAGTAACGCTTCCATCTTTTTTAAAGGCTGCTTTTAATTTTTGTAATCCTTCTAATGTGGTAGTTGGTTTGGCAAATTCATCTGTTTTAAAAATCAAGGCATCTCCTTTTTTTTGTGGAATTTCAACCGGAATAATTTCTTTTTCAAATCGCCCGGCAGCAGTTGCTTTAGCTGCTTTTTGCTGGCTCCATAAGGCAAATACATCCTGGTCTTCGCGACTGATATTTAATAATTGTGCCACATTTTCGGCGGTATCACCCATGGCATCTACTCCAAATTGCTCTTTTAATTTCGGATTAATAAATCTCCAGCCGAAACTACTGTCAAATAATTGTTGATCTCTTCCATATGCAGAACCTGCTTTGCTCATTACCAAAGGGCCGCGGGTCATATTTTCAACACCCGATGCGATCATCAACTCAGCATCCCCTAATTGAATATACCTTGCGGCATCTATTGTAGCACTTAAGCCTGATGCACATAAACGGTTAACGGTTTGCCCAGGAACAGTAACCGGTAAGCCTGCCATTAAGGATGCCATACGTGCCACATTACGGTTATCTTCTCCTGCCTGGTTTGCGCAACCCATAATAACATCAGCCACTTTTGTCCAGTCAACCGACGGGTTTTTGATCATTAATTCTTTTAAAACCAAAGTTGCCAAATCATCCGTACGAACGGTTGATAATGTTCCTCCAAAATTCCCGATAGCGGTTCTAACACCGTTTATGATATAAGCTTGTTGCATAAGTTCAAAGTTTGAAAATGTGGTACAAAAATATCCTTTTTGTTGGGATAGAATCAAAAAAAAACGGTGGTTTTACAGGTTCACTCATTAAAAGGGGGCTTTTAAAAATTTTTAATTTTTTAGCACACTAAAATGGAGTAATTTTCGTTTCTTTGTTATTGAAAAACAACTGTTTAAGTCATTTTTTTTGAAGAAAGTAATACGTTATATTTTAGCAGTTATGGCATGCGCATTTTCGTTGAATGTTCATTCACAGGCTGTTGGGCCGCCAACCATACATTGCATTTCGGTAAATGCAGCTGGCGACGTTACTATTACATGGGATACCCCTCCGGATCCGTCGGGTACATTTAACAGTTATCAGATCTATACGTCTCCGGTATTTTATTCTCCGGCTTATGCTCTTGTAACCACCGTTAATACATATACACAAACCACCTATACACAATCGCCTACTAATGCTACTGTTCAGGCACAGTACTATTATATTAAAACCATTAGCGGTGGGGGTGCAAATTCCATATCTTCTGATACAGCACGTTCTATTTTTTTAAATATAGGAAATGCCACCAATGGCAAACCTCCTTTAACCTGGAACAGTGTACATTTTACGCCTCTTCCAACATCCTCTCCAACATTTACACTTTCCAGGGAATACCCACCGGCGGTATGGACGGACATTTATGTAGGACCGAATTTAAGTAAGATCGATACCATTTCTATTTGCAGCGTTTATTATAATTACAAAATTACTAATACAGATGCCATAGGTTGTATTTCGCAATCCAATATTAATGGTGGGTTATTTCATGATCTCACTCCTCCCAATCTTCCGGCTTTTGATTCCGTTTCTGTGAATGCGGATGGAAGTGTAACAATAGGCTGGGGACCTTCCGGTTCGGCAGATGCAGTGAGGTATGTGATTTATAAGGATAATGGATTCAACACTCCTATAGATACAGTTAATGGACGGTATACAACGAGTTATACCTATACAAATTCTACATCCACCTCAGGCCCCGAAACATTTAGAATTGCTGTGATGGACAGTTGTAAAAATATCAGTCCGTTAATTAATATCAACCAAACTACCATTTTCCTGAGTTTAAAGTATGACTTTTGTTCGCGCACAGGGAATTTAAACTGGACCAATTACGGAAATCTTCCAAACGGAATATTAAAATATAAAGTATACAGTTCTGTTAATGGAGGACCTTACACTGTTATTGGAACCACTACTACCAATAGCTTTTCGCAAACCAATTTAAACCCGGGAGATACTTATTGTTACTATGTGAAAGTCGTTAATACAGGCGAAGGTATTACTGCCAATTCCAACGTTAAATGTTTATTGGCAACTGTGCCTCAGGGGCCGGCGTATGCTTACATTAGCTCGGTGAGCGTAAATGAATCGAGCCAAGTGGAAATTCATTATATCATTGATCATACCCATACTTACAAAGGAGCCGCCATCTTTAAATCCAAAGATGGTATTACGTATAGCCATGTGGCGTTTCAGGGAGTAACTACAGCAACACTTCAAACCTATATCGATAAGGATGTAAGTCCTAAAGAAAGAAATTATTATTATAAGATACAGGTGATTGATAGCTGTGGTAACCCCGGCATATTCAGTAATACTTCAAAAACCGTTTTACTGCATGTTTCCAATGATAATGCCAATGTATTTTATAATACGTTAACGTGGGATGATTATTCTTCCTGGGCAGGTGTTATAGAATCTTACAATGTATACAGAGCTATTAATGGCGTGTTTGATCCTGTAGCGATAACCAACGTACCTTATGGCACACGGCTTTATGTGGACGATGTGCAGAATTTTACCAGCGATCAGGGTAAATTCTCCTATTATGTGGAAGCTGTGGAAGGCTCTCCAAGTATATATGTATTCAGGGATAAAGCAAGATCGAATATAGCCGATGCCTATGTAGAAGTGACTGTATTTGTACCAAATGCTTTTTGTCCGAATGGCTTAAATAAAGTATGGTTGCCTATAGCGCAGTACGTTGAAAAAACAGATTATAAAGTAACTGTATTTGACCGTTGGGGAACAAAAGTATTTGAAACATCCGATGATACACAAGGCTGGGATGGTAAAGGCACGAAAGACGAGGTGTTTGTTTATTTGATAGAATATAAAAACGCCCGTGGGGAATTTATTCAGTTAAAAGGCCATCTTACCCTCATTAAGTAATTCTTAGCATAACATGTTTAATAAGTTTCTTCTATAATTCATTTTAGAGGTGTATCCTGCTTTATTTTTGGAATTATAAACAAATGAAGCACTTTTCTTTCATACTCAGTATTGTACTTATAATTGCGGCGAATGCTATAACAGCGCAAGTCAAAAAAAACGAGCCAACCATCACCAGGGTGTTATTTGTGTTTGATGCCAGTAACAGCATGAAAACAAAGCATAATGGTACTACCCGCATACAAGGTGCAAAAGAGCTTTTCTACAAATTTTTAGATAGCTTAAGCAAGCAAAAAAATATGGTGTTTGCTTTACGGATGTATGGTCATACGGTTAAGTACCCTCCGGGAGATTGTAAAGATTCTAAACTAGTGGTGCCCTTTGGGAAAGGAAATGTAGCTTTAATTAAATCAAAAGTATCGGAGGCGCAACCCACCGGTATTACACCTATCGAACATTCGTTAACCGAAGCTGCTAACGATTTTCCGGATACAAAAGCCATTAATACAATTATTTTAATTACAGATGGAATAGAGGAGTGCGAAGGTGATCCCTGTAAAGCACGACAAAAATTAATGGAAAAAGGAATTGTAGTAAAACCTTTTATTATTGGTATTGGTTTAACGCCTGAACAAATAAAAACATTTGAATGTGTAGGAGACTATTATGATTTTGATAATACTCAAACCTTAACGGACATCAGTGCTATTATTTCCAAGCAGAAATTAAATAAAACATCCTCCCAGGTAAATTTACTGGATACAAAATATTTTCCGGGTGAAACCAATGTGGCTATGACCTTTTACAATACTGCTACAGGGAAGTATATGTACAATTATATGCATACGCTCAACCGGTTAAATAATCCGGATACATTATACATCGACGATTTTCCAACGTATAAAGTAGTGGCGCATACGATCCCGCCAAGAGAAAGTAAAGACATCAAATTAACCCAGGGCAAACATACTCTCATTCCTATTGATGCTCCACAGGGTTTTATAGAACTAAGAAGGCCACAGGGTGTTTACAATTTTAATGAACGTGTGAAAAGTATTGTAAGGCAGGCAAACAGTAATATGAAAACGCTGAATGTGCAGCAAATGAACACCACCGAAAAATATATCACAGGCACATATGATCTGGAAATTTTAACCTTACCAAGAACCTATATCAACGCGGTAAAGGTTGACCAGTCGCTCATTAAAATAGTGGAGTTACCTAATGCAGGGATGCTTACCGTAAAATGCCTGGATAATGGGGATGGCTGTATTTTAAAGGATACTAAAAAACTGGAATGGGTGTGTAACTTAAACAGCACAACTTCCCAGGTATATTATCTGCAACCCGGAAATTATAGGATTGAATGGCGATCGAGAGCCTTAAAAGGTTCCATTTATACTATTGAAAAGAAGTTTACAGTGAGATCGGATGTAGAGGTGAAAGTGGAGCTTTATAAATAATTAAATCCTAATGCAGAATTTTAAAGATCATTTCTTTCATAAGTTCTCCGTTATTGACCCCGGCATTATCAACTCCTTTGGTTTTAAGGTCGTACTCTTTTAAGTAACCGAATATAGCTTTTAGCTTAGCGGTGCCATAGTTTTGAGCAGCTTTGGCATAACCGTCTACAAAAAAAGGATTTACGCCAAGAGCCTGTGCCACCGCAAACTTGGATTTATCCGGCGAAAAATGATACAATAAAATTTTAGAATAATACCCGTAAAGTGAGCTCAGGGTCATCACGGCAGGGTGTTCCTTTTCGTTAGACGAAAAATAATTGATAATGCGATTGGCTTTCAGAATATCTTTTTTAGCCAATGCATCCTGCAATTCAAATACATTAAACTCTTTACTGATCCCAATGTTATCCATGACCAGCTCTGCCGTAATTTCATCACCTTCTTTTAAATTGATCAGTAGTTTTTCTACTTCGTTGGTAATTTTGGAGAGGTCATTTCCTAAAAATTCAGCTAAAAGGAAAGACGCTTTTACACCGATCTTAAATTTTTTATCCTGAACAAAAGTTGTGATCCATTCAGGAAGCTGGTTATCATATAGTTTTTTTGTTTCTAAAAAAACATGATTCTTTTGAAGCGATTTATAAGTTGTACTTCTTTTATCCAGTGTTTTATATTTATAGCAAAACACGAGGATAGTAGAGGTTTGTGGCTGCTGCAAATAATTAGCCAGGGCATTGGTTGAGCCAGCAGATTTTTTGGGAGCAGCATCTTCTTCCTCATCATCTTCGCCACCACCGGTACTTTTACCCAATTCTTTTAAATTCTGAGCTTCTTTTACAATAACTACCTGAAATTCGCTCATCATTGGAAACCGTTTAGCGGCAGAAAGAATGGTTTCCATATCCGAATCCTTTCCATACAAAATAGTCTGGTTAAATTCCTGTTCATTTTCATCCAATACATTTTTTTCAATGTAATCGCTGATCAGGTCAATATAATAGGCTTCTTCTCCGCTTAAAAAATAAACAGGTTTAAAGATACGTCGTTTTAAATCGGTAAGTATTTGAGTAACTTCTTTCACTGGTTAAATTTACTTTTTAATACAACGTTTTTTTGAACTAATTTGACACAAAAAATAAACAACTTATGCAATTGCCCCATTCTGTTTCGGCTTAAGGGAGGCTAAAACAATAATAAGCAATAAGGCTCCGTAGGTAAGGATTTTAAAGTGTTCGTAATAATAATTGTATTCGCCCAAAAGAATTTTAAGATTTACTACCACATAAATAAGCCCCATCAGTATTAACAGGCTGTTTCGCTTCATTAATGAAAGTTGATGGTAATTTTGAATCATATAATACATGCAGTATAAATAAGCAGGAATCATAAACAGAAATGCATAATGTTGCTGATGGGGAAAGATCAACGGAATTAATAATAAGATATAGCTTAATTCCCGGTACTGATAGGTTTGATTAATGGCAGGTTTAAAAGGCATGGTTCGCAAAAAATACAAAGTAAAAGAAGCAAGGCATAAACGAGTAATCATTAGCACTTTGGTTAATTGATCGAGGCTGATATCCGCAATATTTCTTTTGATGCTTAAGGCGTAAGTGTCAGGAACGTGTTCTACTAATAAGGTGGATAGTAAGGTTGATAAACCATGGAAACTGCGCTCATCAACATCTAAAATATGATTGGTATTAAGCGGATTAATAAGATGAGCCCATGTGTTGAGCAATACCGTATTTTGTTCCATCCCAATAAACAGAATCGGTAAATACAATAATGAAATATAAAAGATAACGATGAATAAGGAGGCCTTAAACTCTTTGCGGTAAAGGAGGTAAGGAATTAATACGATGGGAAGTAATTTAATGTTAATGCCGATAGCGATCAGTAAAGCACCTGTGATTTTTTGTTGCTGCAGGATTCTATAAATGCCTTCCATACAAAGGTATAAGAGAAAGGTGGTCATTTGGCCTACATGAAAATTTTCGTACACTAAACGAAAGCTAAATAAAGCAGAAAGAATCCAAAAGATGTTTTTTTGTTTGGGGCTTAACTCCTTAAGGGGAAGAAAAAAGGGAATAAGCTTACATAACCTATAAACTAGTAATGCATTAAAACAGAGCCACAAAAAGGTTGCCAGGTGGGTAGAAATAAGTGTTAAAGGATACAGTACAATGGCAAATGTAACAGAGTAGAAATAATGAAATCCACCAAAATATATTTTGGAATAGATGTCTTCTCCTGTAAACACATCTTTTGAAGCGGAAAGAAAAATAAGAAAATCGCCACAGCTGGATGATTCTATGACGAAATAAACCATCAGGACTATAAATAGTGCGACGAAACCGATTTTTTTTTGAAGTGAAGAAATGATCATGAAATATGAATTGTTTCTTTTAAAGGAATCATCATGGCTTTAACCGGGTTATTTTTTGAAAAAGAAATATACTGCTACAAATAAACACAGAAAACCCATCAAATGATTCCAGCGAAGTGTTTCTGTTTTAAATACCAATAGGGTGAAAATTACAAACACACTGATGGAAACTACTTCCTGTATAATTTTTAACTGAAACATATTAAACGGGCCACCATTAAGGCTACTTCCAATTTTATTGGCGGGAACCATTAAGCTATATTCTAACAGGGCAATGCACCAGCTAATAGCAATAGCAGCAATCATCCCAACATGTTTAAATTTTAAATGGCCGTACCAGGCAATGGTCATAAACGTATTAGAGGCAATCAATAAAAAAATAGTTTGAAGTCCTTTAGACATGTGCTTATTTATTTTTTTCTATCAATTTTTCTAAAATATCAATGGCCGATTTACTGATCACAGTTCCCGGACCAAATACCCCTGATACACCGGCAGCATATAAAAAATCATAATCCTGCTGAGGTATTACACCTCCTGCAATCACCATAATATCTTCTCTGCCATATTTTTTTAATTCTGCTATCACTTGGGGAATCAATGTTTTATGGCCTGCAGCTAAACTACTAACGCCTAATACGTGTACATCATTTTCCACAGCTTGCTTTGCAGCTTCTGCAGGGGTTTGAAATAAAGGACCAATATCCACATCAAATCCCATATCTGCAAAACTGGTAGAAATAACTTTAGCTCCCCTGTCATGTCCATCCTGACCCATCTTCGCAATCATAATCCTTGGGCGGCGGCCATCTAATTGGGCAAATGTATCGGCTAATTCCTTAGCCCTTAAAAAATGTTTGTCCATACTTATTTCCTTACTGTAAACACCTGCAATACTCCTGATGTTGGCTTTGTAGCGTCCGAATATTTTTTCGAGGGCGTAGGATATTTCTCCTAAGCTACAACGGGCGCGAGCAGCATTGATTGCCAATTCCAATAAATTTCCTTTCCCGGTTTTGGCCGATTCAGTTAAGGCGTCTAAAGCCTCTTCTACTTTTTTAGGATCGCGTTTTGCTTTTAAGGTCGCTAAACGTTCAAGTTGTTGGGTTCTTACTTTTGCATTATCAACATCTAAAATTTCGATGTTTGTTTTTTCTTCTGTTTGGTATAAATTCACTCCAACAATAATGTCTTTACCTCCGTCGATACGTGCCTGTTTTCGGGCAGCAGCTTCTTCAATACGCATTTTAGGAATTCCGGTTTCAATGGCTTTGGCCATACCACCCAGTTTTTCAACTTCTTCAATTAATTCCCATGCTTTTTGTGTGAGCTCATGCGTTAACGTTTCAACATAATAGGAACCTGCCCATGGATCAACTACTTTACACACATTGGTTTCGTTTTGTAAAAACAATTGGGTATTACGGGCTATCCGCGCGCTAAAATCAGTTGGTAAGGCAATGGCTTCATCCAGTGCATTGGTGTGCAGGCTTTGTGTATGTCCCATCGCAGCAGCCAACGCTTCAACACAAGTACGCGTTACGTTATTAAAAGGATCCTGTTCCGTTAAACTCCAGCCACTGGTTTGGCAATGTGTACGAAGGGCCATGGATTTATCCGATTTTGGATTAAACTGTTTTACCATCTTCGCCCATAACATACGTCCGGCACGCATTTTGGCAATCTCCATAAAATGGTTCATACCAATAGCCCAGAAAAATGATAAACGGGGAGCAAAAGCATCAATATCCAAACCGGCTTTAATACCTGTTCTGATATATTCTAATCCGTCTGCTAAAGTATAGGCCAGTTCAATATCTGCCGTGGCACCTGCTTCCTGCATATGATAGCCGCTAATAGAAATAGAATTGAACTTTGGCATTTTTTGAGAGGTAAATTCAAAAATATCCGCAATTACCTTCATGGAAGCATCGGGAGGATAGATGTAAGTATTACGCACCATGAATTCTTTTAAGATATCATTTTGGATAGTGCCGCTTAGCTTGTCCATACTTACTCCTTGTTCTTCGGCAGCTACAATATAAAAAGACAGGATGGGTAATACCGCACCGTTCATTGTCATACTCACACTCATTTGATCGAGTGGAATCTGGTCAAACAATACTTTCATATCCAAAATAGAATCAATGGCAACTCCGGCTTTCCCTACATCTCCTACAACACGTTCATGATCACTATCGTAACCACGGTGTGTAGCCAAATCAAATGCAACGGATAATCCTTTTTGGCCCGCTGCTAAATTTCTTCTATAAAACGCATTACTTTCTTCTGCCGTACTAAACCCTGCATATTGCCTAACGGTCCATGGGTTTTGAACATACATGCTGGAGTAGGGGCCACGTAAAAAAGGTGGTCTGCCCGCTCCAAAATTAAGGTGTTCAAATTCTGTAGTATCGGCAATAGTATATGATCTTTTAACTTCAATTTGCTCGGGCGTGGTAAATGTTTCCACTACTTCGTTCCCATGGCTATGGGTACTATTTTGCGTAGCAGTTGAATTATTATAGGTGGTTGTTGAAAAATCTTTTCTCATAATTAATTTGCTAACTGATCTTCAAATGACTCACTTAATTTAATGGCTTTAATTCCGGAATATAAAGAAGCATCGGCTTGTATTTTATGTCTTACATCCTTCATCTTTTTTTCTTCGTTCTTGTTCTGGAATTTATTAACGCCTACTAAAATCAATTTCCCTTCTTTAAACTGAGCCAGGAGTAATTCCGCATCTTTAGAAATGATCTCCTGGATGTAATTTGAAGCCAGGCAAGCTTTTAAGCCGCCTTTCGCTTCAATGAGTTTAAACTGTTCCCATGCTTTTTCGCATAAAGTTTCGGTAATGTTTTCTATATAGTAAGATCCTGCTGCAATATCTGCGACTACATTTAAATAGCTTTCATCTTTTAAAATCAATTGCTGGTTTCTTGCCATACGGGAGCTAAAATCAGAACCTCCATTAAAAGCACTATCAAACGGTAATACCAAAATACTATTTGCCCCACCAATGGAAGCACTCATGGTTTCGGTGGTTGAGCGTAGCATATTCGTGTAACTATCTATCACGCTTTTGTTGATGGCCGTAGTTTGTGCATGAATATGAATGGCAGGTTCTACCTGGTATTGACGCAATAAAAAGATCAGGGATTTTCTTAAGGCCCTTATTTTGGCAATCTCCATAAAAAAATCGCCCCCTACTGAAATGGAAACATGAATCTTTTTAATGGCAGGCAAGGTACCGGAAGAAGAGGCGTTGTTTAAATATTCATTCAAATGAGCCAATGAAAAAGCTATTTCATGAACTGTGTTTGAACCTGCTTCCTGGTAAATACTTGTGTTAATAGATAATGTAGAGCCGGAAGTATTAAATGAGGAATTAGTTCTGAGTAATGTGTCATTTTCAACAAAACATTCATTACCGCAAGTTACCGTTGCTAAAAACGAATGCAATTCAGACTCCTGATCTGCTGTAACTTTAAACAAGGAATAAATATGTTCCAATAAAATGTCTTTTAAAAGAACAGCGTAATTGGTTTTTTGGGTGATCTCAAAAATTAGTCCGGAAGCCCCGTTTTGCAAAGCATTTAATGCAAGTGCGTTGGCAGCTTTTTCATCAGTTACTGTAATAGATTCACAAATAGCCCAATCGTGTGTTTTAAACACAGGTTCGGGATCTACCTGTACATTTTCTTTGGTATAAAAAGGTTGTACCTCAATTCCGGAGTTTGTTTTCCAAACCAGTGTATTATAATCTATTCCTTTCAGATCTTTCACTAATTGCTCTTTCCATTGAGCAGAAGTGGTGGATGGAAATTCAGAAAAAAGTTTTTGCATTAAATAAAATTATTTACAATTTTTAGTGTTAGTGAAGCTTACAGCGTTAACGAAATTTCTTTTTTGATGTATTCAATCGCTGCTTCACTTGGTAATTTTTTATCAAGGTTAGCGGTAATATTTAAAATCATAATAGCCAGGTCAGAGCTATTGGCATCAGTAGCTACTTTCGAAGAGGAAATGTTAATGAGTTGAATAATTTCTTCTTTGGCTGTTTTTACAAATTGCCAGGCACCTTCTGACATATAGATCTGTTGCGATAAATTATGTTCATATTCTGTTTTAACAGCACTCACCAATTCTAAATGAAGCTGGCGGGCATTCATATTATTTTTATTTACACGAACTACAAGGCTATTGGGATTAATACGTTCTAAAAAAATGATGATGCGTTCAAACGCCTGAATTTTTAAAGGGGTAATAATGGCCTGGGCAGATGTTTTGAGCTGATGCTCTCTTCGCTTTTGATCATTATCTAAAAAACGTTTTACTAAAAAGTAAGCAGCAGCAAATACTGCAGCAGCAGGAATAAAGATCTTTAATATTTCAACGATTGAGTTCATAGCTGTTTAGTTAGTGGTTTTAAGAGTTTTAGTTTTGAATAATTGTATAACCTTAATAATCTTTTAAAGATACAATGCTGCTTTTTTATTTAGTATGATTAGTTATAATTCCCTTATCCTCCTGCTTTTTTAGCTTTGTAATTGGCTTTCACCAATAAGTCCAGCAATTTATCGCGGTTATCTCCCTGTATTAAAATGTTACCGTCTTTGGCATTTCCACCCACCCCACACTTTTGTTTTAAAAGTTTTGCCAGATCGTTGAGGTCGGTTTCTGTACCCACAAAGCCACTAATACGCGTTACCACTTTTCCGCCACCAATTCTGTCTAAAAATAACTTTAAGTTTTGTTGTTGTGGAGGCAATGTTTCCTGCACCCCCTCTTCTTCATTCTGGTAGCTGAAATCAGGATTGGTAGAGTATACCACATTTACTCTGTTTTTCTCTTTCTTGCTCATCTTTTATACCGCATTAAAAATAATGGAATGCCAATTAATAACACGCATAAAAATACTAAAATCCATTCGTTTTTAAAAACCGGTTTTTGTTCATTCTCCTGTAAAACTAAAGTTTCGCTATCCATTGATATAACAGGCATTTCTTTATCAAGCTGTAATAAGCTGTCTTTTAAGCGATAATGTTTTTTTAACCACTCGTTTGCCTGTTTATAATTTTCCATAGCTTCAAAAAAGAAAGAATAGCTTTGGTACAATTCAATCTTAGCTTCCGAATAATCGTACCTGTTACAAATGGTATCCGCAAGGGCCAGGTAATGCTGGGCATCCGTAAATTTTTTCTGTTTTATATAAACGTTTGCCATATTATTGTAACAATCCGCCATTTCCATTTCATTGTCTGTTATATCCAGGAGCTTAAGCCCTTCTTCTAAATATACCAGTGAGCTATCCAGCTTATTCTGAACCATAAAAATAGCGCCGATATTATTATTGCAGGTTGCTTTTAATTCGGGATCGTTTAACTGATCAGCTATAGACAGGGCTTCCCGGAATTGTTTTACAGCAGCGTCATAATGCTTTAACGAAAATTTGAGCACGCCAATATTGATCAAACATTTGGCTATCTGCAGGTTGTTACCGATGGTATTATAGGCTTTCAGCGCTTTTAAATAGGAGCTCTCCGCCAATGCATTGTAACCAACCTCGTTATAAATATTTCCTAAGTTGGTTTGGTTAATGGCAATACCATATTCATAATTAATAGATTCATTTAATGCCAAAGCCATTTTTTGATAGTTCAGGGCTTTAGTATAATCTCCTTTTTTATAATATAAAATACCTGATAAATTGTAGCTTTTAGCCAGGTGTTTCGGGCTTTTCGCTTTTTTAGCCTCGGTTTCACATTCCAATGCGTATTGATAAGATAGTTCGGGTTGGGTATTTCTGATGTCGAAACCTGCTTTGTAAATTTGATTGACCCGCTCGGTATCATTAGGGATTTGCTTAAGCTGGTACAATAACGAATCGAAGATCTGCCCATCACTCTTAAAAGTAAAAAGCAGTAAACAGGATATGACCAACGATTTCATTATTTCCCGTAAATATAACAGGTTTTAGGGATCATTTGTATATTTAGAACCTAAAAACAAGGGCATGATTCATTACAAACTTTACCTTAAAAATCCTCAATCACATTATATTGATGTTGAGATGACTATCCATTCTGTTTCTTCCGCTGTTATTGAATTACAGCTTCCGGCATGGCGCCCCGGAAGGTACGAACTGGGGAACTTTGCGAAGAATGTAAAGAAAGTAGAAGCCTTTGATGAAAAGGGAAATCCTTTAAATTATATAAAAGTAAATAAAGACCTGTGGCAGGTTACTACCAATAATAGTAAAACCATTATATTACACTACAGCTATTTTACCAGCGAAATAAATGCCGGTTCCTGTTATGCAGATGATACACAGCTCTATGTAAATCCTGTACACTTATGCATGTATGTGCCTGATAGGATGCAGGAAGCGCATATTGTAGCATTAGATATTCCGGATTCCTATAAAATAGCTACTTCGCTGGAAGTGAATGGTAAAACGCTGACAGCAAGAAGCTACGATGAGTTGGCAGATAGTCCGTTTATAGCGGGAAATGCGGTACAGTCCGATTTTTTTGAAATAAATAACATTAAATTCTGGCTTCATTTTAACGGGGAATGCAAGCCCGATTTTGAAAAGATAAAAACCGATTTTATCAAATTTACCCAAACCCAATTGAACTTTTGGGGCGATTTTCCGGTAAAGGAATACCATTTCCTGTTTCAGATACTGCCGTTTAAATTTTACCATGGTGTAGAGCATCAAAAATCTACGGTTATTGCTATAGGCCCCGGTTACTCTATCAATAAAGGAAAAGTGTATGAAGATATCCTGGGAGTTTCCTCGCACGAATTATTTCATACCTGGAATATAAAATACATCAGGCCCGTAGAAATGCTGCCATATGATTTTACCAAAGAAAATTATGCCCGTACAGGTTATGTCTATGAGGGGTTTACAACTTATTATGGAGATGTGATGTTGTTAACGAGTGGTGTTTTTTCGCCGGAACAATATTTTGAAACCTTGCAGGAACGTTTAATCAAACACTTTCATAATTACGGAAGATTTAATTTGTCGGTAGCCGATTCGAGTTGGGAAACATGGCTGGATGGTTATGTTCCGGGTGCACCTTACCGAAAAACATCTATTTATGATGAAGGGAATTTAGTAGCGTTTATGCTGGACGTAAAAATTATGCAGCATACGAATAATACAAAGGGCTTAAAAGAGGTTTGCAGGGTACTTTATAATGAGTTCGGTAAAAAGAATACAGGCTATACAGAGCAGGATATAATTCGTATTTGTGAAAAAGTAGCAGGCGCTTCTTTCGGAGACTTTTTTAAGGATTATGTATACGGAAACAAAGATTTTTCTGTCCCGCTGAAGGAGTGTTTTGGCTATTTAGGGATAGACATGGTGAAATCGCCCTCTGTACATTTGAATGAAGCCGTTTTTGGATTTAAAACAGTAGATTTTGGAAATAACCGGAAAGTCTCTTTAATTGCCCCCGAATCTCCGGCATGGGAAGCAGGATTAGGGATAGGGGATGAGATTTTAGCAGTGAATGGTTATACGTTTAAAAATGATTTTAATGAATGGATCAATTATTTTAAAAACGAGGATATTGAATTAACCGTTTCATCTAATTCGATTTTAAAAAAGATTTTTTTGCCGGAAAAAGAGTTAAAAAATTCATTTTTTGAACATTATACACTGAAATTACAAGAGGGACATTCAAAGAAGTTTTACCAATGGATAAAGCTAAACTCATAGATAAACAGCCCTTTTTGTATTATTAAAACAAATTATTAATAGATAATTTGTTAATAACTAAACGTGTTAAATTTGGTTAAACCGTAAAATTGTTATTTTTTTGTAGACATAAAAATTAATCATAAACTTTAACTAAAAACAAAAAATTATGGAACAAACAACACAACCAGCAACAGCGCCTCAAGGTAAAGGTATGGCAGTATCAGGATTTGTAATCTCTTTAGTAGCATTAGTATTCTATTTTATCGTAGCAGGTATCGTAACGGTTCAGGCTGCTTTAGGTGGTGGATACGGATTAGGGATTTTCTGGTTAATTTTATCTTTAGCTGGTACTATTTTATGTGTAATGGGAATGATGAAATTAGGCAAAACCGGTGGTAAAAAAGGTTTAGCTATCGCAGGGATGATCATTGGTATCATTGCTGTTATATTAACTGCTTTATTAGTGATGGGTATTGGTAAGATCCAATCTGCAGGTGGCGAATTTGGCGACAAATTTAAAGATGCAATGGAGCAAAGCAAACAACAAATGGAATCAGATATGAACCATGCAATTGATTCACTTCAAGGTGAAACAGCTCACTAGTATTTTGAATTAAAAAAATACATTTCAGAAAACCCTTTCTTTTAAAGAAAGGGTTTTTTATTTTTACACCAACTAAATCAAAGACTATATGAGTATCGACAATTTATTGCAACAGGAAGACGTTCAACCACAAGCGCCAAAAAGGCCACAATTTTTAACCGTATTATGTATTTTAAGTTACATATGGGGCGCCATTGTATTATTATGCTTATTGCTTTGTCTGTTAACCACAGGGTTTATTTTTGATACACTTACAAGTATTAGCAATGGTACCATTCAATCTCCATCAGGCATTGGCCCCGAACAACAGGTTGCCATAGATTATTTATTGTCGCTAGGCGAAAAAACCTTTGCTATTATTATTGCGGTAGCAATGATCTTTTATTTAACGTCTCTGTTAGGAGTGTTTAAAATGTGGAAACTTCAAAAATCGGGCTTTTTTATTTATACAGCGGTTAATGTGTTGGGTTTAGGTTATAGTATTTACAGCGGTTCTTATTTTGGAGCTGTTATTTCACTGGCATTTATAGGAATGTATTATTCCAATTTAAAATACATGAAATAGGGATTTTCCTACAATTCATTATAATAAAAATAAACCTTTGCCCACGGCAAAGGTTTATTTTTTTAAGTACCTTTATCATTATGTTACTTAGAATAAACTATACAAACCCTCATCCAAAAGATATACAAACCGTTATTGATTGTTTAAAAAACGACGGTATTATTATCTATCCAACCGATACGGTTTACTCTATGGGTTGCGATATCACAAGGCCGAAAGCGGTTGAAAAACTGTGCCGGCTTAAAAACATTAAACTCGAAAAAGCTAATTTTTCGTTTGTATGCAGCGATTTGAGTAACCTTTCCAACTATGCCAAACCTATTTCCAATTCGGTATTCCGGATCATGAAAAAAGCGTTACCCGGGCCTTATACTTTTATTCTGGAAGCCAATGGTAATGTGCCAAAGCTGTTAAAACAAAATAAAAAAACAGTAGGGATCAGGGTACCGGATAATATGATCTGCAACCATATTGTAACCATGTTGGGCAATCCTATCATTACAACCAGTTTACACAATACCGGCGACGAAATCATGGATTATTTTGTGGATCCGGAAATTATTCACAACGAATACCAGGATAAAGTAGAGATGGTGATTGATGGAGGCTTTGGGAATCTATATGCCTCTACCGTTATTGATTGTTCGCAGGATGAGCCTGTTGTTTTAAGAGAGGGGCTGGGCAGTTTAGATGTGCTGGATTAATTTTTTGAGATGTTTAAAAAAAAAATGTTTAGGGATATGAATTTATGTTAAATTTAAACCTCATTATACTAAACAACTATGTTCAAAAAGGCCCTACTAACAGCAATTCTGGTTATTTCATCTGCTGCACTTTCTTTTTCCCAAACTACAAACACCAAAAAATGGCGTCGAACAGAAAATGATTCTATGCAAAATGCTCTTTTACTATACGAAGAAGAGAATTATTTACTGGCCTTACCAATTTACGAGAAACTTTATACGGCCCATCCCAAAGAAGAATATTTGAAATATTGCTATGGTAAATGTGCCTTACAAAGAAGTGATAAACATGAAATAGCCCTTACTTTGCTGGCGGATGTTTATGAGAAAAACAATAAAGTAGATAATATCGAATATGATCTTGCCCGGGCAAATCATTACAATTATAAATTTGACGAAGCTTTGGCTCTTATTGAGAAAGCCTTGTCCAATAAAAAGGTAAATCCTCAAACAAAAGTTCTTGCGAAACAATTAAAACAATATTGCATCAATGCAAAAGAGTTTTATTCACATCCTACCAATGCAGAGATCAAAAATGCGGGTATGGTTTTAAATACAGAGTCAGACGAATATGTACCCGTTATTTCTGCCGATGAATCTATTATGTTATTTACCTATAGAGGTAAAGAAAGTAATGGGGGTTTACAAAATGCTTTACAGCAGCCCGATCCAAATGGTATTTATTATGAAGACGTGTTTCAATCCTTAAAAGAAAACGGAAACTGGACGACCCCCACGCCTGTAAAAACAATTAATACCAACTCACACGATGCTGCAATAGCCATTAGTGCCGATGGGATGCATTTGTTTACGTATAAAGATAATGGTGACGATCACGGAGATATCTACATGAGTAATATGGTGAATGGAGAATGGTCTGTTCCTCAAAAATTAAAAGGAACTGTAAACTCTTATTCATGGGAAGGCAGTTGCTCTATGACAGCCGATGGAAGACAGCTTTATTTTAGCAGTGAACGCGGTGGTGGTTTTGGTGGAAGAGATATTTATAGGGCAACTTTGTTGGCAGACAGTACCTGGGGAAATGTAATTAACCTGGGCGATAGTATTAATACGGCTCTGGATGATGATGCTCCGTTTATTCACCCTGATGGTGTGACTTTATTTTACAGCTCGAAAGGAAAAAACAGTATGGGTGATTATGATGTTTTTCAATCCCGTTTAAACTGGCTTGACTCCACATTCAGTTCCCCTATAAATTTAGGATATCCTATTAATACACCTGATGGGGATCGGTTTTATGTATTATCTGCTAACAGCGAAAGAGGGTATTACGCGAGCGGAAAAAGTGGAGGCTTTGGCTTGCAGGATATCTATACGGTTTATCCGGGTTATGTTGGCAAAAAGCCTGCTGTATATATTGTAAAAGGGAAAATTACGCAGGATATGAATGCTGTTGCTGCAGATATTACGGTTGAAATAACGAATAAGGAAAACAAAAAATTCGGGGAGTTTGCCAGCAATTTGGCAACCGGCAATTATTTAGTGGCTTTACCCGCAGGCGGTTTTTTTAAATTAACCTACAAGTATAAATCCTTTCCTTATAAAACCCTTGATATCAACACCTCGACGCTGGATGGCTTTGAAGAAAAATTATTTGATATTAACTTCGAAACCAAACCTGATACCATTAAACCTGTAGCAGTTGTTGAAGTTCCAAAAAAAGATACAGTAGTGGCAGTGGTTGCTCCTAAACAAATGGTACCTATTAAAAAAGATACATTTGTAGCAACAAAAGCGATTCATGATAAAAATAAGATATATGCCGAAAAATATGGTGAGATTACCGCAGAGGGTCTTGTATTTAAGGTTCAGATCGCCGCTTATAAGTATCCTAAAAACTATGTATACGAGCATTTAAAGGGTTTGGGAGAAGTGGATCAGTTTTTGCTTGATGGGATTACACGTATAACTATCGGGGGTGATTTCAAAAATCTGAATACTGCCTGGGAACATTGTAAAAAAGTAATTACGGCAGGACAAAAAGATGCATTTGTTACTGTATTATACAAAGGGAAACGGGTTTATTTAGAAGATCTTGAAACGATGGGCATTTTTGTTATAAAACCATAAAATTAACATCCACTAGTTAAAATTATATAAGGATCCTATTTAATTGGCTTTTTATCTATTAATTTAGCGCATTCGTGGCTGTTAAATTTGTGAATTTTAACATTTAATCATTAATTTCGTATCATATTTTGTATTTATGCTTCATAACTTATTAGTTATTATTTTTCTTTTTGGTTCTTTACTTGGCTTTTCTCAAACAACTGATGTAAAAAATTGGAGGGTGAGTGAAAGCGACTCTATGCAACAAGGTTTTGACTTGTTTGAAAAGAAAAGTTATCTCGAAGCACTTCCTATTTTTGAAAACTTGCATAAAGCTCATCCTCACGAAACATTTATTAAATATTGTTATGGTATTTGTGCACTTTATCGCACCGATAAGCATGCTGAAGCGTTAACTTTATTGCAGCAGGTCCATAAGAAAAATAATAAAATCGAAAACATAGAATACTTCCTGGCAAAAGCCAATCATCTGAACTATCATTTCGAAGAAGCACTCAGCATTATCAGTTCGGGGAATACAAAAGGGAAAGCCACTTTTTCAGATGATATTAAAGAAAATATCCTCTTGTTAAAACAATACTGTGTAAATGCAAAAATACTGTATGCTACACCAACAAAAGCAAAAAGCACCAATATAGGAAACATCATTAATACACCAAATGACGAAGACATTCCATTAGTGTCGGCTGATGAATCTGTTATTATATTTTCTAAAACGGATGCCAGGCCGGAGACCAAAGATATAGTAAGTGCTTCAGGAGTTTATTTATCGGTTGAAGAAAATGGCAACTGGTTAAAACCCGCTTTAATTAATAAAGGGAGTATTAACGATAAGGCAATCGCCGTTAGTCCTGATGGTTTAACGCTGTTTTTATACCATGAAGATTCTAATGGAAACGGGGATATTTATAGAAGTGATTTTGATTATTTTGAATGGTCGGCTCCTCAAAAGCTGAAAGGAGAGGTAAACTCAGGAGCCTGGGAAGGAAGTTGTTCCATGTCGGCAGACGGAAAGTACTTATATTTCAGTAGCGACCGCACAGGTGGTTTAGGAGGAAAAGATATTTACAGAGCTACGTTACTTCCAAATAATATTTGGGGTGATGTTATTAATTTGGGAGAAAATGTAAATACAGCTACTGATGATGATTGTCCTTTTATTCATGCAGACGGAACCAGTTTATTTTATAGTTCCAAAGGCAGAAACAGCATGGGAGGCTATGATATTTTTCAATCAAAATGGAAAGAAAAAGAAGCGGTTTACACAGAAGGAATTAATTTAGGATACCCTATCAACTCCCCGGATAACGATTTGTATTATACCCTTTCGGCAAGTGGAAACACCGGTTACTATGCTTCCGGAAAAGCCGGAGGCGAAGGGTTAAAAGATATTTATAAGATCAGTGATGGGTATGTTGGAGAAAAACCAATTGCTTATGTGGTAAAAGGGGTTGTTACAAAAGCGATCAATGTATTGTATTCCGATATAACCATTGACCTTACTACTAAAGAAGATAAATACCTTGGGGAAATTAAAGTTAACTCGGTAACCGGAAAGTATATGGCAGTATTACCTGCCGATAATGAATACAAACTGGTATACAAATACAAATCATTCGAATATAAAACCATTGAAATTAATACATCCCGTTTACAGGAACCGCCTGAACAGATCGTTGACGTGTTTTTTGATATAAAGCCTGAATTGATAAACACTCCGGAGGCAAAAGATTCGGTAAATATGGCTTTACAAAAATTTGAATTTACCTCTATTACCAAAGAAAAACTGAAATTGTATAATGATAAATACGGCGATATCAGTGCAGATGGCCTGGAGTTTATGGTGCAAATAGCAGCTTACAAGTACATTAAGAAATACGATTTTAAAAAATTAAAGAAAGTGGGTAAAGTTACGGAGCTTGATTTAAAAGACGGGATCATGCGCTTTGTAATCGGAGGGAAGTTTAATACTTTAAGTAAGGCCTTCGACTATAACCAAAAAGTAATTGCAGCAGGCCAGGCGGATGCTTTTGTTGTTATTTTATATAAAGGCAAGAGGGTGTTTTTAGAAGAACTTGAAACGTTAAAGATTTACGTAAAGTAATTACAGCTCTAATATTTGCTTACCATGTTCCTTTGTTTTTACATTCGTAAAAATCGTTGAAATAATTCCTTTTTCATTGATGATAAAAGTTGTTCTGATAATTCCGTCAAATATTCTACCCATAAATTGTTTGGTTCCCCAAACATCATAAGCTTTAATAATGGTTTTATCCGTATCAGCCAATAAGGAAAATGGTAAATCATATTTGGTGGCAAATTTTTTGTGCATCTTTTCATCATCTGCACTTACGCCAATCACTACATAATTTTTCTTTGCCAGGAATTGGTGTTCATCCCGTAAACTACAGGCTTCCAGTGTGCAACCGGGGGTATTATCCTTAGGGTAAAAATACAATACAATGTTCTTTCCTTTTAAACCGCTTAATGAAATGGTAGTTCCATGCTGATCGTTTGCAGAAAATGCAGGTGCTTTATCTCCCACCTTTAAAGAAGTACTGTGAGCTTTGAATTTAGTTTCAGGAGCTTCTTTATCTGCCACTGCTTTTTTAGCTACTACGGGTTGTGAGGCTTTATCGGCAACCCTTACTTTTACTTGTTTTACGGTTGGTTTTTTAATGGCCTTCTCTTTTTTTACGTTAGAAGTTGTTTCTTTTTTTAAGCTCATTTTTTTTGCAGGAACTTTAACCGATACTTCTTTGGCCATAACAGATGTTTTCTTTGATAACGAATGAGGAAAGTTTTTGTTTACAATTTTTGTTTTAAAGAAATGACACCACTCGGTTAAAGGACATATCTCGCATTTCGGATTTCTGGCAATACACACATACCTTCCGTGTAAAATAAGCCAGTGGTGAGCAGTGGCAATATATTCCTGTGGGATATGTTTTATGAGTTGTAATTCACTTTGTAAAGGTGTTTTAGCTTTGGTTAATCCTATGCGGTTCGATACTCTGAAAACATGTGTATCAACAGCCATGGCAGGTTTTTCGTAAATAACAGAAGCTACTACATTGGCTGTTTTTCTTCCCACACCGGGTAGTTTTATTAATTGCTCCATTTCGCTGGGTATTACACCATTAAAATCATTCAGCAACATATTAGCCATATTTACCAGGTGCTTGGCTTTGTTGTTAGGATAGCTCACACTTCTGATATAGGTAAACACCGTATCGGAGTTTGATGCAGCCAAAGCTTCCACCGTAGGAAAGGCTTTAAATAAATTGGGCGTTACCTGGTTAATTCTTTTGTCGGTACACTGAGCAGATAAAATAACAGCAACAATAAGCTCGTAAGGATTATTATACTTAAGTTCTGTTTCAGCAACCGGTACATTGGTTCTGAAATATTGAATAACACCGTCGTAACGTTCTTTTAAAGTCATAGTTTTACAGTTTTAATAAACCATATTTTAAAATACAATATAATGCCCTAAATCCGTCTTTCCAGCCTATTTTTTTACCTTCCTCATAGGTTCTGCCATAATAAGAGATGCCTACTTCATAAAGCCTTAATTTGGGTATGCGTGAAATTTTAGCAGTTACTTCAGGCTCAAATCCAAAACGCTTTTCTTTCAACTCTAATCCTTTGATAATATCCGATCTGAATAATTTGTAACAGGTTTCCATATCGGTTAAATTCAAATTGGAAAACATATTAGATAAATTGGTTAAAAATTTATTGCCGATTGAATGCCAGTAAAATAAGATTCTGTGAGGCTTTCCGCCAATAAAACGACTGCCATATACCACGTCGGCATTTCCATTTAATACCGGTTTTAATAAAATGTTATATTCCTCAGGATCATATTCGAGATCAGCATCCTGTATGATAATGTAATCACCGCTAGCCTCCCTGATGCCGGTGTGTAAAGCAGCACCTTTCCCTTTGTTAAACTCATGTTTCCGGTATTGAATATTGAGTTCGCTATGTTGGGCTTTGTAATCTAATATCGCCTTCTCTGTATCGTCCGACGAGCAATCATTTACAATAATAATTTCTTTTACCACTCCGTTCGTAAGTGCCACCATTTTGATCCTGTCTAAAATTAAATGGATCGTTTTTTCTTCATTATAAGCAGGGATGACAATGGATAAAAGCATATTTGGTAAATGTATTAATTTTTGTGGGTTGAGAAACATACCATATAACGTAAATAAATTCCTTTTATGTAAAATATCCTAATCTAAATGTAAAGTTATAGTGAATGGAACTGAGAATAAAAAAAGGATTTCCTTTATATGGAAATCCTTTTTTTACATTTAAGAGACTCATTTATTTTTTAGCACCAAATACTTTTTTCAAAATATCAGATACACGTGCCATCGGATCTTTTCTTATTTTAACTTCTTCATTTGCAATAAGCTTCATTACTCCGTTAATCGCTTTATCGGTAACATAGGCTTTTAAATCAGGATTTTGCTTGGTAACTCCCGGTATTAAATTGTAGGTGGAAATTAAGGGCGACCAATAAGAAGTTACTTTTACAGTACTAATGGCATCTCCAACAACAGGAGAAAATGTTTCTTTAAGTGAGCTATAGGTTTTTTCTCTCAGGTAATGCGTAGCAGCCGTATCGTTTCCGTTAAGGATAGCGAAACCATCGCTGATCGTCATTTTTGAAATGGCATCCACAAAAATAGGAGCGGCACTTTTTGTAGCTTCTTCAGCAGCCCGGTTAAGTGATGTTTCAAAATCGGTAATTTGTTTTTGAAATCCAAGCTGAGTTAATTTTTCTTTCATGTTTACCGCTTCGGCAGGCCATGGAATAAATATCAAAGGGTTTTTATTGAAACCGTCGAGTTGTGAAGTTAAGGCGGTGGAGTTATTTGTCCCCACGGATAGGGCTTCTTTTAAGCCTTTAATTACATCGGCATTCGTTAAACCCGAAGTACCTGTTGTACCACTGGCATTTAAGATATCTGTGGTTGTTTTTAATATAGCTTCCTGGGTTTTGGGATCACAAGCGGTTAATAAAAGAGTTGAAATTCCGATTAAAATAAAATATTTTTTCATGAGGTTTTACAATATTGTTAATGTAGTTTTGTGGTGATAAATATACCATAAATAAATGTACGATGAACGCAGAGCTTTTAACAATTGGTGATGAAATATTGATTGGCCAGATCGTGAATACCAACGCTGTATGGATGGCACAGCAATTAAATGAAGCAGGGATCAGCGTGGTTCACATGAGCTCTGTGGCAGATGAAAAAGAAGCTATTTTAAAAGCATTTGAAGATGCAGGAAAACGAGCCGAACTGGTTTTAATAACCGGTGGATTAGGTCCAACGAAAGACGATATCACAAAAAAAACATTTTGCGATTTTTTTAATTCCGAATTGATCATTAATGAAGAGGTATTAAAAGACGTTACCGGATTTTTTACAAAGAGAAACCGCGAACTAACCGATATTAACAAAAAGCAGGCTGAAGTTCCTAAAGAGGCGACAGTGATCCGGAATAAAAATGGAACAGCACCGGGTATGTGGATGGAAAAAAACGGAACTATTTATGTTTCTATGCCGGGCGTTCCTTTCGAAATGATGGGAATGGTAACCGATAATGTGATTCCTGCCCTTAAAAAACGATTTACATTGCCATTCATTTATCATAAAACGATTTTAACCCAGGGAATAGGAGAGAGCTCATTGGCGGAATTAATAAGCGATTGGGAAGATAACCTTCATCTGAATGAAATAGGACTGGCTTACTTGCCCTCTCCCGGTATGGTGAGGCTGCGTTTGAGCAGTAAGGGTGTGGATGAGATTGCTCTGAAACAAAAGATAGATGCTGAGGCAGAAAAGGTAAAACCTTTAATTGATAAATACATTTACGGCTATGAGGAATATGGAAAAGAGCAGCCAAAAATGGAAGAGATCCTGGGGGAATTATTAAAAGAAAAAAACTTAAAATTATGCCTTGCTGAAAGTTGTACAGGTGGCTATATTTCTCATTTAATCACCAGCGTTGCCGGAAGTTCGGCTTACTATAACGGAGGTGTAATACCTTATCATAACGATTTTAAACACTCTTTACTAAACGTAAATGAGGAAGTGTTTGTGAAGCATGGCGCCGTAAGTAAAGAGTGCGTAGAGGCCATGGTTAAAGGAGTAATGGTTGCTCTTAAAGGGAATGCCGCCATTGCGGTTTCGGGTATTGCCGGCCCATCGGGCGGTACGGATGATAAGCCGGTAGGCACCACCTGGGTAGCGGTTGCTTTAAACGACCAGGTGATTTCCAAACAGTTTATTTTCGGAGATAACAGGCAGCGTAATATTCATATGACAGCCAGCGCCGGTATGAATATGCTGAGGAAATTAATTTTAAATGAAGAACAACAATAGTGACAGGTTTTTGTTTCTTCTTTCAGGTTGTTGAACCCGGAACATCATACAAGAAACTCAAATAAGGAATAGTATATGAAACTAGCATACAGAGAATACGGATCGGGGCAACCCCTTATTATATTACACGGTTTATTCGGACAAAGTGATAACTGGAATACGTTATCAAAACGTTTTGCCGAAAAGGGATTCAGGGTTTTTGCAGTAGATCAGCGAAATCATGGATTGTCTCCTCACAGCGATGAATGGAGCTATAACGCTATGGCGGATGATCTGAAAGAGTTTATTGAAACGAATGAACTCAAGGATCCTGTGTTATTGGGACATAGTATGGGAGGCAAAACGGTGTTATTCTTTGAAATACTTCATCCTCACGTTGCCAAACAATTAATCGTAGTAGATATTGCACCAAGAGCATATGAGCCTCACCACGAGGCTGTTTTAAAGGGATTACATGCCGTTGATTTTACGGAGATAAATACCCGTAAAGAAGCGGAAGCTATTTTAAGCGAATCTATTTCCGATTTTGGCACCAAACAGTTTTTACTAAAGAATATTTATTGGAAAGAAGATGAATCAAAGCAAATGGATTGGCGTTTTAATTTAAAAACGATTACCGAGAAGTATGATAACATAGGGATTGAATCCCCACAGGGCTTAAGTGCCACACCTGTATTATTTATCAGGGGTGGTAAATCCAATTACATTACAGCTACTGATGAAAAGGATATTGCTGCGCGTTTCTCTGATTATAAGATTGAAACGATTGAGGATAGCGGACATTGGGTGCATGCAGAACAACCCGACGCTTTTTTTAATGCAGTAATGGCATTTATCGGTTAAAGACCTATAAATTGCTGGTCAATAATTTCGATGGCCGATTTAAGTTTATGATCACCGGTACCTTCAATAACATGGTAATCTACATTGAGTTTCATTAACTCATGAAGGTTCCATTTTAATAAGTGTTCTCTCAACTCAGGATTTCTTCTTTGAGAATCGGCTTCCCATTTTACATCGTTGTTGCATACTAAATAAAGATCGTAATCGTTACCTCTGATAGAGTGTGTAATAAGCTCCGAAATTTTATTGAATTGATAGGTCGACCAGATCTTAATTGTAATTAAGGTTGTATCGCAAAACAGGTAATTGTTTGCTTTTGGAACGTATTCTTCTTCCAGCGTCAGTTGTTTTTTTGCTATCTGATCCAGATCGCCAATCGTGTAATTATTAATGTCGTGGTTATCAAAAAAATTTCTGGCGTATTCCGGTACCCAGGTAGTTTGGTAATGAAGTGCGAGTTGTTGACTAAGTTCGGTTTTTCCGGTGCTTTCCGCTCCCAGTATTGCCACTTTTTTTATGGCGTGTGTATTTGTTTTTTCCATGAATAAAATCCGTAGGCGGCAATTAGAGTAAAAAATGTATAGAGTATAGCATAGTTAGGCATTTCTTTTATAATATACAAGAAAACGTAGGAACCATCGATCAGTACCCATAATAGCCAGTTCTCTGCCCATTTTTTGGTCATTAAATAAGTACAGGTGAAGCTACAAGCTGTTAAAATTGAATCGAATAGAATTTGATCAGCTTTAAAATAGCTTAAAATGTAGTAATAAATAACGCTCTGAATAAGGATGGATAAGATAATAAAAGGGATATATTTCAGGGGTAATTTTGTTACTTTAAAAACCATGCCTTTATGTTTATTCCAATAAAACCAACCATAGATGCCGCTAAAAAAGTAGAATACATTCAGGCTCATATCACCGAATAAACGTGCGTTATAAAAGGCAAGTATAGAAATGATTACGGAGATAAGGGCCATTGGCCAGCACCAGATACTTTCAAAAATAGTGAGAATCACCCCAAGAACCCCCGTGATCAGGGCTATCAAACTCCAAAATTCCATTAATCTATCGGAATATTTTTTTCTTTACAGTAGTTTAAAAAATCAACATACTTAGCATAAGGGTTAGTGCTTTTCCATAAATGGCCATATAATGCTACCCCCGGAAAGCCTAATTTATGGGCTAATTCAACGCTATGCTCATTAATACCACCACGGGCATAGATGGTCATCCCTGATTTTTTAATAGCAGCCTCAACAGTTTCCGGATAAAATCCACTGTAAAGTTCACCGGAAACATTATGAAATAAAGTTCCTAAAAAGCAGTAATCTGTTTTTACTTTTTGTGGTAAGTATAATTCATTGGCTCTTTTAAAAGAAATGGTTTTAACCAGCTTTGGTTTTCTTAAATAAATAAATTTAGTATTGAACCACAATTTCAATCTCTTTTTAAAATGGGTAGAGGTAAAGTGAAACCCTTTAAGATCGTATTTTAAAGCCAAACGATGGTGCGAATGAATAATAATGCGGTTATGAAAATGTTTAGGAATTTCATTAATGTATTCGTCCAATTCCTTGGTAGAGAAGCGGTTTTTACGAACGTGGAGGGTATCGAGCCCTGCCTCAAACATTTGTATAATGGCCGCGATTTCATTATCGCTTCTTTTAGAAGGTGTAATAACTACTATTTTCATTTAAAGAGGGAGTTTATATCTGTTAATAAAGTAGGATTCTTTTCTAATGCATTTCCTATCACCATATAATCTGCACCGGCATTTATGATCTGTTTCACTTTAGAAACAGAATCGATGCCACCGCCAATAATCAGTGGTAAGTCGGTGTTACGTTTCACCAGTTTAATTAAGGTTCCGTTTAGTGTTTTTTTAGCGCCACTGCCTGCTTCGAGGTAAATTAATTGTTTACCCAATAATTCGCCGGCAATAACAGTATTTATAATGTCCTTTTTATTGGAAAGAGGGGTTGTTTTTGTAATTTTTTGAGTAGACGATGTGTTTCCGCCATCGATCAGAATATAAGCTGTGGGAATAACGGGTAGGAGAGACGCTTTTATTTTTGCCGCCGCATTTACATGTTTTCCTATTAAATATTCTGCATTTCTGCCTGATAATAAAGAGAGTAATAATAAACCATCCGCATGTTTTGATACCTGGCTTTCATCACCAGGGAAAATAATAACAGGAATGGATGTTTTTGATTTGATAGATCTCAGGATTTTTTCGAAATTATTTTTTTTGAGGATACTTCCACCAAAAAAAATGTAAGATACCTTGCAAGTGTTTGCTATATCTATTAAAACCGGGTTATACTTATCCGGATCAATTAAAACAATGAGTTGTGTATGTACCGTTTTTTTTAGCAAGCTTTAAGTTCTGAAAGTGCGTATACCAATATATAATCGTCTATAGATTGATAATTTAATTCAAATGTTTTGTTAAGATTAGGTAAATTTATTTCACCAATAATTGTCCCTAAATTATGTTTATTAAATGGCTTTACAAATAAATTACTGATAAAATCAACCTCTTTTAATCCATAAATCTTATACAGGGTTTCTTTAGCGGCCCAATACACTAACAATTTTTCAACATCATTTCCTGTTTCTTCGAGTTCGGTAGCCGATAAAAATTTGTGCTTTATTTTAAGCACTTTATCCCGTATTAATTCAATATCAATACCGGTGGCTTCCGTATCATTTACAATAATGGCTAATTTATCATGCGAATGCGAAATAGAAATATGCCTTGAATCGTTCTCTAAATGAGGCTTTCCCTTATCGTCGTATATGATCTTACAATTGGCATCAATAAGCCTGGATATCAAATAATTTTTACCCTCGGTTTCGAGCTCCCGTTTAAGGGTGAAATTATGAGCTATGGAAAACTCTTTCAGATTTAATAATCCAAAGAATAAGCCTTTTTTTATGTTAAAAACCTCTATCACCGCTTTTTAAATAAACAATACAATAGTTTGAGTGTTACAAACTTATGTCTTATCTTCGCATAATTATAAAAAATAAACAATTTTAATCAACAAAATAACATGTCAGTAGTAGCAACAGGAAAGTACTTAGCGTACAAAGTGAAAGACATCTCATTAGCAGAATGGGGTCGTAAAGAAATTAAATTAGCCGAAGAAGAAATGCCGGGTTTAATGGCGCTTCGTGCAGAATATGGTGCTTCTCAGCCATTAAAAGGTGCCCGTATTGCAGGTTGTTTACATATGACTATCCAAACGGCTGTATTAATTGAAACATTAACGGCTTTAGGTGCAGAGGTTACCTGGAGTTCTTGTAATATTTTCTCAACTCAGGATCATGCTGCTGCTGCAATTGCTGCTGCAGGTATTCAGGTATATGCCTGGAAAGGGATGACTGCTGAAGAGTTTGACTGGTGTATTGAACAAACATTATGGTTTGGCGAAGAGCGTAAACCATTAAATATGATCTTAGATGACGGTGGTGATTTAACAAACTTAGTGTTTGATGTATATCCTGAGTTAGCGGCTGGTATCAGAGGTTTATCTGAAGAAACCACTACAGGTGTTCACCGCTTATATGAGCGTATGGCTAAAGGAACTTTATTGTTACCGGCTATTAACGTAAACGATTCAGTTACTAAATCTAAATTTGATAATAAATATGGTTGTCGTGAATCATTGGTAGATGCTATCCGTAGAGCTACTGATGTGATGATGGCTGGTAAAGTAGCTGTAGTGGCTGGTTACGGTGATGTTGGAAAAGGTTCTGCCTTATCTTTATCATCTCAGGGTGTGCGTGTAATCGTTACTGAAATTGACCCGATTTGTGCTTTACAAGCTGCAATGGATGGTTACCAGGTAATGAAAATGGATAACGCTGCTAAAATTGCAGATATCCTGGTTACCACTACAGGTAATAAAGACATTATCGTTGGTCGTCATTTCGAAATGATGAAACATGGTGCTATCGTTTGTAACATTGGTCACTTTGATACTGAAATTGATATGGCCTGGTTAAATAAAAACCATGGTGCATCAAAAGATACCGTTAAACCACAAGTAGATCAATACACGATTAACGGAAAAAGCTTTTTAGTTTTAGCTGAAGGTCGTTTAGTAAACTTAGGTTGCGCTACAGGTCACCCAAGTTTTGTAATGAGTAACTCATTTACAAACCAAACATTGGCTCAATTAGAATTATGGACAAACACTGCTGCTTATGAGAAAAAAGTATACGTGTTACCAAAAATTTTAGATGAAAAAGTAGCTCGTTTACACTTAGCTAAAATTGGTGTTGAATTAGATACCTTAAATAAAGAACAAGCTGATTATATTGGTGTTCCGGTTGAAGGTCCTTTTAAAGGAGAAGCTTACAGATACTAGTAGTATAATACAATTCTAAAAAAGTCCCGTTTGCAACAGCAGACGGGATTTTTTTTTATCCAGGTTACATTCTTATATTTAACATTATGGAAAACACCACGGATCATAGCTCGTTATTCGTCAGTTGTAATTTTATAGAGCCTTCCCGAAATAATGAACCAATAGCAACATCATGAAACACTATCTTCTACTTACGTATCTTTTAATAACAACTAGTTCTGTTTTTGCGCAGGTTGACAAAAATTCTGAACTCTACAGAACCATCCTTTCAAAAGACAGTTTACTGTTTACCGTTGGATTTAATACCTGCGATATAAAACAGTTTGATGTTTTATTAAGTGACAAGTTTGAGTTCTTTCATGATAAAGACAGTATATCTTACAAAAAAGAATTTTTATATAATTTGAGAAACGGCCTGTGTAAATCCCCCGGAACCTACCAATCAAGAAGAGAGTTAGTAAAGGAAAACAACGAGATTTATCCACTTTACAAAAACAAAGTGTTGTATGGTGCTATTCAATTGGGCACACATCAGTTCTATGAAACCATTGCCGGTAAAAAAGAAACATTTGCCGGCTCTGCAAAATTTACCCACGTATGGCTTTTAGAAAACGGAATTTGGAAATTAACGAAAAGTTTGAGTTACGACCATCAAAGTACCAAAGCTCTTAAAACACAAACTTCTTTTTTTGATAATGATGAAGCGATTGAAAAGTGGTTAACCGAAAACAAAGTGCCTGTATTGGGTATTGGAGTTATTAAAGATGGTAAGCTACAACACATAAAAACTTTCGGAGAATTGAAGAAAGGTGTAGCAGCGCCCTATAACACCCTGTTTAATGTGGCATCGCTAACTAAGCCAGTAACCGCTATGGTAGCGTTGAAGTTAGTAAGTTTAGGCAAATGGAATTTAGATGAACCTGTCTATAAATATTGGACAGATCCGGATATTGCGAACGATCCTAAAAGTAAACTATTAACGACAAGGCATATTTTGAGTCATCAAACCGGCTTTGCTAATTGGCGTAGAACGAATGCAGATGGGAAATTACGTTTTGAATCTTCTCCTGGAACAAAATATCAATATTCGGGAGAAGGATTTGAATATTTAAGAAAAGCGTTAGAAACTAAATTCCATAAAACGTTAGATCAACTGGCCAATGAACTTATATTTACCCCTTTGCAAATGACAGATACCCGGTATTTTTGGGACAAGAAAACGGACAGTACACGGTTTGCAATTGGGTATGATACTAAAGGAAATACCTACGAAACCATAAAACATAAGACTGCAAATGCAGCAGACAATTTATTAACTACGCTTGAAGATTATGGGAGATTTTTGGTAAGCGTGATGAATGGCGATGGCTTATCACAAAAAGTGTATGATGATATGGTATCGCATCAGGTTGAAACAAAAGCCGGAAAATATTTTGGACTTGGTTTTGAAATCTATGACTTTGGAAACGGGGATTACGCTTTATCTCACGGCGGCGCAGACGAAGGGGTACAAACCATCGCCTTTGTATTTCCAAAAACAAAACAAGGGTTACTGATTTTTACAAATGTGGATGATGGATATAAAGTGTATGAGAAATTACTTTCTCATTATTTAGGTACCTATGGGCAACAAATCATTGATATTGAAATGAAATAGTACTACGGTTAGTAGTATTAAAAAAGAAGTACAGTCTTATACAAGAGAAAGGATTAGCTTAAATCTTAGCTTTTAATACTCCGGATAATCTCATCTAACTGAGCCATGTCTTTACATCGTACCTCGCGGGCTTTAGAGCCTTCAAACGGACCAATGATCCCTGCAGCTTCCAATTGATCCACAATACGGCCGGCCCGGTTATATCCTAATTTAAGTTTACGTTGTAAAAAAGAAGCAGAGCCCTGTTGAAACTGAACCACGAGTTTTGCAGCATCATCAAACATTTTATCACGTTCACTTAAATCAATTTCTTCTTTTCCATCGCTTCCGTCTTCACCAACATATTCCGGCAATAAAAACGCAGAAGGGTACGCACGTTGAGAGCCAATAAACTCAGTTATTTTTTCTGCTTCCGGCGTATCCACAAACGCACATTGTATACGAATCAAATCATTACCGGTACTTAATAACATATCGCCTCTACCAATGAGTTGTTCAGCTCCTCCGGCATCTAAGATGGTACGTGAATCTATTTTACTGGTTACCCTAAAGGCAATACGGGCAGGGAAGTTGGCTTTAATGGTTCCAGTAATAATATTTACAGACGGACGTTGTGTGGCAATAATAAGGTGAATCCCAATGGCTCGTGCCAGCTGTGCTAAACGGGCAATAGGCGTTTCTACTTCCTTACCTGCCGTCATAATTAAATCGGCAAACTCATCCACTACCAAAACAATGTAAGGTAAATATTTGTGGCCCTCGTTTGGATTTAACTTGCGGTTAATAAACTTGGCATTGTATTCTTTAATATTTCTTACCTGTGCATCCTGTAACAAGGCATAACGGTTATCCATTTCAATACACAGGGAATTTAAGGTGTGTATTACTTTGGTGTTATCTGTAATGATGGCATCTTCAGAGTTTGGTAATTTAGCCAGGAAGTGACGTTCAATTTTATTGAATAAGGTTAACTCCACTTTTTTAGGATCAACCAATACAAATTTAATTTGTGCAGGATGTTTTTTATAAAGTAACGAAACCAGGATTGCATTTAAACCAACTGATTTCCCTTGCCCTGTAGCACCTGCCATTAGCAAGTGAGGCATCTTGGCCAAATCAGCAATAAATATTTCGTTGTTAATCGTTTTCCCTAAGGCAATAGGTAAATCGTGTGTGGTGTTTTGAAATTTTTCGGAAGCAATGATATTACGCATCGGTACCATTTCGGGTGTTTGGTTTGGCACTTCAATACCAATGGTACCACGTCCCGGAATAGGTGCAATAATACGGATACCTAAGGCTGCTAAACTTAAGGCAATATCATCTTCCAGGTTCTTTATTTTAGAGATCCGTACACCTGCCGCAGGAACAATTTCGTAAAGGGTTACAGTTGGCCCAACAGTTGCGGAAATTCTGTCGATTTCAATTCCGTAATTTTTTAAGGTGTTAATGATCCGGTCTTTATTGGCTACCAGCTCTTCGTTATTTACTTTTGCATTGCCTGTTCCGTAATCAATTAAAAGTTCCGGACTCGGAAATTGATAATGTCCAAGGTCTAACGTAGGGTCATACTGGCCAAACTCTTCCACAAGCTGTGCCGCTTTTACTTCGTCATCCAAACTAATCGAATTTTGTTTGGGTTCTTCTTTCACAAACTCAGGAACTTTTACTATTTCATCGGCTCCTGGATTATTGATCTCGAAATCCAATGGTTTTTTTCCGGGTTCAACAGTTGGAATAACCGCAAGGTCTAAAGGAATCGTTTCTGTAGAGCCATTATTTAAAGGAGCTTTTACAAGTGGTTCTTCCAATGGTTCAGCATTGGTAGAAAGTACTTCAAAGTTTAATAAATCCGCTTCTTCTTCTTTGGTTAAAACAGGTTCCTGTGTTGTATCGTATACGGTTGTCGCATTTGGATGGAGTACTTTTTCATCTTCCTCCTCATCATCTTCAATAATCGAATCATTATTAAAATTTGGAAGTACATCTTTGCTGATATTGAAAGATAAATTAATGCTTAATACTAAAAATGCGAGCATACTAAATGCCAGTACTGCTAAAGTACCAATGTTACCAACGTAGTTAGCAAGTTGAATGTTTAAGATATATCCGTATCCACCACCAAGAAAAAATAATTTATCATTAAAAAAGTAGGCAAGCGTCAGGCTTGTCCACACCATGATAAAAATCCATTTAGCGGTAAATGAAGAAGGTTTGGTTATTTTTTTATTCAGTATTTTTTGTAAACCATAAATAACCAATACAGGCACCAGGATAAAGGAAGATACGCCAAACCACTTGTACATGAATAGATGAGAAACAAGTGCCCCAAACTTTCCAAGCCAGTTTACGACTTTCGTATCTATGGAAAATAATTCGCCTAAAGGACCCATTACTTTGTCCTGGTCTTTATCCCATGTAAAGACGTAAGAGAGTAGGGCAATGAATAAATAAATACCTGCCAGGATCAATAATAAACCGATGAGTTTTTGTACGCGTTCATCTCTGTACAGGGTAACTGTTTTATTCCAGCGATCTAATACAGATGCTTTAGCATCGGAGATAGAGTTAGTGGATGGCGGTTTTTTATCAGCAACAGTAGTAGCTGCAGCCTTTTTATTTGTTTTTGATTTATTTTTGGACGATGACTGGTGAGTTTCTTCAATATCGTTTTTATCAATAACAGGTTCTGCTGCCGGAGTTTCTTCAACAGCTTTTTCTCTGAATTTATTTTTGGTTGTTGCCATGGGTAATAGTTACTAAAAATAAGCCCGGAACAGCCAAATTGACGGAGAATCGGTAAATGTTTTAAACGTTACAATGTTTAGAAACTCAGCTATTTAGAAAGCCATTTCCCAAACAGTTTTTGGAGGAGAGGAATAAGCACAAATACCATCAAAGGCACCACGATTAGAGTAAGAATCAGGGTTCTTAAAGGAATGATGCTTATTTTAAGAAGCTGATTGCCAAATACGGTAAACAGAAAGGTAATGGTTGGGTAGATAGCGATCCAGATAATGATGGCCATTTTCCATTTTTTGGGAGGAGTCATAAATACAAATTATGTTTTAGGGGGCAGTTTAATCAATTGTAAGGCGGTATTTGTTCCTAGTGTGAGTGCTCCACACAAAGTTCTGCATTTACCAGGCCATCTTCATTAATTTCTTTGGCAGTTATTGAAACTACTTTATTTACCAGGGCTTCATCAAAGGGGTAAGCTACTTTAATATAATTTTCGGTGAAACCATACATGGCCCCGTTTTTATTTTCGTGTTCAAATAATACGGTAAATTCTTTATTCAGGTGTTGCTCGTAAAATTGTCGTAGCTTTTTTGCAGATAAGATCCGAAGCATTTTATTACGTCGTTTCCGTTCTGCAATGTCTACTTTACCTGTTAATGAGATCGCTTCGGTATTGTCGCGTTCGCTATAGGTAAATACGTGTAAATAAGATACATCCAAGGAATTGATAAAATTATAGGTGTCTGTAAAATGCTCTGTGGTTTCGCCGGGGAAACCAACAATCACATCTACACCAATACAACACTCCGGCATTAAGGATTTTATTTTAGCTACACGTTCCTGGTAAAGTTCACGTTTGTAACGGCGTTTCATGTTACCTAAAATTTCGTTGTTCCCGCTTTGTAAAGGAATATGAAAATGAGGAACAAAACGTTTTGAATTTGCTACAAATTCAATCACTTCATCTTTTAATAAATTAGGTTCAATCGAAGAAATACGAATTCGTTCAATGCCTTCAATGGTATCCAGCTCTTTAATGAGATCAAGGAAGGTATATTCTTTTCGTTTTTTAGTGTCCTTATCAATATCAATTCCATAACCAAAATCGCCCAGGTTTACACCGGTTAACACAATTTCTTTCACACCGCTTTCGGCAATACGTTTCGCATTGGCAAGAGCATTTTCAATGGTATCGCTGCGGCTTTTACCACGGGCTAAAGGAATGGTACAAAAGGTACAGCTATAATCACAACCGTCCTGCACCTTCAAAAAAGAACGCGTTCTGTCGCCTACAGAAAAGGAATCTACAAACGTATTTACTTCGGAGATCTCACAATTGTGTATTTCGGTATGAACATTTTTACCGGAAAAATGAATATAGTTCAGTAATTTGAATTTTTCAGAGGCACCTAATACGACATCAACCCCTTCGATGTTCGAAATTTCATCGGGCTTCAATTGTGCATAACAGCCTACTACGGCAATAAATGTATCAGGATTTTTAGCTAAAGCAGATTTTACAATTTGCTTACATTCTTTATCCGCATTTTCCGTTACGGAGCAGGTATTAATAACGCATACGTCCGCTCCCTGGTCAAAAGCAATTTTCTGAAAACCTTTTTCCTGCATTAAACGGGCAATGGTAGAAGTTTCTGAAAAATTAAGCTTACAACCTAATGTATGAAATGAAACGGTTTTTCCTGCGAATGACATGGCGCAAAGATAAGATATTCTTCTGATTTAAGAGTAGCCTGAACATAGGTTTTTGAGATTTAACAAGGGCAGCTTAGAACCTTTATAAATAGCACGCAGACGAGAAATGATGCGACTATATTGAGTATTTTTACGGACATTAGATCAAAAATAATGTCAAAAACTAAATTTACAATTAATACCAATGGTTCGGTTAGAGGGAGATTTAGAAATAGTAGATAAAAGTGGAAATTACTAAATGAACAATCTGTCGGATTAATGAATTCTATAATATTCTGGAAATGAAAAAACAGTATGTGTTGCTCCTTATTTTTATCCTTGTTTTAATATGGTCTGCTATTAACCCACACGATTATTTTACCTGGTTTTTGGAAATATTTCCGGCCCTGATCGCTTTTGTGATTCTCCTGCTTACTTACAAAAATTTTAAATTCACAGATATTGCTTATACATTAATATTGATTCATTGTATTATTTTGTGTGTAGGTGGGAAATATACTTATGCTGAGGTGCCTTTGTTTGACTGGATTAAAGAGCATTTTAATCAGAGTCGCAATAATTATGATAAAGTAGGACACATCGCACAAGGTTTTGTTCCTGCTATTATTATTCGTGAAATCTTTATCAGGAAACAGATCGTGAAAAAAGGAAATTGGTTATTTGTGATCACTCTTTTCTTTTGCGTTGGTATTAGTGCCATGTATGAGCTATTGGAATGGCTGGTAGCGGAGCTAAGTGGTGAAGGAGCAGATGCGTTTCTTGGTACACAAGGCTATGCCTGGGATACACAATCGGATATGTTATGCGCGATGGTAGGAGCTATCACTTCTTTACTTTTACTTTCGAGGTGGCATAACACACAAATAGCCAGATTAGGCGATAGAAATTAACAATTTGGCGTGCGTTTATGTATGTTAAAAGTAATGTAAAGATTGGGTTTTCTTGTTTTTTTGTATACTTTTCGATAAACTAAACTCCCCCCTTCATATGAAAAAACAACTACATTCCTTTCTGATTTTATTTGGTTCCCTGTTTTTCTTTTCAACGTTAACTGCACAAGATACTATTGTAAAAACCAATGGCGATGTCATTCCTGCAAAAATTACAGAAGTTGGTACCAATGCATTAACCTATAAAAAATGGGATAATGTGGACGGCCCAAATTTTGTGGATTTTAAAACAGACATCGTTTACATCAGGTATAGTAATGGACAAAAGCAGGTGTTTAATGATAAAGTATCTGAGATCAATTCGGTGAAAGCTCCTAAAGCAACCGGCATTGAAAATACCACCGGTAAAAACAGAATAGAATTTATGAATAAAAAATATACCCTGAACGGACAAAAAATTGGTCGTAGAGATGTTGACCGATTATTAAGTAAATCAACGAATCCTGCTGTTAAGATTTCGTTTAAAACAGCTAAGACAACTAAAACCATTCAAAAAATTATTGGCATTACATCTATTCCAAGTACTATTGCCGGAGGCTTTGCCACCATTTCTACATCGGCGGCGGCTATTCATGATTCAAAGCATGGGCCGGTAGGAGTGGGTTCCATTACTAACCTGGCGACGAGTTTCGTAGGAATGCTTGCTTTACCTATAACCAACAAAATTTTAAAGAACAGAAGAGATAAATTGTATGACAGAACAATTGATTTGTATAACGTGACAAATTAAAACCATGTGTAATTTGTAAAAGCCTTCCTGTTATTACAGGAAGGCTTTTTGATGGATTAAGCTTAGAACCTTTATAAATAAAGGAAGTATGTGAGCCGTTAGGATGAAATTGAGTACTTTTAAAAAAATAAAAATTATATGTCAAAAACAAAGATCACTATTAATAATAACGGTTCTGTTCGCCTGGAAGGTGATTTTGAAATTGTAGATAAAAACGGTAACGCTTATGGCCTGGGAGGAAGAGAGATCGTGTCTTTATGCCGTTGCGGACTTTCAAAAAATAAACCTTTTTGCGATGGCTCGCACAACGGGCATTTTGAGCATGAAGCGGTAGCTTTTGTTCTGCCTCCAAAAAAATAAGCGGTTCAATTTATATTGTACTCCTGATCTTTTGGTTTCCTTCCAGAGTAGTAACAGCTATCATTGGTATTACGTCCACTCCGGGGGCTATTAAAGGGGAAATCGCAACTCTTTCTGTACAACTCAAATGGCCTAATTTCCATAAATCTTGGGTTAAACAAATCATAAAAAAGACCTTGTTAATTAACAAGGTCTTTTTTATAGGAATATTTGTGATTATTTTAAACCGGCAATCGGTTTGGTATTCTCTGTCAATTACTTCACCAACGTCATCTCATTTAATAGGTAACCTGCACCTGCAAATTTATCTATTACAAAAAGCGTGTAACGTACATCTAAAGTAATGTTACGGCATTGGTTAGGATTGTACATGATATCGCTCATGGTACCTTCCCAGTTTCTGTCGAAGTTAGTGCCTATTAATTCTCCTTTGGCATTAAACACCGGGCTGCCACTATTTCCGCCGGTGGTGTGGTTGCTGGCTGTAAAAGCTACCGGCAATTTCCCTTCTTTAGTGGCATAAGGGCCATAGTCTTTTTTAGAGTAAAGGTCTTTTAGTTTGGCAGGGATATCAAATTCTTCATCACCCGGAATATATTTTTCCATAATACCGTCAAGGGTTGTGTAGTAGTTATATTCCACACCGTCTTTTGGTTTGTAGCTGTTTACTTTTCCGTACGCTACACGCAGGGTAGAGTTGGCATCGGGGTAGAATTTTTTATCTTTAAATATTTCCTGTTGCCCTTTGATATACAATTTTTCGAGTTCATTTATTTCTCTCTCATCATATTGGAACTGAGGAAACACGGAGCCGGAGTAATATTTCATAATAGCATTGGTAATATAATACACCGGATCTCTTTCATAAAGGTTAGGATATTTTTCCAAATCGTTCAGCATCGCTTCCGACTTTGTTTTGTCTACAAAGCTCGTGTTGGAAAATAAAAAATCTGTCATTTTCTTTGCATCATTATTATTAGCAATAATAAACGAATCCAATACAGGTGGTCTGTTTCCAACAGCTACTCCTTTGCTGTATTCGCGGAGCATGGCCTCACATATTTTAATATCGGTAGGTTGATTGTAGCCTTTATAAAAGCCCAGTTTTTTATACTCCGCCAATGTTCCATCAAAATTATTTGCCAGGCCACGTTGTTTCTTTTTTAACTCGCCTATAAGGTTGACGTAGCCTCTTGCATAGCTAAAAGCTTCAATAGCCATTAAGCATTCGCTGTAATAATCAACCTGTTTATTAAGTACTTTATATTCGGTATACACTTTCTGGAACTGGGGAAACAAATTGCCGTATTTTTCTTTTTTAGCGGGGTCTGCAGTAATGGCATCTGTAAACTGTTTTTCGAATAATTGTTTTTTAGTAACGGCATCATATTTTTTTAAGCCATTCATTTCACCCATCCATTTTTTGTAGTAGTTGGCGATGCCTGCATATTTACTGGCGTAGGCAATTCTTACGGCATCGCTCTGGCGCATATCCACACTCATAATGGCTAAGCGTTTTTCACGTAAAGACACTTTTAATGGATCACTTTCATTCATGATCATATCTACCGCATAGCTCGATAAATATTCCTGGGTTCTTCCCGGAAACCCATAAACCATCGTGAAATCTCCTTCTTTATATCCTTTCAGGGAAATAGGAATCACATGTTTTGGTGTATAGGGTACATTGTCCTGGCTGTATTCGGCAGGCTTATTATCTTTATTCGCATAAATTCTGAATACAGAAAAATCGGCATTGTGGCGGGGCCACATCCAGTTATCGGTTTCTCCGCCAAATTTACCAATGGCTGATGGCGGCGCACCTACCATGCGAATATCTTTAAACGTTTCCACGACGAATAAATAATATTCGTTGCCGTAAAAGAACGGGCGCACAAACGATTCGTAATGAGTTCCAACAACAGCTTCTTTTTCAATTTGCTTAATGTTGGCTTTGGTAATAGAATCTGTTTTAGCTTCTGTACTGTTTGCTGTAACTCCTTTTAAAACTTTAGCGGTTACATCTTCAATACGATTGATAATAGTAGCGGTTAAGTTGGGTGTATACACTTCTTCATTCTTATTCATGGCCCAAAAACCTTTGGTGAGATAATCTTTTTCCACCGTACTATGGTAAGCAATAGAAGAATAACCGCAATGGTGGTTGGTTAAAATTAATCCCTGATTAGAAACAATTTCGGCGGTACAGCCGCCGCCAAATTGAACAATAGCATCTTTTAAACTCGATTTGTTAACGCTGTAAATTTGTTCGGCCGTTAATTTTAAACCGTTCTTTTTCATGTCTTTAATATTCATGGCATTTAAAAGCTGTGGTAACCACATGCCTTCATCTGCTTTTGCAATAAAAGAGCTAATGAGGATAACTGTTAGTAGAATATGTTTCATCGTATGTTTTTATTTTTTGTTTAAGCTTTTGTCTACTGACAGGAAAGGAGCCGTGTTTTATGAGAGTGTCATTGAGAATAGAGCAACGTAATTTCAAACAGCATTTATGCTAAAATGAGAGATTGCTTTGTCCTGTTTCGCTGCTTGTCGCAGGCAGGCTTACAATAACCAGATGTACTTACATTGTACGAATCACTTCTTTTACAATCAGGCTCATTTTTGGTTCAGCTGCAGCGGCAATCTGTTGTACTTCTTCGTGAGTTACTTCTACAATTTTTCCATCAACTCCTAAGTCGGTTACAATGCTCACGCCAAATACACGCATGCCACCATGTTTGGCAACAATTACTTCAGGTACAGTGCTCATGCCTACGGCATCGGCTCCTATACGGCCAATAAAGCGGTATTCTGCTGGAGTTTCAAAGCAAGGGCCTGTTAAGCCTGCATAGCATCCCTGGCTTACTTTAATGTTATTTGCTTTTGCAATGTCTAATGCTTTTGCAATTAATTTTTTATCGTAAGGCTCACTCATATCTAAAAAGCGTGGCCCTAATTCAGTAATATTTTTTCCAATTAAAGGATTGGTTGGAAATAAATTGATCTGGTCGTTGATGATCATGATTTCGCCAATTTCAAAATTGGGATTCATACCGCCACTGGCATTAGAAACACATACTGTATGAATACCTAATGCTTTCATCACCCTTACCGGGAATGTGATTTGGTGCATGGTATAGCCTTCATAGAAATGAAAACGGCCTTGCATGGCCATTACTTTTTTACCGCCTAATTCTCCAAATATTAATTTACCGCTATGGCCTTCTACTGTACTAACCGGAAAATTCGGGATCTCTTCATAAGGTATAACGTATTCAGCTGTGATCTCTTTTACTAATCCTCCTAATCCTGTTCCCAGGATAATGCCTACTTCCGGTTTAAAACCGTTTGTTCTTTCAAGAATACTTTTTGTGGTAAAATTTATTTGTTCTAACATAGTTTATAATTGTTTCATTAAATTCCTGCTCTTTATCTTTAAAATCTACCTCAATTGGCAGAACGAACAAAGGTAACGTATTTACAATATCCTGCAAGCTACTGTCCATTAAACGCATGGCATCTTTTTCAGTAGTTACAACAATTTTATTACCCCCTTCAATGGCGTCCAGGGCGGCTCTTATATCTGCAATGTTTTGTAATGTAAAGGTGTGATGATCGGGAAATTGGATGTGCTTTACAGAAGAAGAATATTCTTTTAAATACGTAACCATCGGTTCAGGATTACCAATGCCGGTAAACACAACCATGCGGTATCTGAACAGGTCGTTTAAGGTATCAATGGTTTCCTTCGGATTTTGAAAGCCCGATAGTTCACCATATTTAAGCCAGGTGAAAAATAGTTTCTGATGAAAAAGCGGTTTAATATCTTTAATCTTGGTACGGATATCAACGGCATTAACCCTTTCAGGGGTTTTACTGATAATAATAATATCGGCCCTGTTTATTCCTCTTTTTGATTCGCGTAAATTGCCTGCCGGTAGCATACAATCGTTAAGGTATAAATTACCATATTCACTTACAACGATATTCAATTCACATTTAAGGGCACGGTGTTGAAAGGCATCGTCCAATAAAATAACATTAGGAGGAGTGTTGAGCGACATTAATTTTTTTACTCCGTTTGGCCTGTTGGCATCCACAGAAACAATGATATCCGGATTTTTTATTTTGTATTGTAAGGGTTCATCACCAATATCAAGGGCTGTACTGGTTTCATCCGCAATCAGGAAACCGGATGATTTGCGTTTATAACCACGGCTTAAAGTGGCAATGGTAAAATCTTTTTTGAGCAGTCGTATTAAATGTTCTACATGGGGTGTTTTTCCTGTACCGCCAACCGCAAGGTTTCCAACACAGATGGTATGCACATCAAAAGATTTACTTTTAAGAATTTTCCAATCGTATAACATATTACGTAGAGATGCCATGATCCCGTAAATAACCGCAAATGGAAAAAGAAGTATTTTTCTGACTGTTACCAATTTTTAAAGAAGTGAATTTACAGTGTTTTTGTTTAAAAACGAAATCTTTTATACCTATATATCAGTATCGGGGAAACCTTTGTAAGCTACTCTTTCACCGTGATCCACAACCGGCAGGTTTCCAGTTCACAGCCCTGTTTGTTGGTTTCTGTTACTTCCAGGTACCCGCTTTCGTAATCGGTTGTGAGGGTAATGGAATTGGTTTTATCTCCCAGGGTAATCCATACTCCGGCCGGTGTTTTCCAGGTATAAGTTGATCCTTCATTAAAAGGAACAGAGTAGGTGAGGCCCGTAGAACCAGGTTTTGCCAGTGTATCCCCACTGATAATGTAAGGTGGTTTAATGATCCCAAAAAAATCGGCTGCCCAATAGGTACTATGAAAATGCCTGTTAACGGCAAACATACCTGTTTTCCCTCCCTGTGTGTCGCAACTCCCTGTATCCAGTGGTACTGCATGCCCCATGCCTTTTATCCGGTAATAGGTTACTACATTTTGTTGTTGCGCATTTTTATAAATAGTAAGTTCTATATCCTCATTATTCCTGAATTGCTCATAGTGTTCATCGGGTTCATAATCGGTATGGTGAATATTGATCCATTGTTTGATGAGTTGATTGGCATTGTTTGTACTTACTACAGGATCGGCACCACCGTGAAAAATGAGTAGCTCAGGGTATTTTCCTTGATACCCCGGGTTTTGTTCTCTTACCAGATTGCCCCAGTCTTCGGGAGATTTAGATACAATGCCCAGCATGGAAGAACCTGCTTTGATAACCGATTCGGCTGATTTATATGGTCCTCCGGCCATCACAGCGCCTTTATTAAATACATGTGGAAACACAGCCATCATAATACTGCTCATGGCTCCACCGGCCGATAAGCCAATAATGAAAATACGTGTAGTATCGATCGATTTATTTTTTTTGAGGTATTCTATCATTTGCATGATAGAGGCAGGTTCTCCTTTGTCTTTTGTTTGATCACCCGATCTGTACCAGTTAAAACAGTTCTCTACATTATTTAAAATCAACTGCTCAGGATATAACACATAAAATTTATGTTTTTTAGCAAGCTTGTTCCAGCCTGTTTGTTCTGCGCAGGAAGAGGCAACCTGCGTACAGCCATGTAATACCACAACCAAAGGTGCTTTTTCGGTAATGTTTCCTGGATCATAGCACATCAGTTTAAGGTTACCGGGGTTTGTACCAAATGGCCTGATCTGTACAATTTCTTTTTGTCCATAGAAAATAGTACAGCTAAAAAACAGAACTGCTAAACTGAAAATTTTCATAAATGTTAAAGTATTTAACGGAATAACGAAATGTGGCCGCTTCGTGTTATTTTCTTTTCAGGATTTTTTTGAATGGCGTCAATGCGGTACACATACACATCGTCAGGACAAGGATTACTTTTGAATTTACCATCCCATTTCCCGTTAATATTGGTGGAAGTATAAACGGTGTTCCCCCATCTGTCAAAAATAGATAATAAGAAATAGCTATAGTCGCACTGAAACGTAGGAGCGAACAAATCGTTCCTGTCATCGTCGTTAGGTGTAAAGCTATTGGGAATGTAAATATCACAATCACAGTTCTTATACTTTACGGTAACGCTGTCTGTTTTAATACCACAGGTTTTCGAAGAACTCTTTACCCAATACACACCTTCTTTAGTGGCATTAATAGCCGTTGTATTTTCACCGGTGTTCCAATATAATTTTACATCATTGGGAGCTTTTACGGATAGGAGTTTATTGGATTCGTTTTCGCATACCAAGACTTCTTTTCCAAAATTAGGAATAACGCCATTAGAAGAACTAACCTTAAATGTATCGGCATAGAAACATCCTTTATTGTTAAGTTTTATCCAGTATTTACCGGGCCTGTCTATTTTTAGAGTTTCCGACGGATCTCCATTTCCCCAGCTGTATTTATACTTTGTATCCGGTTTAATATTAAGAACACTTCCACTGCATAAAACTGTATCCCGGATGTTAAATTTTGGTTTTTCACTGACTTTTACATAAGTGGTATCATATAATACCCGGTTGCCATCATAAATTTTAACAAAATATTTTCCTTTAAATTTTATATAAATCTGTTTGGTGTTTTGATAGATGATTTTTGGAGAGGTCCATTCATAAGTAGCACCGGAGCTTACTTTTTCTTCAGGAAATTTTATTAATAAAGAGTCGCCGGCACATACTACGATAGTATCCGGTAATAAATTGAAAGGCTTTGTCTGGGCGTAACTTACGCTCAACATCCCGCTAAAAAATAGAATAAATATGTATAAATGTTTGATCAATGCTTTGCTGAAATAATGTTTTAATCTTTAAAAAAATAAATATACTGTTTTTAAGTAGTTATGTTATATCTGTAATGTTATGGTTATTCGTGTTCCGTTTTCTGGTTCCGGTAGATCCGATTTGTCAATAATTTCAACTTTTTGTTTTTTACCGGTTAGCTTGGTATTTAATTCCAGGATGTTTTCAATGGTTTTTGTACCGAGCGATTTGTGTCCTGCCTTTGCATTTTCCTTGGCTTTATTATAGCCAATGCCATCATCTTCAATAATAATCGTTAAGGTTTTATCATTTGGTTTTTTGAAATAAATATACAAATTGCCATGCTCGTGTTTTGGTAAAATGCCATGAATGATCGAATTCTCTGCATAAGGCTGAATGATCATATTAGGAATCTTTATATCCAGTGTGTTTACATTATCATCTACTTTTAAGAAAAAATCAAACTTGCCTTTAAAGCGTTCTTTTTCCAAATCGAGGTAATAGTTTAAGCGCGTCAACTCTTCGTGTAAGGCAATGTCACCCTGCGATGCTTTTTCAATAATCATCCGGATCAATCTCGAAAATTTGGCCAGGTATTCGCTCGCTTTTAAAGAGTCGTTGGCATTAATGTAATTTTGAATGGAGGTTAAGGAGTTGAAAATAAAATGAGGACTCATTAAAGAATTCATCGCCTGATGCTTTAATAAATTTACCTGTCTTTCCTCCTGAACCCTTTTGGTAGCCTTAATACGAACCCGTTTTACCCAAAATAAAGAAACACCTGTAATGATGATCAAGGAGCCTAAAATAATAACAATCACAAACCATTTACCCTCATTAAACGGAATGGCTTTTTTAATGGTGATGGAAATAGGATCAGACCAGTTGATATTATCGTAAGAACAAATGATCTGCACATTATGAGCCCCTCCATTAATGGAGGTGAGTCGTAAGTTGGTATTATCGAGCGGTAACCATTTCGATTTGTCGTATTTGTATTTATAGTATTGTTTGTTGGGCTTTACAAATAAAGGACTTGAAAAATTAATGGTTATATCGGATTCTGAGCTATTTAAAAACAATTGATGGTTGATCAGATCCTGCTCTTTTTCTTCTACGGTTGCAGATGTAATAAATAACTTATTGGCTACTCTTACCTGCTTTAATAAATTATCGATGGAGCATATCGTAATACCCTTGTTTGTACAAATACAGCAATTATCCCCATCAAAAATAAGGTCATTCACGCTATTGGAAAGTAAACCGTTAGACTTATTGTAAATAACAATAGGCTGTAAGTTTTCATCACAAATAAATAAACCATCCAGCGTGGCAATCCATATTTTATTTTGGTAAAACCGGATCTTCTTTACGGCAGTTAACCTCAATTCACCAATTTGCTGAATAAGAGAAGAGTCTTCTAAAATAGTGATGCCATTTTCATGAGCCAAAAATGTTTTCGAACGATGCCGTTCAATATGATTAATGGCATAACTAAACAATTCCTTTGTGTAATTTTTATACGTTTTAGTATGAGGAGAATAAATGGTTAAACCGTCTGAAGTGCCAATATATATAGCCTTATCACCTTCGTAAAGCGAATTTATTTTAGTACGGTAATCCGGAAAAGAGATCAGGGTATCCTGTGTGTTTTTCTTTCCACTGTTATAATCCGGACTGATATATAAATTTCCTAAGCCATCTGCAGAGTAGGCATTATGTGTTGTTGTATTGTAATGGAAAAGGCGAGAGGCAACAGGCATAAAATTATATACTTCGTTACCAATTAAGTACGAACCTTTCTTTTCTGTAATCGAATTAAGTTTGGAATAAATAACTGTTTTATGGAGTGGATTAATAGCAAAGATCGACTCTAAAAATAACTCATCCGGTTTTACAACGGTTTGAGTATTGCCTGTTGTATAATCATAGATAAATAAGCCATTATTGGTGCCAACCACAATACTTTTATCAATAAACTTAGCACAGGTTACCGGCAAAACTTTTCTGTCGGATGTAAATGAAATATTCTTCAACTGAGGATTTTGAATAAAATAGATCCCATCGTTAAAGGTTCCTATCCAGATATTATCATCTGTATCTTTATAAATGCAATTGATCAATACCTTGTCAATGCCCAGCAAATCAAAGGCATCGTAGGTGATGCCGTTTTCAATCACATATAAATTATCGTCAGGATTATTGGTAAACCAAATTCTTCCGTATTTATCCACTACTAATTTACTAACGTGCGCATTGTTATTGGCACTGAAAAAATTATTGGTTTTTTGTGTTTTTACAGGAATAATTTTCTCTACAGTAGTACTGTTCAGGCATACAATTGAATTATCGCTTCCCAGGTAAATAATACCGGTTGTATCCTGTGTAATGGAATAGACGGGAAATGGTTTTTTGAAAGGAATTTTTACCTGTTTGCCTTTTTCGAAACGGTAAAGCCCGTCAGACCGGCCAATTAAGATGGTGTGTTGCTTTGTTTTAAAAATGGCGAAGGCCTGGTTATTATTGTCGGCTTTTTTAATCTCGTCTTCAATCACTTTACCGGTTTTTTTATCAATTACCGTTACTTTGATCTGGTCGGTTAACGAATAATCATAGTCTTCGTCAATGATGAGCTCATCAATGGTATTAAAGGCCAGGCCTTTTACCAGTTTAGCTTCATTCGATTTTTTATTGTATTCGTAAATCCCTGCACGCCTGTTTATGATAATTAAATTGTTATGTTCATTAAAGGCAAGATTTCTTATATCATTTGATTTAAGAATGGTGTTGGGCTTAATTTTATTGAAATTATAACCATCAAAGTTATACACTCCGTTTTCGGTAGCCAGGTATAAAATGTCGTTTTTATCTTGTTTTACGGCAAGGACGTTGGTATTACTTAAGCCGTCTTCAGGGCCATAATGCTGGAAAGAAAAACTTCTGCTTTGCGACCAGGCTTTAACAGCAACCAGTAACAAGCAAAAAATAATATAGCGATATCCTGTTTTTACGAGCATTAAAGAATATATAAAAATAAGGAAAAAAATGATGGGATTGATGCAACAAAAAAATCGCGGTACATTTATACCGCGATCTGATCCTGATTAACCGATTAATTGACGTTATTTAGGCGTAACGGCACGTGTTTTAATAAACTCTCCAAACTCCTGTGAGCGGGCTTTTGACACTTGTATGCTTGTTCCGTCACTCATAATAATGGTGCCACCTTCCGCATTGGAATATTCTTTGATAAAATCAATATTTATTAAGGAAGAACGGTGAATACGGAAAAATACATTGGTTGGTAAAATAGCCTCAAATTCTTTTAACGTTTTGGACGCTACAATCTTTTTTCCGGTATTTAAAAACAAGTTCGTATAGTTATCAGAGGCTTCAAGCCATACAATATCTTTATAATCAATTAAGGTAAACCCTTTGCTATGGTTTATTAATACAAGGTTTTTATCATTGCTTGTGGGTACGGCTGCACCTCCTTTTTGTTCGTAATGTTGTACTACCTTTTTAACGGCTCCCTGCAATTCACTTAATAATAGTGGTTTTAATAAGTAATCGATAGCTCCGGCTTTTACGGCATTGATCCCATGCTCGCTATAAGCTGTTAAAAAAATCAGGCAAAAATCACGGTGAACCAAACCGTCTATCATTTCAAGCCCTGTCATGCCCGGCATATTAATATCGCAAAATACAACCTGTGGTTTCAGATCCTGAATTAGTTTTTTACCTTCCATACCACTTCCTGCCTCCGCAATTACCTCAATTTCAGGGCAGTAATTTGCGAGCATAGAGCGCGTATTACTCCTACTGTTTTCTTCATCGTCAATAATAATGGTCTTGAAAGTTTGCATGGTTTTAGTTTTAGTAAACGCTAATCTAATCAATATTCACATAAGTTTCAAGTCATTTATTTAACATAGCTACCGTTTGAGTAAAATAGTACTTGTTAATAGGGAGTAATTATTATCTTCATGCCATAAAACAAAAACTGCGTTTAAAAGGAGTAATAACCACGTTTGTAAAAACATGCTATAATGATTTAGATCCGCTGCGTAATCTGCCGGAGAGCAAACAGGGATATGAAACTGAAAAACACTAAAACAGAACATATGAAAAAACTAATCTACGTATCACTTTTTCTTTTAGTTGGCGTTAGCCAATCTTTATTCTCACAAAAATCAATTACCATTGATGATTTATGGAGCAAATATGCTTTTATGCCTGCTACAGCCGGAGGCTTCAACGTTATGAAGGATGGCATGCATTACACCGATCTTGAAGCTGAAGGGGACTTTAATAATATTGTAAAGTATGACCTTAAATCAGGAAAAAAAGTAGAGGTAATTGTAAAAGGCTCAACGGTAAAGTTTAAAGATGCTGTGATTGATATCAGTGGGTATTCTTTTAGTCCGGATGAAACGAAATTGTTTTTTTCTATAGATGCCAAATCGATCTACCGCCATTCGTCTGTTGAAAAAAATTATGTATACGATATTAAAATCGGTAAAACCGAAGAGCTTTCTGAAAATGGAAGTCAAATGTTTGCTACTTTTTCACCTGTTGGAAATAAAGTAGCTTTTGTAAGAGAAAACAATCTTTTTGTGAAGGACCTGAATACAGGCAAAGAAACACAGGTAACAACAGACGGAAAAAAGAATGAAATTAAAAACGGCTGGGCAGACTGGGTTTATGAAGAAGAATTTAGTAAAGCCAATTATTTTGAATGGAATGCCGATGGTACCAAACTGGCTTATGTAAGGTTTGATGAAAGTAAAGTAAAAGAATATTCCTTTGACACCTATAATAATAATTTGTATCCTGATAAAGTAACCTTGAAATATCCTAAAGCAGGTGAAGACAATTCTGTATTAAGCGTTCACATATTTGATGTGGCAAATGCTAAAACCACTACGGTTGATATTGGGAAAGAAACAGATATTTATATTCCTCGTATTCAATGGACGACTGATAAAAACACTTTGTCGTTACAACGGATGAACCGTTTGCAAAACAAACTAGAATTGCTGTATGCTAATGCTATGGATGGTTCCACTAAAACTATCGTAACAGAAGAAGCAAAAACTTATATTGATATTACAGATGACCTTACCTTTTTGCCAAATAATAAAGGCTTTATCTGGAGCAGCGAAAAAGATAATTTTAATCATTTATATTTTTATGATAATACCGGTAAATTGGTAAATCAAATCACCAAAGGAAACTGGGATGTCATTGCATTTAATGGATACGACGAAAAATTAAATACCTTATATTATATTTCTACAGAGCAAGGGCAGATCAACAGAGATGTTTATAGTGTGAAGCTGGACGGAACCTCCAAAAAAAGATTGTCGACTCAGGAAGGCACATCCGGTGCGGATTTTAGTACAGGGTTGAAGTATTATGTCAGCAATTATTCTAATGCAAATACACCGCCGGTATATGAATTACATAGTGCCGATGGAAAATTAGTTAAGGTGCTGGAAGATAATACAGCGCTTAAAACTAAAATGAAAGAATATACTTTATCTAAAAAAGAATTCTTTACATTTAAAAATACAGATGGAATTGAATTGAATGGATGGATGATGAAACCTTTGAATTTTGATCCAACAAAAAAATATCCTGTGTATATGTTTGCCTATAATGGCCCGGGTTCTAATGAATGTAACAACTCCTGGGAAACGTTTGATTTTTGGTGGCATTCCTTATTAAACCAGGAAGGTTATATGGTAGTGTGTGTGGATGGAAGAGGAACTTTAGGAAGAGGCAGAGAATTTAAACACTGTACCTATTTACAATTAGGTAAATTAGAAACCCTTGACCAAATTGATGTGGCAAAACATCTGGGAAGTTTACCTTATGTGGATAAATCACGTATTGGTTTCCAGGGCTGGAGCTATGGCGGTTATATGGCATCCTTGTTGATCAGTAAAGGAGCTGATTATTTTAAATCGGCCATCGCGGTTGCTCCTGTTAGCAACTGGAAATTTTACGATAACATTTATACAGAGCGCTTTTTACGTAAGCCACAGGATAATACCAGTGGATATGAAGATAATTCACCTGTAAATTTCACTAAAAAAATTAAAGGAAAATTTTTATTGATTCACGGTAGCGGTGATGATAATGTGCATTACCAAAACTCAATGGAGTTAGCCAATGCCCTGGTAAAAAACAATATTCCTTTCGAATTTATGACTTACCCAAACAAAAATCATGGTATTTACGGTGGTTATACAAGAGCTCATTTATATACTAAAATGTTGAAATTTGTTAAAGAAAATCTGTAATTGAATTTTAGTAATTTTTAATCCTTTTAAAAGCAACACTCGTCTTATTTTAGTGATTTAACCCACATATTTGAGTATATTTGGTTGTTGTGGCTTATTAATTAAATGCTGATTTAAAATACGATGAGTAATTCTGAAACGAAAAAAGTTGCCATTGCCTTACAGGGTGGTGGAGCACATGGTGCATTTACCTGGGGGGTTTTAGATAGATTACTGGAAGTAGATCATATTGTGGCGGAAGCCATGTGTGGTACAAGTGCAGGGGCCGTAAATGCGGTGACCTGTGCTTATGGTCTGCATGTTGGAGGTCCTAAAATGGCAAAAGAGTTAATGGAGCAGCTTTGGCGCAAAATTGCACAAACCGGCAGCCTCTTTAAACCAAGTGGTTTCGACAAGTTTTTTAGTGGGGGTGATATTTATAATTCACCCGGTTATATGTTATTCAGTAACATGACACAGTATTTGTCTCCTTATAATTTTAACCCGTTTAATTATAATCCCCTAAAGGATATATTAACCGATCTTATTGATTTTAAAGAGCTGCAGATGTATAATAAAAAGAAATTATATATCTGTGCTACCAACGTAAAAACAAACCGTGCCAAGATATTCAGCAATAAGGATATTACTGTGGATGCCGTATTAGCTTCTGCATGTCTGCCTTTTTTGTTCCAGGCGGTACAAATCGACGGAGAATATTACTGGGATGGGGGATATATGGGCAACCCGCCAATCTTCCCTTTAATCACCAATACTACTATTAAAGATATTGTTTTAATAAAAATTAATTCTGTTAATATCAATTCGGTTCCAACTACGGCCAGAGATATTGCCGACAGGGTAAACGAAATTTCCTTTAACAGCAGTTTGATCAACGAAATGAAACTCATTCATTACCGTAATGAGTTGATCAGAAACGGTATCTTAAAAACGGATGATAAAACCAACCGTGAGATCTTTGTACATACCATTTCGGGTTACGATGCATTAAGCCAGTTGAGCTACAGCAGTAAATTAAATACTTCCTGGGAGTTTTTATTGAGCCTTAAGGAAAAAGGAAGGCAAACAGCTTCAAAATGGCTGGAATCCGATTATAAACAAGTGGGAATAAAATCTACCTTTGACGTGGAAGAGCATTTCTTCGATAAATTGTAAATTCGTATTTTTCTGCCGTTTAATGTTATTTTTCAAAAATAAATTGAGTGTTATAAAACTATCCGCCTGTTTTATACTGTTGCATTTTTTTGCTAATGCCCAGGTGAAGTATGTCAACGACAGTAGCTATATAAATACCCTCACTAATTCAGATAAAAGTAATGGTGAATTGTTTCGTCATTCAAGGGTGGATACAACTGTTAACGGTTTAAATAATTATTATCCGAAAAATACGAGTGGTAATATAGGCTTGCCTTCTGCTCCTTTATTTTTAAACTACGAAGTGCGTTCACTTGGCTTTAAGATGTATCACGCTCCCTATGATCAGGATATTATTTCTGAGGATCAGGTAAAGTTTTATCAAACGAAAGGACCTTATGCAAACTTAACCGGGCTTTTGGGAACCAAGCTGGAACAGGTATTCAGAATGCAGTTTGCCAATACCTTTAAAAACAAGGTGAATTTGGCAGTAGCATTTAACCGCTATGGTTCTGTTGGTTTTTATAAACGCCAGCAAAGTTTCAATAACAATTTTTACATGTCTTCTAATTATACTAATAAAAATGGAAGAGCCGGTTATTATGCTTACCTCTTATTTAATAAAGTAAAACACCAGGAAAATGGTGGAATAAAAGAAGATTCCCTTTTTATAAAAAACGAACGGATTACGAAATTGTTATTACCTATGAGGCTGAGTGCAGCCGGTAGAGAGGTAAGAAATACAACTATCGAAATTAATCCCTGGTTCAGAATCAACAAAACAGAAGATAGTTCCACTGTTTTTTCTCATTTTATAGATTATACATTTAATTATTCGGGCAATTATACAAAGTATACAGATGCAGGGATTGCAAATGATAATTATTATAGAGTGTTTTATCTGGATACAGCTGCTACTTATGATTCTACACATTGGCGTAGCATTAGTAATACGGGAAAGTATACATTGAAAATAAATCCTTTGAACACACGCATTCAGATAGGAGTAAAAAATGAGTATAACCAGGTACATCAACACCGTGATTCCATTTTTGTGAATAACAGTGTGAATGCGGGAGTGTTCTATAACACAGGTTCTTTCAACGGATTTTTAAAAGCAAATTATTTGTTCCAGGGCGCAAATAAAAATGACTATATCATTGAGTTAGGAAGCCGCTACACAAAAAAAATAGCATACCAATTTTTTAAAATTCCTTTTACATTTAATTTAAAGGCCAGTATAGAAAAACGTCACCCCGATTTTATTTATAATACCTGGTACAGCAATAACTTCAGGTGGAACAATCATTTTTCGCCTACTGATAAAATGCAGGGCTTGTTTAGTATTTCAACAGAAGATAATCGGTTTGATATAGGCGTTTTAGCACAGAATACCAGTAACCAGGTCTATTTCAATAACCTGGCTATTCCTTTTCAAACCCCTGTTTCTGTTCAGAATTTCTCATTCTTTGTAAAAAAAGATTTGCTATTATTTAAACATCTGGGGATTAATGGTGGCTATAATTATCAAATCACCTCCAACGAAGCCATAGTGAGTGTGCCAACGAATGTAGTAAGCGGAGCCTTATACTATCAGGGTAACTTATTTAAAAACGCTCTGAATCTTCAGATTGGATTTAGCGCACAGTATTTTAGTGAGTTTTACGGCTATAATTATATGCCTGCTACTAATATGTATTATATACAAACCGATAAAACAGTAGGAAACTACCCATATGTTGATTTCTTTTTAAATGCCCGGATCAAGCCGGTGCGGTTTTTTATAAAAATTGACCATGTAACTCAGGGCTTCTTAGGCCGTAATTATAGCTTACAGCCCGGTTATTTGCAAAACGACAGAGCGTTTAAATTCGGGATAAACTGGGTGTTTTTTGATTAAGCATTTAAGTTTACCAAAGAAATAGTAAAATAAAACTACTATTTAACCGATAGATACCCGATAATAGGATAATGATCGGTGAGGGTTTCAGATAAGTGATGGTAATTTTTGCTTGTAAATGAATTGCTGTGAAAAATATAATCAATCCTAAACCTCGGAAAAGTTCCTGCATAGGTTTGTTCAAAGCCGGAGCCTGATTCCATAAAGGCATCCCTCAAATTTCCTTTAATGGTGCGGTATACATAAGAAGCGGGAGTGTCGTTAAAATCACCACACAAAATAATTTTATAAGGGCACGCTGTGATGTGTGCAGAAATAGCATCGGCTTGTTTGGCACGTTTCACAAAAGCTCTTTTAATGCGGCGTAAAATACTTTTACTGTTTTCTACTTCATCCTTTACATTAGTGGTATCGTTTTGTATGGCATCAATAAATTTATAATTTGCTTTACTAAAACTGATAGATTGCAAGTGCATGTTATAAATCCTCACAGTATCCTTATCTATTAATACATCGGTATAAATACAGATATTATTAGATCGGGTATTAAATTCTATTTTCCCTTTTTTTACAATAGGGTATTTCGTGAAAGTGGCTATTCCCCAATGATCCACATTTCGCAGAGTCGTAGTATATTCTACATGGTTGTTTTTCACATTCAATAAAGTGGTTACCGTATCAATATTATTAAAATCCCCTTTTTCTTCGGAAGTATAAAACTCCTGGAGGCAAAGTATATCAGGGTTTTCCTCGGTTAAAGACGTTAAAATAATATTTCTGCTTTGTTTGTTCTTGCTCCAGTTATAAAGATCAAATAACATGGAGTTGTAGCTCATCACTTTAATATCTTTATTGGAGATCTTATCAGTAGCGAAATTGAATTGAACAAAACCTAAACAGGTTGGTATACTTAGTATAATGGCAACGATAGAAAACAGGCTGTGTACTCTGAACTGCATGATCCAATACACAATAAATAAAATATTTAAAATGATAATCACCGGAAATGATAATCCAAAAAAAGCGATCATCCAGAAACTATCGGGCGAAATGTATTTGGAGGCAATAGACCCCAGCAAACAAACTATGCACAGGTAGTTTACCCATAATAAAAAACGGTTAAACTTTGACAGTCTTTCTGCGTTTCTTTTTTTAACAAGGGTTCGCAGTTCGGCAACAGATATTTTTGAGAAAAAGCTGATAGGGTGGGTTGTTATTGAATTAATCCGTCTTTCATAACTAATTTCCGGTCGGCCATATTGGCTAGAGTATCATTGTGTGTTACAACCACTATGGTTTGTTTTAATTCGTTTCTTAATTTAAAAAACAACTCATGTAAATTTTTAGCGTTTTCACTGTCTAAATTTCCACTGGGCTCATCTGCAAAAATAACTTTGGGATTATTGATGAGGGCTCTCGCTACAGCAACTCTTTGTTGTTCGCCACCAGATAGTTCAGAGGGTTTATGTTGTGCCCGGTGTGTTAAGCCTAACAGGTCCAGTAACTCCATTGCTTTTAGCTCCGCTTCTTTTTTAGAAGTTTTGTTAATGAATGCAGGGATACATACATTTTCGAGAGCGGTAAATTCGGGTAACAGGTGATGGAATTGAAATACAAACCCAATATGCTGATTACGGAAAGCCGCAAGTTTTTTTTCGTTTAAAGAAGTAATGTTTACATTATTAAATAAAATCTCTCCCGAGCTTGCCCTGTCTAATGTTCCTAAAATAGTTAACAACGTCGTTTTACCTGCCCCGGAAGAACCTACAATAGATACGACTTCCGATTCGCGGATGTGTACATCAACCCCTTTTAAAACTTCGAGTTGTCCGTAGTGTTTTTTTATATTTTTGCCTATGATCATGTTCAAGTGTTGAGTTATAGTCTTAGAGAACTAATGGTATTAAAATTAGGACTGTTATACTATTTTTAATACCCCGTTTTTAATTCTTTGTTTCTACAATTCCCTCATTCATTATTTACTAAGTACTTTTAATTCTGTTCTCCTGTTCTTCGCTTTGTTTTCAGGTGTATCATTTGGTGCTTTCGGTTTTGTATCGCCATAACCTTTATAAGCCAAACGTGTTGCAGGAATCGCTCCTTTTTCAATCACATAATCATAAATAGCCTTAGCCCGGTTATTGGATAATGTTTTATTAAATACTTTATCACCACTGTTATCGGTATGTCCGCCAAATTCAATTTTTAAGGTTGGATTTGCCTTTAAGAAATTAATCACTTTTTGTAACTCCGCTTTCGATTGGTCTTTTAAATCCCATTTGTTGACATCAAAAAAGATGTTCTTTAATTCAATAATACCTGTATCAATTGGTTGTAGAGGAATTTCCAACTGATATGGTTTAGTGTAATCGGCTACTTTATCTTTTAAAGAAAAGTTATCGCTGTAAAATAAAAACCCCGGCTTACTCACATTCACCAGATAATTATGGTTAGAAGTAAGTGTTACTAAAAACTCTCCGGCACTATTACTGAAGGCTTTGGTAACCGATTGCTGCGTTTCCAGATCAATTAATTCGAAGGCTGCATCTGTAGGTGTTCTTGTTTTTGCATTGTATGTTAACCCTTTTACATAAGTAATTTTCTCTGGCCTTAAACTTTCAGGTAGCTCAAACTGATAAATATCCAAACCACCATATCCGCCTTCGCGCTCACTGGCGAAGTAAGCCAGCTTTCCGTTGGCATCCACCAATAAGCTGTTTTCATCAGTTACCGTATTAATAGGGTATCCTAAATTAACCGGTTTTCCCCAACTTCCATCTGCTTGTTTTCTACTCACAAAAATATCCAAACCTCCCATACCCGGGTGGCCTTCACTACTAAAATATAAGGTTTGGTTATCAGGGTGAATAAAAACACTTTCTTCTTTAAACGGAGTGTTGATCACATCCGATAGCCTTACAGGTTCACTAAATTTTCCATCATCACCAACAGTAGCCGAATAAATATCAGGATTTTTAATTCCCTCTCTGGTTACCGTACCTCTAATGAAGTATAATGTTTTACCATCGCTACTAAAGCTTGGTTGTGTTTCCCAGTTACGCGTATTAATTTGCTGTCCGGCATTTACAGGTACAGTCCATTTTCCGTTTTGCTTTTGAGAATAAAAAATATCACAGCTTCCGTATCCTTTTCTATCAGGGGATCCATAGTCACCACTCATTTCCATACAGGAAGCAAAAAACATGAATTGCCCGTCGGCACTCAGAGTAGGAGCACCCTCATTACCGGCAGTATTCACCGATGGAATAGGGGTGGCGGTTTGCCATACATCATTTACTTTTTTACTGATAAAGAAATCTTCCTGTTGAGCCGCATTGGCTCCTGATCCCATGCGTATATTACGGGTAAACATAAATGTTTTTCCATCGGCTGTTAATGATGGGAAATATTCATATTCGGAAGTATTAATTCCAGGGCCAACATTTACAGGTTTAAATGGTTGAGGATTTTTAATAGCATAGGAGCCAAATTTCGCATTTTTTAAATACTGCTCCGCCTGCTCTTTTGTATTAGGATTGATGCGTTCAAATTTTAAAAAGCTTTCCAGGTTTTTTACGGCATTATCATAATCGGCCGTTAATAGCTGCGCTAAACCCAGATCAAAAAAGTTTCTGGGAAAAAATTTAGGGTTAATATCAATCGCTTTTTGAAAATGAACAATGGCTTCCTTTGTTCTTCTTTTTTCCATTAATAAATATGCCAGGGCCGAATGGGCTTCCACAAAATTGGGATCTTCCCCCAGGGCTTTATTTAAAAGCTTTTCAGCTTCTTCGTCTTTTCGTACCTCATAGTTTTTTTTACCTTCTTCGAAAAATTTAATGGCTTTTTTACTCGTGCTGGTATAGGTTCCCGGAGGGAGAGAAGGTTGAGAAAATGAAAATTGACAAAGAGAGAAAAGAAAAACGAAAAGTAGGGAGTGCTTCATAATTTTAGCTAAAGTGATGTATAAATATAACGATATATCCAGCATGAGGATACAAAAAAATGTAAATAAAATGAATTTAAATTAACAAAATACGGGGAGATGAAAGGATCAATCCTGTTTATCGATGCAGCTTTTTAGCCAGTCCATCGCTTCTTCCCTCTCACTGAAAAATTTAGTTGGAACAATAGGTTTGTTTACTTTTAAGAATAAACCTCCTATAATAATTTCGTAAGGTCTGTTACTAAATATGGCTAAGGCAGATACGTGTTTTGTGTATTCTAAAGAAGCTCCTGCTCTTCGGGCATCACCTGAAATATTCGAATTATCATCGCCTTCGAATAGGACAAAAAACTTTTTTCCGGGAAGGTAATTAATCGACAGGTCTCTGGATTCCCATACATCACTGGCTTCCAGGGTCATGTTTTTCTTTACCTTGAACTCAATTAAAAGATCATCACGAATGGTCATGACGAAAGCGTTTGTTTCGAATGTTTTCATCATGATAAATTTATGTAAATAAAACTAATATCCCAACGCAGGACCTAACCATTTCTCCATTTTTTCAAATGGCTCGTTTTTACGTTTGGCATAATCCTCTACCTGATCTTTACTGATTTTTCCAATACCGAAATAATGAGAATCGGGATGTGCAAAATATAAACCACTTACCGCGGCTGTTGGAACCATCGCTAGGCTATCGGTTAAAATAATACCTGTATTTTTCTCCACCTCCAGCAATTTCCAGATCGTTAGTTTTTCGGTATGGTCGGGTTGTGCCGGATAGCCAGGTGCCGGACGAATACCTGCATAATCTTCCTTAATTAACTCTTCGTTTTTAAGCTCTTCCGATTTCGCATAACCCCAAAGTTCTTTTCTGATTTTTTTATGCATTAGTTCAGTAAAGGCTTCCGCTAAACGATCTGCCAGTGCTTTAAGCATAATAGAGCTGTAGTCGTCGTGGTTTTTTTCGAAGGCTGCTACGTGTTCATCAATACCAAATCCCGTACTTACGGCAAAGGCGCCAATGTAATCAACCTGTTGTTTTTCGTTTACTACTTTAGGACGGATAAAATCGGCCAGGGCAGTATTATATTGTCCTGCCGGTTTTTTCGTATTCATTCTTAACGTATGAAACTTATATTCGCTGTGTTGTGTATCGTCTTCGTTTAAATTGTATAACTGAATATCATCATCATTAACGGAGTTAGCAGGATAAATACCTATCACCGCCCTTGCCTGCAACCATTTTTCATCAATTATTTTTTTAAGCATGCTTTGCGCATCATTAAATAATTTAGTTGCTTCCACACCACGGGTAGGGTCTTTCAAAATTTTAGGATAAGAGCCTTTCATTTCCCATGAAATAAAGAAGGGAGTCCAATCAATGTATTCCGCTATCTCATTCAAATCGTAATTATCAAATACTTTATTTCCCGTAAATGAGGGTTTTACAATGTCTGTTTTATCCCAGTCAATAGGGAATTTATTTTGACGTGCTTCTGCTAAGGTCAGGTACTTATTTTGCGACTGCGCATTTTTATTTTGTTCGCGTACACGCTCATAGTCTTTATTTACATCGAGCATAAACGCATCACGCAACTCATTAGAAATAAGACTGCTGGCTACAGGCACAGATTTACTGGCATCGTTTACGTGTACTACAGGTCCCGAATAATTCTGAGCGATTTTAACAGCCGTATGTACTTTGGAGGTGGTGGCACCGCCAATCAATAAAGGCGTTTTAAAATTCAAACGTTCCATTTCTTTGGCTACGTGTACCATTTCGTCTAAGGAAGGTGTAATGAGCCCGCTCAGGCCAATCACATCTACATTATGTTTTTTTGCTTCCTCTAAAATTTTATCGCAGGAAACCATCACTCCTAAATCAATGATCTCGTAGTTATTACAGGCTAATACAACACCCACAATATTTTTTCCAATATCATGTACATCCCCTTTTACAGTAGCCATTAATATTTTTCCGGCATTGGTTCGGCCATCACCAACAATACCTGCCAAACGGTTGGCTTCTTTTTCCTGTTGCAGGTAAGGTTCTAAATACGCTACGGCTTTTTTCATTACACGGGCGCTTTTTACCACTTGGGGTAAAAACATTTTTCCGCTACCAAACAAGTCGCCCACCACGTTCATTCCGGCCATTAAAGGGCCTTCAATAACGTATAGCGGCCTGCCTAATTTTAACCGGGCTTCTTCTGTATCGGCATCAATATGTTCTACCAACCCTTTCACGAGGGCATGACTTAAACGTTCTTCTACTGTGCCTTTGCGCCACTCTTCATCTTTTTCTGTTTTTTCTTTGGTAATCCCTTTTAATGATTCGGCATGTTCCACTAATCTTTCGGTAGCATCGTCCCGGCGATTTAATAAAACATCCTCTACTAATTCGAGTAATGTTTTTTCAATATCGTCGTATACCTGCAATTGTGCCGGGTTTACAATACCCATATCCATTCCGTTTTTTACGGCGTGGTAAAGAAACGCTCCATGGATGGCTTCACGCACATGGTCATTTCCCCTGAAAGAAAAAGAAACGTTACTCACACCACCACTTACTTTGGCATAGGGTAAGTTGTCTTTGATCCATTTGGTAGAGTTGAAAAAATCCAGGGCATTTAAGCGATGCTCTTCCATACCCGTTGCTACAGGGAAAATATTAGGATCGAAAATAATATCCTGTGGTGTAAAATGTACTTTCTCTATTAAAATATCGTAGGCACGCTTGCAAATTTCTTTACGGCGTTCAAACGTATCAGCTTGTCCAACTTCATCAAATGCCATCACAATAACGGCTGCACCATATTGTTTTATTTTACGGGCCTGTTCAATAAATTTTTCTTCTCCTTCTTTTAAAGAGATCGAATTAACGATGGCTTTTCCCTGCACACATTTTAAGCCTGCTTCAATCACACTCCATTTACTGGAGTCAATCATAATGGGAACACGGCAAATATCCGGCTCCGAGGCAATCAGATTCAGGAAGGTAGTCATAGCCTGTTCGCTATCCAGCATTCCTTCATCCATGTTCACATCAATTACCTGCGCGCCGCCATCTACCTGATCTTTGGCAATGGATAAGGCTTCTTCATAATTTCCTTCTTTAATTAAGCGCAGGAATTTTTTTGATCCGGTAACATTTGTTCTCTCACCCACATTTATGAAATTACTTTCAGGTGTTAAGGTAAAAGGCTCCAGGCCGCTTAAGTGCATTAAAGTATCCGGCTTTGGTTTTTTGCGTGGGCTGGATTCTTTTGCCAGCTCGGCAATGCGTTTGATATGGGCAGGCGTTGTTCCGCAACAGCCACCTACAATATTTAAGAAACCTGCTCTTAAGAAATCTTCGATCTGATGACCCATTTCATGAGCATCCTGATCATATTCACCAAACTGATTTGGTAAACCGGCATTAGGATAAGCACTTACATAAAAAGGTGCTTTCGCAGACAGCTCTTCCAAATAAGGACGCATATCTTTTGCGCCAAGGGCACAGTTTAACCCAACACTTAACAGGTCGACATGCGATACAGAATTTAAAAAAGCTTCCGTGGTTTGTCCAGATAAGGTTCTGCCACTGGCATCGGTAATTGTTCCCGAAACCATTACCGGCATTTTTTTATTTATTTTCTCCGCGTAATTCTGAATAGCATATAAGGCGGCTTTTGCATTTAAGGTATCAAAAATAGTTTCGATCAGTAACAGATCGGCACCTCCGTCAATTAAGCCACGAACCTGCTCAGTGTAGGCTTCCACTAATTCATCAAACGTAATAGCCCTAAAACCGGGGTCATTTACATTGGGTGATAAGGATAAGGTACGATTGGTTGGCCCTATGGCACCTGCTACAAACTTTGGTATGGAAGCAAATTCAGGAAACTCTGTTTTAAATTCTGCTACAGCTTCTTTGGCAATTTTAGCCGATTCAAAATTTAATTCATACACAAATTCCTGCATGTCATAATCCGCCATCGCAATGGTAGTGTCGCTAAACGTATTAGTTTCAATAATATCTGCACCGGCCTTTAAATATTCTTTATGGATAGTTTTAATGATGTGTGGCTGGGTAATAGATAACAAATCGTTATTGCCCTGAAGGTCTTTATGCCAGTCGGCAAAACGCTTCCCTCTGAAATCTTTTTCGGTAAGCTTATATTGCTGGATCATACTGCCCATGGCACCATCAATCACTAATATTCTTTTTTCTAATTCTTCCTGTATTGTATGCATATAGCTAAAATAAAAAATCTCTTCCGCAATTGCAGAAGAGATTTATATGTTGTGTTAATTATAATAAAATCTATTCTACTTATTTTTCCCGACATTGTCGGGACGAATTCCCACCTTCTCATTAGTTATAAAGTTTAGAAGGTTGATGAGCTACGAAAGTTACTAAACTTTCAACTTTCAAACTTTAAACTAATCAAGGGTTGGTAAAGCTTCTTTGGGCGTATCCCTCAGCTTTTCTTAATAAGTATATTAAAGAACGAGTGACAAAGATATAACATTTTATGTAATTTTATAGGATAAATCTACTACCTGAATTATTAACAATTAAGCCAGACCTCTATGAAAACAGTGTTTCTTATCATTTGTTTATATTGCTCTGTATGTGTCTATGCCCAAAAGGGAAGCTCCGGGGTTAGTACCGTAAAAGAAAGCATGCATTTGCAAGAACTGGCCTGGAATGCCGGAGATATTAAGGGCTTTATGAACTATTATTGGAATAATGATAGTTTGAAATTTATTGGCAGTAAAGGTGTTACCTATGGCTGGCAAAAAACACTGGATAATTATACAAAAGGCTATCCTACCAAAGAAGCCATGGGGATCTTAACGTTTACCATTATTGAATGTACATCATTATCTGAAACGGCCATTTACGTCATTGGAAAATGGGAACTAAAAAAAGAGAAACCTGTAGGCGGGCATTTTACATTGCTTTGGAAAAAGATAGAAGGAAAATGGGTAATTGCGGCAGACCATACAAGTTAATATTAATGAAAAGTGAATTTAGAAAACAACATAAACAGGAAATAATCGTATGAATAGCATGGAGCTCATAACAGAACGATTGAATTTAAGGCCTGTAACGGGATTGGATGTGGAAAAAATTCACGAGTTAAATTCTTTGGCTGAAACCGAACGGTTCAATACTTCCGCAATTCCGGAAAATATAGAAGAAACAAGCATGCTTTGCGAAAAATGGATCGTAGAAAACAATAAAGAAAATAGCCGGCATTATACATTTGCCGTTGAATTGACGGATCAAAAACAATTTATTGGATTAATTTCGATTAATTTAGGGAAGGAAAAGTACAGGAATGCTGAAGTATGGTTTAAATTTCATCACCATTTTTGGAACAAAGGGTATGGTACAGAAGCTTTAAAAAAGATAATTGAATTTGGGTTTAAGCACTTAAAGCTTCATCGCATTGAGGCCGGTTGTGCCATAAACAACATCGGCTCAATAAGGGTTTTGGAAAAAGCAGGAATGTTAAGGGAAGCACATACCAGGAAATTATTGCCCTTAAAATCGGGTTGGTCAGACAATTATGGATATGCTATTTTATCAACGGATTAAACACACCATAAAAATATGAGTTTGGAATTAGGCTTATACAAACATTACAAAGGCAATCTGTATGAAGTGCTTGGTGTTGCCAGGCACAGCGAAACAGTAGAGCTAATGGTGGTTTACAAAGCAACCTACCAAGCTGAAGGCGAAAATTTATGGGTACGCCCTTTAAATATGTTTACAGAAACCGTAGTGATTGACGGGGTAGAAGTAAAGCGTTTTGAAAGGATAGAGAAATAAAATTAACCGGTAACCAATTTATAACCGACGCCCCGTATCGATTGAAAATACAGGGGTTCTTTAGGGTTTGTTTCAAATTGTTTTCTGAAATTTAGAATAAAATTATCAATGGTTCTGGAGGAAGGATTTTCATCTTTCGTCCAGATCTTTTCTAAGATCTCATCCCTGGATACCACATTATTTAAGTTATCTACCAATAAACGGAGCAGTGCCATCTCCCGTTTAGAAAGGGTTTCAACTTCTCCTGCAACTGTTTTAATCTGAAAAGTAGAAAAATTGATTTCACAATTTCCAAAAGTAAATACATCGGATGAGGGATTGCCTTTATGTCTTTTTAAAACAATGTTTATTCTCAGTAATAATTCTTCCAGATCAAATGGCTTGGTAATATAGTCATCAGCACCAAGCTTTAATCCTTCAATTTTATCCTTCACATCATTTTTAGCTGTTAAAAATATAATGGGTGTATGAATGTTTTGAAGCTTTAGTTCTTTATAAATCTCCGTTCCGCTTAAAACAGGTAACATGATATCCAGTAAAATCAGGTCCGGAGAAAAAGATTTGATGTGGGAAATAGCGTTTAAACCTGAAGAACAAGTTTCTACACGATATCCTTCCAACTCCAGGTTTAACTTCAGGGTTTCCTGCAGAGAGAGTTCATCTTCAATTATTAACACTTTAAATATCATTCGCTCAAAATTATCTATTTTTTACCTCAAAAGTGAAAATGGTATTGATTTTGTGTAATAAAAAATGTACTTATGTCTAAAATCTTGCTCTCATGAAAGTAATTCTTAACTCTTTTCTTTTTTCTTTAGCCTGTTTGGGCTTATCGGCTCAAACGCTTCCCACCGGAAAATGTGCGACACCCACTTATAAAGCCGGCCAAAATGCATCGTATGAGACATGGATTTCAGGGATATTGGCAAAAGACAATCAATTCGCCAATAGTAAAAAAGTGAGCCTGGTATATACCATTCCTGTTGTATTCCATATTATTCATACAGGGCAAGCTGTAGGAACGGGCTATAACATTAGCCAGGCACAGGTAAATTCCCAGGTAACGATTTTAAATAACGATTATAGAAAAACAAATGCTGATTTTTCAACCAATGTCACACAGTCAACCTTTGTAAATGCTGCTGCCGATTGTGAAATTAATTTTTGCCTGGCTACCAGGAACCCAACCGGTGGCGTAATGGCAGAGCCGGGTATAGATAGAATCAATGCTACGACTAAAGGGTGGACGCCTCCACCTTATTCAGGAATGAATGAGCCGGGAGGCTATATTGATAATACCATTAAAACAGGTTCATACTGGGATCCTAATCAGTATTTGAATATCTGGATTTTGTATATGAATGACGGAACCCTTGGTTATGCTCAGTTCCCCGTTGTGCCAAGTGCTTCTACTCCTACCATTGGAGATATGTCGGGGCAGGGTGGTGCGGCAAATACCGACGGTGTTGTATTTGATTATACAGCTATTGGTAATGTAGGAACAGCAGCATATCCGTATAATAAAGGTAGAACAGCTACCCATGAAATTGGTCATTGGTTAGGCTTGTGGCATATTAACGGAGATTCAAATTGTGGTGATGATTTTTGTTCAGATACTCCAACACAAAGTTCATTAACCAGTGGTTGTCCTTCAACTACAGGTGGTGCATCAGCATCGGGATGTGCTGCTAGTCCTAATCCTCCTGGAAAAATGTATCAGAATTATATGGATTACTCTGATGACAGATGTTTGGCCATGTTTAGCTCAGGTCAAAAAGCACGTATGCAGGCATGTATGCAATATTGCACACGCAGAACCTCATTGGGGACAAGTACGGTATGTATTGGTACTGGAGTAAACGAAAGTGCAGATCAAATTAATGTAAGTGTGTACCCAAACCCAACAAACGGAGAAGTATTGGTAAATGTGGATTTAGCCAATGCGCAGGATTTTACCATCTCAGTGGTTAATACACTTGGGCAAACCATTAAAGAGCTTAAACAATCACAATCTAACGGAGGAGCTATTAAAATGGATCTTTCCGGACAAACAGCCGGAGTTTATTTTTTAACCTTAAAATCTAAATCGGGTTCCGTTTCAAAACGCATTATCCTTCAATAAAAATAGTTTTTTTATTATCGAAAGCCTTTACTAATTTAGTGAAGGCTTTTTTAATGCCCTATATTATGAGAAAAATTATTTCAGCTTTCTGTGTATTGGCTTCAACGGTTTTCTACTCACAAAAAACAGTGGAGATCAAGCTTAATTTGAGAGACGGTAGTTCCATTTCAGGAACAACTGCTATGAGTGATGTGATTTTAAAAACAAATTACGGACAACTTTCTGTTCCTATTCAAAATGTAAGCACCATATCGGTAGGTATTGGTAAGGATAAAGCGACTTCGGATAAAGCGTTGCTTTTTTTGAAAGTACTAAATACAAGCGGGAGCGATGAAACTAAAAAAGGAGCGTACGAAGATCTGGTAAAGCTGGGGATTAAGGCCATTGCGGCGATTAATGATTTTCAGTCGGATCCCAAAAACATACTGGATACTGAAGTTACCGGTGAGTTTACGATCGATAATGCCTTAATGGAATTAAAGAATAATTTTTCTATTGAGGATATTACAAAAATAAATGATGTGTTAACCATTGATAATGAATACACCATGGGGGGAATGTATGATTTTACCAAGCTCGATGTTAAAACAGCCTATGGTAATTTATCCATTCCAAAAGATAAAATTAAAACGATGGATATTTCTTATTCCGAACCGGGTAATGGAAATGAAACAGTATTAAAATTACAAGCTGGTAAACATATTAGCGGGAATCAGCAAAGTGGCTGGTTAAAAACCGGGATCATTTTAAAACAAGGGCAAAAATTTACGATCGTTTCCACCGGAGAAGTAACTTTGGCGAGCTTAAGCAACCAAAAATATAAACCGGATGGGTCTTATGTATCTACTACGGGGACACTTTATCCTGCGGGAGGAACCAATGAAGATTATGACAACACGGCTGTTTATCCATCGTATGGTAATGTGGTGTATAAAATAGGAGAAACAGGTTTCGATGTTTTAAAAGCAGGAGCAAAGTTTAGCGGCACAGCAAAAACATCAGGGATGTTATTGATCTCCATTTACGAAACCGTTTACAATTCGGCTAACACAGGCTCTTATACGGTTAAAATCAGTTTGAAATAATTAGTTCAATTGCCTTAAGTAGAGTTGAATGGTGTTTTCCAAGCCATAATATAAGGCATCGCTGATTAATGCGTGACCAATGGAAACTTCCAACAAATTTTCTGTATGCTTTTTAAAGTAAGCAAGGTTTTCTAAACTCAGATCGTGGCCTGCGTTAACACCTAAACCTAATTGGTTAGCTAGTTGAGAGGCAGCAGTAAAGGGCTTCATAACGGTTTCTTTAGATGTGTTATAAAGTCTTGCATATTCTTCGGTATACAATTCAATTCTATCAGCACCGGTTGCTTTGGCACCTTCAATCATTTTAAGATCAGCATCTACAAAAACAGAAGTGCGGATTCCCGCTTTTTTAAAAGTAGAAATCATCTCTGTTAAATACGCTTTATGCGTAATGGTATCCCATCCATGATCGGAAGTGATCTGGTTATCACCATCGGGTACTAAGGTTACCTGGTGGGGCTTTACATCTAAAACAAGGTCTACAAATTTTTGAATTTTTGGATTCCCTTCAATATTAAATTCTGTTTTTAATAATGGTTTCAGGTCATATACATCCTGGTAGCGGATATGTCTTTCGTCGGGTCGTGGATGTACGGTAATACCTTGCGCCCCAAAGCGTTCGCAATCTTGCGCTACCTGTAAAAGATCGGGCGTATTACCACCTCTTGCATTTCGGATAGTGGCTATTTTATTAATGTTTACGGATAGTTTTGTCATATGTAATTTTTGAATACGGTTATAAAAAACGGGTTGCTAAATTTTTATCAGGTAACATGCAGCTTTCCGATTTGCCAAACCATTTGTAACGGTTCCTGGCGATGTAATCGTATACTAAGTTTCGTAAAAATGCCGGAATAATAGTGAAGCCAAATAATAAAGGATATAATGCCTTTAAATAACGGGTCAGCCTCAATGCGGCAGAAGATTTAATATAAGCCTTGCCGTTTTCAATTAAAACAAGGCTATCTGTCTTTTTAGGATCAATGTTGTAATGGCTTAATAATTCAATGCCGCTTTCAGATTGTAAAGACGCAAAATATAAGGTATCGTTTTTCTCGCGACTAAACACAAATTGAACGGTTGAACTGCAAAAGTTACAGTACCCATCAAACAATAAAACAGACTTATGTTTTAATTCCTCTTTCATTAATTTTTTATGGTTAACGAATAAGGATCGGAGGCTACTTCGGTTGTTTTTAGCAATAATTGCATGGTATTAACATTGAAGTAATTTAAAAAACCATTTCTTCCGCAAATGCCCGTATGGTGTGGAACGGGGCCATTAGTCAATACGTTTCTACTGGAAACAACCAGTATCTGGTTTACTTCATCAATGCCAATACCGTGAGGTTCGTAACCTACTTTATAATTGGATACGCTGTAGTTACTAATATCAATTACAGAAACAGATCCTAAAATTTTTGGATTTGGATTCGGGTCTTCCATACAGGTTACATATATTTTGTTCCTTACAGGGCTTAACACCATTTCAACAGGAAATTGCCCGGTAGGGATAGCGGATAAAAAAACATCTCCGGCGGTTTGCATCACTCTTACCTCGTTGGAGGCTTCGCAGGACACAAAATATTTACTTCCATCGGGTGAAAAAACAATTTCGTGCGGGTCGTAAACACCCGATGCTCCATTTATAGGAGTGGAAGGAACATCCAATACAACAGTATTAATGGAGTTAAATCCTGTATCCAATTTATAAATATAGTTTCCCGATTGCTTGGTTACGTAAAGTGTATCATTGGCAGCATTCAACGCTGTTCCGTGAGCATCACTAAAGCCTCCAAAGTTATAAATCAAATGCATGTTCTCGAGATCAACTACGGCTATGCGGCTGTTAGATTGCCAGGAGGTGCAATAGGCTTTTTTATCGTCGTTACTAATGGTAATTGTATTCCAGTTGTTATATACCTGGTTTCCTGTGCCTCTCCCGAGGTCTATTTCACTTACCATTACATCATCGGTAGTTCTGAATTTTTGCAGGATGTTATTGTTTACAAAAATCACATACCAGTATTTGCCATCGTGCGATAATTTTATCATATGCGGGCTTTCCGCTACAGACGGGTTGTTGCCAACATTGATATAACGGATGGGTAACTGCGTTTTTGAATCGAAAACCGTTACAACATCACAGCCCTGGTTCAATACATAATATTTTTTTCTGTTTGGATTATCGGCCCACATAATATTTCCCTTAATATCAGGGGCTCCGTTATCTATCCAGTCTTTAATAGTTTTAACATCCGTTTTACTTAAGGGTGTTTCATTTAAGGGCATGGTAGGAATATTTTTCGGACCATATTCGTCGTAGGTATTGATGAAAAAACAGAGAGATGAAAAATCACTACGGAATGGAATAACAGGCGAACCGTTATTCGATCCTTTAAATAAAGAAGAGTAACTGCTTAAGTCCAGGCCGGCTGCACCGCTTGCACTTGCTGTGTTATGGCAGCCGGAAGTAGCACATTTGTAAGTCATTATTTTTCCGATTTCTGTAGGATAATTTCCGAAATCGGGAGGGGCAGAATCTTTGGTACACGACCATGTAAATAATACTGTACATATTACCGTTAAAAGCAAAACAGATCCTTTGTGCCTAAAATTCATGACACATAAATGTACGAAAGAGCATCTGGATTTAAAAACTAAATAATGGTAAAAGTAATGCCAGGAAAAGACATAAATAAGAAACACTTATTTGCCTGCATTAGCCAGTAAGAGCTGCATAAACTGTAATCCTTTTTTTCTGGCAAAGGCAATATTGTTATCCGGTATTTTTTCGGCATGAGGGAAAAACGCCAGAGCTTTTGTTACGCTTTCTTCTCTTAACAGGTGAAGCATAGGATAAACAGAACGGTTTGTGTAGTTGGCAGGGTCATCTATATCGGCTCCCTGGAAGCAATAGTCGGGATGAAAACTTGCTATTTGATAAATACCCTCATAGTCTTCTTTTACCAATACATTTTCTGCTTTTTTCACCAGTGATAAATAATTTTTAAAATCACTAAAGCCTTCAGGGAAAATGATAAAGGTGGTTTCAGGTTGTTCTCCTTCATCCAATAGTTCTAATTCTTCTTTTATAACAGTAAGGCTCTCCGTAATGGTTGTAGCAGGGCTAACGATATACCGAATTGTTTTATTGGCGTAAACCTTTGCTGCAAAAGGGCAAAAATTGCAATCAATTACTACTGTTTTGATCCAGTTTTGGGTGTGTTGTATAATTTCTTCGGGTGTCAATTCTATGAATGTTTAGTTGAGATCAAAATATTTTTCCATCAATTCTTCCTTGATCCATGGGCGGTTATGGAGCTTTCGCCCACTTTTAAAGGCTTCGAATGCATTTACCGGATCATTGTCGCATAAAGAAACAATGCCATATAAAATATACAGTTCCCATTTTTTAGTATCCAGTTCAAAGGCTTTGTCAATATTGGTCATGGCATCTTTACGGTTATCTGCCAGAAAATACGTTAAAGCCAATCCTAAATAAATATCAGCATCTTTATTATTCAAAACTAAGGCTTCTTTAAACCATTTTTCAGCTTCGGTAAATCGTTTGTTATCAATACAAGCTTTAGCGGCCATCACATAATCCGCATAGCTTGGATCAATGGCGGGTTTTACCTTTATTTTTTCGAAAATTGTTTTTTCGTATTTAACCGAATCTTTTAAAATAAAATAAGCGGCAATTAAATTATCGTAATCTTCAGAAGCATTATCACCAATGGTACTTATATTAACAGGTTTGAGTGTGATTGCTTTTTTAAGATAGGGAACAGCTTGTTTGGGTCTGTTCAACAATAAATTAATATTCCCCAGTACTTTATTAGCAATGTATTTGTTCTCCAGTTCTTTATTCTTCAGGCATTTCAGGAAAAATTCTTCGGAAGCTTTCAGGTTTTTTTCATCCTTTGGAGAGATAACAAAGCGAATATTTTTTGTATTAAAGGTGGAATCATTTACCGTTTTAAATGTCACAAGGGTTGAATAGCAAACCTGGTAGGTAATTCTGTAAAGTAATTCGCATTTAAAATCAGAGGGGTTTTGATCGTAATGGTCTTTTAAAAGTTTCAGGCTGATTAATGTTTCAGGCTCCAAGGCATCTTTTGTTAAAACAGGAACATCATTTAAGGCATTTAACTGAGCATAAAATTTATAGATATAATATACGGGCAGAGATTCGTAAATGGTATTATCCTCAGGATGTTTTTCGTTTTGGTGGATGATAAATGCATAGGCAGAATCATAATGATTATTCAAAATATGCATAAAAGGCAGGATCATGAGGGCATCTTTATTTGTAGGATCTTTGGTTAACGCCAATTTATATTTGGCCATGGCGCTATCCATTAACAATACACTCATGTATACGTTACCCAATAAAAATATCGCATTTGCACTATCAGGGTGATTTTTTATAACGGAGGAAATAACCTCATACGATTTTTGTCTGTATTGGGCGGCCGAATCGGCCATTTTTAGTCTGCTGTAAATGCCTGCAATTTCAGTATAGAGAGAAACATCGCTGGGAGTTTTGGTTAGTTTCTTTTTAATCAAATCAATGTTTTCAATAGTAGCAGGCTTATCGCCCGTCCTTTTTTTAGAGGAGGTAAGATCTTTGTTAGTATAGGAAAGTTGCATATGCGGATTAAATCCGAAACATTCTGCTGCTTCTTTTTTCAGAAACACCACATCGGCAGCAGTAAGTGGTTTTTTAAATGTGCCACGTTGCGCTATAATGGCTGTAAAATGAAGGATAAGTAAAAAAAAGAGGATGAGATTACGCATACCCTAAATTAAATATTATTTGTTTATGAGAAGGTATCTTTTTGCTTTTGTAAGATAATTTTTTTGAGCTTATTTTTTTGAAGAAAAGCTTTGATCATATTATTAGTGTCAGGATAATATACCTGTCTTTTCACGATATCTTTTAGTTCTTCGGGGGAACTGCATTGTGTGAACTGGTCAATGTAAGTGTAGCCCACATAACTGCCATCTGCTACTAAAATAACAACGCGTTCTTCACTGGTTCTTCCACGATCCATTAAGATAAAATCAGGTTCTTCATAGGTGTATTTTTTCAGGACCTTTGCTGCTCTTTTGTTATACTCTTCCACTTCTTCTTCGCCTGCACAAATGCCGTTGCATTGTTTGATCTGGTGATTAAAACAAATACTGTTTTCTTCTGTTAAATTGCAATGTTGTAAGCATAAGGTATATTCATCGATCCAGCTATCCAGGTAGTTTCGGGCGGTAGAGTAGGTAGCGCATGATACCAGGGCATTTTCAGATTCTTCGTAGGGAACAATTTTAAACTGAATGACCTTATTTTTACTGAATGTGAAGTCAATGGCGTGCGTAAATAATTCCGATTTGCTTTTGCGATTGTATAAAGGTTTATGTTTTTTGATTTCTCCTGCCTCCAGGAGAATAGCAATAAGCTCACTACCTGTTTCCACAAAATTGACATTGTACAGATCGTTCAGCATTTTTTTTCCTTTTTTAGCATCACTGTTAAAATGGCTGATGGCGCGGTTATACATGTTAATGCTTTTGCCAATGTAAATAATTTCCTGTTCTTTATTGAGAAAGTAATATACGCCGCATGATTCAGGAATTTTATTGAGAATGTATTTTTTGATAGAATCAATACGACGGGTCATTAATTCGGTAACGCCTTTATTTTTATAAAGCGGGTTGTCATTTTTTAATCTCAATAATAAATCAAAGAGCTCCGCTGTGGCTAAGGCATCACCTTCTGCACGGTGTCTTCCAAAAATTTCTATACCTAAGCCTGCACACAATTTCCCCAGGCTGTAAGATAAACGGTTTGGCATTAATTTTCGGCTTAAGCGTACTGTACATAGGGTTTCCCGTTTGTATACATAGCCTAAAGAAGCAAATTCGTCTTTGATAAAACTATAATCAAAACCAACGTTGTGGGCAACAAACACACAGCCTTCGGTTAACTCAATAATTGTTTTTGCGATCTCATGAAATTTGGGAGCATCGGCTACCATGTCGTTGGTGATGTTTGTAAGGCTTGTAAAATAAGGCGAGATATAACATTCAGGGTTAACGAGTGTGGTAAATTTTTTGATAACCGTTAAGCCATCGTGAACAAGGATACATATTTCGGTGATCCTTCCTCTTTTGAAATCAAATTTACCTCCACAGGTCTCAATATCAATAATAGCAAACATACGATAAAGATAAGAATGGGATAAACGAGTTCATGCTATGAATTGTAGCATTTTACAAGGTTTTTGATTAAGGAACTCTTCCTTCAAAGAGGGAACCTGTTTATGGTAATAGCAGTGTTCTGTTTACGAAACCGAATTTAAAAACTCAACCGTTAATTCATCTGAAGAGGTACTTTTTCGTAATACATCGAACGGAATAATAAACCGGCAATCTTCTTTAAACCGGCTGCAACCCCAGGCGGATTTGCCTTTTACCATCACACCTGTTTTGCATTTAGGGCAGGTTAATGCTTTTGAGGCACTGTTCTTTGTTTCAGGAATAGCTTCAGGTTTAAACACCGGGTTGAAATCAGCATCCAGAATAACAGTTCCATTTACTTTTTTAGAATCTACTATAAAGCCTTTTATTACGGGAGTCTTTCCTTTTTTAATTAAGGTAAGAAGCTGCGTATCACTTAATTTTTTATTTAAAAATTCAAAGTCTACCTTAAAATGACAGCCGTCTTTAAAACCACTGCAGCCATAAGCATTTTTGCCTTTTACAATAGGGGCGTTTTTACATTTAGGACAAAGGATCTTTTCTTCGCCGGTATCTTTTGTTTTTTTAGGAGCTATTTTTACAACCACGGCAGAAGATGTATCCTCCTGTTTCCCGGTTTCTTTTTTTGTTTCCTCTTTGCTGGCTTCAATGGTAATACGTGAGCTACTTTCGCTTTTAACGTCACTTACCAAACTGCTTACCATGTCTTTCATTTCCTGTAAAAACAAAGGAGCATCGTATTCTCCTTTTTCTATCTGGCGCAGTTTCTTTTCCCATTGACCCGTTAGTTCAACAGACTTAAGTAATTCGTTGTTAATCGTTTTTATTAATTCAATACCTGTAATCGTAGGAATTAAATTCTTTTTTTGTCTTGTAATATAGGTCCGTTTAAATAAAGTTTCAATAATATTAGCCCTTGTAGAAGGCCTGCCAATACCATTGTCTTTCATCAACTCCCGCAATTCAGGATCTTCCACCTGCTTACCTGCTGTTTCCATGGCTCTTAGCAAAGTAGCTTCTGTATGGTGTTTTGGAGGCTGTGTCTGTTTTTCCTGTAAATCAGGAACGTGAGGGCCTTTTTCTCCAACTACAAAATTTGGCATTACCTGCACATCATCTTCCTTGTCATCATTTTCTTTTTTAGGATAGATAACACGCCAGCCTTCTTCTAAAATTATTTTACCGGTTGCCGTAAATTCATGCACATCAACCTTACCAATAACGGAAGTGTTGGAAGCCACACAATCGGGATAAAAGGCCGCGATAAACCGTTTTGCAATAGCATCATATACCTGCTTTTCGGGCATGGGCATTCCTGAATAAGGCTCTACACCTGTAGGAATAATCGCATGGTGATCCGTAATTTTTTTATCATCAAATACTTTTTTACTTTTTCTTAAAGGTTTGGCTAAGAGCGGAGAAATGAGGTGTTCATAGGGTCTCATGTTTTTTAAAATACCCGACACCTTACTATACATCTCTTCCGGAAGGTAAGTCGTATCAACCCTTGGATAAGTTACTAATTTTTGCTCGTATAATTTTTGAATGTGTTTTAAGGTATCGTCTGCCGTGAAATTGAATTTTTTATTGCATTCTACCTGCAAGGCTGTTAAATCAAACAAAGGCAACGGGCTTTCATTGGTATTCTTTTTGACAACAGATGTAATTTCAAATTCCTTGTCTTTGATCTCTGCCAAAAGAGTTTGCGCCTCTTCCTTGTTTTTAAATTTGCGCTGGCTCGAATTGAAGTTAACCTCCCGGTAATTTGTTTTTAATTCCCAATAGGTTTCGGGAACAAAATTCATGATTTCCAAATAACGGTTTACAATAAGCGCAAGGGTAGGGGTCTGTACACGTCCTATTGATAAAACGCCTTTTCCATTCGCATATTTTACGGTGTATAACCTGCTTGCATTCATTCCCAGGAGCCAATCTCCAATCGCACGTGCATTACCTGCCGCATATAGTAAATCGTACGTAGAAGCATCTTTCAGTTTCTCAAATCCTTCCCTGATGGCTTCATCGGTCATAGAGGAGATCCATAAACGTTTTACAGGTTTTGAACATAACGCTTTTGCCAATACCCAACGTTGGATCAATTCTCCTTCAATACCGGCATCACCACAGTTAATGACTTCGGTACACTGATCAATTAAATTTTTTAAAATGCCGTATTGTTTTTGTACACCTGAGTTATCGATGAGTTTGATCTGAAATTTAGGTGGTACCATCGGCAAAAAGTCCAAAGACCATCGTCGCCAGTCATCACTATAATCTTCCGGTGATTTTAAGGTGCAGAAATGCCCGAATGTCCAGCTGATCAAATAACCATTACCTTCATAAAAGCCATCACGCCGTGCTGTTGCCCCTAAAATACGGGCAATTTCTTTTCCAACACTTGGTTTTTCGGCAATACAAAGTTTCACGTTAGTTTAAGGACAATTTTAAAAGTAAAGATTCTGAATTTTTCGCTAATCTAATTCTATTAAAGCCGTATTTTTTAAAATGTTTTCCAAAGCTGTAAACAAAAGTTAATGGATAGCATCAATGTGGATTTTATAAAGGAGATTTTGTTTATAATGTCAGCATTAACTTGCGAGTAGAGCTGCTCTTTCTCTGTTTCCTGTTAATCTAATTCTATTAAAGCCGTGTTTTCCAAAATGTTTTCCAAAGCCATAAATAAAACATCCAAATCAGCTTGCGTATTAAAGGCTTGTATAGAATAACGTAAAAAAACGGATGTACCATGTTTCATAATTGGTACTTCAATCATATAATCAGTATATAATAAACGTTGCAATGCTTCCGGTTCTTTGGTACGGATGGGAATACTTACCATTTGTCCTAAAAATTCATCGGTAACCGGGCATAAAGGTTTAGAATGTAACAACGTGCAAAACTGGTCAACATTATCTTTTACCAGTTTCCGGCATGCTTCCGCTTTCTCTTCCCAATGGTGTTCTTTCATAAATTCAATGGCTTTGGGTACCGTTAAAAAAGCGGAAATATCTCTTGTGCCCTGCAACTCATGGTAATCCTGGAACTGAGAGCCGGAAGGCATGGCACTTTCGTAACCCCAGCTTACCACTAAAGGATCAACCCAGGGCTGATGTTCTTTGCTTACATATAAAAACGAACAGCCTTTTGGGGTCATCATCCATTTATGACAGGCTCCTGTGTAAATATCCGCTTTTAGTTCGCGAAGGTCTAAAGGGATATGCCCCGGAACATGCGCTCCATCTACAATGGTTAAGAGACCTAATGTTTTTGCCTTTTCACAGATTTCTTTAACGGGTAATATTAAGGCTGTGGCACTGGTAATCTGGCCAATAAAAATAACTTTGGTATTGGGAGTTAAACCTTTCCAAAAATCATGAAGAATTTGTTCTTTAGATGTTACAGGCAGTGAAATAGGCTGCCTGATATATTTTGCTTTGGTTTGTTTACAATAGTGGCTCCAGGCTTTGTCCATAGCACCATATTCAAGATCGGTGGACAGGATTTCGTCACCCGGATTTAGTTTAAGGCTTTTGAGAATAATGTTAATGGCATAAGAAGGATTTGGGGTATAAACAATATCATCTTCATGACAATGGATATATGCAGCCAATGCCTGCCTCGAAGTTTTTACATAGTTGGTACTGTTTACGGTTACAAACTGAACAGGTTCTCTTTCAAGCTCCACCTGTTTGTGCAGGTATTCTTCGAAAACAGGCTTAGCGCAGGCTCCGAAAGAAGCAAAGTTTAAGTAAGTGATGCGAAGGTCTAATAAAAAATGTAATTTCATAAGTGGTTTATTTTGCTTGTTTTACACGTGTAATCTTCCGATAGATAATATCTCCTAAATTACCCATTACCTTCTAAAATCCAAAAAACACTAAAATACG
>CAXVYS010000030.1:0-7966 GCA_963422675.2 Bacteroidia bacterium
GGCAAAACGATAAACACCTTATCAGTAAAGGAGTGTACGATTTACAGTGAGCAAAAATAAGCCTGAAAAAGTGCTCACTGTTTTGCTCATGGTAAATATGATTTCAAATGATAAATTTTGTGGCTTGAAACAGCCTAAAAACACAAAAACCCCACGTTTCCGTGAGGTTTTTGGTTCTTTAATGGGATTTGCTTTCGCAAACGTGGACCCGGAGAGATTCGAACTCTCGTCCAAACAAGGAATTAGTGAGCTTTCTACAAAGTTTAGAACATACTTGGTTTTCGATCTAAGTCAGGCGTATATTCATACCAAACTTAAACTTAGATGTTAATATTGCTTTAAGTAACATCATTCCTAAAACAATTTGCTAATTTATGATGCAAAATTCTCGTCGCTAAGCAAAGACGCTACGAGGGTTGCAAAGGTTGTTTAGTCTTGGACTAAGCAGCCATAGCGTAAGAATTCTCTTCGCCGAATAAAAGTTTGAGAGTTGATTTTAAGGTGCCATATCCACAACGCACCACCTGCTTACTCATCAACCGCGCTCGCTGTCAAAACCGGTCGGGCCCATAATGTTAAAGAACTATTGTTTTTTTACAGCCATAAAGATACAGTTTTTATTTTCTTTCCGGCAGCTAATTTTTGCAAAAAATTATTTAGCTACTACCACCGGTTTTGTTGCCACTCCTGATTTAGAGGTCAGTGTAACATAATACACTCCCGATTTGTAGTCACTGATATTAATAGGATATGTAAACGATTCGTTTAATACCACCTGTTCTGTATACAATAACCTTCCTGAAATATCCCTGATTTCCACTAAGGCACGATCACCATTTTTAGTATAACCCGTTAATTGTATCATCTCCGATGCAGGATTAGGAACTACCGAAAAATAATGATCCGTATTAGCTATCTGCGATACGCCTACTCCCAAATTAATCACAATACAGGTTGGATCAACTACTTTATTAATAGCCTCATATTGTTTATTAACGATTTCCACCGCACTACTGATACATATATTCCCTGTAGGATTCGAATAATAGATTCTGCATAAAGGTTGTGGCGTTAAATTTTTACCAATCGTTGAGTCTTTATAAGACAAGGAAATAACTTTGTTACCTCCTACAATAAAATCAGGTGTTTCCGGGTAATTGGTAACGGGCGTAAGATTTACGACATTTAAAATACTGGCTCCTGATATGGTAAATTCATATCCTAAAATACGGGATGTAGGATTAGTTATATTCACATCAAAATAATTTTGACTAAGATTAGAACTTCCTATACTTAAAGTGGCCGTTTGATTTGGATTCACATTTCCGCGCGGAAACAAACACTGTGTATTAATAGTAGAGCCATGCAAAGCACAATTTGCAATCAATGCGGCGTCCCAAACAGTAATGGTTCCACTATTATTTAAATCATTACAACTATTGGGCGTAATGGAACTGTTTAAAATATTACTGACATATAACTGTCCGTCAACCAGTTGTTGCGTGCCACTTGAATTCAAATCACCCATTTTAGCAGTACCGGCACAAACTCCGTTACAATCTTTTACAGCGTTTCCAAATTGGGTTCCTGCACAATCAGAATAAGAAGGGCATGAGGTTAACAAGGTGAAGTTTTTTGCACCTGCACTATTCTGTGTAATTTTAATACAAGCCTGAGCCCAGTTATTATCATAGGTTCTTTCAAAATGGCCTAAAGCATCGGCCGATTGATCCCAGTTTACTTTTGCTGCCATTACATAATTTCCGGTGTCCACATCTGTAATATCTATCCATTGGCAATCGAGCCCCGCAGAATAAATATCCCCGCACTGGTTAGAAATACCCATATTACTACAGGAATATTTAGCGGTGCCTCCATCAGGGCAACCATCATAATCCAATACACAAAATCCGTTTTTAAACCCAATAGGAATTACTTGTCCGTTTGGTTTATATAAACGGTACTCTGCATACCCTTCGTAATGTGCATGTCCATGGCAGTTATTAGTCGTAAATTGCCCAGGGTGTGTACTCGGACTTCCGATAAAATAATCAAGGTCGCCAACATTTTTAATGTAAGTATCAAACTTTATAACGGTACGTGTACCATAACCGTTCAAACAGCTTTCATTAACCTTACAATCACCCGGTCCTGCAAACACAGTACCAGTGCTTAATGAGCTGATAAAACGTGGTTCCACAATAGTAAGATCGGGAGCAGGACATAATGGACTTGGGAAATACACGCAGCTTCCATCATCTATCGTTGCCAAAGGATTATAGTTACAGGCTGTGGAAACGGTACACCCCGAAATTGGTCCCTGGTAATTAATAGCAAAGGTTATTGGACTTGAACAGGTGCTATTATAAGATCCTACTCTTACTATATAGGTTTTAGAAGTATCTAAAGCTCCCGAAACTTTAGAAAGCAACCCGCAAAAATCATCGTTATACAATATGGTTCCGGTATTATTAGTGGTAAAAGGGCCATTACAATTTTCATAAATCCACAGCTTGGTATCGCAGGTATTGGTTAAGCCACACATGGTAACATTATACATCCCCAGCTGTGTGGGTTTAAACTTATAAAAGTATTCAGAGCCGGGAGCCGTATAGGTTCCGGTTGTAACGGTTAAGGCTGTACCACAACTTTCGCCAGGGGCACAATTAAAATTAAGATCATAACTGTGTGCAAACTGCCCGTTATGATTTACCTGAAGAACATTATTGAGGTATACCTGGAAATTACCGTTTCCATAACTACAACAAATGCCATCGCCATAAGTATCATTAATCGTGAAATCAAGGCAAGAGGAAGAGGACACACATAATGTAGAAGTATAAGTTGTATTATTGGTTAAAGTGGGGTTAGATAAAAGAACCGTTCCAAACTTATTTTTTAACTGCCAGGTGGTTTCTGCAGGATAATTATCCGTAGTTAATACGATTTTCACTTCTACCTGTCCCACAGGGCATTGGCCGTAAAAAGAGGATAAAATAGCTATAAATAAAATAGTAAAAATGTATCTCATGTAAATCGGTTTAATTAAACAATGAATGTATATTTGCAACTATTAAATTTAACCCGATATTTCGTAAAAACAAATATATTCACTCATTAGTTAAGCATTATGAATAAATTTAAAATTGGAGTCCTCAGAGAAGAAAAATCACCACCGGATAAACGTGTTCCATTAACCCCTTTAATTTGTACAGAGCTTTTACGCTCTTATCCAAATCTGCAAATCGTTATACAGCCCAGTAAAATAAGATGCTACAGCGATGATGAGTATTTGGCATTTGGTTTAACATTACAGGAAGACTTAAGTGATTGTGATGTATTAATGGGTGTAAAAGAAGTTCCTAAGGAGAATCTGATCCCCGGTAAAAAATATTTTTTCTTTTCTCATACCATCAAAAAACAGCCGCACAATATTAAGCTGATGAAAACTCTGATTGAGAAAAAAATTCAGATGATTGATTATGAAACTTTAACCGACAAACACCGCAACCGTATTATTGGTTTTGGACGTTATGCAGGAATTGTTGGGGCTTATAACGGTATTTTAGGTTATGGCCGTAAATATGATCTGTTTCAGATAAAACCTGCTAACCTTTGCAGAGACAGAGCTGAAATGGAAGAAGAATTAAAACGGGTTAAGCTGCCCAATATTAAAATCGCGTTAACCGGTGGTGGGCGTGTAGCCAATGGCGCTATAGAAACCCTCTCTGCTTTAAGGATCAGAAAAGTAACTCCCGAAGAATTTTTAATGGCTTCTTTCCGTGAACCGGTTTATTGCCAGTTAAATCCAAAAGATTATGTGGAAAGACCTGATGATCATAATTTTGACTTGAACGATTTCTTTGGACATCCGGAACATTTTGTTTCTAAATTTGCGCCTTATACCAAAGCCACAGACATTTTTATCTCTGCTCATTTCTGGGATCCCCGCTCCCCTAAAATGTTTACAACAACAGATATGAAAGCAAGCGATTTTCATATGAGTGTTATTGCGGATATTACCTGCGATATTGATGGCTCTGTACCTACAACCATTCGTGCAAGCTCTATTGATAAACCATTTTACGGATACAATCCTAAAACAGATAAGGAAGACGTGCCTTTTAACACAGAAACCATTTGTGTGATGGCTGTTGATAATTTACCCTGCGAGCTTCCAAGAGATGCGAGTGATGATTTTGGTAAAGATTTGATGGAGCGCGTATTACCGTTCTTATTTAAAGAAGATACAGATCAGATTATCGAACGTGCCAGCATCTGTAAAGAGGGTAAACTCACGAAAAACTTTGAATACCTGAGCGATTACGCTTACTAATTCACAAAATAAAAAAGGTTGTATAATGCCGGTTTGCTAAAAAGTAGACCGGCATTTCTTTATTATTTATTTCTGTACAAAAACGAAAATATCTTCGTTATCTTTTTTCATGAGGTATTTTTCCCTGGCAAAAGTTTCTAAACTTTCGATGTTATTTTGCAACTCATGAATTTCATTCTTATTCTTTTCTATTTCGGCAATGTAATAGTCGCGCTCGATCTTTAACTTATTGCATTTCTCTATTAAATCAAATTGAGTAAACACATCATTTTTATCGAAATACAACAGCCACACCACTAACGCAATGATCACCAAAAAGTATTTATTTTTTAAGATGTTAAGTACAAACATGAATTTATAGTAATTTAGATGATCAAAGTTATACTAAATTAAAAAGAATTTAAATGCTTCTCAAAAATGTTATAAAAACCGGTGTGTTAGTTGTTTTTCTTCTTCAACAGGGCTTTTCCCAGGAAAATGCTTCCGGGTTTAAAGCTTCCCAGCTTAAAAATGCCCGGGTAAAAGCAGCATACGAGGGCAAATGGCCTGCCCTGCAAAATGAGTTAAAGCTGCTCAAAATTAACCCCAACGAGTTTGATATTTATTTAAGGGTTTTTAAGCAGGAAAAAGAACTACAGGTGTGGATGAAAAATAAATCGGAAACCACCTACAAGCTTTTTAAAACATATGCTATCTGTGCAAGCAGTGGCTCATTGGGGCCAAAGAGAAAAGAAGGCGATGGCCAGGTTCCCGAAGGTTTTTATAAGATAGATCTGTTTAACCCCACCAGTAATTATCATTTAAGCATGCGTGTTAGCTATCCTAATGCCAGCGATGTAAAACTAAAAACAGGTAACAGTGCAGGTGGCGCTATTATGGTACATGGTAATTGTGTAACGATAGGCTGTATGCCTATTACCGATGATAAAATAAAAGAATTATATGTACTGTGTGTTGAAGTTCAAAACAGGAAAAGACCTATTAATATTGACATTTTCCCAATAAAACTTACCGACTCCAATACAAAATTATTACAAGCCAGTTTTGCGGCATCAACCCTCGCCTTCTGGAATACACTAAAGCCTGCTTATGTTTTTTTTGAAACACATAAATATCCTGCCAAAGTTAAAATTGATAAAAAAGGAACCTACACCTACGAATAGCTTGCCTGTTTGTTTTTTTTAATGGCATTCTTTTTTTCAAAACCACAACATTACTTTTGTTTATAACCATTTTTTTAGTTCATAAATAGGGCATTTGAGTATGTGTTTCCTTTATACATTTACTCTCTAAAAACTTAAAACTATGAACTATATTTTAAATTACTGGTGGGTTATTATTCCTATCATTATGTTATTATGCTACAAATTAATTTTCCGTTTATTCGGGATTATTATTATTCCAGAAGATAAGATCGGGTTGGTAACCAAGAAATTTGTTTTGTTTGGTGCTAATAAAGAATTGCCTGCAGGCCGTATCATTGCTATCGATGGAGAAGCCGGTTTCCAGGCACAACCATTGGCTCCTGGAATTTATTTCTGGAAATGGATCTGGCAATATGAAGTAACGCAACAATCATTTACGGTTATCCCCGAAGGAAAAATTGGCTTAGTAGTTGCAAAAGACGGTAAACAATTGGAAACAGGATTTATCCTTGCCCGTAAAGTAGCCTGCGATTCGTTTCAGGATTCGGAAGCATTTTTACGCAATGGTGGCCGTAAAGGCCGTCAATCAGCCATTATTACTGCAGGTACTTACCGTATCAATACATTTCTTTTTGAAATAAGTACCTATGATATGACACATGTGAGTGAAAACATGGTGGGTATTGTTACAACTATGGATGGTATGCCTGTAGAAGAAGGTAACATTGCCGGTAAACAGGTTTTGGGCCATAATAATTTTCAGGATTGTGATGCATTTTTAGAAGCCGGCGGTAATAAAGGTTTACAGCCCGAAATTATATTAGCAGGTTCTTATTATTTAAATCCATGGTTCATTCAGGTGGAACAAATTAAAATGACTGAGATCCCGATTGGTTATGTAGGCGTTGTTATTTCCTATGTAGGGAAAGATGGAAAAGATTTAAGTGGTGCTGAATTTAAACATGGTAACATTGTTAGCAAAGGAGAAAAAGGGGTTTGGGCTGAGCCTTTAGGGCCCGGTAAATACCCTGTAAATACATTTATTATGCGGGTGGAATTAGTTCCTACAACGAACCTTGTATTGAACTGGGCCAATGCCCGCAGCGAATCACATCAGTTAGATAAGAACTTATCTACCATCACCGTTCGTTCAAAAGATGGTTTCCCATTTAATTTAGATGTGTCTCAAATTATTCATATCCCTACTACTGAAGCGCCTAAAGTAATTGCCCGTTTTGGGAGTATGATGAATTTAGTGGGCCAGGTATTGGAACCTACTATTGGTAACTATTTCCGTAACTCAGCGCAGGATAGCGATGTGATTGCCTTTTTAAGTACCCGTAAAGAACGCCAGGATGCGGCAAAATCAAGGATAAGCCATGTACTGGATCAATACAATGTAAACGGTGTGGATACATTAATCGGAGATATTGTTCCACCGGAAAGCTTAATGAAAACATTAACCGACCGGAAAATTGCCGAAGAACAAAACACCACCTTCGAAACTCAAAAACGTGCAGAGGTAACCCGCCAGGCTTTGGAAAAAGAAACAGCTGTGGCAGATATGCAAAAAGAAATTGTAAAAGCCGATCAGGGTGTATTGATCTCTGAACGTATTGCTGATGCTGCCGTTAAGAAAGCAACCGGTGAAGCACAGAGTGTGAAAATATCTTCCAATGCAGAGGCCGACAGACTTAAAGTAATTGCTGCTGCCGATGCCGAAAAAACAAAATTATCTGCTAACGCCGAAGCCGAAAAAGTAAAAATGCTGGCGAATGCAAATGCCGAAAAAATATCGGTGATGGGAACGGCAGAAGCACAAAGTATTTTAGCGGTTGGTAAATCCAATGCCGAATCTTACCGCCTGGCGGTAGAAGCCATGGGTGGCGATAACTTTAGCCGGTTAAAAGTAACCGAAGCCATTGGTAAAGATAAAATCAAAGTCATTCCTGATGTGTTAATTACCGGTGGAGATGGTGCTAATGGCCCTATCAGTGGGTTATTAGGGTTGAAACTCCTGGATGAAGTATCTAAAAATATAGGTAAAGAAAGGGATGAACAACCTCGTATTGAACCCGATACTAAAAAGTAATTGTGCATAACATATTATTTATAAAAGAGATAGCAATATCTCTTTTTTTATTTTTACAGGAGACTAGTAGAATAGTGTAGATTGAAAAAATAGGATTACTTCAACTCTTGCCTGCCACAAACAGGTAATATTAAAAAATGTATCTGGACATGTCCCCAAAAAAGTTCCCGATACTATGAAAGAACCCTTGCTTACCTGAACCATTTTTTCGCCGTATTCTACAACCTATTTTATATACGTTGATCAAGATCTGAATTAAAAATGGCAATACCTGTAATACTTGAAACACCCCGTTTGCTGTTAAGAGAAATGGAATTAACGGATGCACCTTTCTTTTTTGAATTAAACAATGATCCCCTGGTAGTTAAATATACCGGCGACGGCCCCTTCAAA
>CAXVYS010000031.1:0-87277 GCA_963422675.2 Bacteroidia bacterium
GAGGTTGAGGCAAACATAAATGGCAATCGAAACCATTTTTCATGACACAGATCAAATTGAAACCCTTTTCTGATAGAATACCTGGTAAAGAAAAGATCGGATAAATGGAAAGATCCATCCAGTACTCCAATAACTTCTCTTTTTATAAGCTTCACATAATCGCGCCTTCCTACACCGGTTGTAACATTGGTAAAGGAGCCATTATATCCACTACTTACATATAACATGTTTCTGTAATCGCCCATACTAAATAATACTTGTGCTTTACTCTGAAATGTAAAAGCCAGAATGAAAAACAGTAAACTTATTTTTCTGTAATTATTTAATAGATAAGGCAAGCAGGATTTATTTTTGATTAAAGATAGTTACTTTTAGTTAACAAATTTGCTGATCAACTTAAAAACCTAAACTAAAAGTAGTCCCTTCTCCATCAAGGGATTGCACCTGTATGGTTCCTTTATGAAGCATCATGATTTGTTTACAAAGACTTAACCCTATACCGTTGCCGGTTTTTTTGGTGCTAAAAAAAGGAATAAAAATTTTATCAATAACTTCTTTTGAAATTCCTACGCCATTGTCCGTAATTTTAATAATGACTTTATGTGCTGCCGAAATTTCAGCGGAAATAATTATTTTGGGTTCTTTACTCTCTTTTACGGCATCAATGGCATTGAGCAGTAAATTGATTAAAATCTGTTCTATTAATCCCGAATCAGCTTCCAGGCTTAAGAAGGGATCACGCAGAATAATTTCAAGGTTTATGCGTTTTTCATCAAGAGTGGGTTGCATTAACTGTTGAATGTGTTCAAATAATTCGATCAGTAAAAACTTAGATGTGCTTATTTTTGTGATCTTACTTAAATTACGATAGGTTTCTGTAAATCTTAATAATCCTTCACTTCGCTTTTTAATCGTGCTGATTCCCGTTTCAATATCACTTAAAACTTCTTTTGAATGTTCAGGGCTTTCAATGGATTCCCGAACCAGTTTTTTTAGTGTTTCTGCTAAAGATGAAATAGGGGCCACGGAATTCATGATCTCATGGGTCATAACACTTAATAATTTTTGCCAGGCTTGTGATTCACTTTCATCCAATGCTTCGTTGATATTTTGAAAAGCAATCAATTTATACGTTTTATCATCGTTTTGAAAGGTAGTGGCAGATAGCAAAACTTTAAAAGTGGTTTGATCTTTCACAATAGAACTTACATGCCTGTCTCCGGAAGAAAGGCCGGTGATTTCATCATGAAGATTTTGGTTGCGTTTGCTTAAGGAGTGAATGGTTTTTAAATAAGGGATTTGTAATAAATTTTTCAGAGACTCATTCATCCATAAAATATCACCACTTGCTACTTCATAAGAGAGGATACCTGTGTCAACAATTTCGAGGATGGTTTTTAAATGAAGGTATTGTGTTTCCTTTTCTTTGCTGATATTCTTAAAACTATTATTGATCTCATTAAACCCATTTCTGAAAGCCTGTAATTCTGCCGGAGCATTCTCCACTTCAAAATGACGTGAAAAGTCGCGATAATGAATAGATTCTACAAATTGTTCGATCTCTCTCTGTGCTTTTTTATGTAACTTATAATAATCCACAAACTGCCAGATAACAATTGGTAAAACACTGAATGCTAACAGATACCATTCTTTTACCAAAGCAAAAGCTATAACCAGTAAGGCTATAAAAACCAGGATAGTTCTGATGAATATATTAAAGCTGTAACTTTTAAATTTCATATTTACTTAACCTTCTGTAAAGTGCGGTGCGGGTAATGCCAAGTTCCTTAGCGGCTTTGGTAATATTGCCATTGTTTTTTTCAATCACTCTTAAAATGGTATGTTTTTCTATGGTACTGAGTTTTGTTTCACTTTCTTCTTCACTAATCGTTTTTACTCCCGATTCGATAGGTGAAAAGAGCAGATCATTTGGTTCTAATAATGCTTTATCGGCCATGATAATAGCACGTTCTATAATGTATTGCAGTTCGCGTACATTTCCGGGAAAATGATATTCTTCCAGCTTTTTTAAAGCCTTATCATTAAGCTGTACATTCTGTTTGAAATATTTGTTGCTGTAAAATTTTAAAAAATGTTCAGCCAGTAATTTAATATCCTCTTTTCTGTCCCGCAAGGGTGGTACTACAATTTCAACTGTATTGATCCTGTATATAAGATCTTTTCTGAACTTATTTTCGCTGGCAAGTTCACTTAAAGGTAAGTTCGTTGCACATATAAGTCGTATATCTACAGGTATACTTACATTACTTCCTAATCGCACAATCTGTCTGTTTTGCAATACACTTAATAACTTCGACTGTTGTTGTAATGAAATATTTCCAATCTCATCCATAAATAATGTTCCGCCGTTGGCTGATTCAAATCTTCCGGCGCGGTCTTCTCTTGCATCTGTAAATGCTCCTTTTTTATGACCAAATAATTCACTTTCAAATAAGCTTTCCGTCAATGCTCCTACATCTACTTTTATGTATACCTGTTTGGCACGTAACGATTTTTGATGAATAGCTTTTGCAATCAGGTCTTTTCCGGTGCCGTTTTCTCCTAGTATTAAAATGTTTGCATCTGTGGGAGATACTTTTTCTATCTTATTAAACACATCTAGCATTACCGCACTTTCACCAATTAAGCCATGTTCTTCGTAACTTTGTATAGCATTAAATTTTACAGAAGTATCTTTTTTCTGTAACAAATCTTCTATGGCATCAATGAGTTTTTGATTGTTCCATGGTTTCACAATAAAATCGGATGCTCCTTCTTTTAATGAACGAATTGCCAGATCAATATCCGCATAGGCAGTGATCATTACTACAGGTGTATCGGGTTTTAGTTCTTTAATTTTCCTTAGCCAGAAAATGCCTTCGTTGCCTGTATTGATGGAGGCGTTAAAATTCATGTCCAGTAAAATAAGATCAAAGGAATGTTTTTTTATAAGTGCAATGAGGTTCTCCGGATTTTTTTCGGTAACAACTTCTTTTACTTCTTTTTTTAATAAAAGATTGATGGCCGTAAGTACATCCTTATCATCATCTAAAACTAATATGTTTGCTTTATTTAAATTCATGTTATCGGCAACAAATATAGTTTAAAACATAGTACGTTGTAGTGTATCAAAAGCGGACACTTGTTGTGCGGTTACGTACAGTCGAAGGATTTTGCTTATAGTTAATTTGTTGATTTACAGCAGTTAAACATTGTGGCACAGTATTCCTTAATGCTTTTGTGTTTATTGATAGTAAGCAGAGAGATGTATGATGGGAACAACTGGGTTTTTAATTTTGGAATACTTTAAATACCTACCATCATACATTTTGTTACTGTTAAAGAAAGAAGCATTTTTGATGATTTAATTTTATATATGGACAGAGTTGTAGAAAAGAAAAAATGGACGGCAAAGAAAATTGTGACACTAGCTATTGTTGTTGCAATTACAGGACTTGTTTTAGGGAGCTGGTATTTTACATCGGGGAAATCAAAACTAAACGTTGATTCTGAACGAATCACAATCAGTGAAATAAAAAAAGGGGCATTCCAGGAATTTATTCCGGTTAACGGTATTGTATTACCATTAACGACGATATACCTTGATGCGACAGAAGGAGGGAGAGTAGAAGAGAAATATGTGGAAGATGGCGCTACACTTAAGAAAGGAGATCCTATTTTAAAATTATCAAATACAGATTTGGAGTTAAGCTTAGCTAATCAGGAAACGTCTGTATTTAACCTGTTAACGCAAATGCAAATATCCCGTAATGCAGCACAACAAAATACGATCATGAAGCTCAACCAGGGAACAGATGTAGAAAGTTCTATGAAAGAAGCTGACCGGGTTTATAGATTGAACAAAACGTTATATGAGCAACAGGCTATTTCTCTTCAGGAATTCAAACAATCAGAGAATAACTATAATTATTATTTACAGAAGAAAAAGCTGACAGAACAAATATTAAAACAGGATTCGATCTATACAAAACAAGAAGCGCTACAGGCTAAAGAATCCTACCGGAGAACGGAGGATGCCCTTAGGATTATGCGAAAAAAAGTGAACGACCTTATTGTACGTGCCCCTATGGACGGGCAATTAACGTCAATGGATATTGAGATCGGGCAAAATAAAAATAAAGGGGAACGCCTTGGACAGCTTGATGTATTAAGTGGTTTTAAAGTACGTGTAGATATGGATGAACATTATATTTCACGAATCTACAATGGTTTGGCAGGTGTGTTTACCTTTGATAATAAAGATTATAAACTAGTGATTCATAAAATATATACCCAGGTAAGTAACGGAAGATTTCAGGTAGATATGAAATTTGAAAAAGAAATGCCAAAAGGAATTCGCCGCGGACAGAGTCTTCAAATACGGTTAGCTTTAAGCGACGAAACACAGGCGTTGTTATTGCCTAAGGGTGGATTTTATCAGCAAACCGGTGGTAACTGGGTTTTTAAAGTAAATGAAGACGGATCTGTGGCTTATAGAACAGATATTCAACTGGGGAGACAAAACCCTGAATATTATGAGGTATTACAGGGCCTTCAGGCAGGCGATAAAGTAATCACTTCCGGTTATGGTAATTATGAAACTACACAGGAATTAATATTAAAGAATAAATAAAACGATAACACTATTATGATGAAAACAACCACTCTTATCATGGCAATTACCTTTTACAGCTTTTCAGGAATTTCACAAATTGCTCAGAGCCCTGTTAATAAGCAACAGCAAGAGATCAAAGAGAAGCAAGAAGAAGAAACGCCGAATAATCTCACAGATAGTATTATCAATGATTTGCTACAAATGAAACTTATTACAGATAAAAACCATGTATCCTTTGCCTTGTCGAACGAAAAATTTAAAGTAAATGATAAAGAACAGGCAAAAGAAGTATTTGAAAAGTTTAAATCAAAGTACCATATTGTTAAAGGATACTCCATAGCTTATGCTAAAAGCGGGAATTCAAAGTCTACATCCATCGTTAAATAATTTTTTTAAACAACTACCAAAACCCTTGTTATGATAAAAATAAATAATCTAGAAAAAATTTACCGAACCGAAGAATTGGAAACGGTAGCCTTAAATAATATTTCGTTTGATGTGAAAGTGGGAGAATTTGTATCCATTATGGGGCCATCGGGTTGTGGAAAATCCACGCTTCTCAATATTCTTGGGCTTTTGGACGATATGGATGGCGGAAGCTTTACGTTTAACCAGGTAGAAGTTTCTAAATTTAATGAGCGCAAACGGGCAGATGTGCGTAAACATCATATTGGTTTTGTATTTCAGAGCTTTAATTTAATTGATGAGCTAACGGTATTTGAAAATGTGGAATTGCCTCTTATTTATACCGGAGTAAGTGCTTCCGAACGTAAACGAATGGTAGATGCTGTGTTGGATAAAATACAAATAGCGCATCGTCGTAACCATTTTCCTCAGCAACTTTCAGGAGGTCAGCAGCAACGGGTTGCAGTGGCGCGTGCTGTAGTAAACAATCCAAAATTAATTTTAGCGGATGAACCAACCGGGAATCTTGATTCACGAAATGGAAATGATGTGATGCAATTATTAACGGACCTTAATGAGCAGGGTACAACCATTGTAATGGTAACTCACTCAGAGCATGATTCCCGTTATACCCACAGAATCATTAATATGCTTGATGGACAGATTGTAACAGAAAATATCAGAAGCACTGTCTAAGATAAAATTATGCTGAGAAATTATTTTAAAATAGCTATTCGTAATTTATGGAAGAATAAAATATTTTCCTTAGTAAATATTATTGGACTTTCTGCCGGAATATCTGTTTGTATTGTTGTTGCGTTATTTGTTCACCGTGAGAATAGTGTAGATGCATTCCATACAAAAAATATGTATCGTTTGGATGAAGTGCAGAAATTTGAAGGTCTGGTTGAGCCGCAGAAAGTAGCACTATCGATGTTTCCTATGGGGCCCACCTTACAAAGCGAATTTCCTGAAATCGTAAATTATACGAGGATCTTTGGGGAGAAAAAGATCCCTTTTTTATATAAAAACAAACAAATTATTTCTCAATCGCTGTTGTGGGTGGATTCTGCTTTTTTTCAGGTATTTGATTTCAAATTATTGAAAGGTAGTAAAAGTGGGGTACTTGCTAAATCAGGGAGTATTGTTCTTTCTAAAAGCATGTCTGAAAAACTATTTGGTTCGGAAGACCCTATTGGTAAAACGATTTCAAGGCATTGGTCAGACTCCATGCAATTTATGGTAACAGGAATAATGGAAGATGTTCCGGAAAATTCACATTTACAAATGGATATCATAACTGTATTTCCAACGGAAACAAAAACCAATAATATAGCAAACTGGGGAAACAACTGGGTAGTTACTTATCTTGAATTATTGCCGAATACAAATATAGGAGCACTTGAAAAAAAATTACCGGCCTATCTTAAAAAACATATTGGTGATGGAGAAAAAGATTACGAATTATTTCTTCAGCCTCTAAAAGAAATACACTCCAGCTCTACGGATATTACCCATGATTATTTCAACTACCAAAAATTTGATAAACGCAATACGTATGTGTTTATTCTCATTGCTTTTATTGTGTTGGGAATCGGTTGTATGAATTTCATTAATCTTTCCACAGCACGTTCTGTGGGGCGCGCAAAAGAAGTTGGAATTCGCAAAACCGTTGGAGCCAGCCGTTCGCAACTGGGACAACAATTTATTTACGAATCCTTATTATATGCTTTTGTCGCCATGTTATTTTCATTCGTATTAGTGGGTTTATTTTTACCGTATATTAATCATTTAAGCGGTTATCATCTTTCATATGGGTTATTAGCGGAGGCTAAATCGGTGTGTCTGTTATTAGTAGGAACTGTTTTGGTGGGATTTATTTCAGGTATTTATCCTGCATTTTATTTATCGTCTTTTAAACCCGCATTGGTATTAAAGGGTTCGATACAAGTTGGGAAAAATAAAAGTGTAGGTAGAAACCTTTTAGTAATATGCCAGTTTTCAGGAGCTATATTTTTAGTGATATGTACTGTATTTGTGGTTAAGCAATTACATTTTATGCAAAGCAGCGATCCTGGTTTTAGTAAGGATCAGGTGGTGTCTATTACTTTGAGCCCGGCTGTTCAGGAAAAGTATAAAATTCTCAAACAGGAATTTTTAAAAAGTCCTACTATTGAGTATGTCACAGGTTCATTTCAAAGACTTGGGAATAATCTACATCAAACAGGTGTAAGAATACAGGGCCTTGGTGCGGAGAGAGAATTGACAACCTCTCTTACTAGAGTAGACAGAGATTTTATACAGCTCTATAAAATTGAATTACTGGCAGGACATGATTTTCGTGAATCGGATAAAGGGAAAGGTTTCTTAGTTAATGAAGTCATGGCTAAAGAGTTACTTAAAAACACACCCGGAGTTCCTGTTGAATCGCTCATAGGAAAACCATTTGGACTATCCTTTCAGGATACATTAGGAACGATTATTGGTATTACACGGAACTTTAATTTTAATTCACTCCATAACAAAATTGAAACATTAACGATTTCCAATTTATCGGATAATGCGTTTCCGGAGATGTCCGTTAGAGCAAATAGTATGCATATGACAGAGGCTTTAAAACAAATGGAATCTTCCTGGAAAAAAATAATTCCGGATGTAGCATTCGAATATCATTTTTTGGATGAAGATTTTGAAAATATGTATTTGGCCGATTCCCAGCTTAGTGAGATTGTAGGTATTCTTTCTGTTATTGCCATTATTATTGCTTCTATGGGGTTGTTTGGGCTTGCCGCCTATTCAGTAGAAAAACGGACAAAAGAAATCGGGGTAAGAAAAGTGTTGGGGGCTTCGGTTCAAAATATTAATTTTTTGCTCACACGCGATTTTTTAAAGTTGGTACTCATCTCCAATTGCATTGCCTGGCCTATCGCCTGGTTTGTTTTACAAAGATGGCTTCAAAATTTTGCCTTTAAAATTGAACTCAATTTAGGGGTGTTTTTATTAACGGCGATTGTTGCAACATCTATAGCCCTCATTACTATAAGCTTTCAAACAATTAAAGCCGCAGTAGCAAATCCTGTGAAAAGTTTAAGAACAGAATAATATGATAACAACTAATTTTAAAATAGCCCTAAGAAGTTTAAAGCGTAATAAAGTTTACACTTTTATTAATATTTCGGGCCTTGCGATTGGTATGGCGGCTTGCCTGTTAATATTTTTAGTGGTACGCTATGAATTGAGCTACGATACATTTCAGCCTTCCTATTCTGATATTTATCATGTTGTAACGCAGGATAAAGAAACGGATGGAATTGATTATACTCCCGGAGTTCCTTTTCCCGCATTGGATGCCATGCGTGCGGATTTCCCTCAGATTAAGGTAACCGGTTTATTTGCAACCTATGGTACACAAATTACGGTACCTGATTTAAAAGTAACATCCGGTAAAAAATTTATAGAAAGCAACGGTGTGTTTTTTTGTGAACCACAATTTTTCGATGTGTTTTCATATAAATGGCTGGTTGGAAATGCGTCTGTTTTAAAAGACCCTAACACCGTAATCCTTACAAAAAGTATTGCTGTAAAGTATTTTGGTAATTGGGAAAATGTGATTGGAAAAATGATAAGGATCGATAATATCATGAACATGAAAGTAAGTGGTGTTATTGACGACATACCTAATAATACAGACTACCCCATATGCATTATTGCATCATTTATCACTCTGAAAGATAATCACTATTATGGTTACAACACTGATTGGGGAAGTACCACCAGTAGTTTCCAGGTGTTTATGTTATTGCCAAAAAATGTAACGCCAGATCACATCAATGAACAGTTTAAACTACTGGCAAAAAAATATTATAAGAGTGATGGAGTTCGAAGAAGGATTAACTTTTTACAGCCTTTAAGTAAAATTCATTTCGATACCGAGATCCCTGGTTTGGGAGATCATGTAACCAGTTATTCTACATTGATCACATTAGGGATGATTGGTTTTTTGATCATCGTGATGGCCTGTATCAACTTTGTTAACCTTTCTACAGCGCAGGCCATTACACGATCTAAAGAGATTGGTGTGAGAAAAGTATTGGGAAGCAGCAGGAAACAACTATTCTGGCAGGTGATGAGTGAAACAAATCTGATTGTTTTGGTGTCTACTATCCTTTCATTAATTCTTGCAAAACTGGCCTTACCTTATATTAAGTACATCATTTCTATTAATGACGATCTTAATCTGCTTACCATGCAGAATAGCGCGTTTATGATATTGGTAGTTATAGTGGTGACAATTCTTTCCGGTGTTTATCCGGCATTAATTCTTTCCGGGTTTAGTCCTGTTATGGCATTAAAAAATAAGATCGGTTCTGCGACGATTGGTGGTATTTCTTTAAGGAGAGCTTTGGTTATTACACAGTTTGTGATCGCACAAATGCTTATTGTTGGAACTATTGTGGCAGTGAGCCAGATGGATTTTATACGTACGGCAGATCTTGGGTTTAATAAGGAGGCTGTGCTGGTATTATACAGTTCTACTGATAGCAGCACGTTGGTAAAACACACCCCCTTTAAACGGGCTTTACTTCAGATGCCGGATGTGAAAATGGTATCCTTAAGCAGTGATGTTCCATCATCCGATAATAATTCAGGAACGAATTTTGCTTTCGATCACCGCCCGGATGAGGACTTTACACTTTATAGAAAATTTGGTGATGCTGATTATTTTAAAACCTTTGATCTGAAATTTGTTGCCGGTGAAGCATATCAGGAGAATGACACGGCCGGAAAAGTTATAGTGAATGAAACATTTCTTAAAAAATTAAATGTAAAAACGCCACAGGAGGCAATAGGGAAGGAGATTCGGACGGGAAGCGGAAGATGGAGATCTATTATTGGTGTAGTAAAGGATTTTAAAACAAATTCTTTGCGGGATGAAGTAAAGCCAATTTTGATCTCTTCAAGACAAGGCCAGTTCAATGTTATTTCTATTAAACTGAATAGTACTAATTTATCCAGATCAAAACTACAGATCGAAAAACTCTGGGATAAGTATTTTCCGGAGTATGCCTATAACAGTACATTTATGGATGAAAGCATAGAGCAGTTCTATAGACAGGAAAAACAAATGGCTCTTTTGTATAAAATATTTGCCGGCCTGGCTATTTTTATTTCCTGCCTGGGACTTTATGGTTTAGTGTCATTTATGGCTGTTCAAAGAACAAAAGAAGTGGGGATTCGAAAAGTGCTGGGGGCAGGTGTGGGAAATATTGTCTTGCTGTTTTCAAAAGAGTTTACAATACTCATAGCTATTGCTTTTGTTATTGCAGCACCTCTCTCCTGGTATTTCATGAATAACTGGCTTAATAATTTTGCATACCGCATCGATATAGGCTGGAGCGTGTTTGTAATTGCAATGGTTATTTCTTTGATGGTAGCATGGATCTCTGTAGGATATAGGGCCTTTAGAGCGGCTTTGGCAAACCCCGTTAAAAGTTTAAAAACAGAATAGTTATGAAAAATTATTTTCTCTGCTGTATATATGTAATACTTGCATTTAAAAGCAATGCTCAGGATTCTGTTGTATATACTCTTCAACAATGTATTGATCTTGCTTTAAAAAATAACCTGGATATGAAAATTTCAGAATATCAATCACAAATTGCCGATGCAGGTTTACAGCAATCACGGGCTGCTATTCTGCCTTATGCAAATGCCTATGCTAACCAGGGAATCAACAAAGGAAAAAGCATAAATCCTTATACCAATACATTTGTGAACCAGGAAATTATGACAGGCCAATATGGTGTAAACGCGGGACTAACATTGTTCAACGGATTTAATATAATGAATACCATTCGTCAGAGTTATTTTAATTACGAAGCTTCTAAGATGGATAAAGAACAACTGAAAATGGATCTGACCATCAATGTGATGCTTGCCTACTTACAGGTATTGAGCAGCCAGGAGCAGGTAAACCAGGCAGCTTCCCAGGTAGAAGTGAGCAAAACACAAATAGAAAGACTAAACGTTCTTGAAGCGAACCAGGCCGTTGCTCCTTCCGTACTATATGATACGAAGGGACAGCTGGCAAACGATAAGCTTACCTATATTACTGCCAGGTCAAACCTTGTTACAGCAAAAATAACTCTGGAGCGATTAATTAATATAAACTTTCCGGTAAATGCAACATTCGAGAAAATACCGGTAGAACCTTCGTTAAAACTATATGAAACCAATGCAGAAACTATTTATGGTCAGGCTTCTGCTAATCTGCCACAGGTAAGGTCTGCAGAGCTTCGCAAACTTAGCGCTTTAAAAACGGTTCAGGCTTTGAGAGGACAGCAGTTTCCTGTTTTATCATTAGTAGGGAGTGTTGGCACAAATTATTCCGATGCCGCTTTGGCTCAAAAGCTGATCAGCTCTACAAATATAAGTACCGATAATTATGTCATTGTAGGAAATAATCAATTGTCGGTCTTTGCTCCCCAGTATCAGTATAGTTCAACTAAAATAACATTCAGAGATCAGTTTAAAAATAATTTAAACACCTATGTTGGTTTGAGTTTGCAAATCCCTTTATTTAACGGGTTAAAAACGAGAACGCAATTGAACGTTGCTAAAATAAATAAGAATCGGATGGAGGCTCAGCAAAGTACTATTAATGTTCGTTTAAAAAGTAATATTAACCAGGCGTATAATGATATGTCTGTCTCCTTTGAGCGCTACCAGGTATTAGAGCAGCAGGTAAAAGATTATACCGAATCATTTAAGATTGGAACCATCAAATTTGAAAAGGGTGTTATTACTACGGTAGATTATATCATTGCTAAAAATAATATCGACAGATCTAAAATGAATCTCATTGCATCCAAATATGAATACATTCTTAAAAGTAAAATTTTAGATTATTTTATGGGAAAAATAACGTTATAAAAGATATTTTTTAAATTCAGAAATGATCTATCTTAAAACGGTGACGTGTCCTCGTTTTTCATAGTTCACTTTATTAGTTCCTGTTGCTGTGAGGGTATATACATAAACTCCGTCAGTAACCGCTTTACCTTTGTAAGTGCCATCCCAGCCTGTATCAATAGCATTGGATTCAAATAATAATTCTCCCCAACGGTTAAATATTTTAATGTTGAACTCTGTAATATTTGTGTTGGGAATTTTAAACAGATCATTCAGTCCGTCGCCATTAGGAGTAAATACATTAGGTAAGTATAAAGTAGATTCTTTATCTACCTGAATGGTTACACAAACCGAATTCTTACATCCGCTAGTATTGGTAACATCTACGCAATAATCCGTTGTTTCCTTTGGCTGTACATGAATTGATTCATTGGTGTTACCATTATTCCAAACATAATTACTGCCACCTGTTGCTACAAGTAATACATCATCTCCCTCGGTAATAGAAGTAGAAGAAGGGTTCACAGAGGCCACAGGCTTAGGGCTAACGTTTACGATGGTGGTTTCAAATACCGAACAATTGTTAAGCGTATAAGTTACAACATAGGTAGAAGTAGTAGCCGGGGAAACAGAAATGACAGAAGTACTTTGATTACCCGGTAGCCAATGGTAAGTACCTCCCGCGAGAGAGGGTGTAGCGGTAAGGAGAGCCGCTTCACCTTCACAGACCGAATGTGAACTTACTGTAATTGAAGGAGTCGTATTTACACTCAGTACAAAACTTTGGGTTTCACCACAAACACCTCCTGTTGTATAACTAACGGTGTAAGTGTTTTGTGTACTTGATGCTAAATTAATAAGTCCGTTAGTTGTATTAACAGACAAACCGGAAGGTAAAACGCTGAAAGATCCTCCGGAAACACCTGTTATAACAGGTAATGGATTAGAAAAGGAGGCTTGGCAATAGTGGGCAGAAGGATAATTAAACCCGGCACTTTGAACCGGTATAACAGTAAGCGTACTTGTTGCTGTTACCGAACAGGTATTAATAAAACCTGTTACAGTATAAATAGTTGTGCTCATGGGGGTTGCTACCACAATACTACCTGTTGCTGCACTCAGATCAATAGACGGTGCCCAGTTATAGCTGCCCGCTCCACTCACCGTTAATATGGCAGAACCTGAAGCACAAAGGCTTGTTGAGCTAACGGATAAATTGGGAAGTTGTATAACGGTTACGGTTGCTGTAACAGGAGTTGCTATACAAGCCCCGTTACTTCCGGTGAGGGTATATACTATGGTAGAAGAAGGATTTGCGGTTACTGTATTCCCTGTTGTAGAAGAAAGCCCCGTATTTGGGCTCCAGCTATAGCTTGTAGTGCCTGTAGCAATTAAATTGGTAGAGTTTGAGCTGCAAATAGTGGAAGAGTTTACAGTTATAACAGGATTGGAAACAATTGTAACTGTTGCTGTAGCAGGAGTTACAGGACAACTACCATTGCTTCCTGTTATGGTGTATACGGTAACGGTAGTAGGACTTGCCGTTACACTGATACCTGTAGAAGAGGATAACGTAGCCGAAGGGCTCCATGTATAATTGGCTGCTCCGGAGGCTGTTAACGTAATGCTTCCCGAAGCACAAATACTTCCTGAATTTACACTGATTACCGGATTGGGAAGTACAGTTACGGTTGCTGTAACAGGTGTGGCAGAGCAGGAAGCAACGCTTCCGTTTATCGTATATATAGTAGTGCCGGAAGGATTAGACGTTACGATACTACCTGTACCTGATGATAAAGAAGTAGCAGGGGTCCATGTATAATTACTTGCTCCCATGGCGGTTAAGGTAGTAGTACCGGATGCACAAATCGTGGCAGAATTAATACTTAAGGTAGGTGTTGCAATAACACTAATTGTAAAGGTAACAGGAAGGGCAGGGCATACACCGTTATCTCCATCGAGTGTATAAACGGTAGTAGCTATAGGGTTAGCGGTTACACTATTTCCTGTTGTGGAAGATATGGCAGTGTTTGGACTCCATGTATAATTTGTTGCCCCCGATGTAGTTAATGTTGCTGAACCTGAACTGCAAATAGTTTGAGAACTTACCGGTGCAAGGGTAGGGCTTGAAAGAACAGTAACCGTAGAAGTTCCGGGTGTTACAGCACAGGCTCCGCTATTTCCTGTTATGGTATAAACAGTTGTACTTCCGGGGTTAGCAACCACCACACTACCTGTAGTAGCTGATAAACCGGTTGCCGGACTCCAGGTATACGTGAATGCTCCTGTTGCGGTTAATGTAGCAGAAGTGGAAGAGCAAATAGTTTGAGAATTAACCGTAACAGAAGGGTTAGGATTAACGGTAACGGTGGAGGTAATTGTTTTTAAAGGGCAAGAACCTACACTTCCGGAAATAGTATATACTGTGGTACTTGATGGGTTTGCTGTTACCGCACTTCCCGTAGTAGCACTTAATGCTGTAGCGGGGCTCCAGGTATAGCTTGCAGCTCCCGTGGCAGTTAATGTTGTATTTTGTGCAGCACAGATTACCGAAGAGTTTACGGTAAGATTTGTTGAAAGAAATTGAATATTCACATCATCAATGGCCATGTGATGGTCGTTACCGGCATCATCCACATCTGTCCATCGTAATAAAATATAAGAGTTGTTAGGAATGCTCACTGTAATACAGTTGGAAATGTCTACCATTTGCGTGCAGGGGTAGCCTGCTACCTGTGCACTTCCGCTTGAGCCGTTACTTTGAAGTTGTGTGAAATTTAAAGCAGAAACGGCAGTGCCACCACCGGCAGTAATGGCGGGAGGTGTAGTACTTACAATATAATCAAAGGCAATCGTATTAACAGCACCATTTTGGGCTAAGGATAATTGATAACCTTTATAGGATACCTGAACATTACTTACTGCAGAACCGGTGGTGTTTTGTAAAACCACACCGTAGCGTAAAGTTCCCGAACCGCCACTGGCTCTTGAGCCAATTTTTTGATCATTGTTCCCATTACACTCATATGTATAAAAGCCACCGGTATTGGTAGGTGCAGCAGTTGTAATATTGAGGTGTGATTGAAATGTGCCGGCTTCATACCATCCTAAAAAAGTGGTATTATTTGTCCATGAGGTAATATCTACCGTTCCAAAATCCTGGAAATAAGAACCTGAAGATACGGGTACCTGTGATAGTAACGTTAAGTTAAAACCGATTAATAAAGTTAGAATAAATGATTTCATGTCCTGATTATTTTTGTAAGTGGTTTCGGATTATTTTGGATCTTTTAAAAGATGCAACAAAACTCTTGCAGGATGTTCACTTAATTTAGATCAAAAGTAGATAAGCTATGAAAAATAAATGTTTTGCTAACATTAAGAAATCTGTGTTATATTGAATTTAACAGACTGGTATTTAAGAGAATAGATTTTGTTAAAACTTCTAGAAAGAGCCAATTTTATTGCCTTTTAAGGCATTTCAAAAATAAGTGGTCTACTCGTTATTTGGAATTGTTAATATGTTTTAGCCAATGCACTTGTAATGTACTACAAGTTTTTTTATTTACTCAATAATATAATTTTTCAATATATCTACCTGTTCCTGGATATTCAATAACACTTAAAGTAATCGTTATATCGGTATCCGATACAAGGTGCATATAAATAAATTCGGACACAAAATGTTCATCATCTGTTCTAACAACAAATTTTACGACATTATTTTCCAAAACGGGTGTCTTGGTTATTTTTAAGCCTTGAGTATTGTATATTTCAACCAGAATACGCTTTCCGAGAGTTTTATCGTATCGCTTTGAGTATTCGATTACAAAGAGGGTATCATTACCTTCTACGATTTTTGGAAAGGTGATTTTTTTAGATATACTTGATTTTAAACGGAATTGCTTTTTGTTTAAGACAACTGTTTCAAGATTTATTTCCGGGTTTGTTTCATCAAGCAGATCATACCGTAAAAAATCATCTTCTGCCTGGATCTCTTGTATTAAACCGGCTCCCTTCAACTTAATTTGTTGGTGATTAACAACTCCCATAGGGTATTCTCCTATTTCGAATAAGGCCTGGATGCTATTGCCGCAATTTTTACAGTGAAACAGGGTATCTGCTAAATAAGTATTCTCCGGATTTTTACTTTGTCCGGTTTCTGTATCTATGAGCTTAAAGTTCAAATGGAGGGTGGCAGTATCTATTTGGCCTTCATGAAGACATGCATCACATTTATAAACCAGTAATTTATCCTGAGCTTTAACCGGAATCAACTGAGAGATTTGCTCAATGTATTTATCAGGAATGTCTGATTTGATAAGTGTATTGGCAATCTCTAAAAACTTTGGCTGGTTATACATCCAAAAGTCAACTCCTGAATGATCTTTAATTTCTTTGATTAATTCTTTACGAGGATCATTCGTTCTTTTCTTCTCCCCCCTTTTATCAGCTACCAGATGCCACCAATCTTCTTTGACATCATTACAAATAAAAACAATATTCTTTTTGTTTTCTTTGGAGTATTCCAGTATCTGTTTCCAGATGATCAGATCACCAAACATTTGAATCCCGATCTTATTTTTTTGATCTTCATAACCCGGAGGTATTTTAAATTCGTACCGGTGCTTTCCTTCTAAGGTAATCTGCATGATTTCTTCATAAGTATATTCACGCCCTACTTTAAAATATTTATGAAGATTTTGGAATACCGTATCATTTTTTTCAAGCATAAGGATTTCATTCACCTTTTGCTCCATCTGTTCATTAAATTTTTTCTCGAACTCTTCCGTGGTTTTTACAAATTCTTTTAACTTAACTTCATATTTTTCCAGGTCCTCAGATACCATGTGGGGATGGCTCTCCGCTTTTTTAATGTTGTTTTTTAAGGTATCAACCTTATTTAACGATTTATAGAAAGAGTCAATAATGGGCTTAATAAAATCTTCCCTCAAAGGAATATAACTTTTGTTAATCGGCTCTTTTATTTTAGATGCTCTGTTTTTAAGGTATTCGAATTGTACATGATTGGGAATCCATAAGCGACCTTTTATTTTCTCAAATATTTTGGTATAGATTTGGTTTCTTGCTTCTTCAGGAGACAAGTACAGAGCCAGTAGGGCAGAGGTATCAAACACAAATATACAATCTGACCAAAGTTTCTTTTGTCGTTCTTCGTTCATTTGATAGATATCAAAATCTTTGATATTCATAGTTGATAGTCCAATTCTGTTTATGCGGGCTGTTTTACAGCTTCCGGTAAAGTATAAAATAGTTTAACCCTGTAAATTTAAAGGTTCTTAAAGTAATTCCATACATAATTATAAAAGATTATTAGGCCTATAAAGAGGGCTTTATAGCTCTACACCATGAAGGGACATAGAAAATTACCGGTTAATGTAAGGGGTATAGCCTACAAAACAAGAAATGTTATCGCGATCTTTAAAAATTTACCAGGTACACATCCATTTTATTGCGTTGAATATTTAATGCTTCAAACCCATCATTTTGAGGAATGATCTCTTTTAAATCAAAGGCAGCACAGCCCTTACTAAGACCTTCGAAAATTAAGGTAAAACCTTTGCCGTCATTTAGGGTCCATTGGGGAGCAAGAGAAATATTAAAGGCAGTAATCAATTTAGCACGTTTACCGGTTTCATGCTCTATTAAAAAGGTCGATGGCCAAATACGATAAGCGTAGTCTTCACCACAGGTGCAGTGCACAATAGTTTGCCGCTCTTCCGATTCAAGGGTTTTAATTTTGGTTATTTCTTCTGTTTCAATCACTATTCAAATTTAGTGATAATTTTTTTATGCCATGGTATTGCATACACGCCTTAAATTTATATAAAATGTGGAATTTCATTAGGCCGTGGAAGTTGATTTTTTGAAAATTAATATCTGTTAAATAACCTTATTCACTAACGCCTTTATCATAATCTAAGTGCATATTATTATTGTAGTTTTAATTTATTTTTTCTCTGTTACCTTATCCCACCACCCTTTTTCTCCGTTTGCTGGGATGCTTGGTTCAATATCTCCGCCAGGTCTTGCAGGAATAATTGGTATATCGGAACAATTGGTTGCAGAAGATGTTTCATAATTAAAGTCGCATTTCTGCGCCTTTTTGAAATTTCCTTTTTCATCTAGACCTACTACTATTTTAAATTCCGACATAGGCTTAAGCCCTTTACCCCAAAGAGACATTAAAGGTGTTCTTGCTGTAGGATGCTTAAATGTTGCTAACATGATGGATTGACCTGAAGGATCGAAAGTGAATGCTTCATTGTCAGGAAAAGCATCACCCCTAACAGTTCCAATCATAACAAGTTTGTCTTTTGTTTGGCGTACTAAAAATGAAGATTCAACATCGATATCAGGATTTAATGGTCCCATAAATTTTGTAACCCCATGTGCTCCTGAATATTCCATATCCACGCTGGTCATGCCATCTTTTTCTTTATTTAACGTCAAGTCACTAAATCTTGATTTTATAATTCCTTTAGAATAGCAAGTGCCAATTGTTTCGTTAATATTAAGTCCCAGCCCAAAGGGAGAATCAGAAAGAGAAGGGTAGTAGGAATGTGATTCACTACTATACCTTTTGTAGCCTGAAATTGCTCCGGTAAGAGCTTCCAGTGTAAAAGCTGACGTAATCCTTGCAGTGACATTAACCTTCGTGGTAAATGTTCTGTTATCTCCGGCTGATACAACGGGTGCTCCAAATGTTTGTGAACTTTCAAAAGAACGCACATAAAATCTATATTCGGTATCACCATTATTATCTATAAATAAAATAGGATTGTTTAACATTGATTTGTAAGGTGTCCATCCAGGATGTTTGATTACTAATGGGTCAACGCTCAGCCATCTTCCCAGTCGTGGATCATACTGTCTGAATTCTGTGGTGTATGAATTTCCATTCCCTTTTAGTTCATTGTCTTTTTCCATGCAGTTGTACCCGTAACGGTAAGCGGGAGATGAATACGTTCGGCCAGGCATTTCCATGCCAAAGGCATAATAGTTAATAGCAGATAATAGATGTGCAGTACTTTTACCGGTAACAATATCATATTCTTTGACATCGTTTACAACAAGACATACATCTCCTAAATGATCTTTTATTTCGTAGTTTATTTTGCCTACCTGGCGTTTATAGCTTTGGGCGGGTAATGTATTTGCTATTGCAAAGAGTGTAAGCAATGATATTAAGTCTTTGTTTTTCATTTGAATAATGAGTTTATAATTATGATACTAATGATAGTACTGAATTATTTAATTTCTTCAGGTAATGGTGCAAGCATAGGGTTATTCAAATAATTTGATTCTTCCTTTTTTTCAAGTTCTTTATAGTGTTCATGACGATTTTTTTCAGGTTTTTCTTCCAGATTTTTTGTTCCTGATGGCAATAATACGTCAGGGTCTACACTATGAGTTCCTTCATGAACCATAACGCCACCCATTAGGAAGTCTTTGCTCTTTATCATCCAATCTACTTTTTCTTTAACCACCCCGGTAACACTCTTTGGGTTTTTCATAAGAAAATCGATTGTTCCTTCAAAGATAGTTATGTCCGCTTTCGCCCAGGCTTTTCCATCTTTTGTTATGCCCGGCTGAGTTACTCCGCCTACTAAGTATGACCCCTCTTCTTTGGTATGTTTAAAAAGACCTGAAGACGACCGATAGGTTGGGCGGGTATCTTTGTCTATTTTCATTGTAATAGGATAATTGGCAGTAATCATATCTCTCAAAACTTCATTTCCTATTTTTGTACTTCCCATTTCATTGACAAGTGTTTTAGCATCCATAGTGGCATATTTTGTATATTGAACATCACCCTTTGAGTCTAAATATACCATCCTTCTTTTTTGAGCATCCACTATTTCCTTTCCATCTGGATCTATAAAAGAAACAGGATTATTAGCTACATAATTATAAGGCGACAAGCCGGGATATTTTTGTTGTAAAGGATCATTACTTAACCATTTGCCAATTCTCGGGTCATAAATCCGAGCATCGTAATCCAATGAATTTCCATTTCCTTTTAGTTCATTATCTTTTTCTTTACCATTATAACCATAACGGTAAGCAGCCGATGAATACATTCGGCCGGGCATTTCCATCCCAAAGGTATAATAGTTAATAGCGGATAACACCTGTGCAGTACTTTTACCAGTGACAACATCATACTCTTTTACATCGCTTATAACAACAGATACATCGCCCAAATGATCTTTTATTTCGTAGCTTATTTTGCCAACCTGGCGTTTATAGCTTTGGGCAGATGCTGTATTTACTATTACAAGAATTGAAAGTACTTGTATTAAAAATTTATTTTTCATGACTACATCATACATTACATTATTTACTTACACCTGAATTATAAACGCCTATTCTGTCACCGCCATAAACAGGTACTTCTTTTTGCACCAGCTTGTTAACGGCCGCAGGATCATACTCGTAAATAGAAACCACTTTTCCACCCGCATTATATATATAGTAATTGGTTAGAATAAATGTATTTGTAGCCAGATTTCGGATCACCTTCATTGTTCGGTGCCCCATGGCATCATAATAAAAATCAATTTTTTGATTTGTAAGACCATTTGTTACTGTTTGTAGTTTGCCGTTAGACTGCCATGTATAAGATAATTGCGCCAATACGTCCGTTTTAAGTTCTCCGGTTTCATAATAGGTATAATTATTAGCATTTTGATTATCTATATCGGTTGTGTAATTAGCGGATCCTGCGGCGTCGGTTACTTTACTTAATTGATTAGTGCCCGGTAAATAATTGTACATTAAATCATCCATTGCTTTTTGATTGTTGGATGATGCTCCGGCCATTCCGTTTCTCCTTAATAGAGTTATATTCCCATTAGGATCATAGAATAGATTCATATCATAATCACCTGTTTTATATTGAAACGCATTTTGAGCGGCGTTAAAAGAATAGAAACTACTGGTTTTTAATCTTCCTAATTTATCGTACCGATACTTATTACCGGTAAGATTTGGATATTGTAATGCCGCTATTGCAGGGGTGGTCATATTACTTACAACACTGCTGATGTTCCCATTATAAAGCCCGGCATTGGCCGCAGCGCCTTCTCCGGGGAGGTAAGCAGTATTAGCAACAGCCGTATTAAAAGGAGAGTTCGTTCTCTTAAAATCGCCTTTATAATATCCCAGCATTTCACTATAGGCATCAGGGCATACTGTACTACCAACTCCACCATCATTGCCGGGATCGTTCGCAGAGATTAAACCGGGATGATTAATTCCTTTAAGCCAGCCTTGTAAGGTATAAACATAATCTAATCCCTGAACGCCGTTACCTATCACTTCGCGTTTTAACGGGCCGTGAGGATAATACTGATTTGCTAAATTATTCTCCCATAACATACCGTCTGTTGATGTTTGAACCGTTAGTAAACGATTATCGGCATCATAAGTATAGCGATGATAAAATGCATCAGGTTTACCGGCATTATACTGTGTTTCCAGTATTTTGCCTGATACCACATCGTATTTATGCACTGTTGTATTAATTCCGAGGCAGCTCAAACAAAACGCATTTATGTTTTGCCCGGTTATTTGTGCCGTAAGTTCTACATTACCGTGCGCATCGTAACTGAAATACGTAGAAGTTTGATCATTATAAGTTGCTAAATTACCATCCCTGTCACTAATTGCCTGGGCAATGCGATTTCTTAAAAAGTTTTGAGGGATACCTGCCACAGAAGAGTATGGAACATCAAAATAACTTTGTACCAGCTCAGTGATTCCACCATTTGCTGTTATCGGAAACGTATTGTTATCTAACGCTGCCGGATCCGTAAAAGGAAGTCCTCCGTTGCTTTGTTGGGTAGATTGACCGGACTCAATAAGCCGTCCTAAATAATCATACTTTGTATAAGAATAGGAACCTGCTGTTTTTTGTTTGGCATTTTGTGCAAACCTTACCATCCCTTTTGAATTATAATATAATTTAGTTTCACCCTGGTCAGGAGTTTTTGTGCGAATGACCTGTCCCAGAGAATTGTACTCATACTCTGTAAACAGTGTGTGATTTGGATGCCACCATCGTCCCAGAAAAATATCATTGAATGTAGGTGTTTGCACACCCATCGGAGGAACTGTCTTTACAAGGTACCCGGCCCTGTCAAAATAATTCAACGTAAAATGATAATACCCTGTTTTATAGGTTGCCGTATGAGTGTCAATGTTATCAGGATCTAAGCAAGTAGCTAAATATTTCTGTTTGTATTGTTTAACCTTACTGTCAATAATATCATTAATTTGCGCAAAGTAATTTTCCTTAATGGATTTTAATATTAAGGTGCCGCAAGGTATAGGATCTAAGCCACCTGTTGGATAAGGTTTCCATTTGTAACAAATAGCAGGGCAAGGAATTTTTTCACAGATCCAGTTACAGAGCCGTATAGAGTCTTTTACAAAGATCGGTTTACTTCCGAGATTGATTTGGGTGTAATACACGTAATAAAGGTCACAATCATTATGTACTACGAAGTAGGGTTTTAAAGTCCCGTTAAGGGTTACATATATTCTTCCACATTTGTTGGTATTAACTCCCGCATTTGTTGGATTAGCAGCTACCATGGCGCTATACACATCCCATGTTCCGGTATAACCAGGATTCAGAAGTAAAAAATCTTCCAGTTGTTCGTTTAAAGACGTTACTAATTGATTTGCTATATTATCTGAAGTTTCTTTTAATGTGGTCCATCCTTGCTCACACGCTCCTTTCTCCGGTAGTTCAATTTCAATACTTTTAGTCATCACATTTGTTAATGTACTATAAGTTCCTTGTGCTAAAAACTGTTGAAGCTCTGCCGGTGTAGTGGGGAAAACAACTCCATAGCAGTCACTTTTGCAGTCATCTATCACTTTCCAAACCATACATCCCAATTGATCACTTGTAATGATCACGGCATTGCTATTATTATTTATATCGTCAGGATCTCCGGCATTTATATAATCGGGATTGTTTTGCAGATAATTATGAAGTTTAACAGTTAAGCCAAAAGCCTGTTTTTCACATCCTGAAGCACATTCATCTTTTAAATCCTGTTCTTTTATGGAGATATCATATGTGAAATTAGCATTTTGCACAGCCGGGTTAGACATAAAAAAAGCATTTATGCAGGCAGTACTCGTAAAACAACTTTGGGGTGGTGGTGAAATTGTAAATGTAGTGGCATCCAATGAGTATGTTTTATAAATATTACAAAACATATCCTTTTCGTTAGCATTGTAACTGTCAGTAATATAGGTATGGGCAGTAGTTTGTTGATTAGCCATATCTACAGCATTTGCGGCATTTTGAAGCGCCACCATATCTCTTAGTTTATCCGGACCAACAGGCCTTACAAAAACGGTATTATAAGCATGACGTACGTGGTAATCTATTTCATTTTGCAAATTACCGGCATAAGAAGGAGCTTCAACATTAGTACAAGTAGCAGAAGATAAAGGTATCTGAGTTAATTTTATCGGAGTATCAGGATGTTTTAAAATAGTGGGTTCGTTAAATAAAAATTCCAGGATGTTAAACTCTTTTCTGTTAAAGGCATATTGAACAGTGCCTAATGTTGTCCATAATGCTCCGTTAGGCCCATCACTTAAATCAAAATTTAACCTTATACTTTTATACGATTTAACCATTTTAAACCAACCCTCGCATATTTTATCTGAATTAAAATTACTTTGGTCAGCCAGCATATTATTAACCAATGCGTTCAGGTTACTTTCAGCCATATTCATCCATGCCGGAAAAAAATATTTAATATCAATATGCCCGTTAGATATTAGTTGAGCTGGTTGAACAGGAGCTATTTGGCCGGGGAAAAACACTTCTTTCCATTCATTGGCATAAAGTAGAAGTGAACTTTTTACTTCCGCATCATTACTCCATGTATCATAAAGCATTTTTGCATAATTTCCATCTTCCGGGCAATTCACCTCATTACACATTCTTTTTGGAATAGTTACAGTAAAACATGTGTTGGCAATAGGTGTTATGCTGTATTGCTTTGTAGCATTGCTATAAGTAATGCCTGAACCTACAATTACAGATTGTGCATCTAAATAAGCATTCAGTTTATCGAGATCATCCAGGTCATCTGCAGCGAAATAGGGTTGTAGGGCATTTGAATAGGGCGCTATCGTTGCTTGAATATCATTTTTAATGTTGTTGGTTATTTTCTCCCAATAAAGTTTTCCTGTAGCAGGGTCAATCGTATTGGTGCGAATTATTTTTTTTACCTGCCATGTACCTGCACTTAGTATGTTATACGTATATGACCATACGGTTTGTAAAGCCGAACAATCCTTGGCCGAAATAGTGAGCGTTTGTACCGGAAAAGCAATTAAACCGGGGTCATCGGCATTCAGCATCATGAAATCTATTTTATAATCACAGGTCGCGCAATAATTTCCACAATCGGCCTGTATAGACCGTGGGGTAATGCTATAATTAACAATAACATTTGTTCCCGGATTTGCAATTAAAAGATCGACCTGTGAAACCAGGCCATCCGGATTGTCTGTCACATTTTTATTAAGTGTATAGCTGGTAGTTGCTAAGGTAGAAGATTCAACAGGGTCCAACAGATCTGTTGGGCTTGGGTCGCCTCCGGAAACCAAAAAAGTGGCGATAGGTTTTCCTTCTTTTGAAATATAGGAACCTGTTGCATTGCCATTTTCATCAATGTTAATTTGTAGAGCTGCATTGGCCGGTGCTTCATCTCCAAAAACAGTTACCAGCTCCTGTTCTGTTGCAAGGCCGTATAATGTTTTTTTTGTTTTTGTGGAAACCGGTTGTATCCTTAACGTGTTTCCTACATTGCCTTGTTCTTTTACAAGGTTCTGACCATCCATACTATACAGAGAGGTCACAAAAGGATATCCTTCACAGTCAGGAATCGTTTTATCACTATTGCTGTCAGAATAATAAGACGATAAAGGACATGTAGAATTAGTTGCAGCAGGATTATTGTAAGTAGTATTGCCATCAAAATCAGCTGTACTATAAGTAGCGCCTGATGCATTTTGTATAAAGGCGGATTTATACTGAAAGTAGCCTTTACCTGTAGGAGCAGGTAAAGAAGTAAACTTTGTTCGTCCGCTATAATCCTGTAAGGTTTGAGTTGCCAATACATGATTCGTTGTTTGAATATATGTTTGGGTCTGTAGTGGCTGCCAAAGGCTTGTTACATAATTTACTCCTTCTGATAATTTAAAGCCTGATCCATCCGACTGACCAAATGTTCTTTGGTGTGTCCAGTTGATGTCGTTGTCAACTGCCGTATAAAAATAGCCGAATGGTTGCACTACCGTTCCCTGGTTAGCATTTAAATTAGTTGCTCCCTGAACAAAGGCGCCGGAAGATGTCCATGCCCCCCAATTTCCGCTATTGGCAATTCCTCCGGGCATTCCGTCTCCTATAGGACGAACACGCCAAATGTAATAACCTGTTCCTTGCGTTAAATGAAGAGAGATGCTATCTGCTGCCGATTCCGTTTCAATACTTAATGCCTCATCCCAATTAACGTTTGTTGTAATGTTTGTTTCTAACCCTGCAGTTGCTTTTGGTCCACTATAATTAAATAACCGGAGTAATTGAAATTCCCAGTTATTAGGTGTGATGTTATTACTGCAACTTGGTTTCCATTTGAATTTAATTTTTTGGCTGCCGGCATACTCAGGTCCTACACTCAATAAGGTAGTAGACTGAGCTGTTGAACCGGAAACATTTGTATCATAGGTTTCGGCGTAATTTGCTAATAATTGAAGCGTAGGATCAACATTGACGGCCTGAACTCCAATACCTGAGAGTGCATTTATTTTAATATCAATAGAATACAGATTTGGAAAAAAGCTTCCAAAATTGGGTATGTTTTTTAAATTGATAATGATTAGTTCTTCGGGTGTATTTTGATTGATTTCCATAATGGAATCAAATTGGAAAAGAGGAGTGGTATTTGAAGGAGCAATAGGTGTATTCATAACTGAGTAACCTGAAACTCTTACATTTACTCTTTTACCGAATGTTTGTGTTCCATAGTTATAGGTATTTCCGGTATTAAAACGTAAACGGAGTTCGGTTGTATTTAAACTCTTCACAACGTCTGGAAAACAATTCTGAATACAATGATTTAAAAATAATTTTTTTGAATAAACGGGGGTCATGGTAGATGAATTGACCATTTCTGTTTTTGTGAAATTGACGCTTTGATTTATATTTTCCAGAGGAGTAAGCGTTAAGGTTTTGGCATACACGGTTGGTATAGGGCTTATTAAAAAATGCTGTACTGTAATAGAAAAAGGTCCTGTACCACAATTCCAAATTACTTTTACGGTTGCCGCACTATAATTAAAACTTGTATTTACAGGAAGTAAAGCACCTGTGGTAGCATTATACAAGGTGCCATTTGTAACGAAAAATTTTACTGTACCAGTGGGGTTGACAGTATTTATAAATTTATAATCTGAGGCCATCCCCGGAAATAAAGGTGTAGCAGTGGATGTGCCTGCACCGGTAACTCCCTGGCTATAAACAAAGGAGAACTGAGCTACAAATAATAACAGAAGTATTACTTTACCATACCATCGGTGCTTGAATCTTGTTTTCATGTCTTTTATTTAATTTATGTTTAAATTTATTTTTTAGTGGCTATCAGTTTTTTTATAGTATTGGCAGCTAATTTTTTTTGCACTTCCGTCAACTCCTTTTTTTTACGATTATCAATTAATCTATATCCTTTATATTTATTTAAGAGAGTATTGTTCTTATTTAGTACCATTGCTAAAGCCGGCTCATCCAGTTTAGAGGTTTTATAATTGTATACATATTCGTTTATTTTCAATTTCATTTCTTTGATGGGGCTTTTGTTGTCATAATAGTAGGTTATTTCATTAATTTGCTCCAGGGTTTTATTAAAGCAGAAAACCATGCTAACAACATGAAGTTTTTTTATGCCTTTTTCTGAAATTTTGAGAATAGCTTTTTGAATCACTTCACCATTTTTTTGTCGTTCAGGTCCGTAATGCTGTACTTCACAATATTGAAAAATAGAATCCTGAATGAGCATTTGTTTTTTTAAATCACTGGCTATGGTTTTGTCATCTTTCTTTATGCCGGGGTTAATGTATACTGTTTTATTATATGGTATCACATTCACACTTGCGTTTTCATCGCTGTACGTTTCAATTTGATTACTAATAACAGCCCTCTTTTCTTTACCGGAAAATATTTCAACAGTTGTTTCCAGGGGAATTGATTTTTTTTTACCGGATAGTATTGTGACTTTATAATTCAGGTAACATACTTCGTTTTTATCTGCAGTCTTGGCTTTATCATATAATTGCTTATAGATGTTTTGTATTTTAGTGAGGCATTCTTTTTTAGAATCCGGCACTGTAAAAGAGTAACCAAACAGGCTTATGAATGATATAATGAGTGCTAACGATGTCATCGGGCGTTTATTTTTCAGTTTCATAATTATTGTTTTTTTGTTCTCCCGGCCTATTATATTAGGTCGGGAGAGAGAGTATAGTGAAAATGACTTAATTTATTGAGACCTTGGTATGGATGGAATATTAGTGTGTTTTTCGGTAATTACTTTTTTACCACTGGCGGTTTCAATTAAGGTTCGTATTAATTTGTTTTCGCTGTTATATTGATAATACATTCCAAAGTGTTGATCGTCAAAACTTGCCAATAAACGCAAACTTGCCTGATCATATACATAAGCCGTCATGCTTGAGTTTTGTGGCTGTAGTCTCACATCATCTACCGTAATTGTAGTATTAGCAATGGCTGTTGTAATCATAGGAATATATTTTGAAACACCACTGGTGGAAACAGCCGAACGGGTTTCGTATAGCGACCATTCACCGGTTTGGGCTACTTTATATAAAAGATCTGTACCCATTACAGGCGGATTCCCATTATTTAAACTATAATCATTGTACTGAACAAAAAGTGAAGGATGGGTTTGACCAACAAGCGTATAATTACTTCCTTTTACCCAGAATTTTATAACTGACCTGGTAACGTCCCCAACATTTTTAATAATTGGTTTAAAGGTAAAGGGATACAGTTTTGAAAGTGAGAAAGAAGTTTTTCCGGAATGCGCCTGGGTATGATCCAGGGTAAATAAATAAACCTTTACCCCGTCATCTAAACCCCAAAATTGCTGGAAATTTATAATGTAATAATAGTAATTCTCAAAATCATAGAACTGAACATTATCCTGGGTTGCATTTTTAGCTACTAATGACGGTAACATGTTTTTGTAACCGTATTTAGCGGCGGTCGGTATATTCAGTACATCACGTTCTTCAATCGATTCGCCATAAGGTGAATATTTAGTGACTGTATTTGCTAAAATCCATTTACTATAATCATTCACCTGGGGTTTTTTCCAATCAAACAGATTAAATTTATCAAATACGCCGGCATTATTATAAATTGTTGCATTGGGATTAGTAACACTTGCATTGCCCGGTATAATGGCTGTTTTATATGCATAAGTACTCGCGGTTCTCCATTTTCCTTTTGTTCCCAGTTCATAAGGATCAATACTGGCTTCATTTGGGAATTGTGTAAATACAGTTGCATCATAATACCAATCGTCGGAAAGCGTTTGAGCAGTTGCTGCAATAGTATTTTTTATAGAGGGTGGTAATGGATCGCCGAGGTCATCATAACAGAATAATCTTTTCGTTGGCTGAGGATCGCATGATCCTTGTGATGCGAAGAGCACTATCTGTCCAAGATCATCTACTTCAAAGTGGGCACCCTGAGCAAACACACAGTTAAATGAATTACCCAAGCCCCAATACTGACTAAAAGATACATGGTTGGCATCAATTTTTGTCAGTACAAGCTTATCATCAACTCCTGGTGATGAGGGAATTGTGCAGGTATTACCTGTTGGTCTGAGTTTCACATGAGGATCATACGTTAATGCGTTTACACTACTTACAGTACCTGCTGCACTCATAATCATACTTTGAATGGCTATTGTCAGCGCTTTTGCTAAATTAACCCGGTTTGTTCTGTCCGTTGTAAGCGCATTATTATTTGCTCCTATGATTTCAAAATGATCTACACCAAAAGTTGTAATACTTCCTACACCGGCGGTTAACTCATTTGTTTTACCGCTTCTGATAACTTCTATATCAATCGAAGCAAGAGCCGTGTTGGTATTAGCATACTGGGAAGTAGGATAAATTTTCAAACCATATTGATCTACATCACCTGCATGGTATAAACCATCCAATATTTTGTTTGGATGTTGAAGATCGCTAGGATTTATAACGGTTTGAAATAGGGCAATAAGATCTCCTGCAACCAATTGACTTTTACAAGCACAATTGGCAATACCATTTTTTAAAAACTCTAAGTGAAGACTGCCGCCTTTCATAACTTTATTATAGGTATTACCCTGTCCTCCTTCAGATTTTAAGTAAGCTTTTTCATTAAAGGCCTTTTGTCCCATATCGGTATAGTGTTGCGAAGCCGGTATCACTGTGCTTAGGTATGTTCCATTATGAGTTGAGGGATAATTCACAGGATCATTTTTTTGTAATGTTTTCAATCCTTTAAATCCATCATAGGTACGTGTAATCACGGGCTGCCCGGTTTCCGGATTAAAGGCAATATTTTCGGTGCTTTGCTCCATTTGATTGGCAATGGTGGTTATCTTTTTTACAATGGCAGGATAGCGGATCACTTTGGAGGTACTATGAGTGCTTAACCTGCTTTCGTTATAATCGTTTCCGCCACCTACTGATAAACCAGGTATCGGTAAGAAACCGCTGGGGGTAGGAGCGGGTAGAAGACCAATTCCTATATCACCTTCTAAATTGGCTACATCCGTTACATCATTTACAGTTTTTGTTTCAATGGTAATATCCATTTCTTTTCCGGGTAGATCTTCCCCTACAAATTTGTCAATGCCATACATCATACTTATCTGATCTCCCGGCTTAAAATAGTCTATCTCTTTGGACGCCGATAAAATAGCCTTGTCCATATTTGTATAATCTCCACCATAAGATTTTACAGTTTTTGGCTGGCCATGCATACTATTTATTTCAAATTTAAAACCTTGCGAGAGCCATAAATTATTGATATTTACATTTATGATTCCAAGAGGTAAGGGTAAAAAATCTTCCACTTTGTGTTTAGGATCTTCCAGATCGGTGAATTCTGTTTTTACACTAAACGGAAAGTCTTTTGCTGTATTAAATTCATAAACTGTAAAACCTGTATTTGTTTTTCCGGAATGAATTCCTTTTGTAATTACTTTAGCATAGCCTATACTTGCGCCGGGTAATAAATTTTCACCCAATGGTCCTTCCGTTGCATCTAACTGTTGTCCCGCTACTATTTTATTCGTGTAACTATTTTCGTACCTCGAAATAAATCCAACTAAAGCATTTTCTTCCCGGATAGTTTGTGGTTCGTTGGTTGCAACTCCATCCTGATAAATATATTCTGTGCCATACAGTTGTTCATCTCCCGATTCTGAAGCAATTCCACTATCATATATGAGCAATCGTTTTACGCGCACACCCCCGGCTTTTTTTGGTTTGATTAAGGGGATTTTAAAGTAAGAATCTGTTGGACTGAATTCTTTACAAAGATCTGTACTGAAACCCGGGTTTTCAATAAATGCTTTTATCTGGCTTTCTGCTCCCGATTCGTCTTTGTCTGTTTGAACGTTAACTGTTTCCGGAATTTTACACTTACCTTCTGAAATTAATCCTGATTTTTCACGCGTTACAAAATTTTCACAAATGGTATTTGGGAGATCAATACCTGTACCTTCGTTAAGTGTGATGATAATATCTCCTACAGGATCCACGGTAACCGTTGAAACTGTTGCGTAACCCCTAATAAATTCACCTTCGCACTCACTACTGGCTGCAGATAAATTATTTTTAGGTTTACCTATTAACCGGTAAAATAGTTTAAAGTAAATCCGCTCACCGTTATACACAAATTGATGATTCATCTCGGCGACTAAAGAGTCTTTTTTATCCTTATCGGCGATAATACCTGTATTTGGAATCAAACCATCTGCAATACCAATATCGGCACAGTTTAATTTAAATTGATTAACCCTGTTTTCGGGAGAGCCTTGAGTAACCTGGTTGCTTAATGGCTGAAGACTAACCATAGCCATGACCGGTTTATCCTGAACATATTGGTAATCTTTCTGTTCATATTGCACATGAATTTCTCCGCCTGAAGGCAAGGTGATTTTTTTTAATTGCCATGCCGCAGGGTCGAAACCAGCGGTTGGTTTTACATTCTGATCCAGCCAGGGCCTGAAATTATTGAAACGATTTTGCCCATTCACCTGAAAAGAACCCCATGCATCAAAATTATGCATGTCGTATGCCGGGTTTTGATTTGCTGCACTAAAATTGCCTGGATTACTTGGTATAGACGTTCCATAAGGAGCAGGGTAATTAACTTGTGGGTACTCGTAAGCAAATTTATAGGGACTTATTTTTACAGGTATTACCCCACCATATTCGAACCATACTTTTTTTAAAGTTAATTTTCCTTTTTCGGGAGATGTGCTATTTGGTGTTCCCGGACAAAGAGAATAATCATATTGAAAACGAACTGTTTTTATCAAAATATCCTGTTTCGAAGGATCCTGGCTGTCTTTGTTTTTTGCCCATAGTTCTATCCGATCCAACTTTTGCAGTTTATCATTTCCTATAGCGTTTTCATCATTATCAGCGAGGCCGTCAATCACAGAACCTCTGCCATCCAAACGATCTGATTTTACAAATACCGCATAGTGTGTTTTTGTGAAAATCGTATCTAAAAAATAAATTTCTTTTTGCCCCGATTCCATCCCTCCTCTGTCATCTTCCTTGTTCGAAAACTGGCCTCTGTTATATAATAATCCGGTGTAAGGAGCCCTCCAATGATAATTGGTTTCGCGTTTATATTTAAATTTGGTCCACGCGCCAAAGTCATCATCACTTGGGCCATTCAATGTTTTATCGAAATAGTCCGGTGAAGAAATTTCGGTCAATAACCAGGAATTCGCGTATTCATCGGCACGTTCTTCTCCTACAACTATATCTGAAAGAGGGGAATCATTATTATTGTTGTCTGAAATGTTTTCATAAACCAGATGATTTTTTTTTAATTTGGCATTACCGGTGATTCCAAAGCTCATATTTTTTTCTTTTCCGGAATATACCGGTAAGCCATATACATAGCGGTTTCCGCTTTCGTTAAAGGTTACTACTTCACCTACACCATCAAAATGCTCAGCTCTATTTGTCACTTTATTTGTAACATCTCTTTCATAACGATTATAAAATACACCGTTATTATCTGTTTCCAACATTTCTCCATTTGTGTGAAAAGCGATGTAAGAAGACCGCCCGGTTCTTAACCCGTTATCATCCGTTAAGTCTTTATAATCACCAGCGTTTATTGTTGCCAGTACTTCTTTGGTTGCAATAGCACTTCCAATTCCACTTGTTAAACTTGCTACCAGAGGCGCATCGTTAGTTGAGTACAGGGCTTTACCCCCCATGTCGTTATTAAATCTAAAAAAATAGGGTTCATCTGTATTAGTAACAAAATTAGGTGTTCCATCATCATTTACTGCTGTAGCAAACGTACTGTTCACTCCCGGAGAATTTGCTGTACTGCCGGTATACCAATCACTGATCCAAACGTCTTGTTTTCCACCACCGGCACTTACACCCACGCCATTATGAGCACCAATGTTTCCCTCTGCGCCAAAATTATAGAGCATGGTTGGATTGTGTTTATGAGTGGGATGAAAGCTGCCTAATGTTTTATTAAATAGCCTAAAGCCTCCACCTAATCCTTCACCTGAAAGTAAAAAGTTATCGGCTGAATTGAGAGGGATACCTAAAAATTTACTTTTTTGATACATATTATTTTTTTCAACTGTGTAATCCATTACATCATGATCAGGGTCTACAGAATTTCCTGAATACATATACCCATAAGCATTCAAAGTAGATTGCGCCACCGCATTTTGTTCTGTATATGTTCCTAATAACCCTGCACTTAGTCCAATATGTAAAAATGAAGGATCAATGTTTACCCCAAAAGATCCGGTTAACGACCAACCACTGAATTCGGAAACGTTGGAAGCTCTTGCTGCATTGCCATAAGTAAATATTCCGTAATTGCTGCCTCTTCCTCCTTTGGCCAGCAAAAAATTTCCACCCTTTATCGCGGCTACTGTACCTGCCGCTTGTTTCAATCCGGCATTGTTTGTTCCATCAGCTTCCGCATTCATTATCCCCGAAGCTGCCTTTGCAGGATTAACACTAACCGAATAGTTTTGCTCTCCATCATCCCAGCCCAACCCTAAACTAACCACACCATTTAATGCTGTAAGACCTAAACCAAAACTTTGTCCATACCCTTTATAATTATTATAAGACACTGCAGCTCTTCCCGAGAGCCCAAAACTCATAGCTTCCACTCCTGCATATTCTCCTACACTAACGGTCCAGTTTTTAGGGATCTTATTCCAATACGTTACTTCTGATTTTTTGACATCATCTGCAAACCCCCGTTTATTACGGGTTATAGCGCCAGGGTTTAAAGTCCATCCATTACCAACCCAGGATGATTCATCTTCTACAGAACTTCCCCCATGATAAGATAAGGACATGGCATAGCCTCCTCCGTTTGCACCGGGTATTTCTATCACCGGTAAATTATAGGTGAAATCCCCAGTAAATGTATTAACCATATTTGAGGTTGATACGGGTTCAAAACTACTGAACTCAGGTTGTGTGGGGCCACTGGTTAAGGCGAATGTTGCTGTTGGTCTAAAAAGATCAAGTACCATTACGACCAGTAAAACGATTGAGTTCAACCGGCCAATTCTTTGTTTTTTACGTATATTCATTTTATGCTGTTTTAATTTTATGCTTGTTTTTAAAGTTTTACTTCAGGAGTATTATTAAGATCTTTTTCATTAAACAGGAAGTGGTTAATTCCCAATTTAAATAATTCATCGGTGTATCTAAAATCATAACCTTTGTCTGTTTTAAAACCGGATGGCTCTGAAAAAACAAATAGAATATTCCTACCCTGGTTCAATCCGAAAATATTTTCCATGTTATATAAAACAGGTGAATGATCATGTTCCCCCGATTTTAGGCTTATATACTTATCCATATTAAATGACATGGTATTTGCCTTTTCATTATATTCCTGTTCACTTGTTACGCCGCTTAGGATAATGTCCTCACTGTTTCCTTTTTCGTGATCAGGTGAAAGTGTAAACAAAAATGTTAAGCTTGTTTTATTTAATTCGATTAAACTATCTAACTGTTTTTGTCCTTTTGTTGACTCTAAATCCAGGTATTCTTTATAAGCTAAATAATTAGCCGGTAAAAGCTTCACCTTTAGTTCAAAGCCATTTACTTTTTTTATTTTCAATAAGCCGTTTTCCTTATTTCCCAGCCATTTGTTATAATCTTCTAAACTGTTTACAACTGTTTTTTTCGAACAACCGGAAAATAGTATGACTAAATAAAACAGTATAAAAAAAAGATTGCAATTATTTTTTAGTTGCCTCATCGTTTGAATTTATTGAGCCATTTTGATTATATGACATGTTAAGACCTTGTAAAATTTCCGTAGTTATATCCATACCTTGATTTCCGTATAATAAATTGCCTGAAGTGTTTGTGCCAAAAATGAGATCATAACCATTATCCTTACCATATTTATCTATATAACTGTTTATCTGATTTAATACTCCGGAGGTCATTTGCTCCTCTTCCAGTTTTGCGGTGCGATTCATTTCGTTTTCATAATCCTTAAGCATACGCTGTTGCGTGATAAGGTTTGTTTCCTGTTTTTTCCTTTCTTCCGGAGTCATTGCTGTACTCTCCATATTAAATTTGTTTAAAGCCTTTTGGAAGTTAAATCCTAATGTATCCATATTAGAACTCCATGATTTGGATTTGGTTTGATAGGCCGCTCTTGCTTCTTTCATCCCTGTGAATTCATTTATTAAATCACCTGTGCGGACATAAGCGAAGTTTTTATTTCCATCATGCATTAGCGCATACGCTGAAAGTGCTGTTCCTATTATTGAAAGTGCTATTACGATGTTTAATTTATTAAAGAGATCCTTCATAGTTTTTAAGCTTTATGATGTGTAGTAATTAGAGTTTAATACCAATTAAAAACTAAATATCCATATTAGATAGTAATATGAATAGGCGGGTTAACGAAAAAAGGGTTTAGATACATGAGAGGGTGGTTTGAGTTAACCTTACTTATCCTGGATGATTCAATGCTTGATTAATCGCTCTCCATGTTACTATGTGATAGTAACATCATCTCAATGTAGGTGAGCGAATGGGTTAAAAAATAATAGAATCATTTTATGGATTTACGATATTATGGCATAAAGATTGCTCTATTCTAATTGCCATCTGGTTTGATGGAACATTAGAAGGAATCAGAATTTAACCTCATAGCTCCTTATTTATGAAACCATTTTTTTTCCTTCTGACACCATTCCTATTAGGATTTATTAGTAATGATAAATTAGAAAAATGTAATGGTTTTGAGCAATTCATATTTGGAACAGGTAAAGAGTCTTATAAAAACCTTATTTTAGAAATAGAAGAGGGCAATGCTCAATTGTATAGTGCCAGTTCAAATGCCATAAAAATGCATAATATCCAGTTCGATTATATCAGGGTTTCATTTATACGAAACAAGTTATCAAATATAGAGCTTGCTACAAAGAACGCGACAAGTGTTGCTTTTTTCAAGTTCCTCAAAGATACTTATGGTACCCCGGTAAAAAATCATAAAAATTTCGAGTGGGCTGGAAAAAACATCACCATTGTTTACGAGCCTTATTTGAATAGTAAAGATGCTATTATTGCGTTTTGCAGTAAAAGAAACTAATAACCGAATATCCATTCTAATCCGAATTTTAAATCCTTCGGTTTCCTTCATCACTTATTTCCTTTGGTGGTTATACCTTCAAAATTCCTTTGCCATTAAATTGACCCTGAATGAAATTTTATGCTTAACTTTTACTTCTAAAGTATAGCCACAATTAAATTCTCACGTATATGAAGGAATTTGCTGAAATAATTACAAAGTATTTAAGTAGCATCATAGAGATATTAGCTGCAATCATCATTGGGATTGCCTTATTAAAATTTATTTACAGGTATATCCAAAATCTATTTACGAAGGATGACGGAACAACCAATCAAAATATAAGAATCCAGTTTGGAAGCTCTCTTACACTTACCCTGGAATTATTACTGGGGGCTGATATTTTGGCAACGGCCATAGCACCTACATGGAATGATATTGGTAAACTGGCCGCAATTGCTGTTTTACGTACCGCTCTCAATTTCTTTTTGGAAAGAGAGTTAAAAACATCTCAATGGAATGGTGAAAATAAACACAGAACGGAATAATTTTCATATTAAAATCTAAAAATTATATCTTATTAAAGCATCGACATTACTGTCGAGTAATAGTTTTGAATGATCAAATCCTAATCCAACGTTAAGCCCTTTATAAATTTTTACATCTAGCGTATAAATACTTCTGAGTTCAAGTACTCTCAATAAATAGGATACATTTACCCTGTTAAATAGAGAAAGATACAATCCCCCATCAATTGCTAATTTACGTTCCCAATACAATAGAGCATAAGGGGCAACCTTCACTTTTTTTCCTATTCTAAACAAATAGGAAACATTAAAATAGGCTTCCCGCCAATTCTTTAATAAATCTTCACCCTCCAATTTTGTGGAAGATCCTAACACATTTTTTGTAGATACGCCTGCGGTAAAGCCTTTAATTTGATACTGAATGCCCAGATCCAGGTCTGGGCTGAATTTAATGCCCTTCCCCGTTTCATGATGTGGTATTTTTAATTTTGTCCAATTGATGATGTCGTTGTTCAAAACCAAACGTCCCCCCAGGCTTAATACATTTGATTTCCCCCATTTCTTTTGATAGGTATAACCGGCGTAAATCGTGCTTCTATTATAAAATGAGTAGATGTCATTAATATAAGAAACAGTATAAAATGAATTCGATTTGCGAATACGACCAATATAATTTGCAAAAACACTGGGCGGTTTATTCCAAATTTTATCTTCATTTTCAACAATTTTATATTTTCCATATACTGAAATTCTATGATCCTCCAATGTATCTAATGGAATTGCAGAAGGATTATAATAATTCATATCTTGAAAATAAATAGTTGGGCGTATGGTATTTTGTCCGTTAGCTGAAATTAAAATACCCGAATAGAATAGAATAAAGCAGATTTTTTTCATTTGAGTAAGTTAAAGTCGTGAAGTGTATTCAAAATGTAATTGCCAAGTTCGGTATCATGTTTCCCTCCGGGATATGTATACAATGTTATATCACCGCCGGCGGCAGTTAATCCGTTCCTGGCATCTACAGAGTTAAAGTAGGGAACAAGAGCATCATCATCGCCGTGGTGAAGAAAAACTTTGCCTATTGGTTTCCAGTTTTCGTGAAAGGAATTGTTTTTTAACTCGTTTATAAACGCAACGTCTGTTCCATTCATTATTTTAGAAAGAAAATATTCCTTAAAAATATCTTCAGGTTTATTGGAAGGAGTGAGAATAGATGACATTTGATTAAAAACAGGATATGAATAAATTTGATCTGTTGGTCTTTGAATGGTTGAAAATTTATTCATCGAATAAATACCCCAGGATAGGATAGGCAATGCAGCAAATTCTTTAGATTTATCGCTTAAAACCTCTTCAGCAAAACGTGTAAAATTATAAGGCCCTGATAAACCGGAGCTGGCAACAACTGTAAATTCGTTTGAATACCCTTCCTGTATGTATTTATGTGCCGAAAGGCATGCGCCGGCACCTTGCGACCAACCGGTAATAAATAAACGATTATCATAATGTAATCCTTGTTGACTCATAAATTGTTTTACTGCCAGGAGTCCGTCAATATTCGATGTAAACATTTCAGGATAATAAACATATGGATGATCTTTGTTCAGAGTAAGACCAAAACCAATATAATCCGGTAAAAATACAGCATATCCTGCGGATGCCCAGCTTAAACCCATGTTTCTGATATCTCTGTGAGTATCTTTACTACCATCATATAGTGAGGGTGTTATTTTTTCGACGCCAAGGGTTGCCGATGGAATTTCAGTTCCATGACAATACATGATAAGGTTAATAGAATCAATTTCATTTGGTAAGATTAATAAACCTCTTGAATCGATTGGTTTTCCAAGATATTCGGTTCTGTAAGTGATAGAATAGTATGTCACATCATGTAAGGCAAAACTTTGAGCTGAGAGTTCCGTTACACGATCTACAATTTCAGCTTTAGTTAAGTTACCTCTGTTGGAAAATTCCATTAATTGTCCCCGATTGGAATCCGGTAAATCTTTTTTCTTCTTGCATCCTGTTATTAAGACTAAAATTAAAAGTAGTTTAACAAAATTATAGTTATGTAGCACATTCATAGTTTTAAATTATCCCCTTTATAACATAAGAAAGCACCTCTCATAGCTAATGATTATAGGGTTAATTCTACTAATGTAGACCATCGAATAAAACCTTGCAATACGTATAAATACCCGTTTACATAAGTATTTGTACGTATTGTAATTTAGTGGAGAACCTCTTACCTTTGTAGTGCCAACAGAAAAATCGTAAGGATGTTTTCTTAGGTAAATATATTTTTTAATGAAATAATTTGACTCCACTTTTAAATATTAACCTATTATCATAATTAAGAATAAAAAATTATTATATATTTGTTTTTATTAAAGAAATTGCAGTGCAACAATGTTTTTTTGTTTTCAATCTACAGGTTATTCCGGATCCTTGGATAAATAAATGCGGAACATTTATGCCAGGCTATTTGTGAATACAGATTTAATTCATCATAACTCTAAATACGTAATATGACCATGCAAAAAGCAATTAAGTTAATGATTGTAGATGATCACACGAGTGTGAGACAAACGATAGCCTCTTATTTAAAAGAGTTTAACTTTCAGACTATCTATCAAGCCTCAAATGGAAAAGAAGCGATAGCGCTTTTAAAAGACAGGCAACCGGACGTTGTTTTAATGGATATTGAAATGCCTCTTATGAATGGCTTAGAAGCTCTTCAAATAATTAAACAGGACTATCCTGCTATTAAGGTTATCATGTTATCAGGCCATTGCGATAACGTTTACGTTACAGAAACCATGAAAAACGGTGCCGATGCATTTTTACCTAAACATTGCAGTATGGAAGTATTGATGACTGTTATCAATGATGTATATGAAAACAAGCCATTTATTTTCGAGAAAGCGATAGATACGCCATTACCAACATATATTCAAAAACCTGATCCTGAAATACTTATGGGGCAACGTTCCTTAACTTCAGAGGAGGTTGAAATCCTGATTGCTCTTTGTGAAGGGAAAACCATGAAAACAATAGCGGAAGAATGTAACATGCCGTTGAAAACTATTAGTTCTCATACGGATAATATTTATAAAAAAACATTCCTTACTACTAAAATAGCACTTGTAAAATATGCTGTTAAAAATGGATACATTAGTTTTAAAGAGTGAAATTTTAGTTAGTAGAACTTAAGTACACCAAAAATAATTAAGGAATTAACTATTTCTAATAGTTAATTCCTTGTTGAATTTTTTAGTAGTTCGATCACGGAAAGATTGTAATTATCCTTGATTTGAATATAAGCTACATTTCGAATGGCTTCAGCACCTAGTTTTCGTTTTTCCAAAGAAGCTGTCAAGCCTAAATAAACTTTGTTGTTTTTATTTCCAATGGCTTTAAGAATTATTTGAAATAGCATTTGTTTATAGGTTTTATATTGAGACAGATAGTTATAATCCAGACCTAATATAACAGGTGAATAGTTTGTGTTTCTATACGCAAAACCTACTGCAACAATTGTATCCTGTTGATCTCCATCTTTTATTTTTAGTTCGATAATATCCCACTCTTTTGAGTGGCTTATTGCATGAAACAACTTTTTAGGTAATTTAAAATCATTGATTGTTAGATTTTTCTCTTTTACATTTTCATATAATGAATACCAATTATCAACCTGCATACTTGTAGGATGAGTTACTATTTTGGTTTCTAAAAACGGTTCATATTTTAGTATATCGTTATTAAAATGTATTCGTTTTTTTGAAGGCAATGATTCTATAAATGTTTTTCTATCCGGAATATTTTCTAAGCTGAGGACATGACGATCTTCCATCAAAATTTTCACAAAACCCTGGTCTAGTAAAAAATCTTTTACCTCTGCATTACTTTCTTCAAAATCACGTAAGATCAAGGTTGTCGCATTTAAGGTATACTGATCCTTCCAAACCTGCTCAAGAAGTAAGACAAATGCCTCTTTCCAGGTTTTGTTGGTTTTATCTAAAAATAAATGTTCCCCATCCGTTAACAATGTTCCCATCATTAATGTTTTTGAGGTTAAATAATACTTATCCTTTTTTCGTTGTTTTTCAATTTCGGTAGATACGTGTGAATCCGCTAACATATCATCTTTAGTAATCATAGACGTAAAAAAAGTAGCAAGAACAATTTTATCTTTCTTATCCCTGATAAAATAATAATGAAAACTCCAGTTTTCTTCAGGATGCTCATTATCCTTAAAAACATCTTCTAATAGAGATAGGGCCTTCCAATCAAATGAACCTTTGTCTTCAAATAAATTATCCCATTCTTTTTGCTCTATGGCTTGAATGGTATTGAAATACTGTAATTTGAATTCAGAATTCTTTTTTTCTGGTGTATGATCTTTTTGTATGGATTGTTGTTCATGTTTTATTTTTTGTTCTTTTATACCTGGCATAGACCGAAAAGCCCCATAGATGTCAGACATTGATTTATGCTCTTCTTTTAATACAACAGGTAAAAATGAATGTATTCGGTCAACTAATTTTTCAATGTCTTCTTTAGTATGATGCAATGTAAGGGCAAACCGAATCCCCGTGCAGGTTTCCGGAACAGCCGGATAAATACCTAAGTTAACATGCAGACCTTCTTTTAACAACCGTTCATTCATATTGTAAGCCACCTTTGGTGCCCCCAAACCAATAAAGAATATGGGTGAAGAAGACTGGGAAATAACCGGCAAATTGAGATCTGATAAAAGCTTATTGCAATAGACAATATTTTCTGCCAAAGCATTTTGGCGCTGATAAATTTCCGGTGAAAGATGAATTTTGGCTGAGGCTATGGAAGCCCCAATTACAGAAGGTTGTTGTGGTCCTGAATAGGTTAACGGACCACCCCAGTTTTTAATACGCATGTATTGTTCATGATCCGAAAAAACAAATATTCCGCCGGCAGAGGCGAAGCCTTTGGCTAAAGAGCTGCAAAGTACAATACGATTGGTAAGTTCCAGTTGACTTAATGTATAGCCGGTGCCATTTTTTCCTGCCCAGCTCATTCCGTGAGCATCGTCAATATATAAATGAAGATTCTTGTATTTTGAAAGTAAGGATTTAAGCAGCAGGATCGGTGCCGGATCTCCATACATAGAATAAATACCGTCTAAAAAATACCAGATTTTTTCATGTCGGGCAGACAAAGCCTGAATCTTGCTTTCCAATTCATCCAAACGGTTATGGCGTAACAGGTTAACCGGAATACCTCTTAAAATAAGTTCTTTTCCTGCATCCTGCATAGAAATATGGGCCTGGTGGTCAAAGATCACTGCATCATGATCATTAATAAGAATGGGAATAACCGAACGGTGGCCTAAAGTAGAGGAAGTGGATAGAATGACGTTAGCTCCGAACATTTCATTAAGTAATTCTTCCAGTTCTTTATATAATGTAAATGAGGTGTAAGTACGGGACGAGGAGAACTGTGAACCGTATCTTCTGATGGCATCTATCGACGCTTCTTTGATCCGTTCATCCGTTTCGAGCCCCAGATAGCTGCAGGAACCAAAATTAACAAGTTTGTTGTTATTTAGAGTAATGATCCTGCCGTCAAAGCCCTGATCTTCTGTGAACTGATGCACAATCCCTTTTGTGCGGCCTACATTTATAAATTCGTTCACTATATCAATGAAGCTGGAATACTTGTTTATTTGTCTATTTGACATTATGGTACATGTTTTGTAATATTGAGAAAAGTATAAAATTAAACATTTCAATGGCAGATCAGCTCCAAAATAATACAGGTAATAAGAAATACTTGAAAAATGACTACATGGAAATGTGGATCGAAAATGGAATTATTTATGGGATTTATCTCCCTAACACCGTAGTTACTTTGGCTGCGGCGAAACAATGCGTTGAAGACCGTTTGAAAATAGCCGATGGAATAAGCTATCCTTCCTTAGTTGATTTGCAAAATGTTGCCGGTGAAGAGAAGGAAGCGAGGGAATATTATAGCAGTGTTGAAGGGACAAGGAATTTAATTGCCGGGGCTTTTTTAGTTAAAACGTATCTTCCGGCATTATTGGCAAATATTTATCTTACGTTAAATAAACCAAGAGTGCCCGCACGTCTTTTTAAGCACAAGGAAAATGCGGTTAGGTGGTTGGAGCTCTTTAAAAACCAGTTAAATTAATTAATGTTATGGAGTAGGACGAATTTGTTTTATAATTTAACCTGCAGGGTTACGTAAAAATTTCTTGGATCAGAGGGTAAAATACCGGGCCCTGGATAGCCTTCAGCCCTTCTCGTAAAATATATTTCACTCATGAAATTATTTACACCAGCCGATAGGTTTAAAAATTTATAGGTGTATTGTGCAGATATATCACAGATGGTATAAGCAGGAATTATACCGGTGATGGCATTGGTACTGAACTTAGAATTTGTGGCATCTGAATATTGTTCGGCAGTATATGCTCCTTGTACAGTTGTACTGAATTGTTTGTATTTATACGTGAAGCCGCTTCTGAAAATAGTTTGAGGAACAAATTCAACCAGTTTGTTTTTAAAGCCACTTTGCTTACTATCAATATAACGGGCATCGGTATAAGAAGCGTTAATAAAATAACTTAGTTTACGTTTGGCGTGTTTGTTGAAAAGCTTAAACAAATCGATCTCTGCAAAACATTCGGCGCCGATATTTCTACTGTCTGAAATATTGGTTCGGTATCGGTATAAAACGTAGGTAGAGCTGTCTACCTGCAATACAGTGCCTATACGGTTGTTATAACGCAAATAATAAAGACTGAAATCGATGTACAGCAAATTTTTAAGACTCACCCGTACTCCGCCGTCTGTAGTATAACCGGTTTCATCTTTTAAATTATTATCCACTTTAAAATTCGGATTCACAATACGCATATCATTAAAGTTAATGGAACGGTAATTCTGACTAAAATTTGCATACAGTTCAACGGAAGAGGTTGGTTTGTATAATAAACCCAAACCTCCCAATACAAAGCTTCTCGTACTGTTTCTACTGTCAGTATGTTTAATATCGAGGATTGTATTTCCGGCCAGATCTTTATTGGTTTCTCTGTAATAGCCGGCAGATGCGGTATTAATATATTCAAACCGAACGCCCGGAGTTAAACTTATTTTTTTTGTCAATTGAAAAATATTTTCCGAAAAAACGGCGATGTTCTTACTCGGAAATAAGTAAGAACTGTGTTCCAGATTATCGGGATGCAGGAAATTAAAATTCGCTTTTGAAGTTGTATCACCCAACCCTTGTTGCCGGAATGTTTGACCCTGGTAATACCTTGCACCTACTAAAAAAGTAGAGGTATTGTTAAGTAAACTATACTGATGTAGTAACCGGAGTTCGGAACCGAAATTTTTATATTGATCACCTAAAATATCTCTTTCTGCCAGAGGATCGGCACGGTTTATTTGTCCTAAAATGCCCACCGTAATACGTTCGGCCATTAACCCGAAATTAAGCCAGTTTAATTTTGTGGAAGGTGTTATTTTCCAATCTAAGCTTAAGGATGCAAGGTTCCAGTTAACCTTGAACCAGTTTCTGTTTCTGATACTTTGCTGTGGATCTTTCTCAAATAAATTATCGGTTAAACCGCCCGGTTGGTGCGCCAGATAAGTCATGTAAGTATACTCGCCTGTAATTTTTACGGAATTGGATACCTGGTAACTTACTCCGGCAAAGGCATTGTGTGTTTTAAATTCTGAATTTCTTCGCCAACCGTTGCCTTCTTTGTATTGATAAAAAGTATAATAATTTATTTTTTTGACGGTACCACCAATGCTGTTGAATGAATTGAATAAGCCAAAGGAGCCATAGGTTTGGCGGGAGGTAAGCTGTATTTTTTTTGTTTCCGGACCTTTTTTAAACTTAAAATTGATAAAACCTCCAAATTGTGTTCCGTACTGCAAGCTCGCTGCACCGCGGATAATCTCAATTCGATCTAAAGCTTCGGTAGCCGGTGTATAGTAGCTTTCAGGATAACCTAAAGCATCGGCACTGATATCATAACCGTTTTGGCGTGTATTAAAATTTGATACACGGTTTGGATTCAGTCCTCTTCCGCCTATTCCTAATTGAATCCCCGAGCCGTCATTCTCAAAAATATTAATCCCTGCTACTTTAGCAAAAATCTGCCGTGAGTTATTGGTTGCCAGGTTAGCGTTGATGTCGTTCAACGAAATCACTTCACTTTTTTTTCCGGCGTAGATAGCGGTACCTTCTACGTTTAATAATTTTCCAATTCCGAATGTATTTTCTTTTTGAGATTCAATCACTACTTCATTCAGTGTGGTGGAAATCGAATCGAGCTGGATCAGGACAGACATATCTGCTTTTACCACCAATTTTTCGGTATGTTTTTTATAGCCGGGTAAAAAAATCGTGAGGTTTAAAGAACCTGCTTTTACATGCTCTAACCTAAATTTACCTGCCGCATCTGTTTCTGCTTTTTGATTATGAGAGGTAACAGAGGCTTTCACCGCGGCTGCACCGGAAGGAACAAAGACGGTTCCTTCTATGGTAAATTCCTGGCAAATTAATCGGCTTGCTGTTAAAATGAATAAGAAGAATATAGTGTATTTGTTGAACATTAGTTATCCGGTGTCAAAGGAAGAATCCAGTTGGTTTGATGATCATTAGTATCTGCGCTGAGGTCAGTATGTTTGTCAATCATTAACCGGCTTGCTCTTCCGTTAAGAGTGACATATGCTTCTGCTACTATTTCTATATTGTTAAAGCCTTGTTTTTTATAATAGTCTTTTAAAAACCGTGCGTATTGCACCATCATGTCGGGTTGTGTAGACATCATTTTTTCCTGCATCGGCGTTAAATGATCGCGATTACTGATTTCTATTTCCTTACCGGTTGATTTATCTCTTACATAAAAAAAGGCAGTACCTGCTTTTTCCATCAGCATCACCCGCCACGAAAAACGATAGCCTTGTTCTGTCCAATACAAATTGCCTGGATATAGCAAATATCTAAACGGAACAACGATCTGAATAAAAAAATGAATCAGCATCACACTCACCAGCACTTTTTTATAGCTTCGGGAAGGAATGTAAGTGGCAGGTAGTTCTTCCGTTTTTTTAATCTTTAAAAGAGATTTTATGGTCGTGATTATTTTAAGATGAGCGGGTTCACTAAAGAATATGGTAGTTAAGGCGATCATGATATAAGGGAACATTCCGATATTAAAGAACAACGACGTTGCTAAATGAAAAAGGATCACAAAAAAGTAAGCAGGTTTTATAAATCGTGGAATAAATAATAAAACAGGAATGGCCAGATCGTATACACAACTGAACCAGCTGAAAAAATAAGCTACCCATTCTTTCGTTAGTAAACCACCAATAACAGGCATTTCGCTATGAGCGGGAAGCCATATTCTCAGCGGTTGTGCATTCAACAGCCAATCGGGATTGATTTTAGCGAGTCCGGCAAAAAAATAAACAATAAATACTTGTAGTTTAATAATCAGGATAAAATAGTTTGGTGTATAGGTGGCCGCCATATTTTTATTCAGAAAACTGTCGACAGAAAAATAACGATGTGCCGGTAAAAAAATAAGTAAAAAGCTGATGATGCTGATAAAGTAGTAATGATTCAAATAATTGGTTTTATCAATCAGTTCAACATATGTAAAGGCGATAAAGAAAAGTATGGAAGCAAAACGGTATAAAAAACCTAAGGCAATACATAAGGCGCATAGGGCCATGAAAATAAACACAGCGTACATGCTTGTTTCACCTAAGGGCTTTACCCATTCGAAGCCTGCATACGGAAAAAATAATTCAGGTTTTACGTACATGCTGTACACCCAATCATGCGCTATAAAGCGGACAATCGATACAAGCATTAATATGCCAAAGGCTATTCTAAAAACGGCCAATGGTGCAAGATGTACCGGTTTTAAGATATATGAACGAAGAGAACTAGTCACCGTCACCGTCCTGATAAGTAATAACAATACCCAGGGCAGAGGGCATGTCTGTTTTTAGTAACACTAATAATTTCACAATTTCTATGTAAGCAGCATCAACAGTTGCCGGATTGTTAACGATGGTAAGTGACATAGGTTCGGAAACTAATGCCAGTTTAGTTTTTGCAATGCTGAACTGATTTTTGATAGCATCGTTCAATGTTCCCGAGGTGTGTTGTATTTTCAGCGCATCTAAATAATCATCGAGGCCTAAGCCGTTAGTTCCTTGTATGGAGTGCCCGCTGTATACATCTTCAATATTTTGCAAACATTCTTTCGCTAAACGAACAGAATAGGTGTTAGCGTAATAGGCTTCTGTTTTTTCAGGATAAGTAACCCCCATCGATTTTTTTCCTAAAGGAATCCCGATCTTACCATTCTTTAAAAGATCTACTTCAAAATTTAATTGGTTAACCAATAAGCCTAAGGAGCTCCCTATTTCCGAACCTTTTGAGTTTATAAACGTAGAGCGGTAGCTGTTATTCCAGGTATTAAGAACTGTGTTGAGTTTTGTTTGCATTTCATTTAAACAATCACCCACATATTTAACTCTGTTTGCCGATCCGTTAAATAAACTTACAATTTGTGCATCTGAATTGTTTTTACCGTATACTAAATAATCGATCGCTGGAAATCCTTTGGCATCAATATTGGCCGCAATAGCAAAATCATAGACGCCACTTGCAATATTTGTATTTATTTGGGTTGTATCAGTAGGATATGTATTAAAATTAGCGCGGATTACTTCTGTCTCAGCTGGCCCGTACTCTGATGTGGAAATGTGTTGAAGTTTAATATAAGCAACGTTTAATTTTTGACGAACCACTAATAAATTGGCTTCTGTCTTAGTTTGAACGAAGGTCGTGTAAGTAGTTGCTAAAGAGTCAAGTGCTGTTTTTGCTGACTGGTAATTCGGGATAATCAACGCATCTGCATAATTTGTAAGCATGGCACTTTTGTCAAAAGCCGCGTCAGCCTGAGCTTCCTCGCCCGGACTCTTTTTTTTCTTACAATCTGTTAAGCTTATTGCAATACATAAGGCGCATAATAATAGTACGGTATTTTTCATTTTTTATAATGATCTCTCTAAATGATCCTGATCTTAAAAGCTTTAATTAACAGCCTGCAAATTAGCATTATACACGCTATTTACGAATACCATAAAAAAGGTATAATACCACGTTTTCTGCTTGTAAACGGTAGGTGTTTAAATCAAAAAAACACCCGGGTTATCCGGATGTTTTTTTATAATTTTTAAATTACCGTTATGGAATTGTATTTGGATCTAAACTGAAAATAGTAGCCAATGTACTTATTGCATTATCTAAATTTGTAGTAGTTACATTATACAGGTTTGTTCCGATATACCCTTGTAATTGTGCTATTTGTGTAGATGTAATTGTTTTAGACGGGTTATAAACGAAGCCGTTAATAAAGCCGATTCCTTCAGACAGGTTATGGTGACGGTCTGCCGCTTTTGTAAAGTTTGTTTTAGCACCTTTCATGTAAGAGATACATTTTGCGGCAGCTACTTTTTCCCAGGTTTTAATAACGATGTCGCGCGCAGCATCACGTCTTGCATTGTCTTTATTACTGATAGCAGCACGTCCCTTTAAAAAGGCATTCATAATGGTAGCGTTACATCCTATAGCTACGTTAACCGAATTACAGTAGCTTCCCCAGTTTTTAAGTCCTGTTAAATTTGTAGGGAAATCAACCGGTACACCAAAATAACCGAAAGCTTCATCCCATGCTTTTTCCTGTGCTGTAATACCGTTTACTAATGTTGTATTATCGAAAGAATTAATATTAGTAAGTGCCGTGGTTGCCTGGTAGTAAAATACACCACCCATAACACCTTTTTCAGTTTGTTCTTTATATTCTAAACCGTTGGCATCTACTAAAATAGCTCTTACAGTAGCAGATTCATTTAGCTTACCGGCTACCCCGCTTGATGCTGTTTGAGCAGTAGGAGTGGTTGCCGAAAAAATACTTGCGTTAGCAGCACTGCTGTAGCTTGCATCTATATCAACCGGTAAACCATAAGCTGTTCCCGTTTGGTCTTTTAATTGGATTCCGCTTGAATTTAAAGATGCATCTGCAAATCGTGAACCTACATTAGCATAAAGGTCTTTTAATTTTTGAGCATCTAAAACCGGTTGTGTAGTTTGTGTGGTTGTATGAGCTGTTTTTAAATAACCTGTCAGTTCTGCTAACATGGCAATACGTTGTGTAGAGCTTGTGAAATTTGCAGATGTAAAATTATAAGTTGTGGGAACGTTATAACTTGGTGCAGTAACTACAGGATCAGGGGTTACTTCCTCCTTTTTGTCTTTTTTACAAGATGCCATTAAAGCAACTATGGATAAGCCTAATAATAACGATTTGTTAAGCGATAATTTCATAATTTTTATTTGTTGTTTAGAATGATTTTAAATTACGTCGCAAACATATCTGATTATTTTTGAAAAAAGAATACCGTAAAAATAGTATATTGATGTTAAAAGTGCGCTGCACCTGGAAACGAATGGCTCTGTAATAAGTATAGGTATTGGAGGATCTGCTAACAAAACAGGTTCATCAAAGAAGAATGGGGTTTAAGCAGATATTTACACACCTGCCAAATTTGTACAACAAAAGAAACGCTCATTTCTGAAAGGCTTTTCGATTAGGTCACCCAATATTGTTACTTGTTGATTTGTACCCCATATGGGATTTGAACCCATATGTTCGCGAAAATACAAAATTTTAGGTACTTCGTGTTGCTTTCGAATCGCGGCAAATTCATCCATCTCCAGGCAAATTTCAACAAATGGAGTTAAAAATCACACATTACTATTGCACACTTTATCTGTGTCTTAAAGGTGTAACCACTTTTAATAATGATAAGTATAGGTTTGAAAGTTATACGTATAGAATTTTGAGATTTGATAAAAAAGAAGTTATATGTACTTACTATTTGGGGTGGATACGTAGGTTACATTCATTATCAAAATATACTTCGCAGATATCTGTCTCTATAGTCAGCATTATTTTGCAATTATAAAAGCCGGAGCACGGAACCTTAGTTCTTAAAGAATTAGTCCTGAAGAATTGTTTAAATGATGTTATTAGTGATGTTTCGTCCAGATAAAAGAATTCGGCGTTACCTTTTATCAATGTATTTTTAATGGGGTTCCTCAGCGTATCCAATACATAAATGTCTAGATAATTATCACATCCAGCTAATTCAATGTTATATTTTCCTGAACTTTTAATCGTACAGGTATTTGGCTCACATTTCGAATTTTGTGCCTTTAAAGAACCTGAAATAAAAATAAAGAAACCAATCATAAAGAAGATACTAAAAATTGTTTTCATGTTAAAATATTTAATGGTGTTTTCCTTTTCTCTTAATTCTCTTTGATAACTCAAAAGTATATTATCGGAGAAACAATTTTTATAATCGGGCTCATATAAGGATATGATTTTTATCACCTTAAGCTATTCGAGCGCTTCAAACAGGTTATAAAATATATCTTAACAAGCCTAATATAGTTTCATAGATCGCTTTATGATAAATCTCATGTAAGGTATTGATCAAATACATATGGTCTTTCTTAGTATTGTAGGTACTTTGGATTGTAGATACTTCACAAAGCCATTTTTCAGAAAGATATTATAATCATCACGCATTTGTATTATTATAAAACTATTCAGGAAAATATAGACTATTTAAACCAAAAATCACATGAAAACAATTCTTTTAGCCACCGACTTTTCACCGGCCGCCACTAATGCTCTAATATATGGTGCGGGCATTATAAAGCATTTGGATCTTAATGTAGTACTTATACATGTCGTAACACCTCCTTTAGGACGCTATGATACACTTACTCCTAAAGCAGTAATTGAAGAAGTGAAAAGAGCTTCGTTTATGACACTGGATGAAAATAAAAATTTATTAATAGATCAAATAGGATATGATCCCGGAATAAAAACGGAGGTGGAAGTTGGTCGTGCGGATGACGCGATACGAAGCATGGCACATAAATACAAGGCTGATCTTGTTGTTATAGGTATAATAGGAGAATCGGGAACGGCAAAAAGAAAATCAATTGGAAGTAATACGTTAAAATTGGCGCATACCCTGGAAGCCCCCCTTTTGGTCATTCCGGAAGATATAACCTATCGTAACATCCATCGAATATCTTTTGCCTGTAATCCTGAAGAAATTGAGGGTGATGCTTTCCGATATATTATTGAAACATTTTGTGAAACGTTTAATGCATGGTTGGAAGTTGTACATATTAAAACAAACCTAAGAAAAACAATAAAATCCCTTGTCGCAAGTTCTATGATGGAGCAAATTATAGAAAAAGTAGATCACACCGTTGTCACTTTATTTGATCTAGATCCGGCAAATGCTTTGAAAGACTATTTTGCATATAACAAAACCGATCTCATTATTATGAATTCCAAAGAACATACTCTTTTTGAAAGGCTCTTTGGCCAAAGCGTGAGCCATGAACTTATTTTTGCACTCAAAGTGCCTATGCTGATTATTCATTAAGGTAGCGTGTGGGAAATCAATTTGGAACGTATTGCATTTTAAAGATGCTCATGCGTGAATTACTGGTTTAATCCCTTATCAAATCAGTTATAGAATCAAATTTTTAAGAATAAAATCGGACAGATATGAAAAATGAACCTAAAGAAAAACCGGAGCTAGAACCATTACAACCGAGTCCGGAGGTGCCGGTTCTTCCTGAAATTGATCCTGTAAAAATACCACCAGAAACGGAACCTATCCCAGAACCGGAAACCGATCTCGAAACAGATTCACAATAACCTTTAATAAAAAATAGTTATGAACGAAGTAATTAAAACAATCTCAGAACGAAGAGCAGTTAGAAAATACAAAGCTAAACCGGTAAGCAAGGAACTTATCGAACAGCTCTTAAATGCAGGACGAATGGCTCCTTCCGCTATGAATAGGCAGCCCTGGAAATTTTATGTAGTTACCAATAAAGAGTATATTAATATATCTTCGAAAGAGATCGTTAAAGTGACATTGAAAAGTCTTCTCGGATTGGGATTAAAGAAGATTGCAAAGGCAGTTGTTAGCAATATCAGTCAATTGTTACATGGCTTCGAATTCTTAAAATCGGGTGATCCTGTATTTCATAGCGCACCTGTTGTAATATTTTTAGCGGCTTCAAATGACAACGAATGGGCTGCGCTGGATGTTGGGATGTGTTCTCAAAACATCATGCTAGCCGCAAAATCATTGGGCCTGGAAAGCTGCCCTGTTGGATTCGGTAAATTTATTGAGAAAACCAGTCAGTATAAACAATTAGGAGTACCGGATGATGAACAGGTGCTGCTTTCTATTGTTGTAGGCTATGGAGATGAAACGCCGAAAATGTATAAACGAGACGTCAATAATGCATTTTACAAGCTCTGAAGTTACAATTCGTTGATACACGTAATTCCTTTTTCAAAACAATTCAAATTATAAGCTGTAGTATCGGCAATATTCTTTAACGCTGTTTCGGTAAGGAAAGCCTGGTGTCCTGTTATAAGCACATTGTTGTATGTTCGCAGTTTTTCAAAAAGAGGATCGTTGATTGATTCATTTCTATGATCATGGAAAAACATGCCTTTTTCAAATTCATATACATCCAGCCCCACAGCCCCAACCAATCCTAGATCCAGGGCCTGTAACAAATCTTCTGTTTTGATGACCGGACCCCGGGCCGTATTGATCAGAAAAACACCTTTTTTCATCCTGGAAAATGCGGCAGCATTAAACAAATGCTTTGTGGATGCATTGAGTGGACAATGAATGGAAATGATGTCAGACATACTGCACAGCTCGTTGAGCATAACAAATTGCAGATTCAGTTCTTTACCTAATTCAGCATTCGGATTTGGGTCATAACAAAGTAACTTGCATCCAAAACCATTCATGATTCTGGCAAATGCCTGGCCTATCTTTCCAAGGCCAACGATACCAACTGTTTTGCCGTGTACATCAAAGCCTGTTAATTCATCCAACCGGAAGTCGTTTGATTCTATTAATTCCCTCGATTGTATGAGATGTCGGTTCAGAGCCATTAAAAGCATAACGGCATGTTCAGCCACTGAATATGGAGAATAAGCCGGTACGTTTGCCACTTTTATATTTAATTCTTTTGCCTTTTTCAGATCCACATGATCAAAACCTACTGAACGAAGTGCTATATATTTTACACCATAAATAGCAAGCTGTTTTAATATATTTTCATTGACTTTATCAGATGTAAATAATACCACCGCCGAAGAGGATTCTGCCAAATGAACAGTTGTTTCATTTAATTCCTCTTCCGTAACCATGAGTTTATGCTCACCTTCTAATACGTTTACCAGGTAAGTCATTTCAAAGGGATGTGCACTATATATCGCTATTTTCATTTTTTTTATGTTTTAAAGTTTGTATAATCATTTGACTGACATCTATACTGTTACTTCGGTGTGCTATAGTATTGCAGGTTATTACTTCTTTAGCGCCTGAATTTAAAAGATCTGTAAAGGTTTCTTCGGTAAATACGGCATGTACACCGATACAAACAGGTGGAGGCATCCCTGTTTTTTTTAAATGATTTATGGTTTCAATCATGGTGTGGGCCGTAGAAATAATATCATCAATGATCACAGGAACATAATTTTTATAGTTCTCTACCTCAGGTATAGAAACTTCTACCTCTGTATCTCCATGACGGATCTTTTGCAATATAATAAAAGGAACGCCGGCATCTTTTGCAATTTCTGATACCCACTGTTCGCTTTCACTATCAGGGCCAATTAATAATGCACATGGGATATGCTCTTTAATATAGTCGGAGATTAAAGTTGTTGCATGTAATACGTCACAAGGAATGGAATAAATTTCCTGCATGGATATTCTTCTATGCAAGTGCGGATCAATGGTGATTAAACGATCAACAAAAGATGAAATTAATTTCGCAAAATAAGCTGAGGTAATGGCTTCTCCTGGATTAAATGCTTTGTCTTGTCTCATGTATGCCATATAGGGTGCAATAAGACATATAGAAGTGGCTTTTAAGTCTTTTAATAAATGACAAAAGAAAAGCAAAGAGAGTATTTTATCATCAGGTTGATAAAGTGTACAAACAAGGATGACTTCTTTTTGTTTCACATCACTCAATATCCTTAAATAGGTTTCCTGATCAGGAAACTGTCTTAGAATGTAGTTGCCTTTTTCTGCATATGTTCCCGCCATAATGCTTTCAGTAAGAAGCTCATTTCCCGGAAATGTGAAGACAATTGTAGTCATTATTCAATGATAATTAAAGATGTCAAACTATTTAAATATTCTTTGGCGTAATCCAGTTCTCCCTGCGATTCAGCATAGATTGTAAAAAGAAGATCACCAGGCTTTATTTCTATTCCGAGAGGTGCATTGTATAATACACCTGCGGAAATCGATCCTGGTGCACCTGCCAGCTTAGCAATCCTCGCCAATTGTCGGTTATCAATAGATTTTACGATTCCTGCTGTATCCGACAATACATTATAAGTGTATTTTGCAAAGATAGGTTCTTTAAAACTTCCTTGGGCCAAACAAATGGCCATGAATTTTTTATATGCTTTGCCACTTTCAAGAATAGTTTTCGCAACAGATAATTCAGTGCCAGCTGCATATTTCCCTGAAAGCTTAAGTAATGTTGCAGATAAAATAAGGGCACGCTCTTTTAAATCGGTAGGTGCTTTAGGATCATTTTTAAGTATGGCCAAAACATCCATTGCTTCCAGTGAAGGGCCAATTCCCTTGCCAACTGGCTGAGTCCCGTCTGTAATAACTACTTCCACATGAATATGTAGGACTTCGCTAACAGCCTTAAAATAGTATTGCAACTTTAACGCCTCTTCGTTGGTTCTTATTTTAGCAGTAGGCCCCACAGGAATATCAATAACCACATGAGTTGAACCAGCAGCTGCTTTTTTGGAAAGGACGGAAGCGACCATTTGTCCTGTATTATCTATGTCGAGTGATCTTTCTATAGCTATTAGCAAATCATCTGCCGGACTCAAGTTTACAGCACCTCCCCAGGCAAAACAACCTCCTGTAAGAGCAATAGTATTGCGAATTTCTTCATCCGACAAATTAACCTTAGTTATGGTTTCCATAGTATCTGATGTCCCAGCAGGGGAAGTAATTGCCCGCGACGACGTTTTAGGAATAATAAGTCCGGCTGCTGCTATAATGCTTACAATGATGGGTGTGGTACGATTGCCGGGAAGGCCTCCCACACAATGTTTATCAAAGATCATCTTCCCCTCCCACCTCATAGTTTCTCCTACTTCAACCATCGCTTTGGTTAAGGAAGTAATTTCATTTACGGAAAGATTATCACCAGCACAAGAGGCAACAAATGCCGATAGTTCTATATTAGAATAATAACCGGCTACGACATCCCGTATAATTTCCCTGTAACCCTGTTCATTGATTTCGTGTCTGTATATTTTGGCTCTTACATGTTTTAGGGAATCGATAGGTTGTAAGTGTGAAATAGAAATCATATCTCCCTCCTGAACACATAAACGTTTCATGGCTTCTTGCGATAAACTTGTTTCCATTGGTGTAAGTAGATCCGAATGTACCATATTTAAAGTTGCAACAATTTTATGATTTTCTTTGTGAACAACGACACGTGTTAGAGCTGTAAAGCCTTCCGCAGAGCAAATAGGATTATCAGCTCTGATAAAAATAATATTTTCACGATAGGTACCTATTCCAAGGTCCTTAATTTTCAGAAGGTGAACAAGAGCTTCGTCCATAAGGTTTAATTTAACGTTTAAAGAGTTACAATTTGGTTCAGTTTGGGTATACCCGTATTCCAGTTATACACTTGTTTTATTTTTTCACTTAAGGCGTGTGAAGAATCGTGCTCTCCATGAGTAATAAATATTTTAGAAGGCTCATTTTTTAGTTTTGATAACCAGTTAATTAATTCTGATTGATCCGCATGTGCCGACAAGCCTTCAACCATTGCAACAGTAGCTTTCACTGGCCACAGCTTTCCACGCATTTTTAGTTCTTTGGCGCCATCCAATAAACTTCTCCCACGGGTACCCTCCCCCTGGTATCCAACAAGTAAAATAGTTGCGTTAGGATCTCCCAGGTAATGTTCAAAGTAAGACAATACCCTTCCACCGGTTGCCATACCACTGCTGGCAATAATTATTTTAGAAGTTGCTGTATTGATGAGTTTTGTTGTTTCACTTTCATTTTGTATCAGCTTAATATCCTGGCTCATTAACACTATTTCTTCGCGTGTTAACTTATGCCATGTAGGATTTTTGTGGAATACATCAAGTACATGCGATCCCATAGGGCTATCTAAATAAACAGGAATAGACGGGATCTTTTTTTCACGCTTCAGTTGCCATAACAGATACATAATTAGCTGACTTCGTTCCACTGCAAAGCTTGGAACAATCATTGTTCCATTACGGGATATGGCCTTATTGATTTCATTTGCCAGTAATTGTTTGGCATTTGCCGGATGTAACCTATTACCATAAGTGGATTCTATAAAAAGAATATCTGCAGTTTCAGGTTTTTCGGGTTCACGCATCAAAGGGTCTTCCATACGGCCTATATCCCCTGAAAAGACGAAGAGTTTATGACCAATTTTTAATTCTATAAAACAGGCGCCCAATATATGTCCATTATAGCGAAATCGGAAGGAGGTATGGGCATCTATATCTATCCATTGGGAAAGAGGTTTTGGATACAACAAAGGGAAAACGGCTTCAGCCTCTTTAGTATCATATAAAGGTTTTGCGGGTTTGTGTTTACTATAATGATACCGGTTTGCCCGCTCAGCATCTTCTTCCTGAATTTTTGCGCTGTCCAGTAATATGAGCCTGGCTATTTCAATAGTAGGTGAGGTAGCATAAATAACCCCTTTAAAACCTTGTTTTACCAGTAGTGGTAAATAACCGACATGATCTAAATGTCCGTGTGTAAGCAAGACAACATCGATGGATGACGCATCTATGGGAAGGTTTTGCCAATTAAGTAAACGCAATTCCTTTAACCCCTGAAATAAACCGCAGTCTACCAGTATTTTTTTATCTGCTGTTTCAATCAGGTACTTTGATCCTGTTACAGTTCCTGATGCACCCAAAAAACTGATCTTTATATGATTATTTTCCCGTTTCATCGTTTATTAAATATTGGCATAATTGTTTTGCTTCTTTCATAACAGTACGAATGCGGCTGTTCTTTATACCTGCCGCTTCCAACAATGGTTCATTATTATAGATCTCTTTGCATAACACAATTTTCTTATCCAGAAGGCGCTGCTTTTCCACTTTCGTTAAGGATGTAAGGCAGGTCACCGGATATAATCCCAATCTATCGACACGGTCTTTAAGTCCTGATTTTATAGGATAATCCCAACCTAAAAGCGTCAAGCCAGCACAAGTCCCATAAAGTATGGCATCAACAGAGAATCGTGTATTGGTGACTACCCACCCGCTCATCGTTTTAGTTTTGTACTCCGGATTTTTGAGCCATTGCGCTTCCACATCCTTAAACCTGGATTGGATGTACAAAGGAATTTGTACATCACTGAATTTACCACGCTGATTGTGGTATTTACATTCAATCATGTATAAATGATCGTCTTTTTCAGCTATAACATCTATTTCATGTGAGACACATTTTCCTTGTACGATTTTATCAACCATCGTCTTATACCCTTCAACATTTAATATTTCAGCAATAAATTTTTCAAAAGGAAATCCCGAAGGCCCCAGCTCCATAATTGCCTGTTTAAGATGGTAGCGGGCTGCCATGTGTCGAGATTCCCCTCTTAAAAAATCAAATGCCATACGGTAAATTTTTTTAGTGGATATGCCTTCATAAAGGTTTGAATCAATCTCTTTCAAAACAGTATCAATTTTTTCAGTTGTTGCACCAGCAAGACTTAATGACTTTCTGAGCTTGTCTTCCGAAAATTTACTTTTTTCGCCGGAAGCTTTAGTTATAAATATATCTTTCATGTTTTTTTGCGTTGTCTTTCTAGGCTTGTATTTTGTTTCAAGAGATATGTGTCATCTTTATGCTACCCTTTTAATTCTTAAATTATATATCAATAGCACAAAACTAAATACAGCAAGGGCTGTCATCATACATACAACCACATAATTTGTAATCACGCCTCTCCAAATCATGAAAAGCGTTAAAGTAATAATGGTTATATCCATAAAGATGAAAAATGTCAGGAAAGCAGGGGCTAAAATAAAAGCCAGTTTTTTTTTCTGTAATAGCATAATTCCTGTGATAAAAATTCCGGGCAACAAAAAGGATAAATCCAATACATGAACCGGATTTGTAAAAAGGCCTGACTCTCTTACGCTGGAAGGCAAAGTGAAATTAATAGTAGCCGGAATAATTTCGGATAGCCAGAAGATATAAAATAAAACCGGCATTATGAGGAAGTAAATTGCTATTATTTTAACAACGTGTAAATTGATAGTATTTATAATATGCCTGGCTCTGTATGAATAAAAAAAATAAAATAGTAAGTAAGTAGACAAACTAAGTATGATGCAATACAGTATAAAAAAAATATTAAAATGGATATCAAAACAATAGATCAGATATGTATAAACGATGTACAAAAGACAACCTGCCCAGAGCAAATGAGCATATGACTTTTTATAGAATGAGCATACGGATATAATTAGAAAAGAGGGAGCAACTATAATCAGATTTATGAAATCCTGAGATCTGCACTGAACTTGCCATTCTCCGCTTTCGGCTTCATAAAAGTCTGGCATAAAAAGGCCTACAAAACTTGTCAGGAAAATTAGGATAGCTGTTATAAATGATAACGTCAATATAATAGTTCTATATCTATCTTTCATTTGTATCATAATACAAACAAATTTATGAGTAGTTATGTCGGTAAAGTATGATGAAAGCCTCGTGAGCGGATGATTTTTATCAGGTTTTCTTACAAACGTCTAATTACAAATCGTTTTCAGAAGCGTGATAACACCCGTTATAAAAATCAATATCAGTACAACATATTTAAATTGTGTCTGAGAAATGAAATTCAATATTTTTTTACCTGCAAGCGTTCCTATAACACTTACAATCAACAAAACAGGAACTAAATATAAGTCGTGTTTGTGCATATAACCGTTTGAAAAATAAACAACACTCCTGCTGAAATCTATTCCCAGATCTATGATAGCTGATGTAGCAATAAACACATCTTTCTCCAGATTAAAAGCCGCCAGGGTTAGCCCTCTGATTGCCCCTCCTGTTCCTAATAACCCGGCAGTAATGCCAGATAAAGCACCTCCACTAACGGAGTTAAATAATGTTGGTTTTAATTTCAGATTTTTAAAAATCATTAATATTAAACTGATACCAAGAAGGAAAACAGAAAGAGAAATTTCTAACAATTTACTATTAAAATAGTTGCTTAGAAAAGACCCCAGGATAACAAATAAAACAGCAGGTATACCTATAGTTATAATAAGTTTTTTATCAAAACCCTTTCTAAAAAGAGCAATTTTAGAAATATTACTTGATAAATGAAATAAAGCTGTTATACCAAGAACAGAATGAAAATCGAAAAAGAAGCCGGCAATTGGCACAAAGAAAAGCGAGGAGCCAAATCCTCCGATCGTTCCCAACACTTCAGCAAGAAGTGCTAATAAAACAAAATAAACTAATTTTTCTAAGTCCATTGTTATCTGTTTTCGGGTGGCTTGTCTTTTCCATATTTGATAGCAAGTTTAATGCTCTCAGACATATCGCGGCATTGGCAATTCTTTTGATGTTCCAAGTGCCAGGTCACTCTTTCCTCAAATGTAGCGTTTTTAGGCATGATATGTTTTGAATGCCACTCTTTATTTAGTTTCATTTTTCTTTTTAATTTTTTTGAAATATTTTTTAAACGGCCATGAGTATTTTAAGGCTTCCATATTTTCATTAAAATTTTTAGCTCCCTTATCAATACTTTTAATGCCATTATTTACATTGTAGATAAAGCTTGTATCATTCAATAAAACACCTACTGAACCTTGTCCCTGTTTAAGTCGTTTAATAATGTGAGAAATATCGCCTGTAATGATAGCAGCGCTATCACTCACTTTCTGAAGATTTATAATAGTTTGATATATTCCTGATGAGAACGAGGTATCTGTTATCAGTGCCCCAATACTGCCTTTTCCGTTCTTTATATGATCTGTTATTCCTTTTAAATTACCTGTTACAGACAGGGCCTGATTACTCATCAATTTTATATTTACAACCGATGTTTTCAGGTTTCCTGCAACTACGGTATCCATAAGTAAGCTCCAAAGATTATTTTTACCATTAATTTTGTCCGTAATTGTTCTTAAGTTATAAGAAATAACTTTTACATTTTCATTTGTGGCATCTAATGTTCTTAACATTTCATCCTGTTCAATAGGATTTAATGTTTGTAATACATCATTTTCATGAACACTCGTAGAAGGAGGAGAAACTGAATTTATATTCACTAGTTTATTACCCATTAAGCCATCTGTTCCAACACTTGCCATGGCATTTTTTTTGATATATGGTTGGATCTTTTTTTCTAATAACATCACTACATTCACAGTCGAATCATTTATGATGTCAACTGATTGAACAGTCCCAATATCAATGCCCGCAAAACGCACATTGTTTCCTTTCATCAATCCATTTACATCATGGAATTTTGCCACTATTTTGAATGTATTGCCAAACAGATTTTGCTTGGTGCCAATAAAGTAGAGGGAGGCAATTAGCAATAGAGTACCAATTGTAACAAATAGACCGAGCTTTGTATTTTTAGAATTCTCCATTGTAATTAGTTATTCAAAAAATGGTTTGATTTTAATATCTTTTGAGTTTTTTAATTTTTCATAATTTCCTTGAGTATTACATTGTCCATCGAGCAATAGAATAATTCTGTCTGAAGTAATTTTGACACAATTCATATCATGTGAAATAATAATAGAAGAGGTATTGTATTTTTTAGCCAGTTCCCGCATGAGATTACTTATCTCAGTGCCGGTTATTGGGTCAAGGCCGGCAGTGGGCTCGTCATATAAAATGATTTCCGGTTTAAGGATCAACGTTCTTGCCAGTGCAATTCGTTTTTTCATTCCTCCTGAAAGTTCTGATGGATTCAGGTCAATAGTATGTTCAAGTCCGACATTTATAAGGACTTCTAGAACCTTTGTGTTTAACTCTTCCTTTGAAAATTTCCCCGAATGCCTTCTTAAAGAAAATTCTAGATTCTCTCTAACCGTCATGGAATCGTATAGCGCATTACTTTGAAATAGGAATCCTACTTTGGCCCGAATCTTATCAAGTTCCTCCTGATCAATATCTGGAATATTTTTCCCTAAAACTTTTATGCTGCCTTTATCAGGTTTAATAAGGCCTATAATACACTTTATCAGAACTGATTTTCCAGAACCAGATTTTCCAAGAACTACTAAATTCTCACCTTTATTCAAATCCAGATTAATATTTTTTAGTACATGGTTATTACCGAATGACTTATACACATTTCTTAATTGTATTACAGGTTCGTCTTCCGTAACAAATTCTTTTTGTGGCTGTATATTTGTTTCTGTAATCATGTCAGTTTTAAAAGATCTGTTATTTGAACCGCAACTAGATCAAGAATGAATACAAGTAGCGAAGAAATAACAACCGCTGAATTTGCCGACCGGCCAACGCCCTCGGTACCTTTACTTGAATTATATCCTTTATAACAACCAACCAGACCAATAGCAAAACCAAACAAAAAAGTTTTGGCAATGGAAGGGATAACATCGCCAAAGGAAAGTGTATTAAACACCTGATTCCAAAACAGATCCCAGCTTACCACGCCTCGTATATTTGTTCCTAAATAACTACCATAAAGGGAAATGGTATCAGCTAATACAACAAGGATTGGAATCATTAAAGTAGTTGCCATTACCCTTGTCACTATTAAGTACTTAAATGGATTTGTCCCAGAAACTTCCATGGCATCGATTTGTTCAGTTACTTTCATAGAACCGAGCTCCGCGCCAATACCACTGCCAATTTTACCCGCGCAAATAAGTGCGGTAATTACAGGAGCAATTTCACGAACCAACGAAACCGATACCATTTTAGGAAGCCATGCTTCGGCTCCAAATTCAACCAATGTTGGTCGTGATTGTATGGTAATTACCAACCCCATAATAAAGGCTGTAATGATAACAAGTGGAACAGATTTGTAGCCGATATAATAACATTGCCGCATTAATTCGGAAAACTCATACCGTGGCTTAGAAGCTTCTTTAAAAAACCTGACTGTAAATCTGGAGATATCACCAGCTTCAGACAAAAAATTATTTAAAATTTTAGTATTCATTTGATAGTCGACTTCATTTTTTTGATCCACAGGTAAATAATCCATATAGCTGTTATCGTACAGAAACCCGTTATATATGGAAGGTAAGTCTTCAGATACTCATAAAAGCATAAACCGGCTATGATTCCGAAAGAGAAGACACATAATTTAAACAGGATTAACTGCGCATTGGACCAGGTTGTATTTATAAATAGAAATTTCATATTCGTTAGTTTAAATTGCTTATTATTCGTGAATTGCCATTACCGGAATTTTGGCTGAAAAGGCTATTTTTTTGCTATTTGATTCAGAAAAAAAATTATAAAATGCCGAATGTTTTTTGCTGATGATCGCAATCATATCTATATCTTCTGATACGCAGTATTTTTTCACTCCAGTCTGAATGTCATTTGCTTTTATCTGGCCAATCTTTAAATTCTTTCCGTTTATCTTAAGCGTATCTATCACCGGGCCAAAAATCTCCCATTCTGTCCTTACATGGAGGAGATCTAATTTTGTTTTTGATTCTTTAATGAAATTTTCAAAACCCTTTAAAGAAGATTTGAGAAGCTTTTCACGGTTATCTACGGTAAGTAATACTTTTGATAATTGATGATTCTTATAGTTTGATGGTACAATGATAACCGGGCAATCTATTTTACCTGTAATATCAACACCATGGCTTCCGTAAATGTATTTTGAAACCCTGTTTTTAATGGCAAGCCCCATTACAGTGGCTTCCACCCGGTGAGCTTTCGTGAAATTTTCCAACTCCTCTTTGAATCTCCCAAATGTTACAAAAGAGTCAATTTTAATTTTCGGAAACTGGATTTGTAACCGGGTTATCAATTTACCTGTTTTTAGTTGGCTGATTGTTTTTTGTTCACTGTGTAAAATTCCATAAATCCCTGTGTTTGAATGGATAATGGGAGTGTTAAACATATTGAAAATAGTTAGCTTACAGCTAAGTTTATGTGCTAAAAATGCAGCGTATCTACAAGCATTATCGGAAGCTTCCGAAAAATCCGCACAAGCAATAATTGTTTTCATAGATTAATTTTTAATTGTGAAACAAAATTATTTCGAAAAAAATAATTTATAAATGAGTTGTATCAACCCGGATATAAATTGTTATCAGGTTAGGATGTTTTACTAAGGTCTTCTCCCTGCATATTTTGTTCTTCTAATGTCCAGTTATCTGTTACCGTTGTTTCGAGCCAGGTTTTACCCGATTTTCGGAATACCTGAATACCTAAGCCATATACATTGCCAAAATCCTGCTCAAGCTCAGAAACGGTCATTCCTGGAATAATAGTAATTTCACCTGTATTATGAACGGTTCTGCATTCTTCTAAAGTTTTACTGTTATGCTTTATAAATTTTTTTGAAGATGCACCGCCTTTTTTATGAGGCTTCGAAAAAAACTCCAATTTAAGGTATGGAAATAGCTGATTGAATTCTTCCTGTATAGCAAAGATCTTTCTATGGTCGTTAATAGTTATTTTCATGAGTTTATATTTATCTGTTTGTTATTGTTGAGTTAATTTCAGGCATCAGTTCATCACTCATGTAAAGCGAGCAATGGAACATGAGTATGAAATGCCATTCGTTTAGTAGTTGACTCGGAAAAGAGCTTTTCAAAAAAAGATTTCTGTCTGGGAATCATGACCACCATATCCATATGCATCTTCGAAACGTAGTCGTTTATTCCAATTACGACTTCATCATTTGTAACCGGGTGAAAGGAGTGATCCAGCTGTTTAAGAGCATCGTCCAGTCTTAAACCCTCAACTGCTATTTCAAGATCAATAATCTTGGGAGACTCTTTAACAACGTTCAAAATGTAAATATGGGAATCGAACATTGCAGCCATTTCTTTTAGTGGCCATAATAAGGATTTATGAATATGTTTATAATCGCAAGCCAATACAATTTTTTTAGGAATTTTAAATTTCACATGCTGGTCGATGGCCATAACAGGGCATGTTGATTTCCGTATTAATGAAGTAGTAACACTCCCGATCAGTTTTTCTGTTAAATATCCGGCACCTTGCATTCCCATCACGATAAGATCTGTTTTGTTCTCTTTTGCAAAGAGGTTTATTTCTTCAACGGCAAATCCGCATTTGCAAGCATATTCTATGGCTAATGCATTACCATGTTTTAACCGGATGTTTTTTTTGATCTTTTTTAAATTATCTATGGCGGATTGTTCAAGATCTCCGATAGTAGGTAAAGCTATCACTGCTTCTGTTGTAATAACCGGAATATCATAAGCATGAAACAGAATTAATTTTGACTGAGTTATTTTAGCAATTTGAACAGCGTATTCTATGGCGTTATCTGAAATTTCAGAAAAATCTGTAGGAACAAGGATTGTTTTCATGGGATAGGATTTGAAAGTTAAAAAACGAAAACTACTAAGTCAAGAATCAGAGCGATAGCACTTACATAAATGATAACTCTCATGGGAGCAACGGCAAGTACTAAAGCCAAAGCAATAATGGTTGGAAATGCCACCATGGAAAGTTTTAGAAGATTGTCATTTGCTCCAAATGAAGCAGCTAATCCTCCAAGACAGCCCAAAATAACTACCAGAATGGCTATGATCCCGAAACGATTAAATTCCATATTTTTCCATATAGTTGATGTTGACTTGCTTTCTGAATAAGAAGTGTTTTTGTGGATTGTTTTAATAGTTGTTTCCATGATTTTGTGTTTTAGGGTTTAAAAAATAAGGTGTCGAGCGAAGCGATATGCCAGCTTTGTGGTATGACAAGAAGAAAAAGAATTAAAATGAGTCTTGGAAATACATGGCGGGTATTCCACATGGGTGTAGTAATACCAAATCCAATGGCCGCAATAATCAGGTTAATTCCCAAAAGATATAAGGCCGAGTATTCAAAAAGGCCAATGATTAATAAGAATCCGCCAATAAGTTCTGTATAGGATGTAAACCACGATGCACAAATAATCAAGAATTTCGGTATGCCCTTTTTGGAAAATTCATTTTCAAAAGTATCAATAACATTCTTTATTTTTACCTTAAAAACCGCATCATATCCTTGAAAAAAAAACAGGCAACCTAAAAATACCCTTGCAATGAGTGCCGTAGCGATGTAATGATATTGATTCATAATTTCCACTTTTTTTGTTTCAAACAATTATGAAACAAAGGTAGGGACGTTATAAAAGATTAGAAATGAGAAAGATCAAAAGGGGGTATGATCTTTATCATAGTCGAAAAAACAACTTCTAATGTATAAGCATTAATTAGTTTTTCATTTTGACTAGCTTGTCATAATTAAGAATTGAGATGGTGCCACCAGCTATTTCTATAAATTTATCTTCCTTAAAATCGCTTAAGGTTCTGATAACAGTTTCAGTAGCTGTTCCTACCATATTAGCAAGGTCTTCTCTCGAAATATTCATACTGAACTTTAGTTCGTCGTCCTTTTTATACTTATCAGAAAGTTTCACAAGCGCTTCTGCCACTCTTTTTCTTACCGAATGATAAGCCAACTTCACTAATTGTTTTTCATTTTCACGCAAATTATTTGATAATAACTCAATGAATCTGCGAGATACTTCAGCGTTTTTATAAATCAATGAAAAAAAGTCTTCTTTAGGGATCATATAAATCTCAGAGTCTTCCAGTGTTGTTGCTGAACTGGCATATTTTTCGCCCTGTAATAAAGAAAGGTAACCGAAAAAATCACCTTCTTTATGCAATTCAGTAATTAACTCCTTACCCGATTCACTTGTTTGATAGGTTTTTACTTTCCCCTTGCTTACAAAATAGATTCCTTTTGGGAAACTGCCCTCTTTATAAATATCATCTTTCTTTTTATAAATTCTTATGTCGCGTTCTTCCGAAAGTTTTTTAAGGGAGTCTATTCCTTTTGCTTCATTAATGAAATCATTAATGCCCGCCATGTTTTTGGTAAATTCCTTTTTCAAAATGTCATTTTTTTTAAGCCGACTTTCAATCGCATTCAACAATTCCACATCGTCAAAGGGTTTGGTTAAATAATCATCTGCTCCCATTTCCATTCCTTTTCTAAAATCGCTCCGTTCAGCCTTTGCCGTTAAAAAAATAAAAGGAATGCCTGCTGTTTCTTCATTCTTTGATAATAAGTGTAGAGCTCCGTGTCCATCTAATACAGGCATCATGATGTCACAAATGATCAGATCGGGTTTCTCTTTTTTTGCCAGTTCAACACCTTCTTTCCCGTTTACCGCAGTAATCACTTTGTATTGTGATAATGTTAGGATCTCCGCCGTATTTTCCCGTACATCGGTATTATCTTCTATCAAAAGAATTGTTTTCATGTTATTGTGGAATAATAATGGTAAATGTTGTTCCTTTATGTTCTTCACTCTCAAAATTGATAGAGCCATTCATGAGCTCAGCATACTTTGCAACAATATTTAGACCTAAGCCCGTGCCTTGTATATGTGTTGCATTATGTCCTCTAAAAAATCGTTCAAATAAATGTTTTTGGTCTTCTTTAGTAATACCTATACCATTATCCTTAACGGATATTCTGAAAGAGTAACTGGATACCTGGGAATTAATTTCAATAGATTCACTTTCCGGAGAAAATTTGATGGCATTTGAGATAAGATTAAACAACACATTTTTCAATAATTTTTTGTCAACGAGTGCGGTTTCGGAACCACTATGCTGATGAACGATGTTTTGGTCATTAACAGCCATTGGTTTCATTTCTGAAATAATATCCATTACATAATTCTTTACATTTATTTCTTCAGGCATATTTTCAATTTTGCCTTCCTCCAATTTACTAACGGAAAGAAAGTCGTTTAAAATATCCGTTAAATTATTGATAGATGTTTTTATTTTTGTAACATGCTTGCTCTGGTTTTCCGTATCCTTTTGCTCGCCATATTTGGTTACCAAAGATAAGGAGGACATCATAGTTGTAAGTGGCGTTCTAAATTCATGGGAAGCCATAGACACGAATCTTGATTTCAGCTCATTTAGTTCTTTTTCCTTTTTCAGGGCGTTATGAAGATCTTTTTTCGTTTTTTCCAGTTCCTGAATAGCTTCTTCGAGTATAAGCGTTCTGTTTTTTACCTGTTTTTCCAGTTCAAAAGAATAATTTTTGAGCCTTTCTTCAGATTGCTTCCGTAAGGTAATATCCACAATAAATGCTACTACAAATTTTCCTTCAAGAGTAGAATAGGGACTCAAACTTATCTCAACCGGTAATTCAGTACCATCTTTTCTCAAGCCATATAATTCCATTCCTGCTCCCATAGATCTGGCACGAGGATTTACATTGTAGTGCTCACGATGCTGCATATGTGCTGAAAATCGTGCAGGAATTAAAACTTCGATCCTTTTATCCAGTAACTCGCCAGACTCATATCTGAACAGTTTCTCCGCACTTGGGTTGACGTTAATAATTTCTCCCCGTTCATTAGTGATCAATATTCCTTCTGTTGCATAAAGAAACAGAGCATCAATGCCTTCTTTTGTTTGCATTTTATGTTTACTTATATGATTCAAGGCTAAGATACGAATTAATCAGGAGTGAAAATAATAGGAATTACTTGTCTAAAATATGATAAAAGTCATGTGTTGTTTTGATGACCCTCAGCACTAAATCAGTCGCTTTGTAAGACTTTTGGTATAAAATCTATAAAAACGAAACCTATGAAAGCTAAGAAAATTTACACGCTGCATAAGGAAAATAAAGAATGGATGAATGACCTACTGGCAGAGGTTGAGCATTTTCAAAACCAATTCATTCTTCAATCGGATACTATTGGAAGCCAGAAACATGAGGTCAATCTCAATAATGATAGCGTAAATTGCGAAATTCAAAAAACCAATGTTGCCTTGGAATGCCATAGGCAGGAAGATCATATCGTTTTGAAAGAAAGGGCAAGCAGTTTTAAGAAAATTTTCAATTTTCTTAAAACTGAACTTAGTGTATTTATAAGTGAATGGATATAAAATGAAGACCAAAACTATAAGGTGGGGTTACTTAAACGTAATTTTTGTGGGTTTAATAATAATAACCCTCTCAGCATTTGTCTATAAACCTACAATGGCCAGGCCAAAGCAAGACGATCCTGTAATTAGTTTGGAAGCATTTAATAAAAGAATTGCCAACAAAAATAAAGCAGTTTTGGTTTACTTTTCAGCCGGGTGGTGCGCCGTGTGTCCAAAATTTAAACCCGTTATAGCTGAAATCGAAGAAGAATATAGCAGCAAAATGGAAGTATTAAGAATAGACATCGAAAGAGATGTGGAAGTAGCTGAAAAGTTTGAAGTAAACACCTTACCTCTTTTGATTTTATACAAAAATGGGAAAAGAGAGTGGACAAGTTCCGGTATTATTCCGATTGCAAATATCAGGAGAGAAATTGATTGTTATTTATAGCAAGAAATAGTATGATGACATGTAAGATATTGAAAAATCGACGACACGATTAAAGTGGGATATGATTTTGTAAAGCAGACCATTAGTTTGGATGCTCTTATTTTTTCAAATTGCTAATATGATTTCTATCATACAAGAGACTTACCGTGATCAGGTATTAATTGGGAGATGCGCTATAATTTTGACTCAATATGATAAAAGAAACACAACGTATCATGCTTTGCTATCATTGTGGCGAAAATTGTGAAAACGAAACCATTCATATTGCTGAAAAACACTTTTGTTGCCAGGGTTGTAAAACCGTTTACGAGATCCTTAATAAAGTGGAGCTTTGTGATTACTATATGATGGAGAGTCAGCCCGGTCTGTCTCAAAAAACACAAGTGCGTCCCGACAAATTTGTTTTTCTCGACGACGATACCCTTCAGCTAAAACTTATTCATTATAAAGACAAAGTTCAAAGTCATGTGAGTTTTTATTTGCCTCAAATGCATTGCAGTTCTTGTATTTGGTTATTGGAACATCTGGGGAAACTGGATAAACATATCATTCGCTCACAGGTAAATTTTTTAAAAAAAGAAGTAAGTATTGTATTTAACCATCAATACACCTCTTTAAGAAAAGTAACGGAGCTTTTAACGGCTATTGGTTATGAACCGCATTTCAGTTTAAATAACCTGGCCGATAAACCAAAAAAAAACTATGATAAAACCAGGATCTATAAAATAGGAGTTACCGGTTTCTGTTTCGGTAACATCATGCTTCTAAGTTTTCCTGAGTATTTTTCATTAGGAAATATGGAAGAAAAAGACTTGCAACAACTATTTTCTTATTTAATTCTCTTTTTATCATTACCGGTATTTTTTTATAGTGCTTCTGAGTTTTTTGTATCGGCCTGGAAAAGTATAAAGCAAAAAATACTGAATATTGATGCTCCCATTGCCATTGCAATACTAATCACCTTTGGCAGGAGTCTTTATGAAATCTTATCACAAACCGGCGCAGGTTACCTGGATTCTATGTCAGGTATTGTTTTCTTTATGTTAATTGGCCGTTTTTTTCAAAACAAAACCTATAATACGATGGCCTTTGATAGGGATTACACATCATATTTCCCTTTAGGAGTTACTCTACTATCAGAAAATGGAATGGAAGAACAAATACCTGTTTCGAATTTGAAAACGGGACAGCGCATAAAAGTTCATAGTAGCGAAATTATTCCTGCCGACTGTATCCTTTTTCTTGGCAAAGGAATGATTGATTATAGCTTTGTCTCGGGAGAGGCAATCCCGGTTGAAAAGCATATAGGAGAGATTATTTACGCCGGAGGAAAACAAACGGGAGGTGCATTGGAACTGGAAGTTGTGAAGGATGTATCCCAAAGCTACCTTACACAACTATGGAATAACGATGCTTTCACGAAAGCAAAAGATACAGGTAAATCATACATTCATTCCATAAGTAAATACTTTACGCTTGTTTTGTTTTCAATCGCAATTGCTTCAGCATTGTATTGGTATGTACATGATGCGTCGCGTATATGGAACTCGGTAACTTCTGTTTTAATAGTGGCTTGCCCTTGTGCCTTATTGCTCTCAGCTACATTTACAAATGGCAATATGTTACGGATATTACAGAAGTATGGCTTTTATGCCCGAAATGCAGCTGTCATAGAACAAATTTCTGAGGCCGATACCATCGTATTTGATAAAACCGGTACCATTACGCAACAGGAGGAATCAGCCATTACATTTACAGGTGTTCAATTACATTATGAAACCATTCAGCTTATCAGATCTTTAGTAGGTCAATCCAATCATCCCTTAAGTAAAGCTATCTTACAATCACTCCCATTTTGTAAACTGATACCGGTAAAAAATTATGAAGAGCTTGTGGGTTTGGGGATAAGAGGAAGAGTCCTTGATCATGAGATCCTGATGGGCTCATCCGATTTTATAAACGAAAAAATAGTTAGCACAGATAAAGGAAGTAATGTTTATGTGAAAATAGATAACAAGTTACTTGGCTATTATTCTATTCAAACTACATATCGGCCGGGTTTATCGGAGTTATTAAAAGAGCTTCAGGAGAAATACGATATTTCTTTACTATCCGGTGATAATAATTCAGAGCAGTTAAAATTAAAAAAATGGTTTAGGTCTGACCTCTTATTTAATCAATCGCCTCAGGATAAACTCAATTATATAAAAAAATTACAGGCTTATGGTAAAAAGGTAATTATGATGGGTGATGGGTTAAATGATGCGGGAGCTTTAAAGCAAAGTGATGTAGGCATTGCTGTTACCGATAATATTAATAATTTTTCTCCCGCCTGCGATGTGATCATGAATGGAAATAGCTTTAGCTATTTTAATCCATTACTAAGATATTGCAAACAAAATAAATTGATTATCAATATGAGTTTTGTTATTTCAATTGCATATAATCTTATCGGATTGTACTTTGCCGTTCAGGGGCAATTAAAGCCCGTCATTGCGGCTATTTTAATGCCGGTAAGCTCCATTAGTATTGTGTTATTTACGACAGGAATGAGTTCTTTATGTTCTCTTAGTCTTAAAAAAGCCGGACTTAAAGTAATTAACAAACACCCAAAAGATGATACAAATCATACGGCTAACTGACGGTACTCAGCCCTTGAAAAATACTGTAGAAATATCTTTGCCAATAAAATCTCATGAGCGTAATTTTTATATTGATACTTGCAAGTCTGATGATTGCCATCGGATTTCTTATCGCATTTATATGGTCGGTAAAAACCAACCAATACGAAGATGATTATACACCATCTGTTAGAATTCTTTTTGAAAATGATGTAAAACAAGATAAAGACGATAAAACAAAACAATAACTCATATGGAACTACAAAAATTTCAGTACGATAATAAAACGGTAAAATGGTTTGCTTACGCAACCATGTTCTGGGGTATAGTTGGTATGCTCGCAGGATTATTGGCAGCTTTGCAATTATGCATTCCTGCTTTAAATATGGACTTACCATATACCACATTTGGAAGGGTTCGTCCCATACATACAAATGCAGTCATTTTTGCCTTTGTGGGTAATGGTATTTTTATGGGTGTTTATTATTCTCTGCAAAGATTACTGAAAGCACGGATGTTTAGTGATTTTTTGAGTAAAGTACATTTTTTCGGATGGCAATTTATTATTGTATTAGCGGCAATTTCTTTGGCTTTAGGAAAAACAACAGGGAAAGAATATGCAGAACTGGAATGGCCTATTGATATTTTAATTACCATAGTTTGGGTAGTGTTTGGTTGGAATATGTTTGGTACGATCATTCGTAGAAGAGAACGTCATTTATATGTCGCCATTTGGTTCTATATAGCAACATTTGTAACTATTGCAATGTTGCATATTGTTAATTCCATTGAAATTCCGGTATCATTCTGGAAATCCTATTCATGGTATGCCGGTGTTCAGGATGCCCTGGTGCAATGGTGGTATGGGCACAACGCTGTTGCTTTTTTCTTAACAACACCTTATTTAGGCTTAATGTATTACTTTTTACCAAAGGCAGCCAATCGCCCGGTGTATTCTTACCGTTTATCCATCATCCATTTCTGGTCTTTAATCTTTATCTACATCTGGGCAGGGCCTCATCATTTATTATACACATCAGTGCCTGACTGGGCACAATCCTTAGGTGTGGTGTTTTCTATCATGTTGATAGCACCTTCCTGGGGTGGTATGATCAATGGTTTATTAACCTTACGGGGTGCATGGGATAAAGTGAGAGAAGATGTTGTATTGAAATTTTTAGTGGTAGCAGTTACTGCTTATGGTATGGCTACTTTCGAAGGCCCCATGTTATCACTTAAAAATGTAAGTGCTATTGCGCATTATACTGATTGGATCGTGGCACATGTGCATGTTGGAGCTCTGGGCTGGAATGGCTTTATGACTTTCGGGATTTTATACTGGCTCATCCCCAGATTATTTCGAGTGGAATTGTTCTCTAAAAAACTAGCGAATATGCATTTCTGGATCGGCACTTTAGGAATTGTACTATATGCAGTTCCCATGTATTGGAGCGGCATTATGCAGAGTTTAATGTGGAAAGAATTTACACCTGAAGGACAGTTAAAATGGCAGTTCATGGATACGGTCACAAAAATGATCCCATTTTATGCTACAAGGGCAATAGGCGGATCGTTATACCTTATTGGAGCAGTGATGATGGTTTATAATCTTATTAAGACAATTAAAAAAGGATCATTTCTTGCAAATGAAAATGCGGAAGCACCGGCTTTGGAAAACACAGTTATCTCCCATGGTAAAGAACACTGGCATCGATGGATAGAACGTAAACCTGTTCAAATGATGATCGTAAGTTTAGTGGTGGTTGCAATTGGTGGCATCATCGAATTTGTACCAACTTTTCTCGTAAAATCAAATATTCCTACCATTGCGAGTGTAAAACCTTATACACCACTTGAATTGCATGGCAGAGACATTTATGTAAGAGAAGGCTGTTATACTTGTCATTCACAAATGATACGGCCTTTCAGAAGTGAAACAGCCCGTTATGGTGAATATTCAAAAGCAGGGGAATTTGTGTACGACCATCCTTTTCAGTGGGGTAGTAAACGGACGGGACCTGATTTGGCACGTGTAGGTGGAAAGTACCCTGATAGCTGGCATTACAACCATATGTTGGACCCAACGTCTATGTCTCCGGGATCTATTATGCCACCTTATCCATGGCTGTTTGATGACCAGATTGATGTTTCGTTAACCGTTGCAAAAATAAGAGCAATGAAACGATTAGGAGTTCCTTACCCAGATGGTTACGAAAACAAAGCCGCCAAAGATATGGAGCAACAGGCAAAAATTATTGCCGGAAATTTAGAAAAAGATGGCATCAGAATATTGGCTGACAGAGAAGTTATTGCACTTATTGGCTACTTGCAACGTATGGGAACAGATATAAAGAATGAATCCAAAAGAGACACATTAAATAAATAACCTTCATAAAAAAGCACTATGAAATTCATCAATTATCTTGAAAGTATGACGGGTGTGGGGATATATCCTCTTACCTCCTTAATGATCTTCTTTATTTTTTTTATCGGAGTGATGTTTTTTGTCATTAAAGGCCGGAAAGAATACTTTGATACGCTTTCACAATTACCATTAACTTCTAAAAACGACGATGTATTAATTCTCAATACAAAAGATTATGATGAAGCAACTCACTAAATACAAGATCATTTTTTTTGGTTTATTATTTCTGCCAATGTTTAATTACGCCCAGGAAACCAATCCTTCTATAAATAATGAAGGTTGTTTTTCAAATGTCTTTTTTAATACTTTACTGGTTTTAATTATTGCACTACTTATAGTAATATATGCTTTAGGGCAAACACTTAAAAATATTGCTGATAGCGATTATCTGATTAATAAATCCATTGAAAGCGACGGAAAAAATAAAAGCAACGATATTATAAAAAAAACAAGCGTATTGCTTATCCTACTATCTGGTTTTCAACTGAAGGCGCAAACAACTCATCACACTGTCAACAGCTGGTTGATTGGTGGACTGGACATGTTAACGTTTTTTAGTATGATCGCTGTTATTTTAGTGGAAGGTATTATCATTGTTGTGCTCTATCGTATGATTATGGGGTTTATAAAACCCATAACTCAAATGCGTGTTCAAAAGCCCAAGACCAAAACAATTCTTGAAAAAATAAATGCTTCTATTGATATAGATAAAGAGCAGGATATTATACTGGACCATGATTATGACGGTATCAAAGAATTGGATAATGATTTACCACCCTGGTGGAAATATGGTTTTTATTTAAGTATTGTGGTTGCTTTCATTTATATGATCAATTACCATGTTCTGGGAACGGGTGATTTACAAATAGTGGAATACAATAAAGCTTTGGCGCAGGGAAAACTGGAAGTAGAAGAATATATGAAAACAGCTGCCAATAATGTAGATGAAACTAATGTGAAACAATTAGAAGGAGCTGATATCGAAACCGGTAAACAATTATTTATTGCCAATTGTTCGGCGTGCCATGGTAAACTCGGGCAGGGAACTGTAGGGCCTAATTTAACAGATGTTTATTGGCTACATGGTGGTGCACTTGCAGATATATTTAAAACCATTAAATATGGTTGGGTAGATAAAGGAATGAAATCGTGGAAAGAAGACCTTTCACCTGTTCAGATAGCACAACTTGCAAGCTTTATTAAAACTTTATCGGGGACAAATCCTCCAGAAGCGAAATCACCACAGGGCGACCTTTTTAAGGAAGAAAAAAGTAACACCCGGGATTCAATAACCGTTGTTGAAGATACCCTGATGATAAAAAAAGATACCATTCAATAAGTACTGATACCAATTAACATGGCTTTAGCTGATGATACTACTGATTCGTTTCGTGACCACCTGACAACGATCGATGAGAACGGTAAGAGAAAATGGATTTTTCCGTATAAACCTTCCGGTAAATTATTTAATTATCGGAAATATTTAAGTTACATCTATCTGATTGTTTTCTTTGGCCTGCCTTTTATCAAAGTTCATGGAGAACCTCTGTTCCTCATGAATATTCTTGAAAGAAAATTTATTTTATTCGGTACAATTTTCTGGCCCCAGGACTTTTTTATTTTCGGTATCGGCATGCTCATCTTTATTGTTTTTATAGCACTTTTCACTGTTATTTTTGGTCGTGTGTTTTGCGGATGGGCCTGCCCCCAAACAATTTTTATGGAAATGCTATTCCGTCGCATAGAGTATTGGATCGATGGAGATGCCCCTCACCAAAAAGCCTTGAAACAGGCACCGTTAAGCAGAACAAAGATCATGAAGCGTACAGTTAAATATGTGCTGTTTTTTTTGTTGTCATTTTTGATTGCTAATACGTTTCTTTCTTATATCATTGGTTTGGATGAGCTGCTAAAGATTATAACAGAACCCATCAGCTCACATGTGGGAGGTTTTATATCTATTTTAATTTTTACGGGTATTTTCTTCTTTATTTATTCATGGTTCAGGGAACAAGTTTGTTTGATTGTTTGTCCGTATGGTCGTATGCAGGGTGTTTTGTTGGATCGAGATTCCATTGTAGTTGCTTATGATGACATAAGAGGAGAAGGCCGGCACAAGTTTAAAAAGAATGAACTAAGAACGGGTGGAGATTGTATTGATTGCAATATGTGTGTGAAAGTATGTCCAACAGGAATAGACATCAGGAACGGAACGCAACTTGAATGTATTAACTGTACTGCCTGTATCGACGCCTGTGATCATATGATGGAATCTGTGGGTTTAGAAAAAGGGTTGATTCGTTTTGATTCGGAAAATGGCATTAAAAATAAAATCAAACTCTCCTTTACAGGCCGGATGAAAGCCTATTCGGCAGTTTTATTGATATTAATTGGTGTAGAATGCTTTTTGTTAATAAGCCGGTCAGATTTTGATGCAACGGTTATAAGAGCAAAAGGAATGCTTTATCAGGAACAGCCTGATCATAAAATAAGTAATTTATTTACAATTAAATTAATTAATAAAACCCGTAAAGAACTCCCGGTGATACTTAAAGTAGAACAATTTCCTCAGGCAAGTATTCAAATTATTGGGAAAGATCTGGTCGTAAAAAAAGAGGAGATGATACAGGGAAGCTTTTTCCTTTTTCTGGATGAAAGAGATATAAAAAAAAGAAAAACAGAACTAACAATTGGGATTTATAGTAACGGTAAACTTATTAAAACTGTAAAAACTAATTTTTTAGGACCTGTTGCATTATAAATTTAATAACCTATTAATGATGAGTTGGGGAATAAAAATTACTGTATTATACACAGGGTTCGTAATACTTATTTCGAGTATGGTATTTATAAGTGCCAATAACAAAAGTGAGTTGGTTGCAAAAGACTATTATGAACAAGAGTTAAATTATCAGCAAAGAATAGACGATTTAGCAAATGAAAAAAAATTGAAAATAACGATTGATTATCAGATAATGGATACTTGTGTGGCTCTCCGCTTTCCCGGTACAGAAATGGCCAAAGATTTTAAAGGGGAAATTTTATTTTTCAGACCTTCTGATTCTTCTAAAGATTTAAAACTAAGATTGGCATTTAATGCAGATGGGGAGCAATTGATCTCTAAAGCATCACTCCATAAAGGTATTTACAAAATGTGCTTGTACTGGAAAAATAATGCAATTAACTATTACAAAGAAACAATTATCACCATCTAATGGAGTATATTTTGGCAGCAATATCGTTAGGTTTTCTGGGAAGTTTTCACTGCGTTGGCATGTGTGGCCCTATAGCATTGGCATTACCTGTACATCAACAAAGTGCTCCCCGGAAAATATTGTCGATACTGGCATATAATTCTGGAAGGATTATTACCTACACTTTATTTGGTGCCTTGTTTGGTATGATCGGGCAAAGCTTTGCCTTATTCGGTTATCAGCAAAAACTATCTATCATTATTGGCTCACTTATATTAATAGCTCTTCTTATCCCCAAACGATTGATAAATACTTTGCCAGTTTCAACTTGGTTTTATCGATTACTTAATACACTAAAACATAACCTGTACTTACAATTTCAAAAACGAGGCATAACCTCTTTTTTAAGTATTGGTTTATTAAATGGACTTTTACCCTGTGGCCTGGTTTATATGGGTATTGCAGGTGCTGTTGCCACAGGCAGTGTTTTAAAAGGAATGCTGTTTATGGCTGTATTTGGAGTAGGCACATTGCCATTTATGTTTGCTATAAGTTATACAAGCCACTTAGTAACTATGAAAACGCGTAATATCATCAGGAAGTCAATGCCGGTTGTAATAGGAATTATGGCCGTATTACTTATTTTCAGAGGATTGAATTTAGGCATCAACTATATCAGTCCAAAATTGATGGAAGATAAACCAATGCCAAACTCAACTTCGCATAAACATTTGAACTGTTGTCACAAAAACTAACTTTAACTTTTATACAATGACTCTGCAACTATCCGAATTAGCCATCCATATACCTACTTCCATTTCCCTGTTCGAAAAATACGGATTTGATTACTACCAACAGGGTAACCAAACATTAAAAGAAGCCTGTGATGAAAAGGGCCTTGATTTTCTTGAAATTGACGCTGAGCTCAGTAATCTTCAGAAAAAGTTGGATGGTGAGAATCGTACAATTGAAGATATGGATATTAGCCTGTTGATGGACCTTATTAACGGACAGCATCATCATAATGAAGCGGCAATACTTTCTTTCATACATTGTCAGATTCAAAACCTTATTTCTGATTTACCCACTGACGCAGTGCATCTTGAACGTTTAAGTAGAATAGACAAACAATTTGGCGAGCTGAAGGAAAACCTTTTAAACCATTGCGAAAAAGAAGATAAATTTTTATTCCCACAACTCAAAAAAATAATCAATCTTCAAAAAGACAAATCCTCCTTTTTATCGGATGCTGTATCAAAAGTCATTCAGCTTATTAAGATCTTGGAGATTGAACACGCCCATTCGGTGACCACTTTATCAGAAATTAAATGCACCTTAACTAATTTTGATAATCCTTCAGAGGTTTCGGAGGAATATACATCCTTAATGAACACACTTAAGGAATTTGAAATGGATTTTCATGTACATATTCATATCGAAAATAATGTGCTATTTCCGAAAATCAGAGAACTAGATGAGCAGTTCAAGCATCATAATATTACTGTTCAGTAAAATGAAAGATCTTGTCGAAAAATATAATATCCCCGCTCCCCGTTATACAAGCTATCCAACGGTGCCGTATTGGGATAATAATTTGAACGAGGAAACCTGGGTAGAGTATATTAAGAATGCTTTTATTGCACACAATAAAGATGGGATTAGTTTATACATTCATCTCCCTTTTTGTGAAAGCCTTTGTACCTATTGCGCCTGCAATACTAGAATAACAGTGAATCACAAAGTTGAAAGGCCTTACATAGAAGCTGTATTGAAAGAGTGGAACTTATATCTGACACAATTTAATGCCAGGCCCTTGATCAAAGAAATACATCTGGGTGGCGGTACTCCTACTTTTTTTTCGCCAGAGCATTTACAGTATCTCCTAAGTTCTATTTTAAGTAACTCTGATGTTGCAGAAATTCATGATTTTAGTTTTGAGGGACATCCCGGAAATACTACTGCTGAACATTTACAGGCCTTATATAATCTAGGATTTAAAAGAGTAAGCTTTGGTATTCAGGATTTTGATATAAAAGTACAGGAAGCCATTAATCGGTATCAAACAGTAGAGGAAGTAAAGAACGTGATAGATATGGCGCGTAGAATAGGCTATACATCTATCAACGTTGATCTGGTATATGGCCTTCCTTACCAAACCAAAACGTCGGTAAAGCAAACGGTAGAGCAAATTATTTCTTTAAGACCCGAACGCATTGCCTTTTATAGTTATGCCCATGTACCCTGGCTTAAACCCGGACAGAGAAAATACACGGATAAAGATTTACCGCTTGCCTCTGAAAAACGAGCACTTTACAAAATTGGTAAAGAGTTATTTACAAAAGCAAACTATTCAGACATTGGGATGGATCATTTTGCATTGCCTAATGATGAATTATTAATCGCTTTTAGTAAAGGAACGCTTCACCGGAATTTTATGGGATACACCACAAATAATACTAAATTACTAATTGGTTTGGGTTGTTCTTCTATAAGCGATACATGGACGGCTTTTTCACAAAACATCAAAACAATGGAAGCCTATGAGGAAGTTGTTAATAGTGGCCACTTCCCTATAGAAAAAGGGCATGTACTTACGCACGAAGACCTGAGAATACGGCAACATATTTTAAACCTGATGTGTAGGCATGAGAGTGATTTTAATACAACCTTGTGCAACAAAGTACTTTTGCAAGACAGTCAACCACGTCTTACTGAACTATTGAAAGATGATCTTCTTAGCATCAACAATAACAAAGTGATTCTTTTGCCAAATGGAAAATATTTTTTAAGAAACATTTGCCTGGCCTTTGATAAACGTTATTGGAACAGGATACCCAAAAACACAATTTTTAGTACTACTGCCTAATCTATTATAAAAAAGTAACATGAAGACAATTAAATTTATTAGTGCAAATAAGCTCGAAAAAGAATTTGTGGTTGAACTCCGAAAAAGGGTAAATGATTATTTTAAACAAAATCACATTTCTACGAAAGCAAATACAGCTATGATTTTAAAAACTATCGTTCTCGTTAGTTCATACATTGTTCCTTTTGGTATTATTCTTTTTATGCCTTTTAATCCATGGCTTGCTTTGAGTTTATGTGTGCTAATGGGATTTGGTGTAGCTGGTATTGGTATGGGTGTAATGCATGATGCCTGCCATGGAGCATATTCTAAAAGAAGTCGTGTAAATAATATACTGGCGGGTACTTTATATTTATTGGGGAGTAATGTACTGAACTGGAAAATACAACATAATGTTTTACATCATACTTATACAAATATTTCGGGCCTCGATGAAGATATTGATGATAAAGGACCTATCCGCTTATCAGAAAATAAACCACTTAAATCATATCACAAATACCAGTTTATTTATGCCTTTGCCTTTTACGGGCTAATGACTATTACCATGCTTACCAATGATTTTGCAAGATTGTATAAATACCATAAAGCAGGTTTATTGATAAGCCAGAATAAAAAAATGAGAAACGAATTTGCAAAAATGTTTTTCAGGAAAACCATGTATTTGCTTATCATTATTGGGTTACCGGTTTGGCTTACAGATTATTCGTTTTGGCAGATTTTGGTAGGATTCTTTATTATGCACTGGACGGCAAGCATTATTTTAAGTTTTATTTTTCAAATGGCGCATGTAGTCGAAGGTGCCGGACAACCGGTAGCTGAAGATCAGATTAGAACTGATTGGAGTGTACACCAACTAAATACTACTTCTGATTTTGCACGAAATAATAAATTATTGAGTTGGTACGTAGGAGGTTTAAACTTTCAAATAGAACATCATTTGTTTCCGAATATTTGCCATATACATTATCGTGAAATAGCGCCTATTGTTGAACAAACTGTGAAGCAATACGGGCTACAATATAACCTCAAATCTACTTTTAACAGTGCTTTGCTCTCACATATATACAGGCTTAAGGAACTTGGAAAAATATAAAAACTAACTACTTTATTATGAAAGAAATTATCAGCAAACTACTTGCGAATTATCACGGAACCGCCCTGGATGAAAAAAATGTGTTCCCGGATCCTTTGGATCAGTTTAAAAGCTGGCTCAGGGAATCGCTGGATGCAAACGTGATGGAGGCTAACGCTATGATCCTTGCTACCGCAAATAAATTGGGAATTCCTTCTGTAAGAATTGTTTTATTGAAAGATTTTGACAGGAAGGGATTTACCTTTTATACCAATTATAAAAGCCGGAAAGGAAAAGAAATCGAAGAAAATCCGCAGGCCTCTATTCTCTTTTTTTGGCCTCAGCTACACAGGCAAATAAGGATTAGTGGTGTCCTGAGTAAAATAGATCCTGTAGTTTCTGCGGCCTATTTTAAAGAAAGACCTATAGCAAGTCAAATTTCTGCCTGGGTATCTTCACAAAGCAATCCACTTGACAGTAAAGTTGAATTGGAAGAAAATTACAAGATCTTTGAGACGAAATATAAAAACAAAGAAATTCCCTATCCCTCTTTCTGGGGAGGTTTTTGCCTTGAGCCTTACACCTATGAATTTTGGCAGGGGCAGCCTAATCGGTTGCACGATAGGGTAGAATACAATCTGGATAATGAAACCCGCACTTGGATAATCAAGCGATTAGCCCCTTAGAGATAATCATTGTTATGTATGGGATAAACCTAATGGAATTTAAAGAAGTAAACAAAATCATTATCTTTTACCGATATATTTAAACGTAAATATTCTGTTATCATTTCCTGATCCATAACTTTAATGAATAATCTTCATTTTCTTTTATTTTCTCAAACGAATCGGGGACTTCATAATTATTACCGTGAAAAGTTACAAGCCGTGTTCCTGGCTTGGTTTTATCGAGTTGTTGCTCTGTATGATTAAAAAAATAATTGTATAGAGATGTTGCTAACGTCACTTCGCTATTTAAGCGATTTCCGAAGGCAAGGTTTTCATAAAAAGGGTTATACATATAGAATGCATCGAATGTTGTGAAATCAACATCCAGGATGTTTTTGTTTAAAACAACCGCATTTTTAATTCCAAATTGATCAATGAGTTCATTAGCGAGTTTCGTGAGACTTGGTCTGTATTCTACACCACAAAAATAGCTATCTGAATACGTTGCTCCCGCAATACAAAACTTGCCAACCCCGGCTCCAATATCCAGTATCTTTTTTTTACCATCACTGGTCAACCACTGTGTGGCTGTTTGAGCGATATGAATGGGAGTAAAATAGATTTTCGATTTTTTTTGCAAATACTCCGGTAACAAGCTATTAAAATTGTCCTCTGTTAACTGCAATTTATTTTGTACATGATCTTTAAGCACCAATTAATTTTTTATAAGTGTTAACGGATAATAATTCTTTTTTCTCAGTTTCATGAATAACTTTTATTTTTATGATCCAGCCATCACCATAAGGGTCTTTATTTACTAATTCAGGATTTTCATTGATTTTTGAATTAACTTCTATTACGGTTCCTGTAACCGGCAAAAATAAATCAGATACTGTTTTTACTGCTTCTACGGTGCCAAAAATGCTCTCTTTGTCTATTGTCTCATTTAGCGTATTAATGTCTAAATAAACTATATCGCCTAATTCTTTTTGAGCAAAATCGGTTATGCCAATAGTAGCCTGGTCTCCTTCAAAGCAAATCCATTCGTGATCTTTTGTGTACAACAAATTGTCAGGGTATTTCATGTTATTTTATTTTTCTTATTTTAATTTGGCGACGTAAACGAGTTCTTCTTCTGTAAATAAGACGGAGTATAAAACTGAAACGGGATGCCCGCTATTTACTTTAAAGATTAATTTTTCATTTACATTGCTTTTGCAATTTTCAACACGGAGAGGCTTACCTATCATTGAAATAACATCTGGTTTCGACATTCCTTTTTTCAGCCTTATTAAATCACCTTTATAGGTTATAAGATACTCTTTTGAAAAATTGCTCATGTTATTATTGTGTTTCTTTTTCAACGGTATTGATTTTAGGGCCTCCCGCAACTATTTCTGCATTGGCTGTGCCCTTATATTGCTCGAAATTTTTTGTAAATGCCATGGCAAGTTTTATCGCTGTTTCTTCGTAGTTGGTTTTACTTTTCCATGTGTGAGATGGATCTAATATTTCGGAAGGAACCCCGGGACATTGTAAAGGCATTTGTAAACCGAATATGTTGTGCTCTTTGTATTTTACATGTTTTAAATCTCCATTTAAGGCAGCTGTAATGATGGCTCGCGTGTAATTCAGTTTAATGCGCTCGCCAGTTCCATAACTGCCACCTGTCCAACCAGTATTAATTAACCAAACATTAATAGAAGTGTCTTTTAATTTTTTGCCTAATAATTCAGCATATTGTGTTGGATGAAGCGGTAAAAAAGGTTTGCCAAAACATGCTGAAAATGTTGTTTGGGGCTCTGTAATTCCTGCTTCGGTTCCTGCAACTTTTGCTGTATAGCCTGATATAAAATGATACATGGCCTGACCAGTGGTTAATTTTGAAATAGGAGGTATTACACCAAAAGCATCGGCTGTTAAAAAGAAAATATTTTTTGGAGGTTTGCCGACAGAAGGAGTTATCGAATTATCAATAAAATCTATAGGATAGGCCGCCCTTGTATTTTCTGTTTTTGATATATCATCATAATTTACTGTTTGAGTGCCTTTGTTAAACTCAATGTTTTCGAGCAAGGTACCAAACTTAATTGCACTAAATATCTGAGGCTCTTTTTCCTTATTCAGATTAACACACTTGGCATAGCAACCACCTTCAAAATTAAATACCGAGTCATTATCCCAACCATGTTCATCATCTCCAATGAGCTTGCGATCCGGATCGGCTGATAGGGTTGTTTTTCCTGTTCCTGATAAACCAAAGAAAACAGAAGTGTCATCCTCTTTACCAATGTTAGCAGAACAATGCATGGAAAGTGCCTGATGTTTAATAGGTAACAAGTAATTTAAAACAGTGAAAATTCCTTTTTTAATTTCGCCTGTATAAGCGGAACCTCCTATTAAAATTATTTTTAAAGTAAAGTTGATGATCGTGAAGTTGTGCGACCTGGTAAAATCCACTTTAGGGTCTGCTTTAAAACCGGGTACACATACTATAGTCCATTCTGGGGCGAAATTTTCCAGTTCAGATGCTGTTGGCCTTAAAAATAAATTATGAGCAAACAGATTTTGCCAAGAGTACTCTGTAATAATCCTGATATTTAGTTTATACTTTTCAGACGCACAGGCATAAGCGTCTTTGATGTAAACATCTCTACCAATCAAATAAGCATTCATCCGTTCCTGAATTCTTTTAAAGGTATCGATGGATATTGGATGATTCACATCGCCCCACCAGATGGACTTTTTAGTAGTTTCGTCCATCACTATAAATTTGTCTTTAGGAGAACGACCTGTAAATTCGCCGGTATCACAGGCTAATGCACCCGTGTCGGTTAAAGAGCCTTGCCCTGATGAAATGGTTTTTTCAACTAAAGCGGGAACACTCATGTTCCAAAAAATATTTTTAAGATTATGAAGTCCTAATTGTTCTAATTCTTGTTTTCGTTTATGATGTATCATTCTATATTTATTGAATTTGTTATATATGGTTAAACGGCGCTTAATTTTTTAGAAACGTATTTTCCAGTGGATAGGTTTTCGTTAATGACGATGAAAGCTTCAATGGTTTTTTTTACATCAGCCATTGTATGTGCCGATGTGGGAATTAAACGAAGAATAATAATGCCTTTAGGAACAACAGGATACACTACCATGGAACAAAAGACATGATGATTTTCTCTTAGATCTTTCACCAATTCTGTTGCTTCAGCAATAGTTCCTTTTAAATACACCGGTGTTACAGGAGTTACGGTATTTCCTATCTCGAAACCATTTGCTTTTAATCCATTTTGCAGTTCATGGGTGATTGCCCAAAGTTGAGCTCTATACGCTCTATCTGTTCTAATTAACTCTAAACGTTTTAATAAACCAAATACCAAAGGCATTGGTAATGCTTTTGCAAATATCTGTGATCGCATATTGTATCTTAAATGATCCATAACTTGTTTGTTGCCTGAAACAAATGCTCCAATAGCTGCGAAAGATTTGGCAAAGGTTCCAAAATATAAATCGATACTTTTTTGAACACCTTGCTCTTCCCCGGCACCTGCCCCTGATTCTCCCATCACACCAATACCATGTGCGTCATCTACCAATAGGGTAAAATCATATTCTTTTTTTAATGCTGTTATCCCTTTTAGATTACCCATATCCCCACGCATACCAAAAACACCTTCAGTGATTACCAAAATGCCGCCGTCTGTTTTATCTGTAATAATTTTAGCATGATTCAATTGTTTTTTCAAACTATTCATGTCATTATGTGCAAATACAAATCTTTTTCCATTATGTAATCTCACCCCATCAATAATACAGGCATGCGATTCAGCATCATACACAATAACATCGTGTCTATCAACAATAGAATCAATAACGGATACCATACCCTGATAGCCATAATTCAATAAAAAAGTATCTTCTTTTTTTACAAAAATGGAGAGTTCGGCTTCTAAACGTTCGTGCAAATTAGAGTTTCCCGTCATTATTCTGGCACCCATTGGGTTTGCCAGTCCGTATAATGAAGTGCCAATAGAATCTGCCTGACGGATTTCAGGATGATTTGCCAGGCCTAAATAATTATTTAGACTCCAAACAAGTACTTCTTTCCCATTAAAAATCATTTTGGAACCAATTTCACCTTCCAGTTTCGGGAAAGTGTAATAACCATGCGCATAATGGGCATGCTCACCCAGAGGACCTTTTTTAAGTTTTAATTTATCCTGTATATTCATTCTTAAATTTATTTGATGACAAAGGTATTTCGTTTAAAACAAAATACTTTTGACTTAAGAGGAGTGATTAGTATGATTTTGGTTAAGGAGAAAGTGTGACTTTAATCACACTTTTAGGAAAACGACTATAAATTAGTACCTTTACGACTCTTTTACCCACCTAATGACCAATGCAAAGTATTGATTTTCCATTTGATAAGTTTAATTTCAATAGCGACTCCATTTTTGAAGGCTTACCGGAAAGTGATCTGGAATTGTTAAATAAAAATAGGGTGACGCACACTTATAAAAAGAGTGAAATTTTGTTCAGAGAAGGAAGTTACCCAACAGGAATTTATTTTATAAAAAAAGGAAAAGTAAAAAAATACAAAACGGATAAAGAGGGTAGGGAGCAAATTTTTTACGTTTGTCGTGAAGGCGAGCTATTGGGTTACCATGCTTTAATAAGCGAAGAGAAATATACAGACACGGCAAGTACAATAGAAGAAGCAATTATTTCATTTATACCTAAAGACGATTTTCTACTGGCAATACAATTGTCTTCTATTTTATCGAACCGTTTGCTTAAAGTGATGAGTCATGAATTTGGTGTATTGGTAAATGGCCTGGCAGTGCTTGGGCAAAAAACTGTGAGAGAACGTTTAGCGTTAAGCTTATTGGTACTACGTGATAAATACAAAAAAGAAAATCAGGAGAATAAACCGGTTGAATTAGATTTATCAAGAGATGACCTATCGAAATATATCGGAACGGCCAGAGAAACCTTAACAAGACTTTTACATGATTTTAAAGAAGAAGGTTTAATAGAAACAAACGGAAGAAAAATCATTTTAAAAAAACCATTGGAAATATCTAAAATTGCTAATTTATATTGAGTTATTTTAGGTGGCTATTCCTGAAAGACATTTAAGAGCTTAAATCCCGAATTTGTAGTGTTAGGAAACAAATCCCCATGTTTGAAATGGATAACCGTGGAATGCCGATTAAGTATATTACACAGAATCGTTTGGTTTTTTCTCTCTATATTTATCATTAACTAATTCAGGTTCATATGAAAACAATTTTCTTTTATTTTTTAATTTGTACTTTTTCAGCGGGAGCACAAAGCTTTTCAATAAGCGGAATTGCAACAAAAATAAATTCAAATCCTGGACCTATGGATGGAATACCTGGAGATGTGTTTACCTCCACTATCACCTTTTCGAATTCCAGTACTGGTGTTATTAAAGTGTTTATTGATAGATATAATAATAATAAGCCTGCCAATTGGGCTATTTGTTATTGTTATATCCAATGCCATAATATCCACCAGGATACTTTAACTGTCGAAATTCAACCGCTATCGACTACTGACGTTACTTTACAATTCAAAACCGATTCCGTTAATCCCGGTATTGCGAATGAATCTTTTACAATTTATCAATTAGGTTTCCGGAACAATTCCCAAAATTTAGATATGACAGCTTCAACATTTAATACTGTTGGCATTAAGGAATTCAATAATGTTAATGCAAAATTTCACTTGTTTCCAAATCCAACTGCTGACCACCTTACTGTACAAGCTGAGGGTGAAATAATAAACGAAATTAAAGTAATTGATGTTTTGGGCTTTGCGAAATCGGAATTTAAAGTGATAGAGAGTTCTGAATATAAGTTGGACCTGTCCTCATATCCTTCTGGAGTTTATTTTGTTCAGATTAAATCAGGAGACCATTGGTATACTAAAAATGTTATCGTTAACTAAACGAACTAACCTTTAAGTTTGAAACAAGTAATTGCGATGGATACTTACCTTACTTTTTTCTAAGCACATTAGAGGAATAAGTTTTGTTATGAAGTATTGTCCGATGGACCGCAGGTATACTTTTGCCTTGGAAGCGTATGAATTCCGTTGTCGCAATAATTCTGAGGGT